>JAFUVQ010000014.1 GCA_017477505.1 Eubacterium sp.
AGTAAATCTTTGTCGTAAGGGGCGGTGTCAACCGTCCCATGGTGCGACCCCACGGAAGTTACACCGACAAAATGTAGGAGTTATTGCAACGAACTACAGGGGAGTCGCAAGCCACGTACCTTTAGGTGCGTGGTAGTTGACATTTATTAATAAAATGAAGCAAGCACCACTCCACATGGAATGATGCTCGTCTGATATGACTGATAACTGTCATTATTTATTTATTGTTTTACTTACTATAAGGATTGCCGAAAACTATTCTATTAATTTTAAAACTAATTCTCCTCAGTCCCTCCGCCGAGGTTGTTGTAATATCTCATTACAAACATAGCGCACTGGGCTCTTGTGGCATTATCCTTAGGCGCGATGCAAAGCACTCCATTTTTCTTCTTTCCTGACATGATGCCGCTGGCGATAGCCCAGCTCATGGTTTCTCTGGTTTTCTCATCAACTGATGTATAGTCAGGATAGCTTTCAGCCTCAGGGCTTCTATCACTTGTGTCAACGCCATACTTCTCTGCGTACTTGCTGAGCATTATAGTAATCTGAGCTCTTGTAATCTTATTATTCGGCTTGAAAACTCCACTGGAAAAGCCGCTTATGATCTTGTTGCTGCTTGCCCACGCTACTGCCTCATAAGACTGTGCGGTAGCAGGTACATCTGGAAAATCTACTGCATCCTCTCCTATTGTGGTTTCATGTCCTTCAGCCTTTGCCATCTTGAAAAGCATTATGGCAAACTGTGCCCTTGTAACGTCATTGCCCGGCTTAAACTTTGTCTTTCCTGTATTCGGATCTGTTCCATATCCGCCAACTACTTCCAGGTCAAAGGCCTGTTTAATTTCATTTGCTCCGACATCTGTCTTTGCAACATCATTAAATGGCCAGAAGTCAGGATCCCCGATTGATATAAGTGTCTTTCCTGCAGCGCCGGCATCAACCTTATCGTAAGGATCTGATGTATCCAGTTCAAACATTCTGTGAGGAAGCACTATTTCATTTGCACCCATTGATGTCGGAACAACAACTCTGTGAAGACTGTCGCAGCCTGAAAGCATATTAGAAGCCTCAGAAACCTTTGAAAGATTCAGAATACTGAGATCAATCTCCTCCAGATTGCTACAGCCTGCAAACATATAATCAGCATTTTTAAGCGCTTCAAACCCCTTACTTCCGAAATCCACAGCTAAAAGATTGGAGCAGCCCCTGAACATATCCTTAACATCCGTAACAGTACCCTTTGACTTGGAGACGATGTGTTCCAGATTGATATAGTAAAGCTCCTTGCAGCCTCGGAACATGCCGGTATAAGTATACGGGTTTGTCGGAGAAAACTCTTCAAAGTGACGCAGCATGCAGAGCTTCTCACAGTCAGCAAACATTTCTGTCAGATCCATGGCATAGTTGAGACCCATGATTCCTTCAAAATCAACTGACAGAAGCTGCAGATTCCCCTTAAACAGCCCGACTCCACCATCTGCACTATCGAATTCAAGATTCGCCATACTTACATTTTCAAGATTATATCCGAAGATATGAGCGAAAGACGGCAGTCCGACTCCGGAATTTGTACCGTAGCTGAATCCAAGCTCTTTTATGTTTCCGAAGTCACAATCACCGATTGCAACAGGATACATCTTGTTCCCTTTAAGTATAGCTATTCCGGAAACATTATAACGCTCTTCATGGCCATTATATCTGACAAGATTAACTTTTCCATATTTATTAAAAAAATCCCAATCACTTAACCAGTTATCTTCAAATGCATTTTTTCTTGTAAGTATCTTTTCGCTGTCATTCATTCCGAGCTGTATAAACCCGTTCTGGTTAGCATCATAGAGAGGTGCTGCCAGATTGATGGTATGTCCATACATATTCTTCGGAGTGACAAGCCCGCCTATCTCTGGGAAATTAAACTCTTCTATTCCGGTCATATCAACGTTAGACATATTTATAACGGTAATATCTGAATTAAGAAATGCATTCTCGTCCTCTGAAAGCTTCTTTACATCAAAGCCTTTCATATCAAATGAAGCGAGTTCTGAAAATCCGAAGATTGAACCACCTTCCACATCAGTAACATAAGTCACTCCATCTTCAAATGAAACATTTTTGATGGTTCCAAAGTCAAAGCCTTCTGCCTCATGCTCCGTCCTCAGTCTGACCTTGTAATCATCACCTGATATTTTAGCAGTTGCAGGTATCTTTACCGTTTTATCCATACCATTATATGCATAGAGATCAATATACTTTACGCCAGTTTCTTCATTGGTTTTGAATGTATAATCGTCATACCACTGCCTGTTTACCTTGGTAGTAAGCACTGCATTGGTCATATTCTTTATGGAAGAATGTACAGCATACTCACCGGACCGATACATCTCTTTTGGAAGGTCTATTCCTTTTTCATTGATAGAATCCGAAAGAGCCTTCGGCGTACGAAGTATCTCAAGATTATTACATTCAAAAAGCATATGAGTATAATTATTAACACCGTAAACGTAGGTCAAGTTTAGGCCGGAAAGGTCAAGTTTCTTAACACCCGACTGATTGAACATATGCGATACATTTGTAAGATTATATGCTGGCCAAAGTGAAGTATCTACATATTCCAGTGCATATGTCTGGAAGAACATGGTAGACATATCCAATACATTCCTGCAATCAAGATTTTCAATCCCGTTTATGGTCGAAAGCTTATAACATGATGAAAACATATAACTCATGTCTTCAACTTTTGAACAGTCAAAGCCGGATAGAGATACCGATTCCAGTTTAGAGCACTCGGCAAAAAGCCCGCACATATCAGTAACTTTGCTTGTTTTTAATGAAGAAATGTTCAGGTAGGTAAGTGACTTACACGCGCAGAACATATGATTCATATCAGTATTACTGTCAAATGTAAGCTGCCCCATATCTATGGATTCAAGATTCGTGCAACCGTCAAACATAGATGCAGTATTGGTTACATTCCAGTTCTCAGCAGCCCCAAAATATATGGACTTAAGATTCTCCCTTTCCATAAACATTTCAGAAGAATCCCCCGGCATGCCTATACCATCCTCAAAAATGATATCTTCAAGCACTCCATAGTCTGTATCCTTATCAAGAAACAACTGGTAAGAATTCCTCCCGTCTCTGAATATTGATGGAAATGTAATGCTCTTCTCTGTTCCCTTGTACTTCGTGATATGCAGAGTTTTAGAACTTTCATTTACAGTAAAATCTATATAATTACTCCAATATGCAAGGGACTTGTCCATATCTGTGAGGTTATCCTCACCGTCTGCGTCTATGGTCAATTCTCCATCTGCGTCAGCCGGCGTAATATCAGAGTCGCCAACCACCCCATCAGTTGCCTTGTCTATTGTTTTGTCAGTCGAATTACCTGCCACAGTATCTGCTGTTTCATCTACTGCTTTCTTTGCGTCCGTAACTGTGGCATACTGCTGTCCAACTGCCACAGCTGCATTCACTCTTCCCGCCGGAATCCCTGACAATACAATCGATGCAGTAAGTACTATTGCAAGTCCTTTACTAAACTTTCTCATCTTCTCCCCCATTTCAAAAATGCCAATCGCGCGAGTGTGCATCCCCTTGTATGGTATTCCTGTCACATAAAAGCATAGTCCGAGGTATCTATGTACCCTGGCCCATACCTGCTATCATTCATCTATTATATCATTTGAATTATTTTCATCAAATAACGACGTATCATATGTCGGATCATCATCAACCGGATTTTCTTTAATATCTCTGAGTCTATCCATAAACGGTGAACCGATTATATTTTCAGTAGAATTATTGCCCTCACCTGACATATTTCTGTCAGGTACTGCAAATGAATCTCCTGCAAGCGCCGGCTCAGGTACTATGGCACCAAAGCTCTTCGCGTCATTTTCATCAAGATCAAGATTCTCTTCACGCATATCCTTTTCCCGGTTCATGGCATCATATATACATGGTACTGCTATAAGTGTAAGAAGCGTACCATAAACCATACCACCTACAACTACTATAGCCATAGGCTGAGACATTTCTGTTCCCTGTCCCATCCCGAGCGCCATTGTAGACATTGAGATAATAGTTGTAAGTGCAGTCATAAGTACAGGACGAAGTCTTGTCTTTGAGGATTCGATGATGGCATCCTTCTTGGACATTCCCTCCCGTCTGAGCTGTATGATGTAATCAATAAGCACGATACCGTTATTTACTATGATACCCGAAAGCATTACGAAGCCGATCATGGCAATGATACTGATTGCTTTTCCTGTTATAAAGAGCATCAGGAAGCCGCCGGTGAATGCAAGCGGTATAGTAAACATTATTATAAATGGACTGAGCAGCGACTGGAACTGTGCTACCATAATGAGGTAGATAAGAATTACCGCTAAGAGAAGCATGAGAAGCACCTGCTCCATCGCTTCATTTATAGCCTGATCCTCACCGGACATTTCAAGTGCGTATCCCTCAGGAATTTCTACATTCTTAATCGCATTACGCACGTCATTTCCAACAAGTCCTATGTTATATCCCTCTTTAAGAGTTCCGGAAACCGTTATAAATCTGGTCTGTGAATCTCTGTAAATAGTTGAAAGTTCTTCAGTCTCAACGAATTTGGCAATCTTTGTAAGAGGTATCTCCTCTTCCTCTGTCTCACCCTCATCATTCATTTTCTTATATGTAAATGTAAGCTTTTTGAGATCGTCGATCGTAACTTCACTCTGATCCTCACTTGCAACATAAACATCAAGAGACTTTATATCGGTTGTGATACTTGTAGCTGATGAAGTATCTGCAAGTTCAGCCATTACAAGCTGGAATACCTGGGCAACTGTCATATTGTAGGAAGCCGCCTTATCCTTATCGACTGATATAACCACCTCAGAAGCCATATCACCGAGTCCGTCATCTATCTCGTCTATTCCTTTCACTTTTCCAAGCGCCTCGGTAATATCCGCAGCGATAGCTTTAAGCTTCTCCTGATCATTTCCCTTAACCTTTATACTGATTCCGTTTCCTGTAAGGGCGCTCATATCCATCATATCTGCCGATACTGTCGTTACACAGTCGAGATCCTCTGAAAGCTTCATTATCTTCTTCTCGATCTCATCATTTGAAAGCCTGAGGCCTTCTTTAAGGAGCACATACATCGTTACGTTATTTGAGCTTGACTGCCCACCAGAAGTAAGTCCACCGAGAAGTGAACCGCTGCCCATCATGGCGCCGACAGTCTCAACTCCGTCAATCTCCTGAATCCTGTCTGAAAGAACCGTGGCCATATCAGCCATCTCTTCGAAGGTTCTCTCCTCATCCTCGGGTGCAGACATATTTACAGTAACCTGAGTACTAGCCATTTCAGGGAAGAACTCAGTACCTCTGCTGGCCGCAAGGACAAATGAACCTGCAAGAAGCGCTATAAGTACTATGAAAACTATAGGCTTAAAACGCATGCAGCCTCTGAGGAACTTTCCATAGCCATCCATAAAACGGCTTTCTTTCCTCTCCTTTGGCTTTACATTTTTCAGCATTCCCTGAGCCATGGCAGGAACCAGAGTCAGAGCAACCAGAAGGCTCGCTACGAGTGTATAGGCTATAGTAAGTCCCATATCAACGAAGAGCTGTCTCGTAAGTCCTTCTGTGAAAACTATAGGAGCAAAAACACATATTGTTGTAAGTGTTGAAGCCGCGATTGCGCCCGCAACCTGAGAAGCGCCATAAACCGATGCCTTCTTTATAGACATACCCTCAGAACGGAGTCTGAAGATATTCTCGATAACAACGATAGAGTTATCCACCAGCATTCCTATACCGAGAGCAAGACCTGACATAGAAATGATATTAAGCGTAATACCCGTGAAGTACATAAGCACAACCGCAAAGACAAGACTGAGCGGTATGGCACAGGCAATGATTATAGTAGGTCTGACATCTCTAAGGAATATGATAAGCACTCCGATGGCAAGAATCGCACCGAGAAGTATGTTCTGTATTATGGATTTAATGATGATGTCGATATAAACGCCCTGATTCATGAGAACCGAGAATTCCGGATGCTTATCCTCTTCTCTTTCAAGAAGGTCAAATCTCTCGAGTATGCTGTCGGTAACATCACCCGTCGCGTAACCTGTCTGTTTTTCAAATGTAACGAGGATTCCTGTCTTTCCGTTTATCTTGGCATATACGTCAGCGGAATTATCAATAACCTCCACATTTGCTATATCATTCAGATGTATAGGATCCACGCCATCCATTCCGAGATCGACAAGTACAAGATTCTCAAGTGACTTGGCATCCTCGACCTTGTCACCGACCTTTATGAGAAGCTGTCCCTCGTCACTGGCAACATAGCCTGCCGGCATGGAGAAATTCTGTGCCATAAGGATGGCACTGAGATTTTCAACAGAGAGGACATTATAGATATCTGCCTGATCTTTGGCAGACTTCTTGGCATCATCCATCTGAGTTTCCGCATTCTTGATAGCGGCCTCGCCTGTTATGAGCTGTGCCATGGCATTACTCATTTCAAGGGTTCCGAGTATAGAGCCCTTTCCGAGTTCTTTAATCGCATCATCTATGGTAATCTTTCCATCAGCTATCTGTGAAAGTGCCGAATTGATACCTGCTATACCGGCATTCACCTGAGTAAGACTGTCAGAAAGCTGTGCTATGGCAGCCGGAAGATCCTTATATGAAGTAACTGTTATGCCCTGGGTGGCAAGAAGCGGTGCCTGCTCAAGTATAGATGCATTTATCTGATCTATAGCCGCCGTAAGCTCGACAACCTTCGCTCTTGCCTCATCTATAGTCATACCTGTCATAGCAGAAAATGAAGTATCATCAAGGAGTCCCTGATCGTACATATCTATAGCTGTAGTGAGGGCAGCTCGTCCCTCTTCCGCAGCTGTAGCACCGTCATATGCCTTCTGAAGACCATCTATGGCACTCTTAAGAGTTTCGGCTGTAGTCTGAAGAGTTGTCAGCTGTTCCTTAAGATCGGATTCTGTCTGATAAAGTTCTATCTTCTTTGTATTAAGAGTTGTTTCTGCTTCTGAAAGCTCTTTTGCCGCTTTTTCCTTTCCGGCATTTACTTTATTCTTGCCGGACTGTATCTCGCTTTTTGCATCCTTAATCTCTTTGTCAGCCTTAACGAACTTGGAATCTATGGCATCTGAAATCTCTTTATTGAGCTTGTCTACTTTATCATTATCGATGGTCACCTGAATCTTCTGTTCAATACCACCGGAGACAGTAACCGATGCAACACCTTCAACACTCTCAAGCTGAGGCTCGATGTCATTCTTCACATAGTCAGTTACATCAACCGGATCCATGCCGTCAACACCTACAGCCGCAACCATTATCGGGAGCATGTCAGGGTTAATCTGCATGATGATAGGATTACCTACGCCGTCAGGAAGTGTACTCTTCACCTGCTCCAGCTTCTGCTGAATGTCTATCATGGTCTTATCCATGTTGGAACTGCCTTCATATTCCATAATTACTACGGAATAACTGTTATAGGACATTGACTGCAATGTCTTCAGATTTGCAGTCGTAGCAAGCCCCGCCTCCAGGGGTGCAGTCACGTTCATTTCGACCTCTTCCGGACTGGCTCCCATATCCATAGTCATAACGATGACATACGGAAGCTCCATATCCGGCAGAAGATCGGCAGTCATCTTTGTCATTGCTACATATCCTATTACCAGGACAGCAACGACAACAACGAATACTGTGTAAGGTCTTTTTACACTGAATTTTGAAATCATATTTTGTGTAACCTCATATTTCTTATACTAGGGATGCCTGAATTGATATCAGTAAATCCATCCAATATCGGTGGAACTAAATATACGGACTCTAAGCAGCCATAACGGCAGTTTTCCAATAGAAGTGTTATCAGGATTAGCGAAACGATGCCGAATGGTGCATTAAACAGCGCATACAAAGAAAATTGTAATGTATTAACAGATAAATAACAAGAAAAAGTTGTCATAGCGGATTACTTTTGATAAAGTTATGACAATAGGGGTAGACAAATATGAAAAAACTGGCAATAATCCCTGCCTTCAATGAAGCGGGCAATATTGAAAATGTAATAAAGGATCTTAAGGAGAATGCTCCCGATTTTGATTTCATAGTCATAAATGACTGTTCAAGTGACGGAACGGATGACATACTCAGAAAGATCGGCTGTAACTATCTTAACCTTCCTATCAATCTCGGTATAGGCGGCTGTGTACAGACCGGCATGAAATGGAGCTATCGGAATAACTATGACCTGACTGTCCAGTTCGATGGTGACGGTCAGCATGATGCTAAATATCTAAATCTTCTTGTGGAAGAAATGCAGAAATCAGGCTCGGATATGGTCATCGGCTCCAGATTCATAGAGAAGGAAGGCTTCCAGTCCTATATGATCAGACGGGCAGGGATCAAATACTTCACAATACTGATAAAACTGCTTACGGGAAAAAAGATCACGGACCCCACCTCGGGTATGCGTCTTATGAACAGAAATCTCGTGAAAGAATATATCGATTTTTATCCTAAGGATTATCCTGAACCTGAAAGTGCGGTTATCGCGCTCAGCAAGGGCTACAGTATATCAGAGATTCCCGTCATCATGCATGAAAGAAATGAAGGTAAGTCCTCCATCAACCTTAAGGCAGGATTCTACTACATGATCAAGGTTACATTTGCCATGATCAATGCCCGTATCGACAGAAAAAACAGACAGAAGAAGGTGTAAGACATGTCTATAAGACTTCAGATAATAGTAATTGCCTGCATGCTGTTTGCAATCATCTATATAGCAGTAAGGCTCAGAAAAAAAACTCTAAGCTACAAATTTGGAATCTGGTGGATAATGATATTTGTAATCATTTCCATTTTTGCCATATTTCCGAGGCTGCTCGCTGCAGTATCCGATCTTATGGGTATAAAAACCCCGGCGAACACTCTCATGCTCTTCGGCTTCATGCTGGCTCTTCTCATCATGTTCTATCAAACAGTTGAGCTTTCCCGACAGTCCGAGCAGCTGAAAAATCTTGCTCAGGAAATGGCGCTATTCAAGAAAAAGATGCATGATGAGCTGAACAGGATTGATAAATCCGCAAATTCCGATAATAATGACGAGGCATGAAATGAGATCACAAAGCAGGACAAACCACCATACATTTGTCATATGTGCATATAAAGAAAGCCCGTATCTCGCGGAATGCATTGAATCCCTTATGGATCAGAGTCTGAAGTCCAAGGTCATAATGGTAACCTCGACTCCCTGCGAGTATTTAAAGGGTATGGCTGAAAGATACCATATACCACTTTATGTAAACCCTGGAAAATCAGGAATAACCGAGGATTGGAACTATGGACTCAGTCTGGTGGAGACCAAGCTTGCAACCATCGCTCATCAGGATGATATCTACTGTCCTGATTATACCGAGACTATGATAAACAATCTGAAATATATCAAGAAACCTATACTCCTCTTCTCTGATTACGGAGAACTGAGAAATGGCAGGAAGGTTGCAGTGAACAGAAATCTCAGGATAAAGAAGCTTATGCTGCTACCGCTAAGACCGGGGATTGCCAGGAGAAGCCGCCTGATAAGACGTTTCATACTTTCCTTCGGTGACCCGATATGCTGTCCTTCCGTTATGTATGCAATGAGAAATATCAATCTTCCGCTATTTGAAAACCACTACTCATGCAGTGAGGACTGGGAAGCATGGGAGAAGCTTTCAAAGGAAAGCGGGGATTTTATCTACATCCCTAAAATTCTTATGTATCACAGGATACATGAAGAATCCACAACAACAAAAGCCCTCACTGAGGGCTCTCGAATAAATGAAAATTATGAAATGTACAAAAAGTTCTGGCCAGCTCCCATAGCCGGGATGCTTAACAAGTGGTATACCCGGTCCGAAGAGTCGAACGAACTTTAATGCTATCATTTTTTCTTCTTACTGACTGCATGTTTTCTCTTCAGCATAAAAGGCATCAGTGTATCAATGATAAAGAGTCTGGTGAGTGGAAACGGCTTCATTACGAAGTTGAATATACGCCAGCAGATGAAATACATTTTCCATCCTTCTTCATCCGGCGTATCCTTCCATGGAGTCTTCTCAAGATAAGCCTTGTACTCTTTTCTGAATCTGTTTGAATTACCTCTCCGCCAGGGTCTTTCCTCACCGAGGAAATGAACTATGGCGGGGTTTTCTTTTATCCTTGCTATCTCCCCCTGTGAAAGAATGCTATAGTCGGTATTCTTTTTAATAAGTCTGTAATTATAAATATCATAGGTATTATGATAATTGTATGTGGGTGATATAGTAAGTATCTCATCCTTAAGACATCCGTTAATGGCATCCTGATCATTTGCAAAAAGATGCCCGCCATGCTTGCCGAAATAATCTATGATCCATTCGCCCGTATGACTCTTCCGCCAATTGTTGAGGTCGATAAGAAGCACTCCTGCATTGTGATATGGCCTCCTGGCAAGTCCCATTTCCTTCTTTCTTCTGAGGTTGCAGGTCGGTTCTATGGCCATTCCCACAGGATGAGTTCCCATGTCAGTCTGATAAAGACGTCTGAGGCTTCTTCTCACCATAGTATCCGCATCCAGATAGATTATCCTTTCAAGCTCTTCAGGAAGGAACCTGTCCAGAAGCAGTCTTGCAAGAACGATATCATTCCAGCCTGCCGTATCGATCTTAAAATCAAAGTAACCCGGGATATCATCAATCTCGATGAATACCGCACGCCTCTCATGCTCCTCGTCTGCATAGCGCCCGATAAAATTCTCCAGTTTCTTCTCTGAATCCTCCGAAACATGAAGAGACATTATATAAATCGTTATGCTGTCGGCGAAACGGTTATTCTCCAAAAGGGAGCAGATACCTGCCGCTGCCTGAGGAACAAAATTATTATCAAAAATATATAAAATATTCATGTCTGTCTCACATTCCTGTCCGTCATGATACTGCTACTTCAACCAGTGTACTTCTGTTACATAGAACACTTCACAGGAGCCGTCTCCTGTATCATCACGTGTTGTGCTTGAATTCCAGTAATACATATCGTCAGCTCCTTTGGTGGCAAATACATTTACAAGGTATCCCTTAAGCTCTATGTAATCACCGGTCTTTATCCTCATTACATCTTCTTTTACACTGACTGTTGCAGGAATTATATGATTGTTTGATGAACAACTGCTGATGCCTGCCACGCCGCCTGCCAAAGCTATATCCTCATAGCTGTCACATTCCCAAAAATACCATCTGCCGCTCTGTCTCCATCCAAAATCGATCCTGTCATTGTATTCCGCAACCTTACCCCATGCAAGCGCCAGGTCTTTAGGTGAAATCTTGGATGTGAAATCCATTCCGCCCCTATAGTCCCTGGTATGCACAACAAGTGCCTTGATATCATAGGAATACTGATAATTGTATTCCACATGATATCCGCCGGTATCAACCTCTGACTTGCCTGATGCCTCTTTCTGGACAGGTGCCGGAATTCCCGGAACTGCGCGTCTTACCCCCTGATTCCTTCTCATACCATAAGCCGTAATAAAGATTGCCAGGAATAAAAGTACAATTATCAATACCTTTTTCATATAGTAAACCTTTCTCTTAATGAATGCCCTCAATCCGGCAGTTCCAGAATCTTAGGTACATGTGAATGCCTCTTCTCTACCGGAGGCCATGTCATATAATCTTTATATGCCAATGTAAGGTAGCTGTCAAATTCTTTGGGAACAGGTATCGTTGTATCTTCAAACGGTACTTCTACAGTATCAAAAAGATCGTTATATCTGTACTGAAGCCCGAACATCTCATATCGTGAGTTTATTCCCTTCAGTCCCTTCTCCCTGTATTCTTCTCTGACCTTATCCGGAAGCTTTCTGATCCAGCACCAGGTCATATCCGTCACATAATCTTCTGCTTTTTTCGGTGATGTCCGTGCGGCCAGACTCCTGTACTTCTTATACAGCTTTCCTGTACTGAGTCTGAACAGCCTTAGAAATGAATGTGACACGCCACATCCTGCTTCGGCACATTTTCTCTTAATCCCCTTAAGTCCGGGAGGCAGCTTCGGTTTCGGATAGGTTGCCAGCACCATGGCCTTATTCAGACAGTAACAGTGGAAAGCCAGTTTATTTCGCTTTTTCTTGTCAGCCGGCCAATAGTCCATGGGAAAGATATCTATATAGACTCCGCAGTGATATGTAAAATGAAGGTCTGTCTCTTCCACGAAGGTTGAATCCTTCCGGGTCAGCTTGGCAAATGTCATTACATATCCATCTGTAAGCCTTGGCTCCAGAAGCTCCATATCAGTACCGGTGAGTTCCTTCGGCGCAAGCTTTATAAGCTTCTCATAATCCTTTCTCGGCATAAGAAAATCCATGTCATCATCCCAGGGAATAAACCCCTTATGCCTTATAGCTCCGAGAGTTGTTCCGAAACCTGTTACAAATGTAAGATTGTACTTCTTACATATTTCAGAAAGTTTATGATAAAGTCCAAGCTCCATCTCTCTGATTTTAGCCAGTTGTTCCTCTTTATATTCCAATACCGTCTCCTTATTTATCGTGAACTACCCGGAAACTCTATCAACGGAGCACCTGAGTTATGTTACTTTCGCTCCCGCCTGTTATCCGTTCATTTTCTCACGTATCTCTGTGCTACTGATACCGTTGGTATATGACAAAAATTCCATATTCGACCCACGTTTCCTTAGTTCTTCCATGACATCATTCCAATGCCCTACATGGTCATCCCCTGAAAAATGACAGTCGTAATGCAGCTGTTCCCATGCATCCAGCTTGTCCGTGTTTGAAAAATCAACAGGTATGACTCTGTCAACACACCTGAGTCCCTTTATGACCTCCATGCGGTCCTCAAGTGATATAACCGGCCTCTTGTTCTTGTAAAATTCGACCAGTTCGTCAGTCAGAACCCCGACTATAAGTATATCACATCTTTCTTTACATCTTTCAAAAAGACGTAGATGCCCTTTATGGAAAAGGTCGAACACTCCCGGCACATAACCGACGTGATAAGGCTTTCCTGTTCCATTACGGATACGGTCACAGGCTGATGCATCCATAAGCCAGGCATGATCATCCGTATTCCTTACTTCCGATATAAACTCTTTTTCCTTTTCCTCAAACTCCTTAAGCATTTCCCGAGTAAAGCCGTATCTCTTATACATTTCATCCGCGGGCATATACATCCTTGCCTTAGGAGATGACTCAAAGAAATACCTTATGGTCCTGTACATAGCATATTCCGGTGAAGCGCCTTTTGCTGCAAATTCCTGATCATAAAACAGAATGCAGTCTTTCGCACTGCTCATTTGCGGAATGTAAAATGCATTGCAGGGGGCAAGGTCCAGGAACACCTCTCCCTCCCCCTCTTCACTCATGTGGGCACTCATACGGATATATTCATATATAGCGTCAAAAATACCGATAAACTGCTCCTTTTCATTTTCGATAAGCTTCTCCAGAACCGTCGAAAGCCCCTCATGCGCTATAAGCGGCATATCGAGAAATGTTCCGTATTCATCCATGCGAAGTTCGGTCTCTACCACGGGAACTCCCGCCATTTTCAGTTTTTCGGTATAGAATTTAAGCTTTTTAAGCTGCTCTGCCCCTTCACTCCAAAGAGGTCTTTTATATACCCTTCCGGAATGTCTTACGGTTGTCGCCATGCCTCTGGCAGCTCCTCTGTCTGTAGTGACAACGGCATAATCTATATCTGACAGTTTTCCGTCCTTCGTGATTTCCAGAAGAAATGAATCTGACATAAAAGGAAGCGCACCACCATCTATCACATCCCCGAAGAGCCTGTGCTCCATGATATCCATACGGTGTGTTCCGTAATTATAATCATTCAGTCTTTCCCTGGCATTGATACCCACCATGTAATCATCGGTAAATATCATCTGTGGCATAAGGATGTCAGGCACGGGATAATAGAATTTATAACGGAAACTTCCATCACCGGCTTCTTCTATTATATCTTCCAGTTCTCCGCGAGTATAACGTCCGTCCATGGACATAATCTCATCACGGCTGTCCATACCCGATCTGTCACCGCAGAAATTTCTGAGTGCATATCTGTTCCCCGCAGCGAGAAGTATCTTTCCCTCCGGAGCAAGAGCCTTCATCCATCCGGCAAGTTTCCTCTTCAGACTGACAGCATCTCCTTTAACATCTAAGGAAATGATGTAATCATACTTCTCACTGTCTTCAGGAACCGAAGTAACTCTTCCACACCTTCTCTCCAAAAGTCCTCCGATAACTTCCGTATCCCCGTTATCGATAAGTAAGACGGAACTGTCCTTCTTAAACTCATACCAGTTAAGGGCAGATTCTCTGAGAACCGTATTTCTGATATTCTTACTGAAACTGTCTGTTGCTTCTGCCGAAGATCTGTCAACATCATGTATTGCATATTGGGGAAGTTTGGAACGCCTTGCATTTATAAGATAATGGAGGTCGATATCCCGTCTTCCTCCCCAAAGCTCATCATCTATCAGAACTTTATCATAAATATCAAGATCCCTGCCTCTTACAAATCTTATAAATGCTTCAAATGGCATAGTGCCTTCATGAAGACGGAATGACGCTTCCGCTTCATATTCACCGAAGAACATAAGAAAATCATTTACAAAGTCAATCGCACCGATCTGCATCCTCAGTGCCGCATCCGCATAACCTTTAGCCGGACCCGCATCAAAGATTTCTTCGAGATTTTCATTATAGCCTATGCAGGAGGCAGCCGCCTCCAGATAGGAATACTCCCTTAAAGATGCCTCCATATAAGGATTAAAATCAAAGAATGAACGCACTTTCATTCCGGACTTTTTCTCGTATCTGAAATGATTTCTTGCATCAGCATGAAAATAATAAATAGCCGGAACCATTCCTGTCACATTTATGATGGCTGCCGGAATCCGCCCGCTGTAACCCATATCAAAGAGTGCCGTACCATATCCGGGCTGTTCTCCAAGTGTCTTGTTCAGGTAGTCTTTTATATGCTGCTTCGCCGCCATATGCTTCCCGGCGTCATAACGTTCTTTTATGAATTTATCTATAAATGCTATAAATGAATCTTTAGTAAAATGCAGATTCCTTTCAAACTCAAGTATCTGCTCCTCTGATTCAGACCCTATATCTTCCGAATCTACTTCTGACAAGGCGTCTACCATACCGGTTTCCGACATGGTACCTTCGTTAAACCTGTCACAAAAACAAAGCAGCTTCAATATCTTCCCGGGTGTCTGATAAGTGATATCCACCGGAAGATCATAAAGGTCTTCAGCTTCATTTATTATTGCAGGAAGAAGTGACCTTCTTGATACATGAAGGTAATCTGAAGGCGGCAGTTCCGGATGAGTTTTTCTGTAGATATCATATGCGATTTTCGGAAGATAACCGTCACGTGCCATAAAGACAAGCCGTGAAACCCTGTCTCTTAGGACATTTTCCGAAAGCCATTTGGTGAGTGACAGAAGATGCATTCCCAGAGCTCCGTAACCCACAAAATAAGGATCGGCATTATAATCTGAATCCGGTTCAAAGGAACGGAACGGGTCGTCAAAATATCTGTTAGCCGCCATGGCCCTCATGGCCCCGATTCCTACCGAAGTTTTGGCAGCCTCCCAATCCGTAAGATCTGTACATATCTTCTCCACCTGATGTGAACAGCCAAATCTGTCATATACGGAAATGGCGGATGGAAGCCACATTGCCTTAAAACCTGCCTGCAGCGCCATCTTATAATCCGACTCCCTGTTATCGCCGATATGGAATATGGCAGATGCCGGTACTCCCAGAGATTCTGAAACATATATGTAAAGATTTCCGGTAGTCTTTCTCTTTCCTGTATCTGATGAAACAAATATATCTTTATATCCTTCATATCCATTGATGAAAAGGATTTTTTCGATATGTTTTTTTTCAAGATACATATCCGAGGTAATAATAACTTCCCTGCCTGAATCTATGGCCTCATCCCACAGTACTCTCCCGCTTTCCCTCGGTCTCAGAAGCTTACATTCAATACTGACCTCTTCCTGCATCAGACTGTCGGTGATATGCTTATCTATACCAAATTCATCATGCAGAAGCTTATAAATATCTGTAAGCGTAATATCCTCAGCCGGATACTCACCCCTGATTATCCTTCTCCTTAGAACTGATTCAGCTTCGTTTCTAAGCTTATGAAAGCTTATGGATGCATCTGACATTTCACCGAACATTTTGTCCAGAAGCTCAAAAACATCCGTCGATCTCTCCAGCGGTCTTACCACCAGAGTATCAAAAACGTCAAAGCTTATTACTTCAATCCCGGGTTCTTTCATCGCCCTTTTTATATTTTCAATATCGTTACTCATGTTACTCCTAAATCATTTCTGTATATTTTCAGATTCCTATGGATCATATCCTACTTCTGTAACCACTGGGTAAGCTTCTCTGCTTCTTTATCCGCATCATTTTTCGAACACTGTTTTACATTATTAATACTTATAGCATCCACATCTTCATCCGAAACAACGCAGACTGCATTAATGTACGGCTCTGTAAAAAATGATTCTTCAATAGTGCAGTGAATATCACGATCGGTCTTTACTTTGTTTATATAATTTCTTCCCACTACTCCGCCTATTGAAACCGGATAACCCTGTTCCATGTGCTTACTAGCTGCAGTGGATTCTTCTTTAGATGTAAATACAAGGCTTCTGGAATTAAGAAATACATTTCCCATGCTGAGAGATGTTTTGATACTTCCATTATCAAAAGTGCCGGCGATGCCTCCTATGCAGGATGTGTCATTACTTCTCTTTGTGATTGTTTCCCCATCCGGTTTAAATGTATCTTTTCCATATGTCATTTCCGCATCACCGATAAGAATATCAGCTTTGTTAACACATTTGGATATATAATATGTCCTCTCGTGTACATCCATGGAGTTTGTTCCACGACCTATGATACCACCGACAGTAACACTGTCCTTTCCGACTGCTATCTTGCCTTCATTAAGACATTCATCAATATTAACGGTAAACACACCGGCATCTCCACCACCAAGTATACCACCGGCTAAAACATTTCCATACTCATTTTTAATATCACCGGTATTATGATCATGAATGATACTGACTGAATAATCAGCGTTTTTATTGAGGAGATTATTGTAAACAGTTCCAATAATGCCTCCGATATAATTCATGTCAGCTGAAACAGTACCTGAATTAGTACATTCTTCAATCTTTCCTGATTTCTTCGTAGGGGAAACCTGTCCTACAATACCGCCTGATGTATCACGTGCCCAAACACTTCCGGAATTTTCACATGAAATCACACTGAAATCAGCTTCATTTCCATTTATCTCACCAATAATTCCGCCAACTGTCGTTTCTCCGAAAACATTACCGTCATTTTTACATTTTTCAACAGTAATATTGGAATATGCTTTCTTCCCGGTAGCTCCATCTACTTCACCGGCTATTCCACCTACCTTTGAATTTCCTTTTATAATGCCCTCATTTATACATTCGTCCAATTTCAGATTGCTTCGATCATAGGTATAAATCATTCCGGTCATGCCGCCCACTTTATCAGCCCTGGTATCTATTATGGTCCGGTTACAGAAATTCTTTATGGTTAGTACAGGTTCTTTTTCTTTATCCAAAGAACCTGCTTTGATTTCTCCGACCAGACCACCTACCATACTGCACTCAGTATTTACCTCAGTCATATCAATAACTCCTGAGGACATGGCGTCTGTTACAGACGTATTGGACATCGCTCCTATAATACCACCGACAGAATAAGCGCTGTTTATTAAAAAAGTTGATTCAACCAGACAACTGCTGAATTCAGAATCATAAGCTGTTCCTGCAAGTGTCCCGACATTTACTGAAGCTGCATTTACTCTTATAAATGAATTTTTTATATTTATATCGCAGATCTCAGCATTTCTGACACAGCTGAATAATCCTACATCCTTATCTCCATAAGTTGATGCTACACCCACCAGGATGAAATCAATATATAATCCGCTGATACAGTGACCTTGTCCATCCAGATGTCCCTTAAAATTATCTATCGGCTTCCAGCCATATTCAGGAACAGCATCACTGCATGTACTGTTATCAAAATCAGGATTCAAATAGATATCATTCGTTAATACATAATAAGCCTCTCTATATGTACGATAATCATAAGCAGGATCCTCATTTCCTTCATCTGAAAGAACATACTGTAAGAGTGCAAGCTGCTTTTCATTTTCTATCTGAAAAGGATTATCAGCGCTGCCATCACCGCCGGCAAAGCTTTCTGAACGCTCTATCATTTTTCCCTGAAAAACCAGAGTGGACTTATTCTGGGCATTTCTGACACTTAGCTTGGCTCCACACCCTGCTAAAACAAGCAAGATACATAAACACATGCAAATAATCGATTTTCTCATTGCTATACTCCTATTCCGTCTCTATATTTAATCAGCTTAGAAAACCGTCTGAAAATGATTATATCATACTTCAGCGCCATTTAAATTGAAATAAATGCAATGAATCTGTCAAGCCTTAAAACGCTTGAAAAAACATGCAAAAATGGTTATAGTATCATCAATTGGGAAAACAAATGAAAACAATGTATAGTACCTTTAGTTTTATATGTGTTCCCAATATAAAATAAATGAAAAAGGAGTTACACAGAAATGAAAAAAAGAATACTTGCAGGACTTCTTACATTTGCATTTGCAATGTCACTTGTAGGATGCGGCGGAAAGGCTGAGCCTACTACTGCTGCTAACGGCGGTTCAGAGGCTGACGGTAACGGAAAGGTATGGCAGATTGCTACGGATACTTCTTTCAAGCCATTTGAGTATACCGACGACAGTGGCAATTTTGTTGGTATCGACATGGACATCCTTGCCGCAGTTGCTGAGGATCAGGGGTTCAAGTACAATGTACAGGTTCTCGGATGGGACGCTTCCATCGCAGCATGCCAGGCCGGACAGGCTGATGGTATGATTGCAGGTGCTTCAATCACAGAAGAGAGAAAGTCTTCAGGCTGGATTTTCTCAGATGGTTACTACGATGCTAACCAGAGTATGGCTGTTGCTGAGAATTCAGACATCACAGGTTTTGACGGACTCAGTGGAAAGTCAGTTGCTGTAAAGACAGGTACAATGAGTGCTTCATATGCTGAAGAGCTTTCAGGACAGTACAACTTCAAAGTTACTTACTTCGAGGATTCACCTACAATGTATCAGGCAGTTGTCGGCGGTCAGGTTGTAGCTTGTTTCGACGATACACCTATCATGGCATCAAACATCAAGGACACAGGCATCGCTATGAAGATTCTTGATAATACAGGAAATGACCCTGCAGCATACGGACTGGCTATCTTCAACAGTGATAACCAGGAACTCATAGATATGTTCAACAAAGGTCTTTCAAACATAAAGGCTAACGGAACATATGACAAGATTCTTGCTAAGTATCTTGGCGAATAAATGAAATGACAAGCCATTTTGTTTGTAAGTATGATTTATATTATAGGGCAGGTTCTCCTGCCCTATAGTAATATAAAGCCCCGTTTCATATTAGTTGCGCCGCCTTAGGCACACTCTATTAAAGAAAGGTTAATATCATATGGTTAGGATTATTACAGTATATGGGCCTATGCTCCTTGTAGCATTAGGCAGGACATTACTACTTGCTCTTCTCGGACTGTTCTTTGCCTGCATAATCGGTATGATTTTTGGAATCATGGGCGTAGTTAAGAACCGCGCCTGCAGAATCATTTCACAGATATTCGTAGATGTTATCCGTGGTGTTCCGTTGATTGTTCTTGCATTTTTCATCTATTTTGGTATTCCTTACCTTTTCAATACTATCATCGGCGGATTCTCCATGAATCTCACTGCTCTTCAGGCAGGTACAGCCTGTCTCGCTCTTAACTGCGGAGCATATATGGCAGAGATCATCAGAGCCGGAATCCAGTCAGTAGATGTAGGTCAGATGGAGGCAGCCCGCTCACTCGGTCTTTCCTATGGAAAAGCCATGAAAAAGGTCGTTCTTCCGCAGGCAATTAAGACCATGATCCCTACATTTATCAATCAGTTCATAATCACTCTGAAGGATACTTCAATTCTCTCAGTTATCGGATTCCCGGAACTCGTAAATACTGCGAAAAATGTACAGGCTAACACCTTCATGTCTTTCCAGACATGGGCTATCGTTGGTATCATGTACCTGATAGTAATCACGATACTTTCACGCAGTGCTAAGATTCTTGAAAGGAGGCTCAACGTTGGCAGACAATAAAGAAATCAAAATCAGTGTTAAGAATCTCAGAAAAAGCTTCGGAAGTCTCGAAGTACTTAAGGACATAAGCACAGACGTTTATAAGGGTGAGGTTCTCTGTATCATCGGGCCGTCAGGTTCAGGCAAATCTACATTTCTCAGATGCCTTAATAAGCTCGAGACTGCAAGCGGCGGAAGCATCGTGGTCAACGGCACGGATATTCTTGAGAAAAAAATTGATATCAATAAAGTACGTGAAAACATAGGCATGGTTTTCCAGCATTTCAACCTCTTCAACAACCTGAATATCATCGACAATCTTACGCTTGCTCCTGTTCAGCTTAAGAAATGTACAAAAGAAGAAGCAACTGCCCGTGGCAAAAAAATGCTTGAAAGAGTCGGTCTTGCGGATAAGGCATCAAGCTTCCCTAACCAGCTTTCAGGAGGTCAGAAACAGAGAGTTGCCATAGCCAGAGCACTCTGCATGGAACCTGATATTATGCTCTTTGATGAGCCAACTTCAGCCCTCGACCCGGAAATGGTAGGCGAAGTACTTCAGGTTATGAAGGATCTTGCAGCCGAGGGAATGACCATGGTCATCGTAACTCACGAGATGGGATTTGCCAGAGAGGTTGCCGACAGAGTAATATTCATGGACGGCGGTTACATTGTTGAAGAAGGAACACCACAGGAAGTACTGGGTAATCCTAAAGAAGCCAGAACTATTGATTTCCTGAATAAAGTCCTATAGAAGTTATTACTGCAAAAACTGTATAAATAATGTATTATGAGTTATATATTATCTAGTGACAGGAGAAGGAACATATGAAAAATATAATAACTATCAGCCGTGAGTTCGGTGCCGGCGGCGCCACCATAGGCAAGGCTGTAGCAGAAAAGCTCGGCTACTACTACTGCGATAAAGATATGATAGTTCGCGCTGCGATAGAAAGCGGAAGCCTTTCGCCCAGAGAAGTTCAATATTATGACGAAAGAGTTCCCAGGCAGTTCGGCATAGGTCAGAGTCTCTTCGACTTTTACAGCAAGCCACTCGATGAAAAGCTCTTTGAGGCACAGTCTGAAGCTATCAGAAAAGTTGCAGAAAAAAGAAACTGTGTCATCGTCGGCAGGAATGCCAATATCGTCCTCAAGGAATACGACAAAACAATCCATGTATTCATTTCAGCAACAGAATTCTTCAGAGTAAATAGATTGAGAGCTTCATTACCAAGCCTTACAGACGACAAAATCTTAGACAAAATTCATTCGGTAGACAAAGTACGTAATAAGTACTGCAAGTACTATACCAGCACCGAATTCGGAAATGCCAAGTATTATGACCTCTCACTCAAGAGTTCAACCCTCGGGATTGATAATTGTGTAGAGCTTATATGTAAGGCAGCGGAGATGTAACAGAAAATGCTGTTTCCTGTTATACAACAAATACAGCCCATATCATTAACGATATGGGCTGTATTTATATGTGTCATGGATGAATTCCCTTTACATCACGTCCGCTGAAATCTTCTGATGTATAAAAATGATCCACTTCATAGGTATCATGTTCTGAATCATAATTATACGATAACCAAAATGCAATTTTCTTTGAACATGTAACCTTACCTGGTGCTGTCTTTATATTCCAATACGCTCCATAAATCCTGGATTCATCTTCAGAAAAGTAATACCATTCATAATCAGTTCCGAATATTTTTTCGGCAGCATTAATTTGATTTTTTGTAATCGTCCCGGATCTTTTATCTATATATTCAAAGCCGACCAACCTATTATTTTCAAAATAGAAACCGTATGTATCCACGGAAGTCATATCAACCCAGTTTGCAATCATAGGCACACCGGTTCCATCCCATCCACCTCCATCACGGGAAATCCCCCACCATTCTGTAGGTTCATCCAGAGAAAATGAATACCCAAGTCCTTTTAACATTGTCTCTACACTATCATAACTCATTCCCATAATGTCAACATCAAGGATGCATATAC
Source organism: Eubacterium sp. (assembly GCA_017477505.1). Taxonomy (GTDB): domain Bacteria; phylum Bacillota; class Clostridia; order Lachnospirales; family Lachnospiraceae; genus Eubacterium_Q. The sequence continues at coordinate 22,342 of JAFUVQ010000014.1, forward strand.
CATTTTCTATATGGGTGAGGTCATCACTCCATGAAGTATTTGATGAAGTATCTTTGATTTTCTGAGTAGTAGTCTCTGCAGTGGTCTTTTCAGTTGTTGCTTCAGTTTTCGTTTGAGTAGCTTTTTCCGTTGTTGCCTCAGTTTTCGTTTGAGCAGCTTTTTCCGTTGTTGCCTCAGTTTTCGATTCCTTTGTAGTCTCTGTTTTTTTATTCTCTGTTGTGGTATCTTTAGATGCAACTGAAAAAGACGTATTGCCTTTGTTATTATTTGATTCTCCTGATGTTGAACTCTTATTCAGAAGAATACATATAACAACTACTAACGAAGCAATAATCACAAATGAAATAATAGATATTATAATTATCGGTCCATTCCCTTTTTTCTTCTCATTAACATTGGGATTATAATCCTGACTCACATTAGCAAGACTGTTCTGTTTCATACAATTTCTCCCTATAATATACAGATTTCTATATTCAAAAAAGAATTATTTATACCGTTTAAGTATACATCAGATTATAAAAACTGTTACCCGCTAATAACTAAAAAATCTCCTCCATACTTAAACCATCAAGCATTGGATACTTGTTCTCTGTTTCCAGTTTACCTGCACACTTCGGACAATACTCTGCCCTGTCTCTTCCAAGTGTATTCACAGTCCATGAATATCCACAGTTTGTGCACCTATGCTTTGTCTCCATAGGTGAACCATATACATATTCTATCATATTTTTAAATGGTTTGAATTCTCCTTCTCCTCTTGGTGTTCCGCAGTACCGACAATACTTATCATCTTTGTCTATATAATTATGACAGTTACCACATCTATCTGTATAATCAGTATCACAAATAATCCCTGATTCAATTAATGGTGCTTCAATCTCATCAACATTTGGGAAACACTCTATTGCTGACTTAAGACTGAATGATTTCTTTGCGTTTTGAATTCTTGCATTCAGATTAATATCCCATCTGTATAAAGATGTTCCATCTATCATTTTGACATTTCTTCCTCTGACTTCCCTAAAGCAAAGAATGCATACTACATTTTTCCCATATTCCTCTAACAATCGAATAGTCTCCGGAGACAGTTCATCTCTCTGATATTCAGCATATTCAAATCCAAGTTCAAGAGCTCTGTCAACAAAATCCGGATAATCCACAATAACTACATAATCCTTTTTCAGTTTAGCTAATTCTTCTCTGTTCATAGTGCTATCCTTTCTCAAACTATTATGATTTAGCATTTCAATATAATCCGTGATGCCATCGACCGATATATCGATCAACTCAGGATGTCCAAAAATAGGTATTATTTCAGCATATCCCTCAGCAATATAATTTGACTCTTCTTTTACTAGTACCTCAAAAATATCCATCAATAGCTTGTCGTTCTCATTTCCTACACACAATACTATAGGAGAATTCTTTTCATAATCATCAACAAAATCCTTTAAATTAGAATACTCATCTGTATTCATACGAAAATCAATATAATCTAGAAATTGCATCATTCCTTTTATCACAACAAAACTATTTGTGTCTACAACAAACAACACAGAATTATATTCTTGACATTTTTTAAAAATCCTGAATGACATACGAGTTGAACGACCTTCGATTGGCCTATAATACCTGATAGCTTTCATAATCTTATCATTTCTCTTCCTTAAAATAAGCTATTTATTTACGGTAATACAATACATCGGTTCATTTTCATTGAAATCCCATGTATGAGCTGAATCCCCCATACAGACATTACTATAAGAGCATTCAGAACAGTTTTTACTGAGCCTGGTCCTGTCCTGTCTGAAAATCTTAAATCTGTTCTCCCAGGCATCTATAAAATCATCTTTATAAGCATTCCCCTGTACCAAATCTTTTCGTCTTTCTATATCCAGGCATGCACCAATATCTCCATTCACCATTATGCTCGCAGATTTCGTTCCTGCTCCACACTGAAAATAGAATTTTCTTATCATCCTTTCATAGTCAAATGATACAAAGTGCGAACAACCATATGTAACTTCCATACTATTATTCTTATCAAATCTTTTTTCTTTTATATAATCAAATAATCTGATCAACTCACCATAGTTAAGGAGCATATTCCTGGCATCAAGAGCTCTGCCAATCGGATCTACATTTGTAAGCCGCCACGAATAAATATCATTTTCAATTGCAAAATTATAAATCTTATCAAGCTCATCAATATTATCTTTGTGAACCACAGTTGTAATCTGAGGTTCTATATCAACTGACTTTAATGCACGGATTCCATTTACAGCTCTGTCAAAAGAACCTGAAACCATCCGCAACTCATCATGAGAGCTGCCTATTCCATCTAAACTTATGGAAATGGTATCCAATCCGGCTTTTTTTAATTCTCTTGCCATAGCCATATCGATAAGCGTTCCATTTGATGTCATTCCTACCGGAAAACCTTTCATTCGCGCATACTTGATAATACCAATACAGTCTTTATGAAGCAAAGGCTCTCCACCGGTGAGATTTATCATTATTTTTTGGGGGGCATATCTTTCTGCAACTGAATTAATGACTCCCTCAATCACTTCTCTGTCAAGATACATTTTATTTGATGCACTGCATCTGCTTCCACAATGCCTGCAGTTCAAATTGCAACTATCAGTGAGTTCAAAAAACAGAATCTCGAGTTTAGGATTAATAAAAAGTGTCTTCTGATATTCTGCCAGTTTCAGCATATTTGATTTTTTTATCGCATCAGCAGTTGATGAGCAATTTGTTTCTATACTTTTTTCGGCAATCATATGTATCCCTCAATTTTTTCGGCAGGTATTATCCAAACTAAGTTTACTGTTCAAATATTCCGTCAATTAACTTTTCATATTCAATTTCAAGCGGCCACCTATCACCATCAATAATAAAATGAGCTGTTTTATCCCATCTGTTCTGACCATCATAGTAATTCTGTTGATAGCACGAAACATCATTTAAAGCTTTTTCTGAACCGACAGAGTATATCACAACAATTTGCCTCATTCTGTTTCCGGAGCACCAATCAAACTTTATTGTACAAGCTAATGAATCAATAATACCTCTTTCCCTATATTCTTCTTTAGATTTAGTATTGTCAAACAGCCTCATAAATTCATCGATGTCTTCCACTAAATTGTAAAACTCAGAACGCTTAATAATTTCATTTTCATCCTCAGAATAATCTCCAGACAAAACTAACTTTCCTCTAAAACCATTTAAATTCTAATGATTTTTATCCATGTATTTATAAACATAATTGATAATCGTTACTACACTAAATTTAATCTCACTTAAGATCGTTTCTAAGCCTTCAGAAGCATCTATACAAAAATCAATATCTATATTATATCCATAATAATTGCCCATATTGTTTGTCACCTCTTATTTATTTGATTATCCCAAATCTAATCAGTTGCCGACCTCTTGGCATAACACCATTGTCATATATCCGATATCATCAGGAATCTCTGCTATTCCTTTAGTTCTCCTCTCATCAGGAAGCCCGACATTTGACACTGTATAAACTGTACCGCCTTTTCTCTCAACTTCAGCTAAGTAAACAAGGATGTCTTCTCTGTCTTTACCGGGTTTCATGAAAACCTTCGTACCCTTTAGGTTTCTAATCTCATTTATCGGTGTTGAAAATGGAATGATATGCAGCTGCTCCTCTCTTTCGGCAAGGGATATACCAAGTGCGGCGGCTGCAGCTGAAAATGAATTAACACCACTTATTAGTTCTGCTGTGTAACCTTTTTCCATTATCCTTCTATGCACCTGCATGCAGGTTGAATATAGGGTCGGATCTCCTATCGTAAGAAATGCAACATCTTTTCTATTTGATAGCTGTTCTTCCAGCGTGTCTGCTATATCATCATAGCACTCCTCAAGCCTCTTCACATCCCTTGTCATAGGTACGTTACAAGATATAAGAGTTTTATCATAAAACCCTCTTACCACCTGTCCGGCAATCCTGCATGCCATACATTCATCTGAGGATACTCCGGGATAAGCAACAATCTCACACTCACTTATCACCCTTACTGCCTTCAACGTCAATAATTCCGGATCTCCCGGGCCAATACCAACCCCATAAAGAATTCCATTTTTCATATCTGTCATATCCCACCTGTTAGTTCAAAATGATAGTATTTCTATCTCCTCAGTGCCAGCAGCCATGCCATGATATGGATAGCATGTTGAAACTGTCCCTCTTTTATCAGTGACTCTATTTCATCTGCAGTGTGCTTTGTTACGTTCAGGAATTCTGTCTCATCCAACTCCTGCTCGGAAACTCTGTAACAGTTTCTCGCCACAAAAATGTATGCATAATTATCAGCTATAGTTGCATTGGATGGTACTGTCAGAAGATGCTTCCACTCCTCTGATTTATACCCGGTTTCTTCCAGAAGTTCACGCTTTGCTGCTTCCAAAGCATCCTCTGCGGATATATCCTGAGAAGCCCCATACTCTCTTCCGTCTTTTCTCTCTATGCCTCCGGCCGGGAACTCTGTAGTAACCTGCCTGATTCCCTGCCTGAACTGTCTTACACAGAGATATTTCCCTTCTGTATCAGACGCAACAATTACCACATAATCTCTTCTGCTGTAGCTATAGAATGGTTCAAATTCATTTCCATCCGAAAAACGCCAGCGAGTCTTTCTATAATCAATCCACTCATCATTTACTATATGTTCTGTATATACCTCTTACCATGCAAGCGGATTCTGATCAGTTTTAATCATATACTATTACTCCGTTCACTTTTTTCATTCTATCCATTCCTGCCAGAACATAATAGCCCGACATGATTAATCACTTATCCTTACTATATAATAATATCACATATCATCAGTTGAAATCATCTAGAAGAATGGGAAGATTACCTTTTCTGAATATGATAAGCCTGTCGAGACGGAAAACAGGTACAAAAGTCATTCGAGTTGGTTTATACTAAAAAGAGAAAACCGAGATTAATGATCAAGAAGTTGAAAAAGGAGATTACAATCAAATGATTAAACTCAGGAAAAAGCTCCTAATATTATCAATACTTCTGGTTATACTTAGTACTGGTTGCAGAAGCATTTCTCATAATACTGACAGCAACACCGAAACTGAGACTGGTACTGTCACAGAATCCATTACAACTGAAGAAAGCTATGCCACTACAACTGAGTTCACAACTCAGACTAATACCACGTCAACAACTGAAAACAAGGATACTGAAACCACCGAAAGAAGTACCAATATTGATGATACAAATAAAGATAGTTCAATGAATACTTCCTCTGACTTTGTTTTAGCTCTGATGCAGTTCCCGATGTTATTCTGGAAATCAGGTACTACTCTACCTATAATTTCGTCGGTGACAGGATTGATGGATATGAAGAACCGGTAGCTATTCTCACCAAAGAAGCTGCAACTGCTCTTAAAGCTGTCAGTGACGAGTTAAAAGAGAAAGATTATCGTCTAAAGATATATGATGCATACCGGCCACAAAGAGCAGTAACACATTTCGTTAATTGGGCATCGGATTCTAATGATACGCGAATGAAGGAATACTTCTACCCGGAAATCGATAAATCCATCCTCTTCAGCCAGGGATATATATCCTATCACTCCGGGCACAGCCGTGGCAGCACTGTCGATCTTACACTCTTTGATATGAAAACTGAAAAAGAAGTGGATATGGGTGGTACATACGATTATTTCGGTTCTCTCTCCCGTCCGGATTATAAAGGAATAACAGACGAACAATATATCAACCGCATGATACTCCGCAATGCTATGATAGCTCATGGTTTTAAACCGATAAACACCGAATGGTGGCATTTCACATTGGCAAATGAACCATATCCGGATACGTACTTTGACTTTCCGGTTAATAGTAAGAAAATGCCATGATAATCCAAAAGTGCCGGGACACACTTCCATGGGTGACTCCGACACTTATCTATTAATCCATATTCTACAACTTACTTACGACATGAAACATATTGGACATAGCATATAAAGAACCGAGATAGAAACCAGTTTACTTTATCAGTATGGAGCAATATAAGATATACAGGTATCCGAAATATCTCCTGCATCTACTCCGGTAATAATAAGCTTAACACTATCTGTAACTACAGGTGTATCAAAGATAATATACTGGGCAGTGTCCCTTTCTGATGTCGGATATACCGTCAATGTTTTTTCTATAGTCTGACCATCTGAAAACTCAAGCCTGCATGAAGACACTTTACTATTATGACTATACTGCCATTCAGTTCCATTATACCCATTCTTTATGACAAGCCCCTTAAGCATCTGGGTTTCCGGAAGTTTTAATTCTATCCATTCCTGCGTACCAAAATCTGATGCCCCTTCTGTCCAGCAGGCATCATTATCATAAAGCACATTTTCCGGAATATATGTATGGTGTATTCCATCTTTTCCGGTCTGTTCACCTAGAAATGAACTTGCAGTAGCACTCACAAAATATGTTGCAGCCGGATACCCTTCAGATACAGCTGATCCGGATGTATATCGCGTATCAGCAACTACACTTCCCTTAAATGAATTAAACAGAACCTCTTCTGCAGACAGTGCTTTAATCTTATTCATAAAATCATTGTACTCTGCTTCAGTAACAGAACCTTTGACTTCACCGTCACTGCTGCTTATTACATCATAATTTCCTTCTGCATTCTTTTGAAGAGAATAGCCATCGTATGACATTATCCCTCCACTCTCCAGGTCAAGGAGTTCAGCGTAACTATAAGCACGCGTAACCGAAAGAATCTTTTCATCTTCTGTCATAAAGACCTCATCACCATACTTTTTAATACCTGTATAGTTATCAGTCTTTAACACTCCTGATGAGTAAATAATACATTTTCCTTTCTTTTCATCACGTGTATATTGTCCCTGACCATTTTCAAGATGAACATTAATTATCTCACTGTCCAGCTTCTTTCCATCTCTATAATAATCAACATAAAGCAATGCATAAGTATCAGAAATTCTATAAAAAGCTTTATATACTTTCTGGTACTGAAGTCCCTCTTCATCCAGCTTACAGCGGTCATAAGCAAGCTTCACTACAGATCCTTCATCATGTTTTTCCTGGGATGGATCATGATTAAACACCAGACCCTCCGGAGTAATCTCATCTGCATTCCTATAGATTTCAAACATTAATGATTCAATATCTGTATAAATGAGTCTTTCTCCGGTTAGCATATCGTAAAACTGGAATTCCTTGTTATTCTCGCCCTTAAGATGATCGTTTACTGACTGAATCCAGTTATCCCTGCTTACTACAGTAGAATTCCCATTTTCATTATAATAACAGGTAAGACCACCATCCACATATGACATACCTTCCTGTGTAAATGAAAACTGTTCCTCCACCCTGCCATCAGAATTCATTTTAAAAAAATGATAATCGTATTCGAAAAACTCGGAAGCTGTATTTACATTTGCTACACTCTCAACACATATAAGATTATCTTTGCTGATGGTAATATTCTGGCATATCTCACCTCCGAATTCCGGCTGAGCGATCGAAAAATCAACCTTCTCAGGTTTTCCGTCAATCAATGTATACATAATATAACTATCAGTACATGAACTACTAAATGAAAGATTATAGGCAGAAATAATCATTTCATCTATCCCATCACCATTTGCATCACAGAAAGAATAATAAAATGGCTGTATATCATAACCAAATTCTTTAAGGCCATCATACTTTCCACTTAGCATATCGTTTCTGTACTGGGCGATAATATCGTCATATAAGCTATCATAATAAAGCTTTTGATCCATCAGATTGTCTGAAACCGTTGTTATAATTTCATTTTCATCCTTTTGATAGATAAAGGCTCCTTCGACAAGATCATTTTCACATAGCTTATTACAGATTTCCGCTATACTATCGTAGTCCTGCTTACCAACATATATCTGCACCTGTTTTTTTTCATCAGATTGTCCCTTTATGTCGGTGGCATACCCAGATAGTATTTCATTAATTTCTTCATCCTTAGCAATTGGTGAAAATGTAACTATGATGGTATCGTTAACGAAGGAAATACCCGTAGAACTGTCTACCGAAAAATCTTTAAGACTTTTTGTTTCAATGAGATTCTCAGTATTGTCCACCGAGGTATATACAAAGCTTGTACCATCTCCGTTACCGTTATCATCGCCACCTTTTTTATGATCTTTACTATTGGTTCCCTTTAAAGCAATAATGGCTACAATTCCAGCGACAAACAGCACTGCAGCCGCACTTATTATGGCAATAATCAGACCAGGATTTCTTGGTTTCTTAGACGTCTTACCACCAGGATATGACATAGCAGAATACGCCTTTGCATTCTGACTTGAATAGTCATTTTTCATGTATTCCGTTTTTACATAAGCACCACAACTGCTGCAATACTGAGCTCCATCCAGCAACTTAGTTCCACACATTGAACAATACATAGTATTAATCCCCTTCCTGAATCATAAACATTGAGTTTATGTGGTGATGATTAATTTGTGATTCATTTCAATCAATATGCCATGGCTCCCAGAATTCATCCGTCACATCACCTGTCAGTTTATTAACTGTAACAGTCGTAACATAAACGTTCGCGTCTGGAATTCGACCTTCCGCTATAATTGCATTTGCTTCATTTGCAGAACACTGATATCTAAGAATGCATTTATACTCTGTATCTGAATTCTTTTCATTACCATCATCAAAGATAACATAAGTACCTTCCGGCTGAAACTTAGCTGTATAATGCTCTACTATCTTACTTCTAAAAGTTTCAACGCTATATGACTGCAGTTCATCCTTTTTATCTTTATCCGTGTTTGCATTCACATCAGCGATAAATGACTTTACAAGTTCTTCAACTATCTTATCGTTTTCAGTTTTTTTAGCATCATTAGGATATTCAAAAAGCATGATGACAAATGAATCATGCGTAATACATGCCAAACGATAGTATACCTCAGATTCATTATTCATATAACCAGAAAGATAACTCTTATGTGTATCACCATAAAAGTCCTCATACACTACCGAAGCCCCTGAATTAAGATATTCCCTCTTAGCATCCTCATGCTGAACTGAGAAATCAAATCCATTCTCCATATTCGTTTCTGTAATACTGTAATCCATATTATTCTTTTCATGATGGTACTTATGTGTGAAAAGCCTTCCCTCTTCGGAAGTTGTTCCACAATCATAGAATCCTTCGAAAACATAATAAGTAAATCCATATTCACCGGTGAAGGTTTTTCTTTGTGTATATATGTCGTGTCCGGCATCATTCTCAGGCTCAGATTTATCCGCTGGATTTTTTCCTGAATTATCTCTTGAATCAGGTGGCACTGGCGGACAATTTGTGTCATCACCCGGATCGTTTGGCGTTGAAGTTGAAGGTACAGGTACAGGAGGCGGATACCCTTCACCTTCATGACCAGATTCATTGTCTCCGCAACCTACAATCAACAAAGAGAGTGTTACTATTGCTATGATAATGCACGTCTTAAGCATTCTTCTCATGTTTGTTTCTACCTCATTCCTCAGCGTATTCTCGTGATAACTATCATCTATTTCTGTACTCATTCACTTTATCACTCTAAGTGACTATGTGAAACCGATCATTCTAAGTATGCATAAGCATTAAATAAAGCCTCGTAATAATTCACAAAGCCAAGCCCACTCACTTTTGCGACATGGATTTCTCCCATTGTCCCGTTTGATAATCTTATCGTTGCATTATAAGTATAATTATCTTCACTGGTAATTCCATTATATGCATTATTTCTCCAGTTGGAATATTGAATATATTTTCTTATAGCATTATCAGCCTGCTGCCTTGATATCCTTTGATTGTAAGCTGTCGTTTTTTTATCCATAAAACGAATCAACATCATAGCACACTGAGCTCTAGAAGTTCCCTTTGATGGATAAATGTAAGATCTTCCGTTTTTATTTATCCCGTACATTAATCCACTATAAAGTGCCCAACGTATCGGTGACCTAACTTGCATGTCCGAAGACACCGAATTAACATCTGCATACGAGTTTATGTTACTCCTGCCTGAAACAGAATAACCATATGCAGCAGAAAACCTGAATAGCATTATACACATTTGAGCCCTGGTTATTTCTTTATTTGGCTTTATCCTTCCATCTTTAAATCCTGTCAATATTCCTTCACTATAACACCAACCTACTTCCTCGCACCCATTATCATATACACTCATGTCCGGAAATCCATTTCTATATGAATTTCTCACCTCATACCCCAAATATTTAGCCAAATTATATAGAGCTATAGCGAACTGAGCCCTTGTAACATTTTTCTTAGGTTTAAAGCTCTGCTGACCGGAACTATTGTAATCCCCAAATCCTTTCATCATCCCATAGTTATAAGCTCTGAGCATTTCATTTGCTCCAGAATCTGATTGCCTAACATCCTTAAAAGGCCATCCGGCACTCATTGCATCAATTTCATCTGCATCAGTCAAAGTTGCTTCTGCAGCAAAAACCGATGTGCCTGAAAAAGCCAGCATAAGAAGTAATACCAGCATGTAAGATAACAGTTTTTTGTTCATATCTTTTTCTCCATTTATACGCTATAAAATAAACCCAACACCATGTCCACTAATCTCCATACTCAAATCTATCAAGGAAATCAACCAACACCTGATCGCATGAATCCTTGTATTTTACTGAATATGTAAAAATAATCTGAACGTAACGATCTCCAAAGTATCTGGATTTATAATAAACCACTTCAGAGCCTCCTTCAATATATCCCGAAAGCACATAAACACCATCATCCCGAAATTCATATACAAATGTATTTCCCGGAGTATTCTCAAGATAGTTTTTATAATAAGCATATTCCTCATCCACATTCATAGGAATATCAAATCTCATGGCGTCAACCACTTGAATATTCATATCAAGTTCAGAATTATAAAACACATGACAATATCTGACGGCAGACATTTCAGGTGATACATTTTCAAAGCCTTCTGGAACATAGAACGCAGCTCCTCTTGGCGATTCAAATGTATAACCTCCCGATGAAGTTGCTGAATAAACAACCGTATCCTTAGTTTTTTCTTCTTCGGTAACCTCTGTTTTTTCTTCAGTTGATTCAGTGGTTACTTCAGTCTTTTTTTCAGATACAGCTTCTGTTGTTGTTATTTCAGTTTGTTCAGTAGTAGCTTCCGAAACCCTTTCAGTTTTATCCTCTGCATAGGATACTGTGTAAGCCTCAGTTGTATTCTTATCCTTGTTTCTATCACGTAATAAAACCACGAAAACCAACACCGTTGCCGCAAGAATTACAGCGACATATATAAGAATAATGGAAAGAACATTAGAGTTATAATCTGACTGTTTCCGTTTATTATCATCCCTCTTTTCGTTAGCCGCAAGATTTTGCAATCCACTATATGCCACTGTCTCTGAATCTTCTTTCACTGGTTTGGTGAAATGCAATCGTTTTTCCATTATGCTTTCATTGTTGCTATCCTCTTTTTTCTTTACGTTTTCTATTTCAGCTTTATTCAAAT
>JAFUVQ010000001.1 GCA_017477505.1 Eubacterium sp.
AGGTGTTTTTATTGCGCTCTTTTTTCATCAAATAGTTCCTTTAGTTATTTATTATCCGAGGAATCTGACCATAGTCAGATTCCTTCCTTGTTTCTAATCATGATTGCGGAACTCGCGCAGCGAGTTTCGCAATTACCTATATATACATAACCTCCGCAGGAGAGATAAAGCTTCTGGACTTCGGTGCGGCAAGATACAGCCTCGGTGATAAGAGCCGAAGTCTTGATGTCGTACTTAAGCACGGCTTTGCTCCGAAGGAGCAGTATACCAGAAGAGGTAAGCAGGGACCATATACAGACGTATATGCACTTGGCGCCAGCTTCTATTATGCGATCACAGGCAAGAGACCGCCTGATTCGGTTGAACGTATGGACGAGGATGAACTGGTTTCTCCGAGCACACTGGGTGCGGAAATTGGAAGATCCGCGGAACAGGCAATACTTAAGGCTCTTAGTGTACAGCCGGCTGACCGTTTCCAGACCATGACCGAGTTTAAAGACGCAATGTTCTCATCTGTTAAGACGGATGTTGAAGAGAAGGCATATACTACTCAGACACAGTACAATACCACTACCTATGGTCAGGACAATTATGGTAACAGTGCATATGGCGGAACAGGCGGCAGCCAGGGCCAGAATGCATACGGAACCCAGGTCGGCCAGAGTGGATACGGCAGTCAGGGCCGGAGCGCCTATGGTGCACAGGGCGGCCAGAATGCATACGGCAGTCAGGGCCAGAATGCCTATGGTGCACAGGGCGGCCAGAGCTCATACGGCAATCAGGGTCAGAATGCTTACGGTGCACAGGGTGGCCGTAATGCGTATGGCAGTCAGGGCCAGAATGCCTATGGTGCGCAGGGCGGACGGAATGCATATGGCAGTCAGGGCCAGAATGCTTATGGTACTCAGGGACAGGCACCTTATGGCGGTCAGAATCAGGCAGGAAAGACCGTAGCGGCCTACGGACAGGGGAATTCACCGTATGGTCAGAGTGGAGGAGTTTCCTATAACCAGTCTCCAAGTGGATATAATATGCAGCAGCCTCAGAAGAAGTCCAAGACCGGTATGATAATCGGAATAGTGGCCGGGGCAGTCTCGCTTCTTATCATAACCATAGTAGTTATAGCCATGGTTAGGAAAAATAAAGAAAAGAATACTACAGAGTACGCATCATATACAACAACTGAGTATACATATACCACAACGGAAGCTACGACGGTATCAACCTATGATCCTCCGGCAACCACTGAAACAGTCACAACAGAAGCCACGACAGAGGCTACGACTGCATTTTCCGGAACAGCAGGCATGTTCCAGGAGGTTCAGGGCGCACGACCGGGTGATATTTCAAACATGGGTGTCGTATGTATAGATGCAAATGGCCAGGAGTATGATGCTGACTACGTTGGACAGAGGATACTCCGCTACAGCAAGGACGGAAATGATACGGTTCTTCTGGACGGAAGTTATGTATGGAGTCTTTCAATCTATGGCGATAACATGTATTTCGTCAAGGGGCAGAGGGCTTATACCATGGGTAAGGACGGAAGCGGGCTTCAGCAGATCAGCGAGCTGTCAAGTTATGAGCATGTCGAAGCCATATACGTTACCGAAGAGACTTATCTTATCTACCAGTATGATAAGGACAGCAACCTCTCAAGACTCGTATCAGTTGAGAAGGGCAGCGGAGATGAACTTGGAACTATAAAGTTCGGACGTGAGACGAATTCGGATGAAAAAATCTCATCAAGACATTTTACATTTGCAAATGGATGGCTTTTCTATCTGCTTAAGTCTGACGACGGAATTACATATTCATCAACTGCAACACAGCGCGTATGGAAAGTTGCGGCAGGCGACATAGAATTCGAGCCTGAGGCGGTTTATCAGTTCAGCAAGGAAGCAACCCAGATAACCATAGATGGTGATTATATGTATTACCTCTATAAAGAGAATGACAAAGTAAACGGTATAGGAATGGCATATATCTATGACTTCACCAAGAATGCCGACTATACATGGGATGAAAATGAAGTTGATTTCTCCTATCTTACAGTTTACGATTCTCACCTTGCAGTGCTTTCAAAGAAGGATGACAAGTGTATGATTTATTCTGAGGACCCGGATATTGATTCTCAGAACTGGACACTTGATCCGGTTTATCAGATAGATGAGGGAGACAATTTTGTATTCGGTCTCTGCTCGACAAAAGCAGGATATTATTTTATCCAGACAGACGTTGGTGTTCAGTTTGTGGACAGAAGCGGCAATGGATTTACTAATATATCAGAAAGATAATATATTGAGGAGGTATAAAGATGGCTATAGTTGAATGTGGAAACGGACATCTCTATAACACAGATCAGTATGCTTCATGTCCATATTGCGGCGGCAGCATCAATCGTGTTGAATTTGGGTATGGCGGGGACAGCAACATAGGAAAGACAGCACCGGCAGGTGGATTTGGCGGACCTGATTTTGGGGCACCGCAGTCTTCCTTCGGTGGACAGCCTGATTTCGGTTATGGCGGACAGGTATACGGGGCACCTGATAACTATGGGGCAACAGTTGCACCGAGCGGTTATAATCCCGGAGCATCACCGAATATTACACCTGTAAATGAAGAGCTTGGATCAACAGTAGCACCGGCTTCATATCAGGCAGCGGCAAAGCAGGAAGAACCTAAAGAGGATGAGGATACAGGAAAGACTGTAGCAGTCCTTAGGAAAAACCTTTCCATAGATCCTATCGCAGGCTGGCTCGTATGTATCGAGGGAAGCGACAAGGGCAAGGATTACAGGATCATGGCCAAGAATAATTCTATCGGCAGAAGTGAGAAGATGGATATATGTATAAAGGGTGATGCAACTATATCACGTGAGAATCATGCACGTATTGCATATGACCTTAAGCACAATGCATTTCATTTGATTCCGGCAGACAGCACCAATGGTATTTATGTAAATGGAGAGCCTGTTTATGTGCCTACAGTTCTGAATGCCTTTGACGAGCTGGAATTCGGAGAAAGCAAATTCATGTTCGTACCTTTCTGCAGTGACAAATTCCAGTGGCAGAAAGAGGAAAAATAGGAGAGAAGTATGGAGAGAAGAAATCTTTCATACAGAATAGGCAATCTGCAAGGCGTTGGAGCCCGCAAAAGACAGGAGGATTCCTTTTCGGTCATGAATGCATTTGATGCAGCTCAGATCATGGAACAGGGACTCTTCTTCACGGTATGTGACGGAATGGGCGGAATGAAGGACGGAAAGCTTGCAAGCGAGACGGCGGTAGCATCTTTACGCGCTTCATTTACAGATATGGACAGAAGAGGCGATATATCAGCTCAGCTTAAGGAAGCCTGCTACAGGGCATCGGATAAGGTTGAGGAGATTATAGGCGGCAGTGGCGGAAGTACAACTGTTACCGGAGTCATCTTTAAGGAAAAGCTTTACTTCGCAAGCGTTGGCGACAGTTATTTTTTCCTTCTCAGGGATAAGAAACTCTACAAGCTCAATCATGAGCACAATCTTCTTCATGAGAAATATCTCCAGGCTATAAAAGGAGGATATCCAAATCCCAAGGATTACGAGGGAATGAATGAGGCAGAGGCCTTGACACAGTTTCTGGGAATGATCGGACTGTCTGATGTGGATGGGACGGTAAGACCGATACCGCTGAAGGAGGGCGATGTCCTGATGGCATGCTCTGACGGGGTAGGCGGAGTTCTGACAGAGGATGAGGTAAGAAGATGCCTTTCATTTGTATCAGAAAGATCAATGTGTCAGCAGATAGAACAGTTCCTGGTAGCACATGCAAGAAAAAACCAGGATAATTATACAGCACTTATAGTTAAGTGTGAGTAGGTATGAAAATGCCTGAAAGGTAACTTCGGAGGGGTTACCCTTGATTTCAAGGAAAGTGAGGAAATGTAAATGAAGAAAAGAATGAAGAAATTGGTGGCGGCAATCGTCCTTACCATCATCATGGCGGTAGGAATCCTTCCTATCAAGTCATCTGCAGCCTTTGATACAGGCGTCAGAGACGGTGTCTGCGTAGTGCTCGGTATACTTGTTGATGCTGAGACCGGTGTTATCTATGACGGCGGACAGGGTTCCGGTTTCTTTATAGGTGACCCGGGTTCTAATCCGGAGTATCTTATAACAAATCATCATGTTATTGATACATATCTTACATACGGTAAAGGTGAGAAATGGCAGGCAGAGCTTACAGACGGCAGAACCGTTTATGTAAGAGCTTCCATCAGAGTTTATTTCTCAAGCGTTGAGTATGTAGAAGCAAGAGTTATCGATTCGGACGACATTGCAGACGTTGCAGTGCTCAGACTTTCAGCTCCTACAGATCAGAGAAAGGCACTTCCTCTTCATGAGGTTTCAGACAGCGAGATCGGAAGCAGCGTATACTGCGTAGGATATCCGGGAGTTGCTGAGAACTTCTATATCGAGTCCAATTCAAAGTGGAACAAAGAGGATGCCAGCGTTACATCCGGTACAGTAAGCCGACTTATCACTCTTAAGGGTACAGCTGTTAAGGCTATCCAGACAGATGCTCAGATCAATCACGGAAACTCAGGCGGACCTATGGTAAATGATAATGCCGAGGTTATCGGTATCAACTCATGGGGCGTTAATGTTGACGGTGAAGCTGAGAACTATGCAGTTGACATTTCAGAAGTAACTGCAATGCTCAACAGAAACAATATCAGTTATTCTACATCAGGCGGAAACAACAACTCCAACCCGGGTGGTGAGGATGGAACAGAGACAGATACAACAACTCCTCCTGCACCTGAGAAGAAGGGCATGAGCACAGGCCTCCTTATAGGAATCATCCTTGGAGCACTTGTTCTTATAGCAGGTGTCGTAGTTCTTATAATCGTTCTTTCAAAGAAGGGCTCATCTGCACCTGCGCCGGCACCACAGCCAGCACCGGCACCTATGGGCGGCGGAGCTACCATGGCAGCTCCAAGACCGGCACCACAGCCATCAAAGAGACCTATGCTCAGATCACTTTCAACCCAGCATGGCGGTTCTACATTCCCTGTTGGAAATACACCTGTCATGATCGGTCGTGACGCTTCAAGCTGCGCTATAGTATTCCGTGAGGGTACAGCAGGTGTCAGCGGAAGACACTGCCAGGTTGCATTTGATGCAGCATCAAACAGCTTCGTAGTTACAGACCTTCGTTCATCTTATGGTACATTCCTTATGAACGGAACACGTCTTCCGGCAAATGCACCTTACAAGCTTCAGCCGGGCGACAGCTTCTATGTTGGTGACAAGCAGAACGTTATCCGTACTGAATTGGGGTAAAAAATGATAATTGATGTATATGAATACAGCAATCAGGGTGGACGCAGCTACAACGAGGATTCCACCGGCCATCGTATCGAAGGCGAAAATGGAATCTTCGTAGTGGCAGATGGCCTGGGCGGACACGCACACGGTGAAGTGGCTTCGGCTGCTGCAGTGGAGACGGTAACGACGGATTGGACTCCGAATGTACCGAATCGCATGGCATGGTTCACAGAAGAGATTGCAAAAGCAAATGCAAATATTATGGGTATCTCCCAGCAGATGGGAGATACTATGAAGAGCACCATAGTTACATTATCCATTGACAATGGAATGGCTGTGTGGGCTCATTCAGGAGATTCCAGACTGTATTACTTCCACCGCGGATGGATAGCGGCAGTGACAGATGATCATTCCGTAGCCTATAAGAAATATAAGGCGGGAGAGATCGATAAGGATGAGATAGCCTTTGATGAGGATCAGTCTGCACTGCTCCGTACACTTGGCGGTGCCGATAGATTTGAGCCGGATGTAAATGGCTGGCCGGAGCTTCTGGAACCGGGAGATGCGTTTTTCCTTTGTTCAGATGGAGCCTGGGAATTTCTGAAAGATGAAGAAATACTGATAGATCTTCTGAAGGCTGAGAATGCAAAGCACTGGGCTGAACTTATGATGCTCAGGATGATGGACAGAATAAAGGGTGGAAATGATAATTTTACCCTTCAGACAATTATGCTCAGCTAGAAAAAACCGGAGGAATAATTCATGAGAAAAAAACTGGGGTTATGGCTGGTTGCGGCTTCACTGGTACTGGGATACGGTACATCGGCAGAAGCTGCAGAGATAAAGAACATACAGCCGGATACCGGAATTGTTTTCGAATTAACTGATATGGCCAAGGGCACTCCGGGAGGAGATAGCAGCGGAGGTGATCAGCCGGGCGTTGCTGAGCCGGGCGGACCTGCGGACGAAGGACCGAGTGAGCCGACTACCGGATCCGATGGTTCGGTAATTGATGCTCCGGGCGGTGCGGCAGGGGATGAAAGACCGACAGAAGAGCCTACGACAGAGGGCCCTGTTGTTGAGGAACCCACAACAGAGAAACCGGCAGATAAGCCAACTGAGAAACCGGATGAAAAGCCAACTGAGAAACCGGATGAAAAGCCAACCGAGGAGCCTGAAACAGTTGAAGAAACCAAGGGTAATGATTCAGATAAATCCGGGCTTAAGTCCGATAAGGATAAGGATGCCGTAGAAATGGCAACCGGAGATGCAAAGCCTGCAGGCGGTATAGATAGTAGCAGACTTATGCCTATAATTGTAATTATTGCGGGAATAGTACTTGTGGCAGTAGGAGTGATAATCCTTGTGATTGCTCTGGTTGCTGCAAAGAAAAAAGACAGTGCGTCAGAAGCCGTGCCTGATAATACAGGAGATGTTTCGCCGACAGGAAATGACTTTACGGCAGATACACCACCGGTACCGCCTGCATTTTCTGGAAATACACCGTCATATAATAATGCATTCCAGCCTGCACAGAACCTGGACACTACAGAAGCATCAGTAAGCGGAGCATTTGGTGGAGCCGGAGCATATGGAGCTGCAGCAGGAATGGGCATAGCAGCCGGAGCGGGCACAGCGGCAGGAATGGGCGCAGCTGTCGGAGCAGGAGTAGCGGCAGGAGTCATCGGTGCAGCATCCAGAGTGCCGGTAGAAGGCGCATTGCCTGTCAAAGTAGAAATCTATAACGGACAGGTTGCCGAGAACGACTTCATGCTCTATATGACAAGTGAGATCATCATAGGAAGTGATCCGGGTTGTGACATCGCATTCCGTGAGACCTGTGTGGATTCCAGAAATTCACGAATCTTCATAGCAAACGGAAGCCTATACATAGAAGACCTCAGATCCACAAACGGCACTTCAGTAGCCGGATTAAGAATCCAGGGGCAGAGCGTACTCCGCAGCGGAGACGTAATCTCCATCGGAATCGCAGAATTCTGCGTTAAATACTGATGGACAGTCCCAATTCTTCCAATATGAAAAAAAGAGAAGCGACATCCGTGGGTGCCGCTTCTTTTTGATTATTCATGCTTTCTTCAGATCTTCTAATTCTTTTTGTAAAGCAGAAATCAGAGCTCTGCTTTCATCGAGGGCCTTATCCTTTTCGTCAAGTTCTTTATTTTTTTCGTCAAGGGCCTTATCTTTTTCGTCAAGGGCCTTATCTTTTTCGTCGAGTTCCTTATCTTTTTCGACAAGTTCCTTGTTTTTTTCGTTAAGCTCCTTGTTTTTTTCGTCAAGGATCTTATATTTTTCGTCGATCTCTTTTTCTTTCTTAGCAATTACACTCTCTAGTTCATCGATTCTATCCGTAAGCTTATCGGTTATCAGGTCAAGTGATTGATCATATAACATGTTTTCGACCTCCTTCACATTGCTGTATTTTGAATAGAGGTAGTTCATAAGTCTGGTGGTTATGTCAACCAAATGTATTGTATCATTACGGCTGATTTCACCACGCTTGAAGCTTCCTTCTATTGTCTGGATTATATCACTTTCCCATATGTTTCTCAACTCGTCTATCACGGATTTAAGCTTCTCATTGGCTACTATTATATCCGAATCCGATGATTCTTTTACGGCCTCGTCATATGCTTTTCTGAAGCGGTCTCGGACTTTGAGGAGCTTAAACGGGAGCAGTATTATCATATGCTTTTCTCTTATCTGATCCAAAGACTCATTCTGGAATTTGATAGTCGGAATGTAGTATTTGATTTCTTTTTCATCATCAAAAATGATATTTACAAGATACTCATCAGGAATATTTCCAGCCGGATTGAGATAGATGACAATCTGCCTCGGGAATCTTAGCCTTACGCCGCATCGCCGCCCATTTTCATCAAAAATGTCTTCTGAATTTCGTTTGGAGTGGCTGTAGCCATAGTCAAAAACCCTGAGCATGATGGAATTATCATCTTTATACATCTGAGCTTCAAGATGATAACTGTCCGTACCGTTGATAGTGATAATCGTATCGGAAATGGTATGCTTCATATCCTTATCCACATTTTCGGTCCAGTTGTAGGTGACAGTACTGTCGAGAGGATAATCAGTACCGAAGAGCCCGTTGATAAAATTAACGATAGTCGGGTGGGACAGCGAGACTATCCGCTTAAAAGACAGGTCGAAAATGTCATGCGGATAATCCGGTGTTCTGTCATTTGCAGCAAGCTGAGATTTGGTTTCAATGTTCATTTGTTCTTTCTGATTCATTTGTTTGTTCTCCTTCCTATTTACATATTTTTGATTTTTAGTGGGGAGATACTATCACAAAAAAATCCATTTGTCATAAATATGCCAGTAATACTAGCAAAATGCTACACCTACTGTCCTTTTTGATGTCGATTTGAGGATTCCATGGTGAATGATTTCTTGTAAAAAATCTGTTAATGAATTAGAATATGAATAGGTATAGGTGTATATATTTAAGTAGAAAGACGAGGTGATGATATCATGAATACATATGAGTCTACAATTTCCCTTATGAGTACTCTTCCGGAGAAAGATTTGTTGAAAATAAAAGAATTTGTCAGTCGCCTTATTTCAAAACCTGAGGAGCGGACTGAGATGTTTAATCCATATAAGCATCTTACTAGAGAAGAGGTTATAGAACAGCTGGCTATTGCCAGAAGTCACGCAGAAGATGGAAGAACGATGGATGCTCATGTGGCTTCAGCAGGAATTAGGGAAAAGTATGGCTTATGAAGACTTGGAATGTGATAGTTACTGATGATGTACAGAATGATTTAGATAATTATGTGTATTATCTATTAGCAGAGAAACTTAATGAACAGGCTGCTCGAGCATTGCTTGATGACTATGATGAGACGGTAGATATTTTGTCAGGAATTGCCGGGTCATTAAGGAATCTCGAGGATCCTGAATTGTCTATGTATAAAAAAATACGGTTACAAAGACATGATTACTATCTTTTGTATCGCATAGTGGATGATTATGCTATAGTTGATCGTATGTTCCATGATTTACAGGATATTGATAAGGCATTAAAAAGCTAAAAGGGATATTGGTATGTTTATTAATCGCTATTAGTTGTTTATAAAGAGAAAGACGAAGAGTGTTTTAAGTATATAAATTGGGGCTATTGAAAGAGCAAGCAGCTATTATAAATGCGCAAGCTAAGGAAATAGAAGAATTGAAGTTCAGAGTTGAAGAGATAGAGAAGCATTTAGGATTCCCGCTTAGGTATCCTAAAATTCTAGATTATACGGAGTAGTGTAAGATTTATTAGAACAACCAACAATGGGTGTTGCGTAGCATGAACGTAACACCCATTTGTTATACTCTGCTGAATACAAAACTGGGACGTCTGATATCTAATAAAATAATTATTGCAAGAAAGCAAAAACACTAGTATTATTAGGATGTTTTTATCATTGCGTTTGGGACTTTTGGACACGGGGAGAGTCCCCATGTCCCATTTAAGAGAGGTAGGGGATTATGACTCAGTATGACAAGCGAAATATCAGTATGATGATGGATTTCTACGAGATGACCATGGCATATGGTTATTTCTGTGAGAATGCAAATGATGCAAGGGTTACTTTTGATGTGTTTTACAGGAGAAATCCGGATAATGCTTCATTTTCCGTATTCGCAGGACTGGAACAGATTATTGAATATGTTGAAGATCTTCATTTTGATGAAGATGATATAGAGTATTTCAGAAGTCTTTCTCTATTTGATGAGAAGTTCCTGGAATATCTTAAGGGATACAAGTTCAAGGGCGATATTTATGCATTTCCTGAAGGAACTATTATGTATCCAAATGAGCCGATTATTACGGTTTCTGCACCTCTTCTGGATGCGCAGCTTATCGAGACAGCGATACTCGCTCAGGTAAATCATCAGTCTCTTATTGCTACAAAGACCAGAAGGATAGTTAAGGCGGCCAGAGGCAGAGCGGTTTCTGATTTCGGTGCGAGACGTGCTCACAACGTTGATGCTGCCGTATATGGAGCAAGAGCAGCATATATTGGCGGTGCTACAGGAACAGCAACTGTCCTTGCAGGTCAGATGTTTGATATTCCTATAAGCGGTACCATGGCGCATAGCTGGGTTATGTACCATGATGACGAATATACCGCATTTAAAAAATATGCCGAAACTTACCCTGACGCTACGCTTCTTCTGGTTGATACTTATGACGTTCTTCAGTCAGGTATTCCAAATGCCATAAGAGTTGCAAAAGAAGTGCTTCAGCCGATGGGCAAGAGACTTAAGGGCGTAAGACTTGATTCGGGCGACTTGGCGCTCCTTTCGAAGCAGGTAAGGGACATGCTTGATGACGCAGGACTTGATGACTGCAAGATTGTTGTTTCTAACAGCCTAGATGAGTTTACCATCAGTTCCATCCTTCAGCAGGGCGGATGCATCGATTCATTTGGCGTTGGTGAAAGACTTATTACAGCAAAGAGTGATCCAGTCTTTGGCGCAGTTTATAAGATTGCATCTGCAACAAAGGATGGAAAGACGGTTCCGAAGATCAAGATTTCCGAGAATCATGAGAAAATCACAAATCCGGGCAGGAAGAAGGTTTACCGTGTATTCAATTCCGAGGGACTTGCGATAGCAGATCTCATCGCCGGATATGATGAAGTTATAGATATGTCACAGCCATTCAGATATGTTGATCCTGAGAAGCCATGGAAAAACAGAAGCTTCGAGGGCTGCACAGTAAGAGAACTTCAGCAGCTTGTTGTTAAGGATGGCGAGAGAGTATATGAGAAGAAGACTATGAATTATCTCCGCGAGTTCGTTCAGAACCAGCTTAGAGATGAGATTCGTAAAGAGGAGCAGCGTTTTGAGAATCCTCACATTCACCTTCTTGCAATGACTCCTGATTACTATGAGATGAAGATGGATCTGTTGAAGTCATATGAACAGTAGGATTATATGCTGCAGATGGGGAATGCACGGAGTGCATGTACCAGGATGAAGCGTTCACTTAGAGCGGTAGGTGCGTGAGTATATATAGAAAGGAAAGTAAAATGAAAGTAGCAATTATCATGGGTTCCACCAGCGACCTTCCAAAGGTTGAGCCGGCTATAGGAATCCTCAAAGATTATGGTGTAGATGTAAAAGTAAGATGCCTCTCAGCTCACAGGGCGGCAAGGCACCTCACAGCATTTATAGATGAAATTCATAATGACGGCACTGAGGTTATCATCACTGCAGCCGGCATGGCAGCAGCTCTTCCGGGCGTTGTAGCATCTCAGACAGTACTTCCTGTTATAGGTGTACCGCTTTCGGGATCAGTACTTGACGGTCAGGACGCACTTTATTCAATAGTTCAGATGCCACCCGGAATTCCGGTTGCAACAGTTGCCATAAATGGCAGCAAGAATGCAGCTTATCTGGCACTCCAGATTATGGGTGGAAAGCATGATGAGATAAAGACCAGACTTCGTCTTGAGAGAAAGTCCATGGAAGAGGCAGCTCTGAAGGCAAATGCAGAAGTTATGGCTAAATACGAATAACTCCGGCGATGTAAGTACTGCCGGAATATGACAGATACAAATAATAGAAATAAGGAAATAGTAAAATGGCATTAAAGAAGACCCCTGTTAAGGGTACATGTGACATGCTTCCATCAGATATGAGACTGAGAGAGCATGTTATCGGAATGATTAAAGAAAGCTACGGAAGATACGGATTCATGGAGATCGAGACTCCGGTTATGGAGCATATCGAGAACCTTACAAGTAAGCAGGGCGGCGACAATGAGAAGCTGATCTTCAAGATTATGAAGAGAGGCGCTGATCTTATGAGAGCCCTGGAGAAAGAGGATGGCGAACTGGCTGACTGTGGACTCCGCTATGACCTGACACTTCCGCTTGCCAGATATTATTCCAACAACAAGGATGTACTTCCTTCACCGTTCAAGGCGCTTCAGATTGGAAATGTATGGCGTGCCGACAAGCCGCAGAAAGGTCGTTTCAGACAGTTTACCCAGTGCGACATAGATATTCTTGGCGATAACTCCAATCTTGCGGAGATAGAACTTATCGGTGCAACAAGTGATATGCTGAGAACCATTTTCAGTGAAGTTGGCATTGAAGGATTTACAGTACACATCAATGACAGGCGATTCCTTATCGGTGCTGCAAAGAATGCGGGCTTCAAAGATGAGGATATAGAAGGAATACTTATTACTCTTGATAAGTTTGACAAGATAGGTATAGACGGCATCAGAGAAGAACTTCTCGGCGCAGGACAGGATGAGGCAGTGGTAGATAAATACCTTAAGCTTTATTCAGATCTTGAAAATGTAAGCATAGAAAGCTTCGTTTCGGATATAGATGAGAGCTTCCTTCCAAAGGATGCGGTGGATGGTCTTACGGAGATACTTACCTGTGCCAAATCCATGGTGGATAAGAGTATTACCGTAGTATTTGATCCGACCCTGGTACGTGGAATGGGTTATTATACAGGTCCGATATTCGAGGTGACAATCGATGGTTACAACTTCTCCATCGCAGGCGGCGGAAGATATGATAAAATGATCGGCCGCTTCACCGGACAGGATACACCTGCAACAGGGTTCTCCATTGGATTTGAGAGAATCATTACCATTCTTAAAGATAAGATGGGTGAAGGCTACAGAGTTGACAGTGACAATGTTGCAATACTTATAGGCAAAAAAGTCAGTCTTGAGAAGAAGGTTGCCATACTCGAAGAAGCGAAAGAATTACGTGCAGCAGGCAGGACCGTACTCATCCAGCCTATGCAGAAGAATATGGGACATCAGATTGAGATGCTGGAAAAAGAAGGATATACTGAATTCCGTAAGGAATTTGAATAGTGAAGATAAAGGAATCGGACCCTGATTTTTGGTTCGATTCTTTTTTTGTACTTAAATCCCAAATGCAAAATTAAGATATTTCAATAAACCCACCGAAAACTCAATATATATATCGAAAACCCAAAATGTAAAGAAAATCAAATATATGTATCGAAAAAATCAAATAATTGTTGACAAGAAAAGTAAATGGGTGTATTTATATACAAGAACATATGAACAAACATTCAGATGTTATATATAACTAACTAACTAAGGAGTATACCATGTTTCTTGAACTTAGACAGATCAAAAAATCATTCGGAGAAGGCGAGAATAAGGTAGAGGTTCTGAAGGGCATAGACTTTACCCTGGATAAGGGTGAATTCTGTGTCCTTCTTGGGCCTTCGGGTTCAGGTAAATCAACTCTCCTGAATATTATCGGGGGGATAGACACAGCTGATTCCGGTGAGATAAGCATTGACGGGGACATGATGTCGAATATGAAAGAGAAGGCACTGACTCAGTATCGAAGAAAGCACCTCGGCTATATATTCCAGAGATACAATCTGATTCCGAATCTTACAGTGAGAGAGAATATAGAAGTTGGTTCTTATCTTGCGGACAATCCTCTGGATGTAAATGAGCTGATAGACATCCTGGGACTTCACAGCCACAGACATAAGTATCCCAACCAGCTTTCCGGAGGTCAGCAGCAGAGATGCTCCATCGGAAGAGCCATAGTAAAGAATCCGGACATTTTGCTCTGCGACGAACCTACAGGAGCGCTTGATTCCAAGACCTCGGTTGAGATCCTTAAGCTAATAGATACAGTAAACAAAACTTATCATAATACCATTATCATGGTTACACATAACGATGGCATCAAGGATATGGCTGACAGAGTCATCAAACTGAAGGACGGAGCCATCCGAAAGAATTATGTAAACGAAACAAAGAAAACAGCCGAAGAACTTGATTGGTAGTTATATTCCAAACCGGCAAAGAGAAATAAACCGGAAAAAAGAACCGGATCGGCAACTACAACGAAACCGACAACGAGGAAATAGACATGCGTAACCCACTTAACAAAAGACTTCTCAGAGATTTCAAATCCGATCTCGGTAAGTATATGGTCATTTTCATAATGATGACTCTGTCGATAGGCATGACTTCGGGATTTCTGGTGGCAGGCGAAAGCATGCTGAAGGCCTATAATGACAGCTTTGAGAAGTACAATACGGAAGACGGTAATTTCAGAACCGAAAAGAAGATAAACAAAGCAGGAATTAAGCATATAGAGAAGACGGGCGTAAAGCTTTATGAGAATTTCTATGTGGAAATGAAAATGGATGGCGGTCAGGACGTCAGGACATTCAAGATCAGAAATGAGGTCAACAAGGCCGATGTCCTTAAGGGAAGACTTCCTGAAACCAAAGATGAGATTGCCATCGACAGAATGTTTGCTGATAACAATAAGATAAAGACAGGTGACAAGATAAGCTGTGACGGGAAAGAATATACAGTTTCGGGACTTGTGGCACTTTCAGATTACAGCGCACTCTTCAAGAATAACAACGATGCAATGTTCGACGCAAGTAAGTTTTCAGTGGCAGTCGTAACTGAGGAGGAATTCGAATCATTTAAGAATAAAGTCATTTTCTATGATTATTCATGGAAATATGATGATCCGCCGGCCAAAGGCAAGGACGAGCAGGACAGAGGACTTGATCTTATGAAAGTCATAAATGAGACTGTATCCCTTGAAGGCTTTGTCCCGCGTTACGCTAACCAGGCAATCAATTTTACCGGAGAAGATTTCGGTGGCGACGTAGTCATTATGACGGTTGCTTTCTATATGATAGTAGTAATCATGGCATTTATCTTTTCAGTCACGATCAATAATACCATAGAACGTGAGGCAGAGTTCATAGGTACACTCCGTGCCACCGGATATACGAGAGGTGAAATGACACTTCATTACATGTCCATGCCGCTTATAATCACCTTGATAGGAGCGCTGGTCGGAAATGTAATGGGCTATACCTTCATGAAAGATTTAATGGCGGCTCTCTATTACGCCAGCTACAGCCTTCCGAGCTACGTGACGATATGGAATGCGGATGCATTTGTGAAAACCACAGTGGTTCCGCTTATAATAATGATAGTTGTTACATACTTCTCACTTTCAAGCAAGCTCAGGCTTTCACCGCTCCGTTTCATCAGAAGAGACCTTTCGAAGAAGGGCAGGAAGAAAGCATTCCGCCTCAGTCCGAAGATCAATTTCTTTACGCGATTCAGGCTGAGAGTCATTTTCCAGAATATCAGCAACTACATAGTTCTTTTCTTCGGAATTCTTTTTGCAAATATACTGCTGATGTTCGGGCTTACATTCCCGCAGGTACTGAAGGATTATCAGAATAATATAGGCGATAACCTTTTCTGCAAATATCAGTACATGCTGACAGTTCCATCGGATGTAATAGGAAATGACAGCAAGGTCGAGGGGCTTATAGCCGGCATGCAGTATATGTCGGATGTTGAGACAGATAACCGGGATGCGGAGAAATTCACGGCTTACGGACTTGAGACAACAAACAAAAAGTACAGGATTGAGGAGATAAGCCTTTACGGAATCGAGAAGAAAAGTAAGTACATAAAGCTGAATATCAAAAATGATGAGGTTTATGTTTCAAGGAGTCTTGCGGAGAAGCAGCAGCTGAAACCGGGAGATACCATAACCCTTAAAGAGGAATATGAGGACAAAGAATATACATTTACCGTGTCAGGGGTATATGACTATATGGGAGGGCTTGCTGTCTTTATGGACAGAGAGTACATGAATAAGATATTCGACTTTGGTGAAGGATACTTTTCGGGATATCTGTCAGATACAAAAATCACGGATGTGGACGCAAAATATCTCGGAACAGTCATTGATTACGACAGCATAACCGCTATCTCAAGGCAGCTGCTCATTTCAATGGGCTCAATTATGAATGTACTTGCATATATTTGTGTTATAATATTCATGGTGGTCATTTACCTCCTCACAAAAGTGATCATCGAGAGGAATACACAGAGCATCAGCATGGCGAAGATACTCGGCTATACCAGTGGTGAGATCAGCAAGCTTTACGTGCATGCGACCACATATGTGGTACTGTTGTTTATATTCCTGACAATCCCTATTTCGGATTTTCTTGTAAATGTAGTGTTTAAGGCGCTGCTCAGAACTGAGATGAACGGCTGGTTCGACATATACCTGCCACTTAAGATAAAGCTGATAATGATAGGAATGGGTATAGGAACCTACGCCATAGTAGCGCTTTTGGAGTATAGGAAAGTCAGACGCGTACCGATGGAAGACGCCCTAAAGTACGATGAATAAGGCATGGATTCACGAAGTGAATCCATGCTCCGAGCGAAGCGAGGATGCGTTACGCGAAGCGGAACAAAGACATGCGAAGCATGGATTTCATATGAGCGAAGCGCATATGGCACAAGTAAGGCATGGATTCACGAAGTGAATCCATGCTCCGAGCGAAGCGAGGATGCATCGTGCGAAGCACGATAATTCGGCGAAGCCGAATCAAGACTGCGAAGCAGGCTTGGCACAAAAAAGGACATGGAGGAAGAGATGCATATAATAAAGAAAAAAACTGTAAAAGCAATAGCAGGCGTTCTTATCGCAGCTTTAATGCTTACTTCCTGCGGAAAGAAGGCAGGGGAAACAACTGATCAGACTACGGCTGCGGATACCGAAGCCGTGACAGAAGCTGAGGAAGAGGCTGTCGACATCGACAGGAGCAAGGCGGTATTTGCAGGCTCGAGAGAAGAAAGTGTCAGCATCAAAGCGGCTGCGGACGGAACTATAAAAGAAATCAAGTCGGAGATACTTCTTTCGGACCTTCCGGAAGGAAAGCCCGTCAAGGATGCCGCAAGGCTTTCGGATATACTGAATAAAGAAGGCGACGAAGAATATGTAGTCGACGGCGACTTTGTTTACTGGGAGAATAAGGGTGCGGACATAAGCTACACCGGAAAGAGCGAGGAAAAGCTTCCGTTTGAAGTAAAAGTCACGTATTACCTTGATGACGAGAAGACTTCGCCGGAGGAAATGGCAGGAAAAAGCGGCAAGGTCAAGATCAGATTTGATTATAAGAATAATACCAGGGAGAACGTTAAAGTTGACGGGGAAGCCTACAAAGTGAACGTTCCATTTGCATTTATATCTGCCGTGACTCTCGATGATGAGAAGTTCAAAAATATACAGGTGGAAAACGGAAAGGTTACGAAAATGAGCGGCCAGACCATGGCAATCGGATATGCCTTCCCCGGCCTTAAAGAAAGCCTGAAGCTCGATACATTTGATAAAGATATAAATGTATCGGATTTCGTTGAGATTACGGCTGACGCCACGGAGTTCGCGCTCGACTTCACAGTTACCATGGTTGTTTCGGGACTTCTGGAAGATATCGACGTGGCATCTATAAATGATGCGCGGGAACTTTCAGACAACATGAAGGATCTGGGCGATGCCAGCGACGAGCTGGCGGATGCGGCTAATAAGCTTGCAAATGGTGCGAGTACCTTCGGCGGGGCCCTGAATCAGTATATTTCCGGAATGAATCAGCTGAACAACGGTGCGGCCAGCCTTAGGGACGGCCTCGGACAGATAAACGGAAATACTGCAGCCCTGGTTGACGGGGCAAACAAGCTCAGCTCGGGACTTACTGCGCTGGATCAGGCAATCCAGAAGGTAGATACTTCGGGAGGCGGAATAAGTGAGACAGATATGGCAAATCTCCAGGCGGCATTTACGGGCCTTGCGCAGGATGCAGGAACCATGGGACAGAGCATAGGTGCCCTGCAGCAGAATCTTGCAGTTTTATCGGAACAGGTGAATGCGGTTTCAGGACAGTATCCTGATATAGATACAAGTGCGGCCATGGCGAATATCAATACACTTTCGGGCAGCCTTGCAAGTATGGGCAATAACGTTTCTACACTTCAGAGTTCACTTCAGAATATCAGTAATGCCATGGAAGGCATGAAGGACATGACGTCGGGACTTGAACAGCTGAAGCCTACCATAAGCGCTCTGGCATCAGGCAGTAACGAGCTTGCAACAGGCATAGCGGCATACGGACAGGGAGTCAGCGCTGCATATGACGGCGCCGCAAAGCTTGTTCAGGGTACGAACCAGCTTGCCGGTGCAGGCGGACAGCTTTCATCCGGTTACAGCGCACTTGCAGGCGGACTCAGAGAATATGCAAATGGCATGCGCACATTTGACGAAGAGGGAATACAGGAGCTTTCAGAGCTTGCAGGCGACGACCTGGGAGTTGTGATAAAGCAGCTTAAGGCCGTCAAACTTGCAGATGATAACTACACAACCTTCTCGGGAGGAAGAGATGTAAAACAGTCCACGGTAAGATTTGTTATCGAGACCGAGGGAATAGAAGAATAGATTAATTGAGCCGGTGGTTTTGATTTACGGGAATAAGACCATCGGCTTATTATATAGGGGATACGCACTCTCTATTATTACGTCACTTAACTTGCGTGATTTAATCGATTATAGTAAAATCAAAAGTTGAAATGTCCTGCATATGACTGTTTTTTCACTGCCGGGCAAATTTTAATACGTTAGAGTATTTAGAAAAGAGGAAAACATTTTGGAGTATATCAACACATTAAGAGAAGGAAGTAATGTTTCGGATATTTACTTCTGCAAATCAAAGACAGTGGCTCAGACTAAGGCCGGAAAGACATATTATAACGTGACTCTGCAGGATAAGACCGGAACTCTTGACGCAAAGATATGGGAGCTTTCAAATGCCATCGAGCATTTTGAGGCTATGGATTATATTAAGGTGGAAGGCTCAATCGTTTCATTTAATAACAACCTTCAGCTGAATATCAGAAGACTGAGAAGAGCATCCGAAAATGAATATGATATTTCAGAATATATGCCTGTTTCCAAAAACAGTGCGGATGAAATGTACAAAGAACTTATCCGCCTTGTAGACTCAGTTAAGGAGTCGCATCTTCAGGAACTTCTCAGGAGCTTCTTCGTGGAAGACACCAAGTTTGCCGATGGTTTCAAGAAGCACAGCGCGGCAAAGTCTATCCACCACAGCTTTATCGGAGGACTTCTCCAGCACTCACTGGCAGTTGCGAAGATATGTGATTTCCTGGCATCTCAGTATCCGGTTCTTAACCGTGATCTTCTCATAACCGCGGCACTCTGCCACGATATCGGAAAAATGTATGAATTATCAGATTTCCCACACAATGATTACACAGACGAGGGACAGCTCCTTGGCCATATAGTAATGGGCGCGATGATGGTAAGGGACAAAGCCAACAATATAGAAGGCTTCCCGGCGAATCTTCAGAATGAACTTATACATTGCATACTTTCGCACCACGGCGAACTGGAATTCGGTTCACCGAAGAAGCCTGCCATAATCGAGGCAGTTGCACTTTCTTATGCCGACAATATCGATGCCAAGATCGAGACCTTCCAGGAACTTCTTGAGGGTAGCAGCCAGAAAGAAGACTGGCTCGGCTTCAGCAAGCTTTTTGATTCTAACGTGCGACGTACTTGAAATAATACATATGATTAGAGTGAAATGCATGTAGTCGTGCGTGTATGAAGAGGCATGACAGGCAATTAGAGTCAGGTGCCTGCAGTAAGGCATGTGCATGAAGAAATATGACTGGAAAAAAGGTAATTCATAAATGAATGATCGTAGAACAGAAAAACCACTTACATCGAAAAGACTGAATGTACTGGGCTTCGGAAGCGGACTCCTTACATTTTTCCTTATATCGGTTCTGATACTTGCAATCGGTGCGATTGTGATGATATCAAAACTGGGCTTCAAGGAATTCTTCCTTGGTTACTGGGGATGGCTTCTGGGACTCGCCGTTCTTGAGATAATCATTTTCTGGACAGGCATCATCATGGTATATGTTACCAGTGTGCAGCTGGGAATGAAAATGAGGATTATAGGCATCCTGTGTGGAATGATTCCGATAGCTCATATAATCGCTCTTATCTTCATAATTAAGATAACCTCCTCCGAGGCGAGATTTGAGAAGAAGAAGATAAAACTGGACAATCAGAGAAAGGATCAGCAGATATGTAAGACAAAGTATCCGCTTCTGATGGTGCATGGCGTATTCTTCAGAGATTTCAAGTACTTCAACTACTGGGGCAGAGTACCCGAAGAACTGAAGAGAAACGGCGCAACAATCTATTACGGTAATCACCAGTCTGCGGCATCCGTTGAGGACAGCGCGAGAGAACTGGCGATGCGTATACAGCAGATAGTACAGGAGACGGGCTGCGGAAAAGTGAATATCATCGCCCATTCCAAGGGCGGACTCGATACCAAGACTGCGGTATCCTGTCTTGGAATGTATCCTTATGTGGCATCCATTACAACCATCAATACACCACACCGCGGATGTGAATTTGCGGAATATCTGCTGGGCAAGGCACCACAGGGACTTAAAGACAGAGTATCAAATGCATATAATACAGCGCTGCATAAGCTTGGAGACCCTAACCCCTCATTTATAGCTGCGGTAACGGATCTTACCGCATCAAGATGCAGAATGATATCAGATATAACCGACAACTTTGATTACCGCGCGGCGGGAGTCTATACCCAGAGCTACGGGTCCTGTATGAAGAAGGCCACCGGCGGCGCATTTCCCCTCAATATGAGCTATAACCTGGTGGGACGCTTTGACGGAAAGAACGACGGCCTGGTGGGTGAACCTTCATTTCACTGGGGCGAAGATTATACATACATTGAAAATAAATATAAAAAAGGCATTTCCCACGGGGACATGATCGACCTCAACCGCGAGAATATCAAGGGCTTTGACGTCAGAGAATTCTACGTACAGCTTGTGGCAGGCCTTAAAGCCCGCGGACTTTAATATGAAATATCTTTCGTTAAGATTATATTAAGATTTGCCCATTTCAGTGGTAAGAATCGGATGCTAATATGTACACATAACAAAGAGAAAAGCGCCGAAATTCGAGCGCTCGATATACCGCATAGGAGGGAGAATGAGTTATGTGGACAAGAAGAGAATTAAAGGAAAGAGGTAAGAAAGCATTTAAGGCTCACTACTGGAAATGTGTTCTGGTAGCATTGATCCTCGGTATCGTGATCGGTACAGGAACGGGATTTAGTGGAAGTTTCGGCGTACCGGGCATGGGAGATCATGAGATTTTCGGCTTTGACGAAGACGACTTCAAGTACGGTCATTCCGGAAAACATAAACCCGGTGATGATTTCTACGTAGAAGAAGACGATGACGACGATGAAGACGACGATGACGACGCAATAGTAGATACTGACAAAGATGACGATGATGAAGATGCAGACAAAGCAACAGTATCGGACGCAGATGTTCAGATAACCGGCGACGGTGACAGTTTCAAGGTTAATGTAAAATCAGACGGCGAAACATTCAGCTTTGATATGAGCGGTGAAGGGATCAACATCAACGGCGATGAGGTTACGATCGATCCAAGTTCAATATCGGTTCACACCGACGATGATGATGTAGATGTTCAGGTTGACGGTGATACGATCATAATCAACGGCAAGAAATTTACACCGGATGATTTTGAGGAAGATGTAAAAGAAACAATCCGTGCTAACAAAACACCGTTCATAGCAATGGGCATAGCATTTATAGTAGTATTCCTGGTAGTATTCGTAATAGTAATGGCATTTGTAATAGCACTTGACATTCTGATATTCAACCCGATTGAGATGGGCTGCCAGAGGTTCTTCAGAAAGAATGCAGATGATACATCAAAGCTTTCAAATATAGTTTTCGCATTCGATCACAACTATAAGAACACAGTTAAGATCATGTTCTTCAGGGATCTTTATATAACACTTTGGTCACTTCTCTTCGTAATACCTGGTATCATCAAGTCTTACGAATACAGAATGATTCCATACATCATCGGTGACAATCCTACAATCAGCAAGGCAGAAGCATTCAGACTCAGCAAGGAAATGATGGCAGGAAACAAATGGAGAGCATTTGTACTGGATCTTTCATTCATCGGATGGGATCTTCTCTCAGTACTTACATGTGGTATCCTTTCAATCTTCTTCGTAGATCCTTATAAGTACGCAACAGATGCAGAACTTTACCTGGCACTTAAGGGTGACGACGTAGGAACATTTGGATCTGAAACAGTTCCTGCAGGCCCTGTAGTAGAAGTAGATACAACAGATTATGATAACACATCAGATAACAATAAGTCAGTCAGCTCAGAAGACAGCAGCTCAGACTACAGCAAGTCAGACGACAGCATAACAGATGGCGGCTCCGATGACAGCAAGTCAGGCGATACCGAGCAATAATTATTAAAGATCAGATAAACTGAGAGGTTACTATGGGATATAGAATTCTTATAGCAGATGATGAGGCGGAGATCAGAGATCTTCTCCGCCTCTACCTTGAAAATGAAGGGTATAAGTGCCTTGAGGCCGGCGACGGTGTCGAGGCACTGAACCTCGTTAAAGAGGAAAAACCGGATCTCTGCATCCTGGATATAATGATGCCGAAGATGGACGGCTACAAGGTGCTCCGTCATATACGCGAGGAGAGCAACGTGCCGGTCATGATACTTTCAGCGAAGGACGCGGATTCAGAGAAAATACTGGGACTTAACCTGGGTGCGGATGATTATATGGCAAAGCCTTTTAATCCGCTGGAAGCAGTAGCGAGAGTCAATTCAAACATACGTCGTTTCTACAGTCTCGGGGCAAATGAAAAGAAGAAGGATACTTTGAGACACAAAGATCTCGAGCTTGATACGGAGGCCTGTACTCTTAAGAAAGGCGATGAATTTATCGACCTCACATCAGTAGAGTATAAGGTAATGGAGCTTCTGATGGAGCATCCCGGAAAGGTTTTCACCAAGCAGCAGATATACGAATATGCATGGGGAGACGAGTTCTTCGTAGCTGATAACAACATAATGGTATGTATCAGCAAGCTCCGTGGCAAACTGTCAGATGATCAGTCGGAATACATAAAGACCATGAGAGGGCTTGGCTACAGGCTGGGTTAGAATATGGAAGAATTAAAGAAACTCAGGGGATACCTTATATCGAGGTTCCTGATAAGTATAGTATTAATAATCAGTGCAGAGTATGCCGTGTTAGTTTTACTGCGGCATACTCTTATTCCATTTGTAATGGAAAACTATTTCTTCGGTGCGGATATTAAAAATGCAAATATTTTCGTGATACCGGCGGGGATGCTGCTCACACTGCTGATACTCATACTGGAACTTGTCAGAAACATACTTCCGAATCAGAGTGCATTCATAATCGATTCATTTATCACATCTCTCAGAGTTACGGTGGTGAGGCTCTTCATGGGAAGCGGGAAAGAGATCAATCTTACGGCCAAAGATGAACTGATACTTTTGGTATTCCTTCTGGCCATGCTGATACTGATACTCCTGCCCAGCGCGATTGGAGCAGTTTACTATACGACCATAGTTCTGAAGAGGTTGAGAAGGCTGGAGGCAGCCGAGAGAAGGAAACTGGATGAGTACAATCAGAGAAGAAATCTGATGCTTTCGGACATAGCCCATGACCTGAGGACACCTATAACAACAGTTTCGGGATATGCCAAGGCGCTTGCAGACGGAATGGTTCCAAAGGAGAGAGTGCCGGAATACCTGGACTCTATACAGAAAAAATCAGAAAGAATGAACGAACTGATATCTCTTTTGTTTGACTATGTAAAACTTGACAGTGACGGCTTCAAGCTTGCAAAGGAGAAGTCGGATATATGCGAGCTTCTCAGAGAGACAGCGGCTGTGCTTTATCAGGATGTGGAAGATAAAGGGGATACTTTTGATATAGATATTCCGGAAGAAGTAATAGTTCTGGAGCTTGACAGAATGCAGTTCTCCAGAGTTATTTCGAATCTTATAACAAATGCAGTGAAGCACAATGAATCCGGCACAGAGATCGGACTCTTTCTCAGAAACAGAGAAGATGAGGATATACGAATAATCGTTGCCGATACAGGAGAAATGATACCCGATGACAAAAAAGATACCATATTTGATCCATTTGTCATGGGAGACGAATCCCGCCAGAGCAAGGGCGGCTCAGGGCTCGGACTCTCAATAGCCCGTAAAGTAGTCGAGATGCACGGCTACAAAATCCGCCTTGTTCAAGGCACTGACGTGAAAAAACTCGGTGTCAAAACTGAAGATGGCACCGAGTTCACTAAAGCGTTTGAGATTAGAATTCCGCAGTAAACTAACTAAGTCACGATTGTTCAGTAATCTATACCCACTCGTAAACACGCCTCTCGGCTCAAATTCGCCACGCAGCGGTACTAAACTCCCGAACATCGTTCCGATGTCCGGATCGTTAAGTACCGGCGGTCTCATATGGTTTCTCGTGGGCACAATTACTGAACAATCTGTCTTGGTAAGTATATTAA
This sequence comes from Eubacterium sp., assembly GCA_017477505.1. Lineage (GTDB taxonomy): Bacteria > Bacillota > Clostridia > Lachnospirales > Lachnospiraceae > Eubacterium_Q. Next base: position 24,696 of record JAFUVQ010000001.1, read on the forward strand.
TTAATTATCGTACTTAGTAAAGAACTCCAGTAATTTTGATTTGTATAATTTTGGGTTTTCGTATGAGCTGCATAGGTGGCGGGCTCCCGGGACGATTACGAGTTCCTTTGGGGCTACGCATGCATTGTAGTTTTCAATTGAGTGCTTTGGAAGCACATATGTATCTTCCATGCCGTGGAAGAAAAGTACAGGGAGCCGGTTCTTTCTGAGAGCCTTCTCTGTTTCCGTATCCTTCATACGGAAGCTTGCAAAGTAGTTGCAGAGCAGATCGACTCTGAGAAGCATGAAATCAATTCTGTTCAGATGGAACCATCCCGACGCCAGGTCGCGGAGTTGTTCCTTCATGCTGTGGAAACCGCAGTCAGCTATGATGCCTTTTACTTCCGAAGGAAGTTTATGCCCTGAGGCAAGTAAAACCGAAGACGCACCCATGGACTGTCCATATATGTATATGGGCAGTTTTTTGTTGTCCCTGTCTGTATCATTGGCCCCGTTGAGTTTATTGCCCCTGTCCGTATCATTGGCCCCGTTGATCTTAATGCCTTTGTCCGCGATCCCCGTATTATGGAGCATACGTATCCAGCATAGTATGTCATACTGCTCCTTGGAACCGAAGGTTATATAATTTCCTTCACTTTCATCGCAGCATCTCTGATCTATGAATAGAAGATTGCATCCCTGTTCGTGCAGGAATTCTGCCATGTGGCAGACGCTTCCGAAACGGCTTCCTTTGTAGCCGTGGCATAGTATCACAGTACGTACTGGATTCCTGGCAGGAAGGTATGAAGCATGAAGTGTAAGTCCATCAACTGACTTAATATAATAGTCCTTCATATCCTGATTTTTGCACCAGTTCATGGCCTGATCCAAAGCATCCTTATACTTATGCTTCGGATGGTTGATGCTTGAGTTTCTGGCAATGATTTTGTTGTGGCTGTTAAAATACGATTTCTTTTGTTCTTTACCCGCATAGGTTATGAATCTGAACAGCGGGTAGGCTATCATAGTGAGTATCATTATTTATCCTTTATGCCATGCCTTTTATTAGGTGGCAGTATCTTACGTTTTAATCTGTTTCCGATGATTTTTCCGTTTCCCGCAAAGCTTTCCCGTGAGGAAATCATCTTATCGGCTATACAAACTATAGCGGCCTCTCTGGATTTTGGAATCTTCGTGAGAGTCAGCGGCCACATATGCGTCTTAATGATAGAGGCTTCGTGGTCGGTCACGTTGAAGTCGCGCTTTGCATTTTCGGCTGCGATAGCCGGATGGTGGTAGCCGTGGAGCCGGTCCCCTTTGTTATGCCAGTCATAGAGGAAGTAATCATGCAGGAATGCACCCTTGACCAGCGACTTCTCATTTGTCTTAATCTTAAATCTTTTAACAATGAAGAAACAGAGAAGTGCAACCGCCATGGCATGCCGATAGGTGGATACGTCAGCGTGCTGGATATAATTCTTCATTTCCTGAGCGGACTTGTGCGTGGCAGTATCCTTGATCAGGTTTTTGAAATCCTTCAGCTCATGCGGTTTTAATCTGAATTTCGCCATATGCAGTCAGTGCTCCCCGGTAGTCGATTCGTCGGCGCCATTGCCCAAGACCGAATGTCTTTCTGTGACGCGCTCCATTTGAAATTATAAACGCGTTACACCGCTTTATCAAACAGTTTTTTGAAGAGTGTTCGATATGTTTCGGTCATTTTTCACGGCACTGTTCATTAAGTCTTTAGGGGTATTGCAATTATTTTGGAAATGTAATAATGTCTGACTCGTCAACAGGAAAAAGGTAAGAGGAAAGATACGAGGAGAAATGAAATGAGAAACGAGTACCCGCTGACAGCGGCACAGAACATGCATTACCAGTGGATAAGAGAGTACAACACCCAGCAGGTTTCGGGTGTGAGCATCGTAGCAAGTCTTAAGGCTGAACTTGATTTCGGACTTTTCAAGAAATGCATTCAGCTTGAGATAGAGAGATACGGATGCACAAGACTCAGATTTACAAAACCTGACAAGGACGGAAATATCAAACAGTACATCATAAAGCATGACGCAAGAGACATAGAACTTGTAGACATGACTGGAATGACCCTGGCTGAGGCAGATGACACGATGCAGCGCTGGGCATACGAAACACTGGACGGAAACAACGTTCCGATGTGCGAGTTCAAGATGGTCAAGCTTCCGGAAGGATATAACGGGTTCTTCGTTCACATGGATCACAGACTTATAGATTCCTGCGGACTGGTGGTTATGGTAAATGATCTTATGAAGCTCTACACTCATTTCAGATTCGGAAGCGAATATCCATCAGACCTTGCAGATTTCGAAACCGTATTAAAGAACGATCTTGATAAGGCATCAAATGAAAAACGTTTTGCCAAGGACAAGAAGTTCTGGGACGACCAGCTAGATGCACTCGGCGAGCCGCTCTACTCGGATATTCAGGGACCATCGGTACTTGAGGAATCCAGAAAGAAGCATAAGAATAAGAAGCTCAGAGCTGCCGACATCGAGAGAAAGGAACTCTTCGTGGCAGTCAAGGATTACTACCTTGAGCCTGAGTCAACCAAAGGTCTTATCGATTTCTGTATGAATCATCAGCTTTCCATGACCAACCTTCTTCTTCTCGGAATAAGGACTTACCTTTCAAAGGTAAATAACGGACAGGAAGATATAACCATAGAGAATTTCATTTCCCGAAGATCTACTCATGACGAGTGGACCTCAGGCGGAAGCAGAACGATAATGTTCCCTTGCAGAACAGTCATTCCGGCTGATACAGATTTCATGTCGGCAGCATACGAGATACAGAATGTTCAGAACAGAATCTACATGCACAGCAATTACGATCCGGCGCTGATAAGAGAGGAAATGAAGCGAAGATACAATACGCCGGATGATACAACCTACGAGAGCTGCTACCTTACATACCAGCCAATGCCGGTCAAGCCTGATAATCCATACCTTGCAGGACTCGAGATGCATAACAGATGGTTCGCAAACGGAGCCGCAACCAAGAAGATGTATCTCACGGTTTCACATACAGCGAACGGCGGCATGTGTTTCTCATATCATTATCAGACAGTAAAGCTTACAGAACACGATATGGAACTGCTTTACTACTACATGATGAGAATACTTTTCATGGGAATCTCAAATCCGGAGATGACAGTTGGAGAGATCATGGAGACAGTGTAAGGCACTGACTGACATATACGATCAGACAGATCACGAGACAGATAAGCAGGCAGACAGCCTGACAGATAATGAAACAGATAAGCAGGCAGACAGCCTGACAGATAATGAAACAGATAAGCAGGCAGACAGCCTGACAGATAATGAAACAGATAGACAGATAACGATATAAATCAAGTATAGATAAAGATAAGAAAAGGAGATTATAAAAATGGACAAAGCAATGGAATTTAAGAAGATGATAGCACAGTATTCAAACGTAAAGGCAGAGGATATGACAGATGAGATGAGCGTACGTGATGACCTCGGGCTCAGCTCACTTGACTTCATGACCTTCCTTGGCGAGCTTGAGGATACATTTGATATAGAGATCGACCTTGATGAGGCAGTGAATATCAACACAGTAGGCGAGGCAATCACCATGATGAACGAGCTTGTTGCTGCTTAATTAATATGACCGGGCAGTAAACAGAGAAGCGGTTAAACTGATAAACAGCGAAGCAGATAACATTTGAAATTGAGATGGTAAATACTGATGGAGGGAAATAATGAATACCGTTCGTGAAATATGGGACTTTGCATCTAAGGAATACGCTGAACTGACAGCAGTGAAGTGGCTTAAGAAGAAGGAGATTATTGAGAGAAGCTACGCCGGACTGAATGACGACGTGGTAAAAGTAAGAAAGGCTCTTAAAAGAGAGGGCTTTGACGGGGCCCATATATCACTTATAGGAACGGCATCGGTTGAATGGATAAGTGCTTATCTTGGAATCACAACCGGTAACAATGTAGCAATACCGCTGGATGCAGGGCTTCCTGCAGAAGATCTTATCGCACTCCTTCAGGACTGCGATGCAGAGGCACTTTTCCTCATTCCAAAGGGGAAGTTAGTGGCAGAGGCTGTAAAAGCCGCATGCCCTAAGATTAAGAAGATATGGCTGCTCCAGGAAGAGAAGGATGACGCCTTCGAAACACTGGCAGACCTTAAAGAAAAAGCAGAGGGTCAGGATGATGTGGCAGGCCGCAGGGCAGAAGACATCGCAACCCTTATCTATACATCAGGAACAACAGGAAAAGCCAAGGGAGTTATGCTTACACAGGCAAATCTTGCGAACAACGTTGGGGCAGTTCCATTTTCTTCCCATCCGGGAACTGTACTTCTCAGCGTACTTCCCATTCATCACGCATTCTGCCTTGTCATGGACTGGCTTAAAGGATTCTCCCTTGGCGCGTCGGTGGCCATAAACGATTCATTTATGTATATGGTCAGGAACATGGGCATCTTCAAGCCTGAAGTAATGCTCATGGTTCCCCTCATGATAGAGACAATATATAAGAAGCTTTCCACTGTAGATCCTTCTCTTCCGAAGGCGGCTGTGGCTGCAAATGTATTTGGAGAGAATCTGAAGATCATATTCACCGGCGGGGCACACCTTGATCCGTTTTATGTTGAAGCTTTCGCTGAGTATGGCGTGAAGGTTCTTGAGGGCTACGGTATGAGCGAATGCTCACCGGTTATCAGCTCCAATACACCTGATGATTACAAAGTCGGTTCCATAGGAAAGCCGCTTTCAAATGTAAAGATACGTTTTGTAAATGATGAGATTCAGGTACAGGGCAGCAGCGTTATGCAGGGCTACTACAGGATGCCGAAGGAGACAGAAGAGACCATCGGTGACGGCTGGCTCCATACAGGAGATAAGGGCTATATCGACGAGGACGGTTTCCTCTTTATTAACGGCCGTGTCAAGAATCTTATTATCCTTTCAAATGGAGAGAATATCTCACCTGAAGAGATAGAAAACAAGCTTGGAATCAATCCACTTGTCGGAGAAGTGATCGTGACAGGAGAGAACAACGGACTGGTTGCGAGAATTTATCCTGACCAGGATGTTGTGAAGGCAAAGAATCTGGATGAGGATGCCATTAAGGCAGGCCTCGAGGCAGCTATCAAAGAATTCAACAGAAATCAGCCTACCTATAGACAGATCATTTCGGTAGTTGTGAGAAAGAATCCTTTCCACCGCAACTCTACCAGAAAGATAGTCAGAGCTGACGCCGAGATTGATGAGTAGGCATACGAATGCAGCATGAAAATGCATACAGATAAATTACTTCGATAAATAAGGTAAAATACCTGACATAAAAATCTTGGAAAGAATATCAGCAATATCTTCAGCGGGGGTCGAAAAGGCCTCCGCTGTCCATTTGTGAAGGACACCGATGGTGCTTCCGATGGCGCCGGCTATCATAAACGAGAATTCCGTACTTCTTGCGGAAGCCGGAGTCACATCCGTTACATAACGATGAAACATGGTGAGAGCCTTCTCAAAGAAAGCATCGCCACGGGGAGACTGCAGCAGATTCGCCAGGAAAGGATTCCTCTTCGTATAATTACATACAGCAAGGAAATAAGAATGACAGAAATCATGATCATTCTTCGGATGGAAGCTCTCCATCATCTTAAATATATCCTGAATGGTCTTATCCTCGGCAGCTTCGATGAGGGACGGTACATTTTCATAATGATTGTAAAATGTACTGCGTACTATTCCCGCCTTTTTTATAACATCAGATACACTGATCTTATCCAGATCCTTTTCTTTGAGAAGAAGGAAAAAGGCTTCAAATATCGCTTCTTCGACAGTACTGTATCTTTCATCTAACTGGTTCATGGTACTTCCTTTCATAACATCGTGCAGCGCGTCTCAGGGAGATGCATCTTTGAAATTAATTATACATACTAATTCTTAAAATCTCAATATTTCAGATGAAATCATATTCAAAATGTATTAATATTACTATAACTGTACTGAGTTTTTTATTACGGGTATCCATATGAATGTGACACATCTGACCTATCAGGAAAAGAACATCATCAAATGGAACGGGGTCCTGAAGGCCGCCATCGGTCTTTGCTGGGCTGTTTTTACTGTGGCTACTTTTCTGGAAATGGAAATGGTATACGATGCCGTTTCCATAGTTCTGACCCTTCTATCGGTTATTCTTTACATTAAATCCAAGTCTATCATAGGTAAATTCTGGAACGTGGCCAGATGGTTCTGCGCGGGAACCTTCATATGGTTCATTGCTGATATCGTCTGGTTTCTAAATGGGAATTTCTTCCCTGATAATGCCGTACTTTCATTCCTTTCCGACGGTCTTTATCTTCTGCCGGATTATATGTTCCTGATAGGACTTGTTTTCTATGCAAAGGACAGATTCGATAAAACTGATTTTCAGATGGTATTTATCGATGCCTTCGTAATAGCCATCATTACATTTCTCTTTTCACAGATACATTTTAAGAAATATAATGGCTATACATTTGTCATGAGTTTTCATTCTGTCAGCATTCTCCTTTATTCATTTGTTACCCTGTTCATATTCATGATCCTGGTGGTCATATACATAAAGACGGGGCTGAAGAAGCATACAGTGCAGTTCTATATCATATCGGCGGCACTGATGATCTTCGATGCATTTGAAGTAAGATATACATTTTTCATGTTTGAGGATAAGGATCCCGAGAGCCCGTTTATAGATATCATCTTCCTTCTCTGCATAGCGACCATTGCTATATTCTTTTCAGATGTAAAACTCCGGGACATAGACTTTTCGGGAGATAAAGCGGGAAGCCGGATCTCACAGTTTATAACCGGTCATTTCACTCTGGTTTACTGGGTCAATACGGTTATCATGCTTGTGGTGACAGTGGTGCTTTACTACATACATTTCTTTGATATGACAAATGTATTTTATATGGTCACCATTTCCCTGGCCTACGTCATAATGTGCAAGACCATTCAGGCAAATATACTTTCGGAGGAGCTGATCGCCCGTCAGAAGGATGAAAACGCAAGGCTTGAGAGAATGGTTGAGGAGAAGACCAGAGAGCTTAAGGAGATGAATGAGCATCTGGAATATATTTCAAATGTGGATGCTCTGACCGGAATATACAATCGCCGCTACGGCGTGGAGCTTCTTGCAAAATTCATAAAGGATGAGAATGCCTATCCGGTGACATTGTTTTCCCTTGATCTGAATCATTTCAAACCGATAAATGATAATTACGGCCACGACATGGGTGACGTGGTTCTGAAAGAAGTCGGGCACAGACTCGGAAATCTCGGACAGGATCGCTGCACAGCCATAAGAGTAGGCGGTGATGAATTCCTGCTCATTTTCAGAAATTCCAACAAGGCGGCCATAGAAAACATGGCTAAGCTTATATGCGAAAGAATGGATCAGCCTATAGAAGCACACGTGGTGGATGAGAACAAGGCAGAAATAAACCATACTCTGCATATATCCGCATGTATAGGAATCGCTTCATTTCCAAATGATGCAACTGATATAGAGACACTTTACAAGATGGCTGATGAAGCGCTTTATTCAATAAAACATAAATATGACCACAGCGCATATATGCGATACGATGCAATGTGATGAAATGCAAAAGGCTTGCCTGCTTATACAGCAGGCAGGCCTTTGTTGCGCATTTGTTGCTTTTAGGGGGCTATAATGGGTTTGTGAGACAGGGGGACTGTCCCACCGAACCCACCGCAGGGTGCTCGTGTCACATATTAGATAAAGTAAGAGAAAGGAAAATGCAGTTATGGAAATAATGGAAATATCATTACTCACACCACTTGACCTGGATAAATTTGCTCATCTTTATCCCGAAAGTATACTGGGTGAACTCCCCGCAGATGCTATTTTGATCGGATGTATCATTACCGAGCCTATTGATGCGGCAGGTATTCTTATGGCACATGTTGATGATACAGATATTGTGATCGACTGGCTCTATGTGGACGAGATGTACAGAAGAAAAGGCTGTGCCAGCACTATGATGAAGGTTCTTCTTGATGCTGCCGCGGAGTCAGGTGAGCTGGACAGCGTAACTATCATTTTCTCAGAAGAAGATGAGGGAATGAGTGAATTCCTTAGGATAAATGAGTTTATGGTGACTTACCGTGGAGGAGATAAGGGATTCAGTACACGACTTGGAAAGATTCCGGTTCTTCCGGTTAACGAGAAACTGAAAGGCCAGCTTAATTTCCTCGATGATGTACCCGAAACTGAGTTCAGCCGCTTCAGAAGTCTTCTCAATGAAATGGTCATACCGGGGGTGGCTATCAAACTTCCATTTGAAAAGAGAAATTATCTCCCCGAAAGTAGTGCTATTATGGAAAACGGAATCATCCGCGCAATCTTCCTTGTAAGAAAGATGGATGAATCAATCGAAGTATCCTGGGTTTATAACAACACCAATCAGGCGGCCGCTTTTCCGGCATTGATTAATGCCAGTGTAAACCAGCTGAAGAAAAGCTACCCTGAAGATAATGCTTTCTGCTTTGCAAGTGTAAGCAGTAAGATGGACGAATTCATAGAAAGATGTATTCCGGTAGAATCATCATCCGAGATTTATTTTGGATCTTATATGTTTGGAGATGATTTTGGAGCCGAATTTGAATAGAAATAAAGGAGGGAATCAGCTATGCCAAGCCCTGAAAAGAAAACATTAGAAGAAATAATGAGTGATATTTATACCATGCAGCAGGCATCTAATAAAAAACCTGAAGTTAAGGAAGAAGAGATTAAAGAATATATACAGAATGAGCTTGAAAACAAAGCTGTCGACAAAAACAGCAAGGTTGCAAAGCACATTACAGAGCTTATGGCCAGAAATCCGATGGTAAGAAAGGAGCTCAAGGCGTCCCTTCCACAGGCAGATAAGGCAAGGAAGGAAAAGATGAATCAGCTCAGAACAGACGCTAAACGTTCCGGAATGTCTAAGCTGTGGAATGATTTTTCAGGCCGCAAGAAGCGCAATGCTAAAAAGGAACTTAAAGAGATAGCCCAGGCCAAAAGGAAAAGTGTCAGCGGTGACAAGCTGCATAAAAGTGCTTCCGACAAGATTAGTACAGGCCGAGGACGCCATATATTTACAAGCATGGTAAATGAACAGGCCTTGGGAACATTCGATGAACGTCATAATAATAAATTTACCTACAAAGAAGATAAAAATACTAAGATCATCAATCACAGAACCTCGGAGGGAATGCTGAATGGAGCGGTTCATTCGCCTGCGCCTGAAAAAGACACCGGAAAAGTGGTGCTGTTTTTCTCGGGAAGCGGTGCCCCTTCGGCCAAATTAGTGAATACGGTACTCCAGGAATATTTGGATATGGGAGCTACAGTAGTTTCCATGGATTACAGAGGTTTTGGTAAGAGCGAGACACTGGACAGGAAAGGAAAGAAAAAAGGAACTCCTCTCAGCGAAAACTCTATTTACCAGGATGGACAGGAGATGCTTAACTATGTAATGAAGGAAATGAATGTTAAGCCTGAAAATATTATCCTTCACGGTTATTCAATGGGTGGTGCGGTTGCATCAAAGGTTGCGGCTGATTTTGCGCAGACCCAGCAGAAAAATGCACTTGAAACAGGAAGAAATGTAAAGAAGCTCGGCGGTGTTGTTTTGCACAGCCCTATGGCAACAATGTATGAAGCTGCATACGAAGAGACCATCGAAGGTAAGGAAAGAACCTTCGGAAACAGATTCCATGCCGGCTTCATGGCAGGCGGTGGCAAGATGTTCGGAGGAGCTTACAATACACGCTCTCACATGAGGAGACTCCGTAAATTCGATCCTGATATGCCGGTTCACTACACATCCGGAGACTATAATGCAGGAGATCAACTGGCTCTTGATGCAACTGATATTGACAAGGATAAGCAGGCTCACTTTAAGAATTCATCGAGTAACTACGGTGAATTTGACCATGAAGGCAGAAACCTGGATATAAATAATGGATTATTAAAGACCATGATAAATGGTACCCGCAAAGACGTACCTGTTCAGAAACAGCAGCAGCCACAGCAGCAGCGCGAGAGTAACGCGCACTCACTTGGAATATGATTTTTACACCCCTGTGTTGCACACAGGGGTGTATTATTTAGGCGTCGTATGAAACAAGTTACATTTTTCAAGGAGGTAATGATATGCCACGTAATATAGACCCGTCAAAAGTAAAGTATAATTATGATGATATCAAAAAAGCATTTGAAGCCCTTAAGGACAGGGATAACAGTGACATTGTCAAGATATTTGATGTTGAACTGAAGAATCCTGATCTTTCAGGTGGTCTGACTCCTCTGATGACTAAGACAAACGGACTTGTCCATAATCAGCTTGCGATAAAATTCGATGAGATATTTGGAGATATTCTGAGAGATCAGAGATATGTTATGGAAGAAAATGACGAGGAGCCGGATCCACTCGATCATTTTGGTATTCTGGATGATGATGGAGATTTCAACGGAATCTGGGATTATGTGGCTTATAATGTTTATGACAACTCTCACCTTGAATATGATCGAAACATGTGCAAGGCGGGTATTCTTGCCCTTTTATGTGATAAAAAAGTAAATATACTTTATGCTCCGGAAGTGATAAAGGGTAACGATGTTGTTACGACTAAGCCTGAAGAAGCTGTTCATGTAGGTGCTGCTATTATGACCAGACCTCAGAGAGAGAGGGAAGCAGCTAAAAATACATTTGTCAATACTATGAAAGGACAGCTGGATGAGATAGCTAAGGGCAATCATTCGGAAATATTTGATCTTAAGATTAATAATCATAAAAACAGACGTGTCGGATACTCGGATCGCGACAACTCCGGTATTATGTACTATAAGTTCAACCAGCTTTCGGAAGAGATGCGGGATGAAGCTGTAAGCAAGTTTGATGAGCTGTATGGCAAACTGCTTGAAACGGATAAGGATTTTCTTGACCACGTAACCATATTTAATAACGAGAAAGGAAGAAGTACAACCATCCCTAAGCTACTTAATCTTTCAAAAGAATTAACCGAGAAAGAGGAACGAGGAAGACATGCTCTGAAGGGGCCGGACAAGCTTCGCTGGAAGAAGATTCTCTTCATGCGCACTCTTACCGAACCTAATGTAACAATATCTTACAAGGATAAGGAAAGGGATATTTCTGTCCCTATAGATATTCCTCCGATGTCAGATGCATATCTGAATGAGTTTCGTGCGGAGGAAATGCATGATTCAGCACATCCTGTTATTTCTACGGAGTCACTCTATGGTTTTAGTTTTAATTCGGCTGAGAACTTCAATAGACGTCTTGAAATGAGTGATGTGACTGAGGAGGAACTGAACAAGGCATCCGATACATTTGACAAAGCCTATGAAAAGTTGATAAAAGCAGATAGAGGCGTTCATAAGAATATTGTAGAAATCTTTGAGTTCCAGCCTGACGATGACATGGAATATACAAATGTAATGGATTATGTCAATGAGGTCCATGCCATAGATAATCTTACACCTGAGCAGGCTGTTAAGTATGCAAAGGCATATATACTTCATGCTCTTGTAGATCCACGTGAAGCTGTAAAGATCAACTTCGATGTCATAGATCTGAAAACAGGAAATACCGTAAGAGAGATTAAGGGATACGGTAAAGACAGAAATTCAACTTTTAAAGGCAGACCCCCAAAGGATTATCCTAAGGAAGTAAAATTTGACCTTGTTAAGGATAGTAAAAAGAAGAAAAAGAATAAGGGAAATGAGCCGAAGAAGCTTGATGCCTTTAATCAGCTCCAGTTCAATAAGGCTGGCAAGAACCAGATAAAGGAAGAGAAGGTTCGCCAGGAAGATGTTATACAGGAAGTTGATGAACTCGACGATGATGAGAAGGTTGTTGAGAACAAGATCGTCGATGAGAAGAAGGAAGATAAGAAGGTCGATGATAGGAAGGTAGTAAAGCAATTTAAGAACAAGCCTGTAAATGTAATTGTCGACGAGGAAGACGAAGATGAATTAGAGGGTAAGGTAGTTCAGAACAAGATTCTCAATGATGTTATTCATAAGGAACCACCTGTACAGAATGTTGCACCACAGAATACGGGGTCACAGAACGTAGCACCACAGGTGAATAACGTAGGCCCACAGAATGCAGGTCCGCAGAACGTACCACCACAGGTACAGAATGTACAGCCACAGGCAAATAACGTAGTACCGCCGCAGCAGGTACAGAATGTACAGCCACAGGCAAATAACGTAGTACCGCCACAGCAGGTACAGAATGTACAGCCACAGGTACAGAACGTGGCTCCGCAGCCTCACAATATAAATGATTTCGTTGTACATAATCGTCAGATGAAGGAAGGTCCGGATAATCCGGGTGCTCGACGTATCGAAGCGTTTTCACATGGCGTTAAGGATTTAAATGCAGGCGTTAGTGCCATGATTGAAAAACTTAAGAAAGTTAAGAAGCAGCTGCTTAGGAGCCAGACTGACAAGGACAGGAATTTCGGCGGCGCCGAGAAGGAAGGATCAAAGTCTTATCAGAAAATGACTAATGATCTCCATGATCTTTTGACTAAGCTTGAAGACAGAAATACTTTACCAGGTGAAATCCGGGCTGCAATGATGAAGCTTTATAAGTCATCAACTGATTATTACAAGAGCCACCTTACATTTTCAGGCAAAAAGCATTCTGATAAAGGTCAGTGGAGACTTGATGCTTCTGAATATATGGTGAACAGACTTCCTGTTATGATGAATATGTACAGTAATCTCAGAACAGGCGTTTCATATATAACTGATCCGGACGGACGCGCATACGGCAACAAGAGTCTTGCGGAAGTAGAGCAGGCCGGCCAGAATATTCTGAATAATCATAATGACTTAAAGAATTATATAGATTCTCAGAATTATAATCCGCCATCATATGAAGATATGGCGAAGATGTCCAGAATACAGCTTCAGATGCGTGAGAAGATAGGAAAATTCAGCAAGACCATGGCAAGGGTTTACGAATATACCAAGGGCTATGATTTTTATCTCTCAGTAAAGAGCAGTGAAAATGTAGTCGATAAGGCAAAGTACTTTACAGCAAAGAAGTATCTTGACAGAGTATATAATCCAAAGACATCGCTGCATGAGGCTGAAATGCTTGAGCATGTATTTAATAACGATACATTTAAAAGAGAATATGAGGCACTTGCAAAGAACCCTACATTTAAGGCATTTATAAGAAATAATCCGCAGAGCGCACTCAGTGGATGGGCAGCGATTGATAAAAGAACTGATAATATTCTCGAGCAGATGCAGACAGCAACCACTCCGGAAAAGATAGAGGAGATTCAGACAAAAGTTGCAAATGATCTGACACAGATTCAGAATCAGCAGAATCAGCTGAATGAACAGCAGAAGAAGACCAGGATGGATGCCTGCGTGAAGGAAATCGCTGAGGCGATCACAAACCAGATACTTCTGAGCGATAAGATGCGTCCTGTTGTAAATGAGATAGCTGCAGAACCCGGTAAGCTTATCAGGAACAGCATTATAGAAAGCGTAAAAAATACTATTAACAGAACCCATATTCTGGAAAGACGCGGAAATGAGTCGAGTAGTGCAGCTGTTGAGAGAGTGCTGAATGATAATAACTTCAAGTCAACAGCAATGAAGGATTATCAGAGATTCGTTACCACAGCCCGCGGACGTGAGGCTATGAACCCTGAAGCGGTAATGCAGCAGGGCCATGGTATGAATAATGGACACCAGTAGATAACAGACACTGGCATATGCCAGATACTGACAAGTGACAGGTACTGACAGGTCGGGCTATACATTTGCGCAGAATATCGACATCAGTATAGTAATGATAAATATTGAGGCAATCGTAGTGATTGTTATGGATGAGGAGAGGAGCGAAGTATCCTCTCCCATTTTTTCGGATTGAATAAGTGGCAGGTTTCCTATTGGCATGGCTGCCATAAGGCAAAGCGCGAGAATGGAAACCGAATCACATTTGAAAGCTTTGAGAATGAGGAACATTGCTACGGGGAGCAGTATCATTCTCACGGCGATATAAATCCATACACGGATATTCTTAAGACCGTCGCTGAACTTCGATCTTGCTATGCTGACTCCGAGAAGAGTCATGGAAAGGAATATAGTTGCATTTCCTATAAATGTAATGCTGTTCGATATTATCGGCGGTGGTGTAAGTCCGAACCAGAAGATAACAAGGCTCAGGATAGCCATGATGGTTCCTGGACTTGCAACCTTCTTTATATTCATTTTCTCCCTGCCGTTTGAAAGGATGATGATTCCGTGAGTGTAGAAGAGCAGGCAGTACATGACATTGCACACAATGACATAGAGTATTGCGTTCCCCGGCAGGATGGCACGGGCAACAGGAATGCCGATAAAGCCTACATTTGTATAAACAGTCATGAGATTGTAGAAGCGGCGTTCGTCCTTCTTCGTGCCCATCATAAGGGGCAGCAGGAAGCCGAGAACGACGAGAAAGGCGTAGAAAGCTGCGCCGAGAATCATCGCATTTATCAGATCCTTGTGGGTGGCCGTGATGTTGCCTGACAGAATCGACGCCATGATCAGCGCCGGATTGCAGATGTCCATGACAATAACCGACAGCTTCTGAGAAACGTTGTTATCCACAACTTTCTTCTTATATAGATAAAAACCAATCGCAACCAGAATGGTGATAACACCCATCTGCTGCAGAACAATACCGGTGCTCATATGAAACCTCACTTATCTGAAACAAAACAACGACCGTATGGAATGATATATTGTCTTAACTTCCGATGTTTTTGACACTCAATGAGTCTTCATATGTCCATCAGGTCGTATTCTGATATGATTCTGTCTACCACTTTCTCCGGTGGCTCGTTGTTGATAAATATCCGATTCTGTACTCTGAGTTCGGTATATA
>JAFUVQ010000069.1 GCA_017477505.1 Eubacterium sp.
TAATCAGGAAGAAGAGGAAGAAGAGACGGCAAAGGCGATCGAAGAAGGTGTATCAGCAGAAGCCTTCGGCTCAATGCTTGATTCGGGAAAAGATGAATTTGATCCACTGGAACTCTTGATGGGTGGTGGCGGACAGAATATTGTGCCTATTCAGTATGATGATGAAGGAACATTGTTCTCAGATCTTGATTATCTGAAGAGCGCTCTGGATGTATTTACTGATACAGAAGAGGTTAAATATGCTCCTCTGACTAATGCAAATGGTATTGAGATTAAACTGACCGATACCATCAAAAAGAAAATGTCACGGCTGATTCCGCCGGAGGCAATGCCAGCTAATGATTATTTGAGGTTGTCTACGGATAAAACCTACTGCATGAACGCTATGAAGAAGAGCATGCAGAATAGCATCATGGAATCTGCTTGGACGGACACGCATTACCTGTGGAGACTGAATCCTGTATTTGACTGGGTTGAGGACAAGGCAGGAGTATTTTATAGGCGTAATGAAGTGCCGATGTTAGGTATTACAGGAAGCATGACCGGTGGGGATGTGATATTTATCACTGCAGGACTTATTCCAAACCGCAGATCTACGCCGGTAGTGGATGAATGGTTTGGAGTTAGCTATAAACACGGATCATTTGAGAAGATTCTTACTATGGATGAAGTGATGCAGAGAACACATCTGCATGACATGTCTATGCCGAATACAGGGAAGATTACAGATGGCAAAGTATCGGAAGCATCCGGATATCTTTCTGATGTAGTTAAACGTGCAGGTGAAGTGATGCAGGAAAAATATAAGGAATACCGTAAGAAAACGGATCCTTATATTGATGAAGAATTGAGCAGACTGATAGCGCTTGAAAGAAAACATAAAGAAGCACAGCTTTCGTGATACGAGGAGACAGTACAATCTTACGAGAGAGCAGTACCAGCATCTCAAAAATCAGGAGCTGAGCAAACCGTTTATTCAGGAAATGGCAGGACTGTATCTTGATGCTCTGGGATATGGTAACCGTAAGAGTGTGACAGCAGAGGTGGCAGACGGGCTTTCTGTTCCTGTGTTCCATGAAGAGACGAGATCAAATGGTGCACCGCTTGTATGGGCGTTTCTGTCCGTATGCGAAGAGCAGGATGATGATATTTTGAGGGGACACATCTATGCCGCGAGTGAGGATGATGAAGAAAATGGCACATCTATGGATGTGATAAATGACGAAATCCTTGCAAAGTTATTTTTTGCAGGTGATGAGGCGCCGAGGTTCATCATATTGATCGGGATCAATCAGATTGCTCTGATTGACAGAAACAAATGGAAGGAGAAGAGATACCTTCAGTTTATGCTGGATGATATCTTCAGCCGTCATGAAGAAAGTACCTTTATGGCGTTGACGGTTTTGCTGCATAAGGAAAGTCTGTGCCCTGCAGATGGAGCGTGTCTGCTTGATAGCCTTGATGAGAATTCACACAAGCATAGTGCAGGGGTATCAGATGCTTTGAAATATGCCCTTCGAGAGTGTATTGAGATACTTGGCAACGAAGTCATATATGATATGAAAACGAGACAGGGCATCGACCTTGAAGCGAACCCGGTAAACGCTGGGGAGCTTACTCTGGAATGCTTGCGGTATATGTACCGTTTTCTCTTCATGCTGTTTATAGAAGCAAGACCGGAGCTTGGCTATGCGCCTATGAAATCACAGGCATATGTGCAGGGATATTCCCTTGAGGGACTTCGGGATGTGTGTGCAAAGGTAAAGGAAGAGAGCGAAACGGTATCGGAGGGATATTATATCTGTGATACCATATCCGAACTGTTCAGAATGATCTACGAGGGTTACCCGGGAGACCTTGATGAATACAAGAAGGCTACTGCTATGGAATCGCTCCATGATGTGTTTACGGTGGAAGCCTTGAAAGCCCATATTTTTGATCCGGAATACACGAAACTCATTACAAGAGCAAAGCTGCGAAACACTGCAATGCTTCGGATCGTGGATCTTATGAGTATATCCAGACCGAAAGGGAGCAGAGAAAGGAAAGGAAGGATCTCTTATTCTGCCCTTGGTATCAACCAGATGGGAGCGGTATATGAGGCTCTGCTTTCTTATCGTGGGTTTATTGCAGAAGAGACGTTGTACGAAGTAAAACGTGCTGGAGATGATTTTGACGAGCTGAATGTAGGATATTTCATCCCGGAGAATCAGCTTGAGAATTACACACAGGAAGAGCGTGTTAGGGTAAATAAAAATGACCCTAAAAGTGCTTTGCGTAAATATGAAAAAGGTACATTTATATACAGACTGGCGGGCAGAGAAAGAGAGAAGTCTGCATCTTATTACACACCGGAAGTATTGACGAAGTGCCTTGTTAAGTATGCTCTGAAGGAACTGCTTGAGGGCAAAACAGCAGAGGAAATACTGAATCTGACGATCTGCGAGCCTGCGATGGGAAGTGCTGCTTTCTTAAATGAGGCTATCAATCAGATTGCAGAAGCATATCTTAACAAAAGGCAGGAAGAAACCGGAGAGCCGATTGCATTTGATAAAAGATTTGAAGAACTCCAAAAGGTGAAGATGTATATTGCCGATCGCAATGTATATGGTGTGGATTTAAACCCGATAGCGGTGGAACTGGCAGAAGTATCTCTATGGCTGAACACCATTTATAAGGGTGCGTATGTACCCTGGTTTGGAACGCAGCTTGTGTGTGGCAATTCTTTAATTGGAGCAAGAAAACAGGTGTATAGTCAGTCTGCACTTGAGGCAGGCAAATGGTATGAAAAAGCTCCAAGAAGGATTATGCCTGGAGAGACGCGAACAAAGAAGGGCCAGCACGAGAATACAAAGGAGATTTATCATTTTCTGCTTGGTGATCCGGGCATGGCCAATTATACGGATA
>JAFUVQ010000070.1 GCA_017477505.1 Eubacterium sp.
GACAGTAAACCTTTGGCGAGAGCGGTATCCTTAGATTTACCATTTGCTACTATCCTTTTGGAAAACATACCCTCTGATATGAACCTTGGTGCAGTGAAATCATGGACATCGGATAAAACAGAAGATTATGTTCAGGGATTCAAACGTGGAAAGAATCATATAGAGAATAATGTTTATGCTGTAAGCTGCCCGGTATATGAGGTGTCCGGAGTTGGAATTGAAGAGACTGAGCATGGTAAAGACAGAACCATAATGTTCTCCGGTGAAATGGAGATAAGGGTGAATCTCGGTGAGGGCAATGTATGTTATTACATTACAACGGACGGTTCGGATCCTTCTGCTCCGGATGCACAGAGAGAAAAGCGACTCGAAGCCTACTTACTGAAAATAAATTCTGATACAAATGTAAAGTTCTGCGGAGTAAGTGAGGCCGGAAAGTATAGTAGTGTACTGACCTTGCGCTGCCTGAATGAAGAAACAAAATATGAAGTAAAGGCTGTGCCGGTTCAGCAGAAGATGCGATTCGATGGTGAAATTGAAAAGCGGAAAGACGTGAAGTTGGATGCGATAGTGCCGATTGATTCCGCTAGTCTGTGTCTGTGTGTTAAATCCATAGCAGGATTCATGAAGAGTAGCCACGGAGTATCGAATGCAGAGATAATATCGGGACTTAAGAAAGCTATTGATGAACTTGAGGAGTAGGATATGGTTCGTTTTTATCTTGATGTGAAAAAACAGTATAAGGGAAAATGCGATATCGAGATAAATGGATTTGGTGAGTATATATCTGGATATGCAAAGATTCATGCTGCTCTTCATGGTGGCAGAGACTGTACGGTTGTAGTACGGAATCGTCAGATATATGAAGTCTTGAAGGAACAGGAAAAATACTATACCCACACCATGAGTCATGAGATCTTTTCTGTAGCGCAGGAGTTTAAGAACAAATACAAAATTGACCTGCCTGAGTATATATCTGAAAGCGACCTTATGGAAGATTTAAGCCTTGAAGATGTAGATTTCAGTTCCGGCGAGGGATTTGAAAATGCTGTGTTACGCAAGGCATTCGGAACATTTTTTCTGGGAGGAACTTTCCCGTTTGAACGACTTGCTCCACTCTGCAAGAGTATAGATCTGAGTGGACTCAATGATAAAAATAGAACTGTTTTACGAAAGGTGTTTCAGAAAAGATTTAAAACATATAAAGAACATCTTTCTGGCGAATATGAGAAGTATATTTTTAATCAGTTCATAGACGATTTTGACAGTCTCAGGTCGGATGTAGCCATATATTTGCTAATTAAGGATTACCCTAAAGACTTTAAGGAAGAGATGATAGGGCATGATCTTTGTAAATGTATGGATCACTTTGGGGTGACCGGTTCGTATATTGCGATTGATCAAAAGGCTGAAGATGATTACTGCGACAGGTTCAAAATGTATGTTGGTAGGAAAAGTGTTTCCCCAGAGGAATTGATTAGCTGGGTATCAGGGTGTTATGAGTTTGAACTTGATCAGGTTATAGATGCCATAGACAAGAACGAAGGACAAATAGCAGACTATACGGACAGGATCGTACTTAAATTTGCTCCGTTATTTGACAGAATGCCCGAAGCTAAAATGCGAATCATAAACATCAAGCCGCCAGTTGTTTTAGAAAAACCCGGGGATGATTTCGGTATTGAGGACTGGATGAAATGGTCAGTTGAAAATTATCTTCCTTTCCGTTTTTGGCTTGAATACAACAATAAATCTGATGAGAATGCAGATGAATATGCCACAGCATTTGGTGATTATATTTTTGAAAAATATGATGAGTTGGTAAACAATTATCCATGGATGATGTACAAGGTGCTTCCGGCTGTTAAGAATGAATTGCTTGATAACGAACATACGCTGTTTGTCATTCTCGATAATTTTAATTATAAGTTCCTTGAGTATCTTACATCATGTATGAATAATGAAAAGTTCGTCTCAGATGGGGTTGTGCCGGTATTGTCGATGATTCCGACAGAAACGGCTATTTCCAAGAGAGCTTTTTTTACGGCTGAGGCATATAACGATAGTGGAG
The DNA here is from genome assembly GCA_017477505.1 of Eubacterium sp. Taxonomy (GTDB): domain Bacteria; phylum Bacillota; class Clostridia; order Lachnospirales; family Lachnospiraceae; genus Eubacterium_Q. The sequence continues at coordinate 2,072 of JAFUVQ010000070.1, forward strand.
ACAAGTACGACAAGATTGTAGGAAACTGGGCTAAGAACCTGGGGGTTGATATGCAGTATCTTCCTAATATTGGTGCGTTAAGGGCGTTAGGTGGAATAGATAAAAAGGTTTATTTCCTCAATTATCTTAGATTAGATGAAATGCTTCATGAAGACCAGGGATCAAGCGCTCAAAGGATTGAAGTAAGGATACAGAAAGAAATTGAGGCACTTGTTTCTGAGATATCGAAAGTGCTTAAAAAGCATGGGAGAGAAAAGGACACAAGAGTATATTTCATCGCTGATCACGGAAGTACACAAATACTGCCATCACAGCTAAACGGAATTGATCCAAAGTATTACAAAGACAAAGCAGAGGAATCGGATTATAGGTTTATAGAGGTTGGTGATGAAGATTATGAAAATACGAAAGCTGCAATAGGAAGCTTATGCTATGCACTTGATAAAAAAAGATATGGTACTGAGAACAGTTTCTTTATTGCAAGGGGATATAACCGTTTCATAAAAAATGACTTAAAGGGATACGTTCATGGAGGCATTACGCCCGAAGAAGCAATAGTACCGTTTGCGAGGTTCTCATATGATATGGATATGTGCAAGAATCCCGAAATAACGCTTGTGAACGATAATCTTAGATTTGCTGTGAAACTGAAACTGACATTCCTTGTTAAAAATTACAATGAGTTTCCGGTCGAAAATGTCGAGATCATCATACAAAACGGGAATATCAAGTACAGCAAGCAGGTAGCAGTAAATATAGCAGGCTTGGAGACGGCCACGATTGATATTCAAGACGCACGAATAACCAAGTCGATGGATAAAAAGAATAACGAAAGAATGATAATCACAGTAAATTACTCTGCGAACGGAAGAAAGCATAGCTACCAGTCCGAGATAGCTATGTCTGTTAAGTCCGCACAGAGTTCTGGTACTGACTTGTCAGATCTTATTTAAGGAGGGTAAGATGGAGAGTTTTGAGCAGAAAGCATATGACTCCTTTGGAGAAGTAGTAATCAATAAAAATCTAATCAATAGTGCCGGATTCTCCGCAAGAGCCATTCCGACATATGTTGGAGAGTGGATCTTGTACAATTTTCTTGAA
>JAFUVQ010000015.1 GCA_017477505.1 Eubacterium sp.
CATGAGCATTGGCTCCTTTCTGGATGTCGGTTTGGCGATTGACATTATACCAAAAAAGGGAGGTCAATGCTCTTTTTATTTAAACCTCCCGAAAATAAAGGATTTAGGAACAAAAAAGGAGTGTCAGGCTTGACACTACCCAACAGAGGACGGACGTCCATTATATGAAAGACTTGGTTTTACCGAGTCAACAGAAGGTATGTTTCTTGTAAATAAGTAAATGGAAAAAAACACAGTTGGAGAATATCGCTTATGGCATATATGCTCAAGAGTGAGTTCAAAGAAGTTGATATATCACTTGACAAAAAACCTGGTCAAGTGATATATTTTGTAGCGAAGTTAGATATAACTAACTATTATTAATTATAACTAACATTTGCGGGTTGCTAAATATGAATAAACAAATAATATAAAACAGGTTAACAAATCGCTAGACTGTAAAAAAAGGAGTGATGACCAAATGAACAGAAGTATTTTTATAGGTTTAATGGTCCCGTTTTTGGGAACGGCATTGGGATCTGCGTGTGTTTTCCTTATGAAGAACAAGATGAGTCGACAGCTTGAACGGGCTCTTATGGGTTTTGCCTCAGGAGTTATGGTGGCAGCTTCTATATGGAGTCTGATCGTTCCGGCTATGGAGCAGTCGCAGAATATGGGTAGACTTTCCTTTGTTCCTGCATTTTTTGGATTTTGGGCTGGAATTATATTCCTGCTTTTACTTGATTCTGTAATTCCCCATCTTCATATGAATTCAGATAAAGCGGAGGGGCCCAAAAGCAAGCTTGCCAAAATGACCATGATGGTACTTGCGGTAACGCTGCACAATATTCCGGAAGGAATGGCAGTCGGAGTGGTTTATGCAGCTTTTTTGTCCGGGAATACTAAGATTTCGGCAGGGGCAGCTCTGGCATTATCGGTAGGTATCGCGATTCAGAACTTCCCTGAAGGAGCTATCATATCGATGCCGCTCGCGGCGGAAGGAAGGAGTAAGAAGAAAGCCTTCATATATGGAGTATTGTCAGGTGCGGTTGAACCGGTATTTGGTTTCCTGACTATCATCGCTGTGGGACTTATTGTGCCTGCAATGCCATACCTGCTCAGCTTCGCGGCAGGGGCAATGTTATATGTAGTAGTAGAAGAACTTATTCCTGAAATGTCTGAGGGTGAACACTCAAATATCGGGGTTGTTCTGTTTGCAGCAGGTTTCTCATTAATGATGGCGCTGGATGTTGCTTTGGGTTGATACTGAAGCTAAATAATGACAGTCAGAACTGACTGTCATTATTCATTACTCAAAAGTGATATTTTTTGACTCTATGAAATTGCAGATAGCATCAAATGTTTCTGCACTGAGATCATGTTCGACCTTACATGCATCTTCTGCAGCGATTTCCTCCGGAACACCCAGATGCTTGAAAATACCTGTAAGAACCTTATGTCTTTTATAAATATTTGCGGCAATCTCAAGACCTGAATCGGTAAGGAGTATCATGCCGTCTTCATTAAAGGTGATAAACCCGTTTTCTCTGAGTTTTTTTGTGGCGTTGCTTACACTCGGCTTTGATACATGCATGTGATTGGCTACATCTATGGACCGAACATACCCCTTCTTTTCCCTTATCATAAGTATTGCCTCGAGATAGTCCTCTGCGGATTCATGGATTTCCATTTTGTTTTACCCTCCGATAATATTTAACTTATGTTAAATAAAGTATAATACTATTAGATAATTCTAACACGAGTTCTGATATATTGCAAGATGAAAAAATATTGTCTGCTTCCGGAGTTAGAAATGGTTTAATACCATAAGAGAAATATTAAAATAAGTATTGACATTTTATTAAAATTATACTAACCTAAGTAAGATTAAATAAACCTAACTATTATAAGAGGTGAATCAGGCATGAATTTAAATGATGCAGAACTCGGAAAGGAATACATTATCACCGGTGTTGAAACAGATGGTGATGATGAGATGAAAAGCTTTCTTTTCTCACTTGGATGTTACAGTGGTGAGAAGATTACTGTAGTAGATAAGAAAAGAAACCTTGTGGTTTCTATAAAAGATGCTAGATATAACATTGATCCCGAGCTGGCAGCAGCAATCGAGATTAGTTAGTCAGGCTAAAGGAGGAATTTTGATATGAGAATCGCATTAACGGGTAATCCGAACAGCGGTAAGACTACTATGTATAATGCTCTTACCGGACGCAAAGAGAAAATAGGTAACTGGGCTGGAGTTACCGTGGACAAGAAAGAGAGTCCAATCAAGAAAGCTTATGTAGAAGGCGGGAAGGAGCTTGTTGCAGTCGATCTGCCGGGTGCTTACTCCATGTCTCCATTTACATCTGAGGAGAGTATCACCAGCAGTTATGTAAAGCATGAGAAACCTGATGCAATAATCAACATAGTGGACGCTACTAACCTGAGCCGAAGCCTGTTCTTCACTACACAGCTTCTGGAACTTGGAATCCCTGTTGTAGTAGCTCTTAATAAAAGTGATGTGAATGACAAGAAGGGGAATAAGATTGACACGGAGAAGCTTTCAGAGAAGCTTGGATGTCCGGTCATAAATACGGTTTCTATATCTGATCAGGGTCTTAAGGAAGTTGTTAAGGCGGCAGCTGAGCTTCAGGGGAAAGGTCAGAAGGCTCCTTATACCGAAGGTAATATAGACCTTACAAATAAGGAAGAGGTTGAAAAGGCGGACAGAGCCCGTTTCGATTTCGTCAATTCCATAGTTAAGGATGTAGAGGTTCGTAAGACTCTTACAAAAGATAAGAATATAGGAGATAAGATTGATAAGATAGTAACCAATCCTATACTCGGACTTTTCATTTTTGCAGGAATAATGTGGGTTGTGTTCTATGTGTCACAGACCACAGTCGGTACATGGCTTGCAGATATACTGGTAGGCTGGATCGAAGCATTCCAGGGTTGGGTTGGAGATAAGATGGCTGATGCCAATCCACTCCTTTATGCACTTCTTGTAGATGGTATCATCGGCGGTGTAGGTGCCGTTGTAGGATTCCTTCCACTGGTTATGGTTATGTATTTCCTCATAGCACTTCTTGAGGATTGCGGATATATGTCAAGAGCAACTGTGGTTCTTGATCCTATATTCAAGAGAGTAGGACTTTCAGGAAAGTCAGTTATACCGATGATCATCGGTACAGGATGCGGTATTCCGGCCATTATGGCATGCCGTACTATCCGTAATCAGAGAGAGAAGAGAGCAACTGCCATGCTGGCAACATTTATGCCATGCGGAGCCAAGCTTCCTGTTATTGCACTTTTTGCAGGGGCATTCTTCCCTAATTCAAAATGGGTAAGCTGGGTTGCTTATATAGTAGGTATAGTACTTGTACTCCTTGGAGCACTTCTTGTAAAGGCTATAACAGCAGCGAAATTCAGAAAGTCATTCTTTATCATTGAGCTGCCTGAATATAAGGCTCCGAGCCTTAAGTTCGCATTCATGTCAATGCTTGAAAGAGGTAAGGCTTATATCATCAAAGCAGGAACTATCATTCTTGTATGTAATACAGTTGTTCAGATAATGCAGACCTTCAACTGGCATTTCCAGGCAGTGGAAGAGGGAGCAGAGGATACATCTATACTCGCTTCCATAGCAAATCCATTTGCGGTACTTCTTATACCTATAGTAGGTGTTGCGGCATGGCAGCTTGCGGCGGCAGCTATCACAGGATTTATCGCAAAAGAAAATGTAGTTGGAACAATTGCAACTGTATATGCAATAACAAACCTTGTAGATCCTGAAGAATTAGAACTTGTAGGAGAGGGAAATGCAGTTGCAGTAGCTATAGGAATCACCAAGGTTGCAGCTCTTGCATACCTGATGTTCAACTTATATACACCTCCATGCTTTGCTGCACTCGGTGCTATGAATTCCGAGATGCAGAGTAAGAAGTGGCTCTGGGGAGCAATCGGGCTTCAGCTCGGAACCGGTTACACAGTAGGATTCCTCATTTACCAGATCGGCACCCTCATTACAACCGGTGCTCTCGGGGCAGGCTTCTTCCCTGGACTCATCTTCGAGCTTGTCTTTGCAGGTATTCTTGCCGGAATTATTATTCATAATAATAAAGCGGTTGCATTGGAATACAAACTGGCATAAAATGACAGCTGAAAATCTGTGATCAAATCCATAAAGCATTTTAAATGCATCAATCAATTGAGGTAGAGAGATGAATGCAGCATCGATAATAACGCTGGCAGTGCTTCTGGCACTTCTGATTCCGGCTATAAGATATCTCATAAAGAACGGTACATGCGGCAGCTGTCCCGATCACGGCGCCTGCAGCAAATGCCACACTGCGGGTTCGTGCTCCGGTAACTGTGACATTGAGAAAATGGTCAAGGAGTTTAGAGATAATCCGGATAATTCCGAAAGCGTGAAAATCCTGGATGAGATTGCAAAAAAACATAGAACGCAAGTCTAAAAGGTATTATAATAGACCGGTGGTTTCTGATTTTTGGAAACGCCGGTCTATTTATTTCAATATATTTTTTGAAAAAATTCAAAAAAATTTGTAACGAAATTAAAACTGCTCCGTCTAATCGATGAGATTAAATGAAAAAGATATATGAAAATGCTGTATTTCATATATTTCAAAATTAGGAGGAATCAAAAGATGAAGAAGTTTAAAGCGTTAATTGCAGGAATCGGACTTGCGGTAGTATCACTTGCGGCTCTAGCCGGATGTTCGGCATCGTTCAGTTATGTTTATGAAAATGGAGAGAAGTACACTGCCGGAGATCGTGATATCTCGGACAAGATTGAGAACATTAATATTGACTATATGTCCGGAAATGTTACACTTGTAGGTACTTCTACAGATGCTGTTTCTATTAGGGAAACAACAAACAAAGAGATAGAGGATAAGAAGAAAGTTCATACCTGGGTTGATGGCGGCACTCTTTATGTCAGATACTGCGAATCAGGCAGAGGCTTTAATTTTGACAAGATAGAGAAGAACCTTGAGATTACGATTCCTGAGGACGTAAAGCTTTCAAATGTTAAGGTGGATATTTCTTCAGGCGGATTTACAGGAAGTAATTTCGAAGCTGACAGTCTTGATGCTGATGCATCATCAGGTGGAATCAATGCTAACTGTTCTGCAAAGAACATAAAGCTTGATGTTTCATCAGGTTCTATAGTTCTTAACCAGAAGGGACTCAGTGATCTTGTTGAGCTTGAGGCGTCTTCAGGACATATTGACGCAAATGTAGAAACAGTTACAGATATGAGCGTTGACATAAGTTCAGGAAAGATAGCCGTAAATGCAAAGGAAGTAAAGACTTTCAAGGCTAATGCATCCAGCGGAGATTCCCAATATACATTTTTATCAGTACCTGAAAGCAGCGTTATCGGTTCATCGTCAGGAGATATAGATATTTTCATACCGGAAGATGCTGATGTGGCAGCAGATGTATCGGTTTCCAGTGGTGACATCAGGTATGATCTTCCATTTACCAAGGAAGGAAAAGCTTATAAGCTTGGAAATGGAAAATATAATATGAAGATTTCTGCATCTTCAGGTGATATCACTATAAAGAAGGCAGAAGCAGAGAAATAGGAAGGAAACAGTTTATTATGAAGTTCAGAAGGTTGATTATAACAGGATTAACAGCAGTAGGGGCATTATTTATACTTACGGGACAGGAAGCCTTCGCAGCCGAATCTGCAACGCCTTCTGATGCTTCATATATAAATGATATAAGTGACGAAGAAACAGTAACACATGATATTGTCGAAGGCGTTGATGAGTCTTCTCATGATTCTATTGTAAAGGACGACATATGTCAGGGATATGGATTCGAGCAGATAGACGAGAGTTCATTTTCCACAGACTATTCATTTGATATAAAAACAGAGGGCAATATCGAAGCCGACAGTTTCAAATCCACATCGGGAGTCACGGTAATGAACGGTGTGGATTACAGTGCTGTTTATGATTATTATTACTATGTGAAGAGATATCCCGATATCAAGGCTGCCTACGGCGACGATCAGACAAAGGCGCTGAATCATTTCCTTAAGTTCGGTATGTCAGAAAGGCGTGTGGCGAAGGAAAACTTCGACGTGACCTCATATATCAAGGCATATCCTGACCTCAGGGCAGTTTATAGAAACGATATGTCCAGATACTATGAGCATTATATGAAATTTGGAAGCAGGGAGGGACGAGTATCCACCGGAGTTACGGAAATGAAGGATATCGTTACCTCCTATGATGGCTTTGATTACAAAGATGTTTATAACTTCTATTTCTATATGGATTATCAGAAGGATCTGAAGAAGGCGCTAGGGGACCTTAATGATTACGGTGCTTTGGAGCACTTTGTAAAGTATGGAATGAGAGAGAAGCGTGTAGCAAGCGATGAATTCCATTTGCTTTCCTATTCAAATGCCCACAGGGATCTTCGTGAGGTTTATGCGAATAACTGGCCTATGTATTACATTCATTACATCAAGTTCGGAAAGGCTGAGAAACGTGTAACCTCAGGCGTTCCTTATATTAAGGATCCTGTAACCGTAAAGGACGGCGTGGATTACAGCAAAGTATATGATTACATGTACTACGTTAAGAATAATGCTGATCTTAATACGCTTCTGGAAGGAAATGATATTACGGCGCTTGACCATTTCGTTAATCAGGGAATGAAGAGATGGAGAAGGGGCAACGCATCATTTGATGTAATATCATATGGAAATGCCTATAGGGATCTCAGAGACGCTTTCGGAGGCAATTACCCTAAGTACTACCTTCATTATATAAAGTTCGGTTACAGGGAAGGCAGAGTTACGCAGGGTGTTACACGGATTGTGAATCCAAACTATATGTACGAGGGCAAGGATTTCTCCAAGGTTCTTGATATGGTTTACTATCTTGAGAATAACAAGGATGTCCGCGATACCTATGGCGGAATAGACGAGAAGGGAATCATAGGACATTTTGCAAAGATAGGTGCCTACCAGGGAAGGCTTGGTAAGCCGGAGCAGGCTTCATATAACGGAGTTCAGAATTCGGGATTCAGATGGCCTGCGCCGGTCAGCAGTAATATTACCTCATATTTCGGCGAAAGAGTTTCACCGGGAGGTATCGGCTCTACGAATCATAAGGGTATAGACATCGGCTCTACAAGAAAGAATGGTAAGCATGTCGAGATAAATGGTACTTATGCAGTTGCAAGTCTTCCGGGAACAGTTTACTATGTTGGATATGACGAGGCGAGAGGCAACTATGTACTCATAAATCATGGGGAGGGACTGGTAACCATATATCAGCATTTCAGCCGTAATATACTTTCAGTCGGTGATAAGGTCGGAAAGGGGGACCCGGTGGGAATCATTGGAAGTACCGGGCATTCGACAGGTCCGCACCTTCATTTTGAAGTAGTGGTGAATGGAACACCGAGAAATCCGCTTAATTACGTGAGCCCATAATATATTCTTTAACGGTTCCGTGGGACTGAGATTACAGCTCTGCAAAGTCGGAGTGTCAAATCGGAGTGTCAGAACGGAGTATCAGAACGGGCTGTCAAGTCGGGTGTCAAATCGAAGTGTCAGAACGGGCAGTCATATCGGGCTGTCATATCGGACCGTCAGTGTCGGAATCGGCCGGTTGAATGTAGGGATTTCGTAACCAAAAAACAGGAGGAATACATGTCAGATCATATCATAAGGGGTATGGCCCTCAATAATGAAGTCAGATATTTTGCTGCAAGAACAACAGATCTTGTTGAATATTCAAGGAGTATCCATGATACCAGTCCGGTATGCACTGCGGCTCTCGGAAGATTGCTTACAGCAGGAGTTCTGATGGGAAATATGCAGAAAAATGATTCGGATATCCTCACACTCCGTATAAACTGTGACGGACCTGCAAAAGGACTGACAGTAACAGCGGACAGGAATGGAAATGTAAAGGGAATCATCTACGAACCAGTGGTTGTGCTTCCACCGAATAAGAACGGAAAGCTTGATGTCGGAGGGGCTCTCGGACAGGGAATACTTTCTGTTATAAGGGACAGCGGCAGAAGAGAACCTTATGTGGGACAGACTATTCTTGTTACGGGAGAGATAGCCGAAGATATTACATATTATTTTATGGAGAGCGAACAGATTCCTACATCGGTAGGACTGGGAGTTCTGATGACCACAGAGAATACAGTAGAAGCGGCAGGAGGATTCATCATACAGCTGATGCCTTTTGCCAGTGAAGAAAGCATCAGAAGGATAGAAGACGGGCTTAAGGATTTTGGTTCTGTTACAGCGCATCTTTCAAAAGGTGAAAGTCTGCTGGATATGATGAAATGTCTTCTTGGAGATGATGTAAGTGTTGAGGAAGATATACCGGCCCAGTATAAATGCAACTGCAGCAGAGAACGTGTGACCAAGGCTTTGATCAGCATAGGCAGGAAAGAACTTACATCCATGATAGAAGATGACAAGGAAGTTACTATCAATTGTGAATTCTGCGAGACACATTATACATTTTCAGTAGATGAACTGAAGATAATACTTGCCGGCATTCAGAAAAGAGAAGATTAGGACGGCCTGGAGTATCTGCAGCCGCAGTAATTCTGGCGGTAGAGTCCGTAGATGGCAGATAGTTCTATGGAACGCTTATATCCGTTCTTCTTTTTAAAATCACTATACAGAAAATGAGGGGCAGTTTCTCCGAAGGTATTTTTTAATTCTTCGGCCAGATCTGCTCCTATTTCATTTATCCATTCGGCAATCTTATAAGGACTTATGGAGAGGGTGGTTGAGAAGTAATCGAATCCGTTTGCTGCAGCATAGAATGCTGATTTTTTCATTCGGAGTTTATAGCAGTCATAGCATCGGGCTCCTTTCTCAGGAAGGTCTTCGCGGCCTTTTGCCATCTCTTGAAAAAGTTCGGGTTCATATTCTCCAAGGGCTACATTGACGCCTTTTGTGAAGTCAGCTTCCGAAACCAGACGGACCAGTTCTCCATAGCGTTTTTCATATTCTTCCTTCATATCAATGTTAGGGTTATAGAAATAAACTGTTATGTCAAAATACCCGGCAAGAAGCTCCATACAGTAGGAGCTGCAGGGGGCACAGCAGGCGTGAAGAAGCAGTGTTGGCTTATGCTCAGCACACCTTATCGATTCAAGTTGTTTTTCAAATTCTTTGTAATAATTAACATTTTTCATTTATATTATTCCTTGACTTTGTTCAAACCTTACAATATACTATTAATAGTAATATGTACAGAACCAAAGGGGGGTTGGACATGACAGTAGCACAGGCAGTTAAGAAATATAAGATGGAACCGCTCAATGTATATACTGCAAAGGTTAAAGCTAAAGAGCTTAACGTTGAAGAAGTTTTATACATGAATGTCCAGAAAAACAAGTATGCCTATATCGTAAGAGATGGCTCAAGAGGAACCATGCTTTATACAGATGAGAAGAGTATCTATACAAAGATGTACAAAGGCCTTAAGATGATACCGCTTGATCCGTGATTCTTAAATTTTATGCATAGAAGTTTTACCGGTGTGTCAAGACAACAACCAGTTGTTTTGACACATTTTTTATGTCATAGGAAACTGCGTTTCCTATGACATGCTCATGATTCAAAAACCCGTTTGTGAGTTGCCTTAAGATGCTCTATACAGTCTTCATTTAAATCAAGAAGTACGATAGATTTGGAATCATTATTTTCAGTATAGACAGCATAAACTTCACCTTCGACCGCCGGACCGACAAATGAATAAACCTTATGCTTTTGAATATCGATATCGTTCTTTACCTGAGGATTTGATGCGGGAGCAACTTTTATGATCTTGTCGCTTGGAATGTTGTAAAGCTCACGTCTGCGGCTTTTGCTGTTGATCTTTGCAATGTCTATCTCGCCATCGGTAAATGTAAATTCATATTCCACATTCAGGTTTTTTATGGCTGCTATGAGTGCAAAAATACCACCTATAAACATTGGGATTCCCAGTATGAGTATTCCAAATATCGAGATGGCAATGGAGAATAGTATAAGAACTATCGCACCTGCGAGTAATCCGAATTCTGCACCGCCGGCTTTTCCTTTTACGAGTCTTTCAGAAAATTTGTCATTTATCATTGTTTTTATCCTTTTTATAATTTTTAACGACATAATGAAATGTGATATGCCGGTATTTTTTTTGCAGTGATTTATTGAATTATTTCAGAGGACAATTCCCGCAGCATGACTGCTTCTCCGCGGTAACATCCATATATGCATAATTATCTACCGTTTCAAGGAGGCAGATGGACTGACAGCTGATGCCCAGACCTTCACCGGTAAACCCAAGTCCTTCCTCTGTGGTTGCTTTGATATTCACACGGGAAATGTCGATCATCAGAGCCTCAGCGATACATTTTCTCATAGCTTCTATATAAGGAGCCATCTTGGGCTTCTGGGCTATAATAGTAGCATCTATGTTTCCGATGATGTAATTCTCTTTGTCGATTATATTCCTGACTTCCTTAAGTAGCTCGATGCTGTCGGCACCCTTATATTTCTCATCTGTATCAGGAAAATGTTTTCCTATATCGCCTTTGGCTGCTGCACCGAGCAGAGAGTCCATTATGGCATGTGTGAGGCAGTCGGCATCCGAGTGACCGAGAAGGCCCAGTTCATAAGGAATTTCAACACCTCCGAGTATCAGTTTTCTGTCCGGCACGAGTTTATGCACGTCGTATCCCATTCCGATTCTCATTTGTTTTTCCTCCGTAAATCTTCTTTACATAATACCGGATTTATTGTAACATCTAGTTAATTATGTGATATGCGCTTTTCTGGCGCGTTTAGTACTATTGCACGGGAATTCATCAGAATTCTCATGGGGAGTATTATATCATATTTAATAGATTAATGAATAGAAAATGTTGGGAGGCATGCATTCGTGGCCAAAAGACGTAAGAAAAAGGAAAAGCCTATCGGACAGCTGTTGAAGTACGTTCTTATCGGAGTGGCGGTTCTTTCGCTCCTCACACTTATAACCGGAAGGTCGTATGTAAAGGATTACGAGGCAGAGCTTGACAGGATTGTGGATGACCGCACTATTACAGAAAAGTTCACTGATAAGAACGGGAAGAATAAGGATAATTCGGGAGATAGCACCTCTGATGGAAATGCTGCGAATTCCGACGGTACTTCAGATACAGAGTCAGGCGCAGGAACTACTGAATATACTGCACCTGCCATGAATAAGACAAAGTACATGGGGGATTCCGTAAAAGTCAGAGAATGCTATGAGGATAATAGCTCACGCCCCAAGAAGTTCATAGATGGCCAGAACGATGCAAAGCTTGAGGCTGCTGTTAAGGAGTTTTACAAGAAGACAGGAGTTTATCCATACATTTATATAATTGAAGAAACAGAGTTTCCATCATATGATCTTTCTGTAAAGTACAGAGATGTATTCGGAGATTCAGAAGAGAATTTCATAATACTCTATGCAGTAACTGTATATGAGAGACATGGCGAGACACATGACGGCTTCTATTTCGGAGTTGGAAATAATGTTGAAGGAACTATAGATACGGATGTAAGAAGAGTTATCCTTGAATCGATGGAGAGCAGAATGGACGGAAAGCATGATATGGCTGATGTTTTCGGAAAGGCTCTGAAGGATGCTGCTTCCTTGTTTGGTGAACAGTATGAATAAATACATTTTTTTGGATCTCGATGGAACTATAACCCAGTCTGAATTCGGTATACTTGCATCAGCTAAGTATGCACTGAGCAGATTCGGAATAGAGGAAAATGATCCGGAGAGACAGAGAAAGTTCCTCGGTCCTCCGCTTACGGTTTCATTCAGAGAGCTTTACGGACTTTCGGAAGAGGATATTCCAAAGGCCATAAAACTCTACAGGGAACACTATGCGGGAGGAGCTTATAAGGATGCCCCTCTTTATGAAGGAATTGAAGAAACCCTTAGAAAACTCAAAGAAGACGGAAAGATACTTTATATCGTTACATCGAAGCCAAAGTATTTAGCTGAGAAGGTGGCGGAACATTTTCAGCTTGAACGCTTCATCACTGAGGTAATAGGACCTGTTGAAGAAAAGCAGAAGGCAGGGAAGGAAGACCTTATCGAGGAAGCTGCAAGAAGAGTTATCGATTTACTGAATGATAGTAGTGATGAAAGTGCGGAAGATACAGACGGAAAAGGATTGTCGCTTTCAGATATTTACAAAGACACAGTCATGATAGGTGACAGGTGTTATGATATTGAGGCTGCTAAAAAACTCGGAGTTACTTCCATAGGTGCGTTGTATGGATACGGTACCCGTGAAGAACTCGAGGAAGCAGGTGCGGATTATATAGCAGAGACACCGGCGGATATATATACCATACTGGCCTAGTTCCGGAGGAGAGTATATGTTTTGGAATAAGAAAGATAAAGAGCTTGATGGCATTATAGAAGAGATCAAAGTAGATCTCTCAAATAATTATAAAGATAATGCTGTCCTCGGAATTAAGAAGCTTAAAGAAAAGCTTTCGGAAAAAGAAGCCTCCGGTAAAATGAAAGAGAAAGAACTGAAAGCATATCAGGAGATATTGCATAGTTTTGAAGAGGATGTTAAGAATTTCAAGAGAACATATTAGTTGTTGATACTTAAATAACAGGGTGCCATGCAGCACCCTGTTTTGTGTAATATGAAACGGAATCCCTTCAGGGACAATTCGCCGGATTGGCGTTAGTATGCGGTTCCGCCGCATTTTTCAATGCAGGCTCTGGTAACTACGTCCAGTGCGTCGATGTAGTAATCGGAATTAAGATCATAGTTATTATTAAAGACGGAGAGTTCGGTGCAGGCCAGTATGATGGCTTCGCAGCCGGACTCTTTCAGATTACCGGCGACCTCCATGAATTTATGCTTGTCGCCTTTTTCGCCGGCTTTTATCTCATCATAGATAATGGACATTACCTTTCTCTGATCTTCGACAGTAGGATATACGACTTCGATACCGTGCTTCTCCATAGCTTTGCCGTACATGTTGTTCCTTACGGTACCGTCGGTAGCCATGATGCCCACCTTGCTGAGGCGGCGCCTTTCAGCGTATGCGGCCGTTTCTTCAATCATGTTGATGAAGTTTCCGTCCATCAGTTCATTGAACTTCTCTGCAAAGAAATGGCAGGTATTACATGGGATAGCCAGGTAATCACATCCGCAGCCCTTCAGCATTCTGACATCCTCTTCAAGAATACCCCAGAGTTCATCGGTTTTGCCGCATATAATGCACTCGGTACGGTCCGGAATTGATGCATGAGAGTATATTAATATATCCAGGTGGTCGCGGTCATTTGAAACCACGGTTCCCTCCGTGATCTTTTTATAGAATACTTCAGTAGCTTCCGGACCCATGCCGCCCAGAATACCCAGCTTCTTACGTTCTTTCATCATAGTATCCTCTGTCTTAATGTTTAATAGTTTTATTTATCAGTCTTAGTGTCTGTTGTCTTAGTGTCTGTTGCCATAGTATCAGTTGTCTTAGAATCAGATGCCTTAGTATCGGTTGTCTTTGTATCAGCTGTCTTTGCAGGAGCAGGAGCACTCTGAGTAGCTACCTGAGCAGCCGGAGCAATCGGAGCAGTTGGAGCACCCTGAGTAGCCGGAGCAGCCTGAGCACCCTGAGCCGGAATCGGCATTGGTCTCATAGATGCATTCCTTGCGGCCATCTGCTTTTCTCTTTCAGCCCTTTTTGCAGCTCTCTTAGCCTTGATCTTTTTAATGATGTGCAGGATCAGCTTCCAGATTCCAAATACTATACCAAGGAAGAGCAGTATTCCCGGAAGATGAGCTACGAACCAGATCAGGAAGTTCTGGCATCCGTACAGGAAGTTTCTCCAACCGGTCTTAACTTCTCTTACGAATCTTGAACCGAAGCTTTCGTCAGGTTCCTTCTCATATTCCTTGACTTCTCTGATGCTCATATCAACATAGCTGTAGGCAACATCATTATCGATATTGTTAAGCCTTGTCTTGATCTGATTTACCTGAATGTCGATGGATGTGATCTTGTCAGTGATAAGGATTATATTGTCCATATCGGAAAGACTCTTGGCTTCCTTCAGCATTTCTACATAGCTGGATCTTTCCGCAGCGAGAACTTCGAGCTGAACTGAAAGATCCGAGTATTCCTGTGAAAGATTTTCAACATTCTGGCTCATGTTTACGAGTTCACCGATTCCGCCGGATTTATTGATGAAATCCTCATACTTATCTGAAGGAACGCGGATAGTTGCCGTATATGTGCGGAGCTTTGTATTCCTGTCGTAGTAATAATCCCCGCCGCTCATATATGTATTTTCATTTTCGATAAATGCTCCGTATTCCTTTATTGCAGCCTTGAATTCTGCAACATCACTTTCGAATGCAAGAGTCTGTACTGATATATTACAGCGGTAGATAAGTTTATCAAGGTTGAGCTTATTATCAGTCTGTTTCTTCTCGGTGCCCGCGTTTCCGCCGCCGTTCACGTCAGTAGAAACATCATCTGTCATTGCCGCGTATTCAGATTCTTCATAAGCTTCATCATAATAATCGACGTCGTCATAATCAGCTTCGGTAGCATAACTCTCACCGTAACCATCGTAATATCCGGCAGCCATGTCGGCATTCATCTTCTGCTCATATGTCAGTCCATTTTTGTAATCGTTTCTGGTGGATGATTTGTTGGATGATGATCCACATCCTGTCAGTACTGACATAACCAGTGCTGAGATTATTGCAATGTTTCTGATCTTTTTTAAATTCTTCTTAACCATAGTATTTTCTCCTTTTCTTTCAGGTTTATTACACGTTTGATTCATGTTTGTTTCGTGTCTTATAGCTCTAATACCTGACCCGGGGATCAATGGTTTCATTTTTTTTATATTTTTTATAATAATCTTAACTTAAGCTTTCATCAACAAATTTTTCTATCATTTGAATAAAAGTATGATATAATTAAAAAATCTATGGCTCACAGCATTATATGAAGGCTTATCGGAGCCAAATACTAAGAAGATGGCAGAAAGGGTGGTTCATCCCATGACTTTTGAAGAACAAAGCTTTGTCCCAATGCTCTTTGGCGGGGATATCAATACATACAGTGTGGCTCGTGCATTCTACGAGCAGTATGGGGTTAAGTCCCATGTTTTCGGAAAATACGCCAACGGTCCGAGCTGTGGCAGTAAGATAACTGTTTATCATGCAAATGAGGCGATTGATACTGACAAGATATTTATGAAGGCCGTCAGAACATTTTCAAAAAGAAATCCAGATAAGAAGATTCTTGCCATAGGCTGTGGTGATTCTTATGTCGCACTTATCAGTAAGCATAAAAATGAATTTCCGGGAAATGTGATAGCTCCATATATAGATTATGATCTTATGAACAGCTTGCAGCAGAAGGAACTTTTCTATCAGCTCTGTGAAAAGCATGGTATAGATTATCCCGATACTTATATCTATAAGAAGGATGATTATCCGGCAAACGGGAATCCGGAAGCACCGGAGCTTTCATTCCCTTATCCCGTAATCCTGAAGCCTTCAAACGGTATAAATTACTGGGAGCATCCATTTGATACACAGGAAAAGGTTTACCTTATAGAAGATGAGAACAGGATGAAGAGTGTCATCAGGGACATTTATGAGGCAGGTTATACCGACAGTCTTATCATTCAGGATACGATCCCCGGAAATGATGAATATATGCGTGTGCTTACATCTTATTCCGACAGGAACGGTAAGGTTAAAATGATGTGCCTCGGACACGTGCTCCTTGAGGAACATACACCTCATGGAAAGGGCAATCATGCAGTTATCATTACTGAACCAAATGAAGAACTGATGACTAAGGTTAAGGCACTTCTTGAGGACATTAATTATATCGGCTTCTCGAATTTTGATATCAAATATGATAAGAGAGACGGCAAATATAAATTCTTTGAAATCAACACAAGACAGGGCAGATCAAATTATTATGTTACAGGATCCGGATTTAATGTTGCCAAGTATTTTGTTGAAGAATATATAAACGGAGCAGACCTTCCATATGAGGAGGCAAGAGAAGAGCATCTCTGGCTTGTGGTTCCGAAGAAAGTAGCACTTAAATATGTGCATGATCCTGTAAATAAAGAGAAGCTTGAAAGACTTCTTGAGGAGGGCAAGTTCGTTAATCCTGTATTTATGAAGGGCGATGATGACCCTGTCAGAAATATGCGTATGATGAAACAGCATGTCAGTCATTTCAAGAAGTATAAACAGTATTACGAATAAAAATGACAGAAAATGACATCTGAAGAGACCGGTAGTATTTCAACCAAATAAATGAGACAGTATTATACCAGGGAGTGATGAAGATGCAGTTACACAGACTGACTGAATTTATAAATCTACTTCAGGAAGCAGAACTTCTGAAGGAAACAAATATTAATGAAAATGATACGCTTATACAGTGGCTCACCTATGATTCAAATGATGCTAAGGATGGGACACTCTTCGTATGTAAAGGGGCTCATTTTAAAGCAGAGTATCTTGCTTCGGCTATAAGTAAAGGAGCAGTGTGCTATGTCAGTGAGGTCCGTTACGATGCAGGGGCTGATGAGCAGGGAGATGAGCCGGAGACGTCTGGGATTCCCGCAGGATTTCCGTATATTCTCGTAAATGATATACGTAAGGCGATGCCTTATCTTTCCGATTTCTTCTTTGATTCTCCTTCAAAGGAACTGAAGCTGACAGGTATCACGGGTACCAAGGGAAAGTCCACTACGGCATATTATATTAAGAATATTCTGGATCTTTATGAGCAGAGTAAAGGCGGAAAGGTTACAGCCATAACTTCTTCCATAGATATGTATGACGGTGTTCAGGAGTATGAATCTCATATAACCACACCGGAAAATATGGAGCTTCAGTACCATTTCCGAAATGCAGCCGACAGCGGAATTGAGTATTTTACTATGGAGGTTTCCTCTCAGGCTCTTAAGTATGACAGAGTTGACAGGATAAGGTTTGATGCAGGAATCTTCATGAATATCTCTGAGGATCATATCAGTGATATCGAACATCCTACATTTGAGGATTATTTTAAATCAAAGCTGAGAATATTTAATCAGTCGGAAGTTTCAATCATAAATATAGATGCAGATCAGTCGGAAACTATTCTGTATGCGGCTCAGAAGGCCTTGAAGCGTGGTAATACTAAAAAGATTATCACCTTCGGTATTGAAAGTGAAGAAAACGGACCGGAGTCCGCAGGCCGTCCCGATATACTCGGATACGGTATAGAGAAGAGAGCTGACGGCATATATTTCAAAGTGAAATGTGACCGTTTCGACAGAAGATTCGTACTTACCATGCCGGGACTTTTCAATGTAGAGAATGCCCTTGCGGCCATAGCAGTAGCGAATCTCTATGACATTCCTGAAAAATACATTTATGAAGGCCTCAGGACAGCACGTTCCAAAGGACGTATGGAGCTTTTCACATCAAAGGATGGAAAGGTTTCCGCGATAGTGGACTATGCACACAACAAGCTTTCATTTGAAAAATTATATGAATCAACTGTTTCGGAATATCCGGGACAGAAAATTGTCACCATTTTCGGATGCCCCGGGTATAAAGCATATCAGCGGAGAGAACATCTCGGAACTCTCTCGGGAAGATATTCGGACAAGGTATATCTTGTTGCGGAGGATCCGGGTGAGGAACCTGTGGAACAGATTTCAAGAGATATAGCTCAGTATGTTGAGAGAGAAGGCTGTCCGTATGAGATGATAGAGGACAGAGGCGAGGCCATAGGCAAGGCTATCATGGAGGTTAAAGAACCTACAGTGATCCTTATAACCGGTAAAGGAGACGAGACCAGACAGAAATACGGAAGAGAGTATCTCGACTGTCCGTCCGATGCGGATTATACCAGACAGTTCATCGCCAAATATGACAGTGAACATTCATAAATATGATGATAAAATGATACTTCACGCGAATATAGATCAGATTCGGACAGTATGTACGAAAAAAGTTTATTAAGGGAAACGAAATAAATCAGGAGGAACATGATGGAACAGAAAACAAATATCAATCAGGAAGAATTTAATTACGCCCAGGACGTCATTACCAAGCTTTCAAAGTATTATGACGAAAAGGTTGTAGGTCAGCAGGGACTTAAGCTTTCACTTATCGCAGGAGTTCTGGCAGATGGCCATATACTTGTTGAGTCCGTTCCGGGACTTGCAAAAACAACAGCTGCCAAAGCTATATCGGATGCGGTTAACGGAAAGTTTTCACGTATTCAGTGTACTCCGGACCTTCTTCCGAGTGATATCATAGGAACACAGGTTTACAACCATGTAACAGGTCAGTTTGACACACAGAAGGGACCTGTATTTGCCAATTTTGTTCTTCTTGATGAGATAAACCGTTCAAGTGCAAAAACTCAGAGTGCCATGCTCGAGGCCATGCAGGAAAGACAGGTTACAATCGGTGGTGTTACCTACAATATGCCTGATGACGTATTCATCGTTATCGCCACACAGAACCCTATAGAGCAGGAAGGTACATACCTTCTTTCAGAGGCTCAGACAGACCGTTTCATCATAAAAGAGAAGATTACCTATCCTACTCCTGAAGAGGAAACCGAAATTCTCAACAGAATTGAGTCGGGAGCATTTGTAAAGACTCCACCTACACTTCTTGTAAGCGACATAGATAATGTGCAGAAGCTGGTTCAGAAGGTATATGCGGATAATTCCATAAAGCAATACATTTCATTTATAGTAAATGCAACAAGAAATACTGCAAAAGTACTTCCTGAGGAATACAGCAGATATGTGAGAATGGGTGCCAGCCCTCGTGCTTCCATCGCATTTCTCAATGTTGCGAAGGCAGTAGCTCTTATATACGGAAGAACCTATGTTACGCCTGATGATGTCAAGCTCATGAGACATCAGATACTCCGTCACAGAATAGAGCTTAATTATGCTGCTATAGCAGACAGTATTGAAGTTGAAACTATCATAGATAAGATTGTAGGTTCTGTTCCTACTCCATAAGAGGGATTTCCATGAATTATGATTATCTGACAAAGATAAGAGCATCAGTTGCGCTATACTCCAGCAAGAAGGCTTCGAACCCGCTCTCAGGTGAGTTCAGATCCATCTTCAGGGGCAGAAGTCTTGACTTCGATGATCTTCGTGAATATGCCTATGGGGATAACGTCAAGGATATTGACTGGAAGGCATCGTCAAAGACGGGCAAGATACTGATCAGAAGATATATTGCAGAAAAGAAGCATAATGTTCTATTTGTGTGCGATGGCGGAAGAAGGATGCTGGCGGATACCTCCGAGGGCTCATCCAAGATGGATATAGCTATTACGACCCTTGGAACCATAGCATTTCTGATCGACCGTCATGGTGATGATTTTGCCATGATGCACAGTATAGACAAAGGATATGACTTTACTTATTTCCGTTCGGGAAATGTACATTTTGAGAATATCATGAACCGTTATGCGGAGACCATCAAGCTTGAGCCTAAGTATAATATAGGAGAGGTTCTTGATTACGTTACTGAAAATATCAGGCGTAATATGGTTCTCTTCGTTATCACCGATATGGCCGGCGTGAGAACCATAGATGAGAAGCTTCTGAAGAAGCTTACTTATAACAGCGATGTAATGGTGATTAATATTGATGATGCATATCTGCACGGGGAAAATGTGTATGATATGGACGAGGGAAGATATGCGGATTCGCTGTTCCTTCACAGCAATATCCTTTTCAGAGCTGAGGAGAGAAACCGCAGGAAGCATATGGAGGAGGCTGTCGAGCTCTTTAAGAAATACAAAGTCGGGCTTACCTCTATCAGAAATGAAGATGAGATAGTTGATAACATAGTTGAGCTTTTCGAAAGGCATAGATATGAAAACATCGGTTAATCTGCAGGACCCATATGCATTTATGATCTGGTGGATCATAATCGCCATAGTGGCCGTAATCGTAGCGGTACTTCTGCATCTATGGATTTATAAAAAGCTGAAGCCTCTTCTGAGACGTAAGGATGAGAAGAAGCCTAAGATACATAAACCGAAGCCGGAAGACCTTATAACCATTAAGAGAAAATACGTTGCTCTTATGAATGATCTTGAAAGAGATGTCATGAGTAACAGGATAACAGTCAGACACGGTTATCAGAAAATGAGTAAGACCATCAGAGGTTTTGTTCATGAAGTGACCAGGATAAGAGTACAGGAATATACTCTTTCCGAGATAAATGAACTTGGGATACCTTCCCTCACAATGTTAATGACAGAATATTATGAGCCTGAGTTTGCCAGATACACGAGAGCAGATATCAGAGCATCAATTAGAAGAACAAGAGAGGTGATCAGTTCATGGTATTAAGATATCCTCTTTTCCTTATCATAGGTATACCGGTAGTGGTGTTGCTTATGGCAGCATTACATTTTTTCAGACAGAAAAGAAGCTTTAAGGGCGGAATAAAGGCCGCGAATACAAAGATAGTAAAAGAGCTTCCCGAATATAAGAAGATTAAGATATTCCAGATTGCCATCACCATAGTGATGGAGCTTGCACTTTGTGTTTCACTTATATCTTCACTCTATCTGATGGCCAGACCATCGAAGATTGAAACACTCAATAATGGTGTGAAAAAGAGGGATATCTTCCTTTGCATGGATGTTTCTTATTCTATCTATGAGCTCAATCTTGAGCTGGTTGATAACCTTGAAGATGTAGTAAGAGGGCTGGATGGAGACCGTTTCGGAGTATCCATATACAATACCTCAACAGTGCTCTACGTACCGATGACGGATGATTATGATTTTGTCATCCAGAAGCTGGAGGAGATCAAAGAGTACTTTGTTCTTCAGGAAGAATATATGTCCGATTTCGGTGACTATGAATATCTGCATGAAATTCCTGAACAGAAGATTGACAGATATTATGAACTCCGTGAGAAACTGGATTATTATGACGCAGGAACTCTTGTAAATAATATGTCCAAGGGAAGCAGTCTTATAGGTGAAGGACTTGCATCATGTCTTTACAGCTTCCCGCATATAGAGGACGCCGAGAGAACCAGAATCATCATCATGTCTACGGATAATGACCAGCAGGAGAGAGGAAGACCTCTTCTCGAGCTTCCGGAAGCCGCAGATATGTGTAAGAAGAACGGAGTTGTAATCTTCGGACTTTTCCCTAACAAAGAAGTATTTACCAACGGCACCACCATAGGTGATTATGATACTGAGAAGAGTCAGTTCAAGACTGCTGTCGAGAAGACGGGAGGAAAGTTCTATGAGCAGAGCGCAACTCTTACGGTAAGCGACATAGTAAAGGATATACAGGCTCAGGAAGCTATGGAAGTTGATGAGATAGTGATCAGAAAGTCCATAGATCAGCCAAAGATTCCATTTATTATATTATTCATTTCACTGACTGTATTCTTTATAATGGGAGTGATTCTTGTCATATGATATTTAAGCCGATTCTGCCGGAGATACTCGTTGGGGCAGTGCTGTTCATTATATATGCGGCCCTCAGCTTCGGCATTGTAAAAAGAAAGACAAAGTTAATATATAAGCTTTCAGCGATGCTCAGGATATTTGTCATCATGGCACTCTGCTTTGTGATAAA
Organism: Eubacterium sp.; assembly: GCA_017477505.1. GTDB lineage: Bacteria > Bacillota > Clostridia > Lachnospirales > Lachnospiraceae > Eubacterium_Q. Next base: position 21,687 of record JAFUVQ010000015.1, read on the forward strand.
TATGAGACCTATGCGTAAAGAGTACAACATGGATGTGGAAATGAAGAATCTTGATGTGCTCTTCGTGGTGGATACTACCATAAGCATGTGGGCTGAAGATGTAAACGGAAAGCCGCGTATGGATGCGGTTCAGAAGGACTGCCAGCACATAGTGGATGTACTTGACGGAAGTAACTTCGCACTCATGAGGTTCGATAATAAATCTCAGATACTGGCTCCGTTTACACAGGACAGCAGCAATGTGCTGGATGCATTTTCAACCATTTCAACGCCGAGCAGGCATTATGCGAAGGGTAGTAATCTGAATGTTGTTGAAAAGGACCTTGAGGATCTTCTGGTTTCTTCAAATAAGAAAGAAGGAAGAATGACGGTGGTATTTTTCATAAGCGATGGTGAGGTGACGGATGATTCCGAACTGATGTCATATGATAAATATGAAAAATACGTCGATGGCGGTGCGGTTCTCGGTTATGGAACAAAGAAGGGCGGCCTTATGAAGGAAGGCTATGGCTATATCAAGGATCCGAGCACGTATCAGGATGCAGTTTCAATCATTGATGAAGATAATCTTCAGAAGATAGCAACGGATATGCAGATAGACTACATTCACATGCAGAGGACCGGGGATATAGATTATGTCCTTAATACCATCAAGGCTGCCAGCAAGTCCATAATAGACGAGGGCAAGGGCGTAAACTATGAGGACACATATTTCTGGTATGTGATACCGCTTATACTTCTCCTTCTTGCAGAAGTAGTCATTTATATAAGACGGGGTAGATTATAGGATATGAAGAAAGAAAAAAAGAAGAAGGCTGAAAACTCTATAGGCAATAATGATGCCGAAAAGAGAATATTCGGTTTTATAGATACCGGCGCCGAGGCACGGCATACCCTTCTTGTTGTTGATATTGCCTGCACGGTGATTCTGATACTGGCCATCATGCTGGTTGCGAGATTCATCATGAACCAGGTATTTCTTTCCAAGTACAACAAAGGAAAGTATGATTCCGGCATAGAATCCGTGCTGAAATACGGAAATATAAATGAGGGGTATCTTCCTTACTACAACTCCGGTAATCAGCATTATAAAAATGAAGAGTATGACGAGGCTATCGTTGATTATGAGCGTGCACTTACATATTACATTCCTGAAGGCAAGGAATGCGATATACGTGTGAATCTCGCTCTTGCAATGCTTCAGAAGATTGATTTTGATCATATCGATACCGAGAATGAAAAGGAAGTAAAGAAGGTCATAAGCCAGCTTCTTGCTGCCAGAGAAGTTCTTACGGAAGTGGGCTGTGCCGATCCTCAGGGAACTGACGGTCATGACGAGGATGCCGAACAGCTTAAGCAGGATATCGATAAGATGATTCAGGAGCTTCAGCAGTATCTGGATGAGGAAGATCAGGACGATAATCAGGACCAGCAGGATCAGCAGGATCAACAGGATGATCAGCAGAACCAGCAGCAGAATCAGCAGAATCAGTCCCAGAGAGAAAAGGAAGTCCAGGAGCAGCTTGAGAAACAGAAGCAGGAAAACCTTCAGGAAAGAAATGAAACCCAGAACACCTTCAATGAGCAGGGCAAAAACCCTAACGGCGGTGGCGAAGAAGGAGAAGGTGAAGGCGGTGGCGAATGGAATGGAAAAACATGGTAATGCCACTTGTTAATGATGAATGTTTAATATATAATGTGGTAGTCATCTATTGACGAAAAGGAGGTTAAAAAGATGAACAGAGCTTATCTTAAAGAGCGAGGCAAGGCTGCATTCAAGAATAATTACTGGTTCTGCGTACTTGTGGCTCTCATTACCGGAGTTGCAACAGGAAGTTCCGGCGGAGGTGCCGGCAGTAGCAGCAGCAGTAATCTGCAGCAGTCAATGCAGAATATGGATATCAGCCGTGAACAGGCAATGGGTATCTTAATCGGAATTATGGTGACAGCACTTCTCATCTCACTTGTTGCTTTTGCTGTAAAGATATTTGCGCTTAATCCGCTTCTTGTCGGATGCCGCAGATTCTGGGCTGTTAACTCAATTACAAAAGCAGGTATGGGTGAACTCGGATGGGGCTTCAAGAACGGTCATTACAAGAATGTTATGAAGACTATGTTCATGAAAGATCTTTTCATTTTCCTGTGGTCATTGCTTTTCATTATTCCGGGTATCATCAAGACATATGAATACTATATGGTTGATTATATTCTTACTGAAAATCCGGATATGGACTGGCATGATGCTCTTGAGCAGAGTAAGCAGATGATGTATGGAAACAAGTTCGATACATTTATACTTGAACTTTCATTCTTTGGCTGGGCACTTCTCGGAGTGTTAACCTGTGGAATTCTTCTGATATTCTATGTTAATCCATATATGCTCGCAACATTTGCCGAGCTTTACCATAGTTTAAGAGGACCTGGATACAATCCTGGCGGAAACTATGTTGTTAATGGTCCTTCAGGTTTTGCAAATGACCCGAGATATGGTTACAATCCTGATCAGCAGGCTCAGCCTGCACAGCAGCCGGGTTATTATGATCCTTCAACAGGTGAGAGAGTTGTAATGACTCCTCAGCAGCCTCAGGATCAGGGATATTATGATCCGAGTCAGGGACAGGGATATTATGATCCTAACCAGGGACAGGGATATTACGATCCTAACCAGGGACAGGGTTATGATCCGAACAACCCATATGTATAATCCTTACTGATTTATTTCGTGAGGAAATAATTAAAACTATTTGAGCGGTAGGCTGTAAATCAACCTGCCGCTTTTGTTGAACAAAAGGCGATTTAGACTATATTAAAGAATGGAGGCGGCTTATGAATATCTGGCATGATATTGATGACAGTAGGATTTTCCCTACGGACTTTATTTCTGTAATAGAGATAAGCAGGGGCAGCGGCATGAAGTATGAGCTTGACAAAGAGACCGGTATGCTCATGCTTGACAGAGTGCTTTATACTGCGACACATTATCCGGCAAACTATGGTTTTATTCCGAGAACTCTCGGCGATGATCACGACCCGCTTGATGTTCTGGTTCTCTGTTCCGAGAATATCAGGCCTCTGACTTTGGTCCGTTCATATCCGATAGGAGTGCTCCGAATGCTTGACAGCGGTCTCGGTGATGAGAAGATAATAGCAGTTCCATACGGAGATCCTACCTATAACTGCTATACCGATATATCTGAGCTGCCCAAGCATATATTTGATGAAATTCAGCATTTCTTCACTGTCTACAAAAACCTTGAGGGCAAAGAAACACAGGTTGATGATGTTCAGAATGCCGTGGAAGCTGTCGGCGTGATCGAACATTGTATAGAAAATTACAAGAAAAAGTATGGAGGAAATGAATAAATGAGACATCTTATAGATCCTATGGATCTCTCAGTGGAAGAGTTGGATGAGATCCTTGCACTTGCACAGGATATCATTAAGGATAAAGACAAATATGCGGAGACCTGCAAGCGTAAAAAGATAGCGACTCTTTTTTATGAGCCAAGTACCAGAACCAGACTGAGCTTTGAATCGGCTATGATAGAACTGGGCGGTTCTGTTATAGGTTTTTCCGAGGCATCATCCTCATCGGTTTCAAAAGGAGAGAGTATTGAGGATACGGTAAGGGTTGTAGGCTGTTTTGCAGACATAATCGCAATGAGACATCCGAACGAGGGCGCACCGCTCCTTGCATCCATGTATTCACCTGTTCCCATCATAAATGCGGGAGACGGCGGACACAATCATCCTACACAGACTCTTACAGACCTGCTTACCATACTTCGTGAGAAGGGAAGACTCTCCGATATGACTATAGGCTTCTGCGGAGACCTTAAGTTCGGCAGGACAGTACATTCACTTGTTAAGGCAATGTCAAGGTACAGCGGCATTAAATTTGTATTTATTTCTCCTAAAGAACTGAAGATTCCGGAGTATCTTCTTTCTGAAGTGGTTGAGCCAGCGGGAATACCTTATGAAGAGGTTACAAGTCTCGAGGATGCAATGCCGGATCTGGATATGCTTTATATGACCAGAGTACAGAGAGAACGTTTCTTCAATGAGGCTGATTATGTAAGACTCAAAGATACCTACATACTTGATGATAAAAAACTTATTCCTGCAAAGAAGGATATGGTTATACTTCATCCGCTTCCACGTGTAAATGAAATAAGCGTGACGGTGGATAAAGATCCAAGAGCGGCATATTTCAGACAGGTACTGAACGGAAAGTATGTAAGGATGGCACTTATACTCAAGCTGCTTGAGCTTATGTAAAATGAATAGATGGGAGAGATAAGTCATGAAGATTGACAGTATTCAGAACGGAATAGTTCTTGATCATATAACGGCCGGTAAGGCTATGCAGATATATAAGGATCTGGGTCTGGGAGACCTTGACTGCAGCGTGGCTCTGATTCAGAATGTCAAGTCCGGAAAGATGGGCAAGAAAGACATCATCAAGATAGATATGTCTTATGACATAAATCTTGATGTAATAGGATATATAGATCCGGATATCACAGTCAGTATCATTAAGGATGGAGAGACCATAGAGAAGAAGAAAGTGGATCTTCCCAGAGAACTGGTGAATATTAAGAAATGCCGTAATCCAAGATGCATTACGGCAATCGAGCCGGGGATTCCGCACATCTTTAAATTGACTGATGAGAAGAACAGAGTCTATAGATGCATATACTGTGAAGCAGATAAATAGCAGCTCATTTGACACTTGTAACACTTTTGTAACAAAGTTGTTTACTAAGAAAGTCTTTTGTGTTATAATTCTACGGATTAGGTCATAGGATAATTAAGAAATTCTTAATACATTAGGAGCCGTGTTAAATGGAACAGTATGTGATTAAGGGCGGTAAACCGCTTGAGGGAGAAGTGGTTATCGCCGGAGCAAAGAATGCCGCACTCGGCATACTTGCTGCTACAGTCATGACAGATGATGTCTGTATCATTGAAAATGTACCATTTGTAAGTGATACAAGGACACTTCTTAAAGCAATAGAGAATATAGGTGCAACAGTAGAGTATCTTGACAGACATACAGTTAAGATATGTGCAGGTGGAATACACTCGGATGAGAACCTTTCTGTTGACGATGAATATATAAGAAGAATAAGGGCGTCTTACTATCTGATAGGAGCGCTCCTTGGTAAGTTTAAGTACGCAGACGTAGCCCTTCCGGGAGGATGTGATATAGGTGCAAGACCTATAGATCTCCATATCAAGGGTTTTGAGAAGCTTGGTGCTGATGTCAGTATCATAAGCGGCGGTAAGATAGTAGCTAAGGCTGAGAGACTTATAGGCTCTCACATCTATCTTGATACCGTTTCAGTTGGTGCGACCATTAACATCATGCTTGCTGCTGTTCTTGCAGAAGGCAAGACGACTATCGAGAATGCAGCCAAGGAACCGCACATAGTTGATGTTGCCAACTTCCTGAACTCAATGGGAGCAAATATCAAGGGTGCAGGTACTGACGTCATCCGAATAAGAGGAGTTGCGAGACTGCATGGTTCAGAGTACTCCATAATTCCGGATCAGATTGAGGCCGGAACCTTTATGGCAATGGCAGTTGCCACAAGAGGTAATATACTTATAAAGAATGTTATTCCGAAGCATTTAGAGTCAATCTCTTCAAAGTTCACTGAGATGGGCGCTAAGGTTATCGAATATGATGACAGTGTCAGGGTTATGGCTGACGGAGAACTGAAGTCTACGCATATCAAGACACTTCCTTATCCGGGATTTCCTACGGATATGCAGGCACAGATGGCTGTGACACTCGCTCTTTCAACAGGTACGAGTATCGTAACGGAAAGTATATTTGAGAATCGTTTCAGATATGTATCCGAGCTTAACAAGATGGGTGCAGGCATAAGGGTTGAAGGCAATACTGCCATCATCAGCGGGGTGCCGAGATTTACGGGAGCCATGCTTACCGCATCGGATCTAAGAGCCGGTGCAGCACTTGTTATAGCGGGGCTTGCAGCTGACGGATATACTTATATTGATGAGATCAGATATGTACTCCGCGGATATGAAGATTTTGATGAAAAAATCAGAAATCTCGGCGGCGAGATTGAGATAGCTGAATCCGAAGAGGATATTACGAGATTTAAACTTAAGGTTGTTTAGGGGGTATTTAAAGTATGGCAAAGAGACCTTACTACATTACAACAGCTATAGCATATGCATCAGGTAAACCTCATATAGGCAATACCTATGAGATAGTGCTGGCTGACAGTATAGCAAGATATAAAAGATTCACAGGATTTGATGTACGCTTCATGACCGGTACGGATGAGCATGGTCAGAAGATTGAGACAAAGGCATTTGAAAGCCTTAATACTCCAAAGGAGTATGTAGATGAAGTTTCAGCTGAGATCAAGAGAATCTGGGATCTCATGAATACTTCTTATGACCGTTTTATCAGAACTACCGATGAGGATCATGAGAAGCAGGTACAGAAGATATTCAGAAAGCTTTATGATAAGGGTGATATCTACAAAGGAAAGTACAAAGGTCTTTACTGCACACCTTGTGAAAGTTTCTGGACAGAGAGCCAGCTTGTTGACGGCAAATGTCCTGACTGTGGACGTGAAGTAAAGCCGGCAGAAGAAGAGGCGTATTTCTTTAAAATGAGCAAGTATGCTCCACGACTTATCAAATATATCGAGGATCATCCTGAATTCATTCAGCCTGAAGCCAGAAAGAATGAGATGGTAAATACCTTCCTTAAGCCGGGACTTCAGGATCTCTGTGTTTCAAGGACTTCATTCAAGTGGGGAATTCCGGTTGATTTTGATCCTAAGCATGTAGTTTATGTTTGGATAGATGCACTTTCAAACTATATTACCGGCCTCGGTTATGATGCGGACGGTAACAGCAGTGACCTCTTTAAGAAGTACTGGCCTGCTGACCTTCACCTTATAGGTAAAGATATACTTCGTTTCCATACTATTTACTGGCCTATAATGCTCATGGCACTTGACCTTCCGCTTCCTAAGCAGGTATTCGGTCATCCATGGCTTATTCAGAGCGATGGCAAGATGAGCAAGTCCAGAGGAAATGTGCTCTATGCAGATGATATGGTTGCTGAGTTCGGCGTAGATGCAGTTCGTTATTTCGTGCTTCATGAGATGCCATTTGAAAATGATGGAGTTGTTTCATGGGAGCTTCTTATAGAGAGAATCAATTCCGATCTTGCCAATACACTCGGAAACCTTGTTAACAGAACAGTTTCCATGATCAATAAGTACTTTGACGGCGTGGTATTCGACAAGGGCGTTAAGAGCGATGTTGATGACGACCTTAAAAAGACTGTTATGGATGCCCGTATAAAGGTTAACCAGTGCATGGATAAGCTCCGTGTGGCTGATGCCATAACAGAGATTTTCAATCTTTTCAGAAGATGCAACAAATATATTGATGAGACTATGCCTTGGGCACTTGCAAAAGAAGAGGGAGAGCAGGACAGACTTGCAACTGTTCTTTATAACCTGGTTGAGAGTATTACTATAGGTGCATCACTCCTCGAACCATTTATGCCTGAAACCTCTGATAAGATTGTTAAGCAGTTAAATACTGAAAAGAGAAAGGTTATAGAACTCGGTACCTTCGGATTATATCCTTCAGGAAACAGAGTTACGGATACGCCTGAGATTCTTTTCGCAAGGATAGATGTGGAGAAGAAGCTTGATGAACTTGCTGTGAAGTTCCCTCCAAAGGATCCTGAACCGGAGGTTAAGGAGGAGAAGAAGCCGAAGCAGGAAGAGAAGCCTGCTGTGATTCCTTCACTTGATAATATCAAGAAGCAGGAGATTACGATTGAGGAATTTGACAGGATGCAGCTCCAGATAGGAGAGGTTCTTTCCTGTGAGGAAGTGCCGAATTCCAATAAGCTTATCTGTTCACAGGTTCAGATAGCCGGAAGAGTGCTTCAGATTGTTTCAGGAATCAAGAAGTATTATCCGCCTGAAGTTATGAAGGGTAAGAAGGTTGTTGTAATAACAAACCTTAAGCCTGTAAAGCTTGCAGGAGTTCTTTCAGAGGGTATGCTCCTCTGTGCAGAAGACAGCAAGGGAGGTCTTTCACTTCTTACAGCTGAGGATCCTGATATTGAAGCAGGTTCAATGATAAGCTAATCAATAAAGTCATATAAAGAACGGGTGTCATGTTTCCATGACACCCGTTCTTTATGTAATCGATTATTTACTTTATAATTCTGATCTTTCCGAAGAAGAGAGCTGCCTTTGCTCTTCCGCGTAATGCTCCGATAATTGCTATTACAAGCATTACAGTACAGAAGATATCCCAAAGGAAGTAAACTATCGCTCCTACGACAGGAATGAAAGACAGTACACTGGGGGCTACCATAAAGATGCTGAGAACCAGTGACTGATTCATATGGAACCTGAGATATTCTGATTTCTCGCTGTGAGGGCACATGATCGCAAGCATTATAACTCCGATGAATCCGCTATATGCAGCTATTGCCCAGAAGTAATCATGAAGATTTTTGATGCTTGCATATCTGTCTATAGTAAGCTCATCACCATATGAAGCCGGTGCACCTGAAGATACGGGTGATGACTCATATGTCTGATACTGCTGCTGTTGATATTGAGCCTGATCATAATTCTGATACTGCTGATCGTAACTTCCCTGATACTGCTGATAGTCATTTGCCTGAATTGTCATATTAGCTCCGCATGATGGGCATACGGATGAACCGTCCGGTACATTTGCACCGCAATTACTACAAAACATAATACACTCCAATCTGCTGCAAAATACAGCTGCATAATTAAATGATTTACGTATGCCTGATGCATCAGGCCATAGTTCTGAAACTAATTTTAGCTTTTTTTCAAATAACTGTCAACACTCGTGCGAATCTGTTATAATGTTCTATGCAGGTACAGTTTCCGAAGACAGGGTCTATGTAAAAATGCAGGCTGGATTATCTGCTTCTTCTCGGATTGTTATTTATCAATGAGGGGTTTTAGTATGAGAAATAACAATATATTCAGTTTATTAGGCAAAATAGGTGCATTGGTTGGGGTAGTCATAGCTTTTGTACTTATGTTTTTTCTGGCCGGATGGATGCGTGAAAAATTCTTCAGTAAGTTTGCTGATAAGGACTCTGTGAAAATAGTCGATGGCTATGAAGGTGATATTCCGGAAATCGAATATTTCAAGACCCGTGAAGAGATTGAAGCATATCTTAATTCTGAGGTTGACAATGGTGCGAATGGAAATATTCATATAGATATTGATGCGAGCTTTACCGATGATGATATAAAGAGTTTCTATAAGAGTATCGATCCTTTTAAAGGAAGAGTTAAATCCTACATTACCGCCACTTCTACGGAACAGGATGGAGACGGCCCGGTTCTTGAATCTGCTTATGCCAGCGTTAATTATGATTTTGTCCGTTCCGATGAAATGTACGTATATGATAGTATGAAGAACGGTAAGGAGATTCCGGCGGAAAGAAAAGAAGCAGCAGAATTAAAGGAAGTCTGTGAAAAATTTCTCAAGGAAGAAATAACAGAATCTATGAGTGATTATGAAAAGGAATTAGCCATTCACGATTTTATCATCAATTCCTGTGAGTATTCGGATGTGAGTGAAGCTACATATCAGCATGGGGCGTACGGGGCTCTTGTAAAGGGTGATGCATGGTGTGAAGGATATTCAAGGGCAGCGGCACTTCTCCTCAGATTGTGTGATATCGATGCAAAGCTTATAAAAGGATTTGTGGGTGAGAATCCCGAAGGTAAGGACTCCAATCATATGTGGAATCAGGTTAAACTCGGAAATACCTGGTATCATCTTGATCTCACCATGGATGATCCCAAAAGAGAGAATCCGGTAATATGCCACCTTTACTTAAATGTTTCCGATGATAAGATGGCAGCTGACAGAAGCTGGGACAGAGAAAACTCCGAGACCTGTCCATCAATGTCCGATAATTATTTTGTAAGGAACAGGATTTCATTTTCTGATGATGAAAGCCTGCAGCAATATATCAGAAGTGAACTTCAAAACGGAAACCGGGAGAGGATTGAATGCGGTATAACATCCAATCTGGATCTAAGTGATGAAACTCTATATTTTATGTTTGATTACGAAAATGTAACGAATTATATGAAATACAAACTCGGCGAAGAAAAATACGAATCGCTTGAGATAGTTTTTAATGTGCAGCAATAGTGGCTGTAAGTCTATGAAAGGAAAGATTTGAAAATGAAGGTAATGCTGACGTCGGTGGGACGCCGCGCTTATATGGTTAAGTATTTTAAGGAGGCACTGGGCACTGATGGCGAAGTGCATGTATGTAACTCGGATGACCTTACGGTTGCATTTAATTATGCGGACAAAGCTGTAATATCTCCTATGATATATGACGAGGGCTACATTCCATTTCTCATTAATTACTGTAAAGAAAATGAGATAGATATGATAGTTTCACTGTTTGATATAGATCTTCTGGTTCTGTCGAAGGCTAAGGACAGATTCGCAGAGGTTGGAACCAGGGTTGTAGTCGGGGACGAATGGTTTGTAGATATATGTAATGACAAATGGAAAACATTTGTATTCCTAAAAGAAAACGGCTTTGACACGCCAAAGACATATCTGAGATTAAAGGATGTCGAAGAGGCTTTATCTAAAGGTGAGGCCGAATTTCCATTTATAGTCAAGCCCAGATTCGGAATGGGCTCCATCGCGGTTGCGACTGCTAATGATATGGACGAACTCAGGTTTTATGCAAAGCGTAATGCAAAAGAGGTTGAGCATTCTTACCTTCGTTTTGAGTCGGCAGCTGCTTCAAGAGAGGAATGGCTCATATTCCAGGAATGTATAGACGGACAGGAATACGGGGCAGACGTAATAAACGATTTTTCCGGAAATGTAAGAGAGATTGTTATAAGGAAGAAACTTGCCATGAGGTCCGGAGAGACTGATATTGCTGAGATAGAAGAGAATGATTCTATCAGGGATGCAATGAAAAAACTCGGAGAAATCTCAAAGCATATCGGGAATATGGATGTGGATGTATTTCTGAAAGATGATAAGGTTTATGTACTTGAAATGAATGCACGTTTTGGCGGTGGCTACCCGTTCAGTCATGTGGCCGGATGTAACCTTCCCCTTGCGCTGGTCAAGTGGTGTGCCGGCGAAGAGGTTGATGACGGATTACTCCGTGCCAGACCGGGAACAAGGGCATTTAAGGAATTGGAAATGTGCGCTAAGAGGGAGAGTGTGGGGAAATGAACAGAATAATTCATCTTCCGTTTTATGATAAGTTCACTGAACAGTATATAGCCTTCATGAAATATCATTTTGATGATAAGGTTCGCCAGAGCTTTATTGTAAGGAAAAATGATGATAAGTATTCCATAGGAGAAGGCAGGAATATTATAAAGATAGCTGAATATAAAGAACTGAAGACAGATCCGAGAATTCGTAAGAGGCTCATTGCTGCAGATAAGATCATTATCAGCGGAAATTTCCCTTTTGAAAACTATGTAAAATACCTTCCACCGTCAGTATGGAAGAAGGTTTATATTCAGTTCTGGGGCGCGGATCTTTATCTCTACAGGGATGGAAAGGGACTGAAGTTTACGGCTGCAAGAATGATAATGAGATTTCTGGTTAAGACCGGAACAGGAGTTATCAATCTTATAGATGAAGATTACAGACAGTTTGAAAAGATATTCTGCAGAGTTCCGGAAGCAAAGCATTTTGTAGCGGGAGTTCCGAATGATCCTCTTAAAAAAGATAACTTCAGTGAGTTCTGGCCTGCCATGGCCAATGAGGCTTCGGATTCAAATAATAAAGAGAACGGTAAGTTATCTGCAACCTACCGGATCCTTGTAGGTAATGCCGCATATCCTGAGAATCAGCATAAGGAAGCATTTGAGATAATCCGTGATATGAAGCAGAGAGAAGGCTTTGAAGGAATCAGAGTTGAGGCAGTGGTTCCTCTTTCATATGGCGATGAGGCCTATAAGGAAGAAGTTATGAGATTTGGCAGGGAAATCCTTGGCGATTCATTTGTACCTGTCACCGACTATATGGCAAAGCCGGATTATATAAGATTTATCGCGGGCTGTGACATGGCTGTTTTTAACAATAACCGCCAACAGGCTCTGGGAAATATCTGTATCATGATGAACCTCGGAAGAAAGGTTTTCATCCGTGACGATACACCTATGTGGGATTATTTCCTTGGAAGAGGTTATTATGTGTATAATATTAAAGACTTTAAGAATGCGTCACCTGAGGAGCTTTTCACACTGCCCAAAGATGCCCTTATGAAGAATATCCATGAGCAGGAAGAGAGAGCAGGCGAAGATCTGAGGGACTGGAAAAATATCCTGCTGAAATAATGGTGGATTATACATAAGTGATGTAAATAGACACTGAATTCTGTGATGAGATAGACCCGGTATGAAACAAAGAATTAAAGAATTTGATATGATAAGGGCTATAGTTCCGTTTGGGATAATTATTTATCACTTCCAATGTCATTCTAAAAGCCCGTTTAAGCTGCTCCCCGACTATGCAAATGGAAACTGGGGAGCTCCTTTTGTTGTCATTTTTCTTGTGCTTTCCGGTGCATCACTATATTACAATTATCCAAAGATTGAATCATTGAAGGAGTACTATAAGAAAAGATTCCTTGCCATAATGCCATGCTTTTATCTGGTCTGGTTTTATTTCTACGTTGAGAAGGTTCTTTTGACAAAGGATTTCTTCTTTGCCGGTCCGCCATGGAAGATGCTTCTTTCTTTGATCGGTATGGATGGTTATCTTAACAGCACTATTCCGGGATACTATTTCGTAGGGGAGTGGTTTCTTGGAGCTTTGGTTATTATGTATCTTATATACCCGCTGCTCCTGAAGGCTTACTCAAAGAAACCGGCATTAACAGCAGCCGTAGTACTGCTGATATTTGCATTGGCAATGGGAATCAAAGGCGCGAAGGACTTCGGCCTTGGAGTAAAGCTTCCCTTCTATGTATATGGTTTTCCCGGAATTCCATCCTGTCTTTTCTCTTTCTTCATGGGAATGGTGCTTGTATCAAAGCTGAAGGATAAAGACAGCTTCATCATTGACAATAAGATTCTTCTGCCGGTGTCTGCTGTTATTATTATACTTGCACTTTTCTTTAAGGTGCCGGTTTATTATGCATTTACATGGGATCTCCTCGGGACGGCCTTCTTTATAGTCATTTATCATCTCTCGAAACTTATATTTAAGCTTGATAAAAAAGAAAAGCTTGCCACTTTCATCAAAAAAGCAGCAAGTATAAGCTATCCGATATTCCTTGTGCAGCACCAGATAATCTGCAAAGTGGTTTCGGCATATGATCCGTTAACTCTTTCAGGAACCATACTTATGATACTGGCAAGTTCCCTTCTTTGTATTATTGCCGCAACTGTCCTGACTTATGGCACAAAAACAAAATAAGCGGTAAGAAAAGAGAAATCACGACGAATACAAGGTGAAGCTTTTTATTGACGGGAATGGTAAATATAATGGACGATAATAAAAAAAAGTGGCTCTATTCCAGAGATAATCTTATGACAGCAGTCAGATCACTGGGTTATCCGGATAAACTGGGTGAAGAAATAGTCAAAAATCTCGGAAGCCCTAAAGCGATGGACAGAATGACTTCATACATTTATCAGGCTAAACCCGGCAGAGTGGAAGATGTTATTGATGAAATGCTTGCCATCCGAAGTGAGATAGAGACCTGGAGAGCAAAGAAAAACAGTGAAGAGGCCAATGCCAGGTATAACGAGATGTTATATTATGGACTTGGAAATGATGACGATGATACAGGAGTGTGAACAATGGGAATTGGCGCTATAATAGTAGGATTGATTTTATTTGGGTTACAGGCACTGATATTTTATTTTATAATCACAGATATCATAAGAATAAATGCATGTTCGGAAAGAGTAAATGGTAAAGTAAAGTCAGTAACAGAAGAACAGGAAAAACATAAAGATTCTAAAACAGGAAAAACAGAATATAGTTATAGTTATAAAGTTACTTTTGAATACAATTATAATGGTCAAACCTATGAGTCGACTCGTAACTATAGTAATCATTGCAGATACTCCAGAGGTGATGATGCTGAAATAAAGATAAATCCACGTAAACCGGAAGAAACCTGGACAAAAGATGAACTTAAAAATCTTTTGGGCCTGTCTCTATCAATCCCGCTTTTTTTGTTTTTTGATCTGATATATATAGAGTCTTTTTTTTAAATGAATTTGTGAGTCCTGCATTTTTTGCATTCTAAGAAGACAGAATCATGTTGGCAACAGTAATTCTTCTAAGGCAAATGGATTTCTGGATGTAAGTCTGGAGAGGGCAGTAAAAATATCTATACCATTTTTTGAACATGTTTCAATGTATGTTCTGACATCTGCAAAGTATTCTGCAGATTTGATACTCTGGTATTGTCCTGATATTTTAAGTTTTGTTTTTTCTCATCGTTTTCATAGTAGTGCCCTTGAGAATTCTATATATATCTCACGATGAAGACGGCAGCTGGCAATTCTTATGCGGTGGTAATCATAGAGAAGAGGATGCAAGGATTGTTTCTTTAGCTGATATTTTGAAGATTGATGCATCTGTATCGGTATATGCTGATTTGGATTACGGTGAATGTGTCGAAATTGGTAATTTATGAGGGAAATAAAAGATGAGCAAAATAACTCTTATCAACGCATCATGCGCTGATCAAAATGTAGATGTAGTTGTAAATGCGGCGAACAGCGGGCTTCTTGCCGGTGGCGGTATCTGCGGGGTGATTTTTCGTAAAGCGGGTTATGCTGAACTTACTGCAGCATGCAGCGAGCACAGTACGCCGCTAATAGTAAAAGACGTTCTGTTTCTTAAGCAGAAGTCAAATGAATCGACGACTAAGGATAAGCAGCTGCATCGGCCTGAGGAACAGGCTGTTGTGGGCGAACTTGATTTTAATACTGCCGAAAGGGATGACGGCCGGGAATGGGGGCTTATCCGCAGGTTCGGATATGACAGGAGCTCCGGAGACAGTACAGGGACTGAATGGAAGAACAGGTACGGCGTGGCAAGTCTCCCTACCGTTTCATTTATCATAATGATGATCATCGCACTTATTATGGGATAATCATATGTTCAAGAATATAGATATAGTATTAAAAAAGAATATCCTCACCGAGTACGGTTTCATCCAGGGAGCCTTTCATCTCTATGTCCTGGTGGTGGTGCCGAAGGTAGTCCCCGTGTCCCAAAAAGGAAACTGCGCCTCACGGCGCAGTCATGAATGAAAGAGCGAGTTATTTGAGCGTATAACTCGCTCTTTGCTGTCTAAGCACTGCAAAATCCAACTGGTAGTTGTTTGCGTAATAGCGTTATTTAGTGATATTATTGCTGTTATAGAGGATGATATTGAAATAATTATACTTTTTCGATGTTTTTATATTGAAATAATTATACTTGAATGCATGGAGTTTAGCGAATAATAATATCCGCGCATAAATTACTGGAATGGAAAAACAAATATTGTCCGGATTATGGAATGCGGCAATAAACCGAACTAATTTGCAAAAATACATTGAAAGTTCGGATTGGTTTAAATGAAAATGAGCCTGCAAAGATCGAGGTGAGACCATATGGCCAGAAAAGAAACAAAAGACAAATTCATTAAACTGATGCAAAAACAGGAGAAGCGCCAAGCCAAAGAAAAGGAAATGCAGGCTGCTGCTCAGCCGGATTCTGCGCAGAAAAATGACAGCAGCGTTGTTCTAGCCAAGAGTACAAAACTGGCTTTCTTCAAGCAGTACTACACATATCAGGCCTTTCTCGAGATTCATCCACAGAACAATCTTTCCATCGAACACTGTTTATTCCAAGACCATTCTTTACATCATGCGCTGGTTCCGCAACCGCCTTGGTGACGAGATATTTGAGCGTTACCCGGATGTGACTTTCCTAAGAGATGATTACCCTCGTCCGGAGGACTATCTACATTTTCAAAAAGAAAAAATGAAGAATATATATGGTTTCAGCTTCATCGATTTCGAAGCTGCATATATGAGTGAAAATGATGCGTGGCTGGTCCGCCTCACTGAGCCTGATAATGGAAATGAAAAGCTCGACGTTCATGGACGTAACTTTACTACCGAACTCTTTGTGTATAAACTGGATGCTTCAGTTGCGCTCGGAATCCGCGAGTCGTGCAGGGAGCCGGAAGCAAATACCATAGATGCAGCGGACTACAGGCCGGGATTCGTCAGAGATATGTTTTATGATGAAGACCTTCTTATAACTGAGTTTGGGATTGACAAAAAGTATTCATTTTCATCTAAACCGATAATTCTGAATGGCAAGTCCGGCGAGGCCTGCGAAGAGATATACCGTGATCTGATCGCGTCAAGTTATCGGCAGCAGCCGATACTCTTCATTCCCGGCGAATACTATAAAGACAACGCCGAAGAGGTGGATAAGAAGACTAAGAGTCTACTGGGCTTTGCCCACGTGGTTGTCTGGGAGGGCAGCGCGGCAAAACTCTTCGGACAGATTATGGAAAATGATGATCTTCTTGATGTGGCAAATGAAGGGCAGCTGGTTTTCTACAGAACCTCAAATCATCAGGAATATCCATCAGATTATTATGAATCGGACATCGATAACCTTCTCGATGATATCAAAACTCTGGCGCAGAAGGATCCCTGCAGGAAGCATGTGGACTTCAAAGATTTTGCCTTCAAGCCTTCATGGTGGGAACTTAATAAGCCTGATAAACGTGATGAGATAAAGGCAGACATCAAAGAACTGTCAAATGTATATGAGAAGAAACTGTCTGATCTGAAGATACAATTCGAGGATTTAGGACGGGACAATGATATCCTCCAGCGTCGGCTCGACAAGCTGGAATCCGAGAACAAAAAGCTCGATAAGGAAAATGCCAAAACATTCAGTGACATTTGCAGATACAAGGATGAAAATGAACGGTTTTATGCTGAGATAGAGGAACTAAAGAACAAACTCCGGAAGAACGAAGCTGAAAAGCTACAGGAAGAAATCATCCATCGGGGAATCATAGATTCCGAAAAGGAAAGATATAAGCCGATTATTAACCTTCCTTCGGTAACAAAGGATATTAAGGATAATCTTCTGGCATGGGTTGAGAAGTATTACTCGGACACCATAGAGATTCATCCGAAAGCAGTCAGGTCGCTTAAAGATGACAATAGAAATATAGATTGGCACCGTCTCTGCATGATGATACATTACCTGTCCGGTTACACCATATACAGAAATGGAGGCGGCGCTGCCATCAATCTTTCAGCTGCCCGCGAATACGATCCGGAAGAATCCGGTTACACCGTTGAGCCTGTAAGCAGCGGCCACGGCTCCACCGAACTTTTCAAGGACAAATACACCATAACCGTAAACGGCAAAGACGTGATAATGGACATGCACATCAAGTACGGCAAAGGCCTCGATGCCAACATGATCAGAGTATACTTCTACTACGACCCCGACGCCGGCAAAACCATAATCGGCTACATGCCCGGCCACCTCCCCACCCGCGCCGACACCCATTAAATGGGACACGGGGCAGTCCCCGTGTCCCAAAATGAAACTGCGCCTCACGGCGCAGCATTGAATAAAAGAGCGAGTTATACGAGCGTATAATTCGCAAAGACAAACAAAGCTCTTTACGACAAGATAAGGAGGAATAAAGATATGTGTCAGGCATTAATGGAAATAATGAGCGAAGAAGTAAAAGAAAGAGAAGATGCGGCTGCAATTGCAGCTACTGATGCTACACAGAGATCGGATTTAAGAAATCTCATGGAAGCATTAAACTATACCGCAGAGCAGGCTATGGATATTTTAAAGATTCCACAGGAAAAACGAGAGAGTCTATTAGCCAATCTCTAACCTTCCATCTCTTTATTCTTCATCACAAATATGATAAAATATACCCGTTACTATCTGAAGAAAACCAGGGGGCAATGGGTGACTGAAGATGAGGGGTAAGAGACAGCAAAAGCATAATAGTAACGGCATGTGATAATACAGAGCAGACAGGAAATGACGACCTGTCTGCTCTTTGTGGTTTCTAACGGAATTGAAATGAAATCCATAAATATTCGATAGTGCAGAACAATTCAGTATAATCTATCCTAGAAAGAACCTAAGGTAGAGGCAAGCTATTCTTTGGGGATGGAGAAGAGTCAGGGGATTAGTGATAGAGGTGTTTTTGTATAAGATATTATGATAAACAACCATAAAAGTGAAAGAAAAATAGATATTACTTTGGAATGAATAGTAGGGGGATTGAAATGAATTTAGATCAATTATTGTCGCTTGAGGGGATAAAGGACTATAACATCTTCTGGTTTGGTACAGATATTGCTGATAGTTATATGAATGATGATGGTCCAATTGTTGATACATTGGAATTATCAAAATCAAGACCAAGGTCAGAAGATACTATCTATGTCATTATGTCCGGAATTAATAAGTATAAATGCAGGTATCGCTTTGCAGCTAAAATGATCAAGACAGAAAGTGAAAAGACTTTTCGCTGGGAACGTGTTCCCATAAAGTTGGATGAATATGCCGGCAGAATGATTTTTTACCGTGAGAGAGGTTTCTCGTTTTATAATAATGATGTTACAGGCCCAGATTTTATTGTTGAAGAGATTTGGGGGAAGAAAGAAGATAGAACAGTTGTTCCTTTCAATAACTATGATGAAGTAGAATTATCATTTAAAGAGCTTCGCGAAATGATTGATGGTCATTATTATGATTATTATAATGCACTCTCTGTTGTAAAAGGCATTTATATGATCATTGATGGTAATACCGGAAAGCTCTATATTGGAAGTGCTTACGGTGGTGATGGAATCTGGGGTAGATGGTCCTCATATGCTGATACATGTCATGGTGGTAATTATGAGCTTCAGAAGCTTTATGACGAAAATGGTGAAGAATACTTTTATAAGTTCAAGTACATTATCTTGCAGATTCTTCCGATGAGGATGTCAGATAAAGAAGTGATAGAGATGGAGTCCAAGTACAAAAACAGATATCTTACAAGAGAGTTTGGACTTAATGATAATTAATCTGGAGATATGAGTATGTCACATTTATACATATCAAAATTTCAGTCAGAAGAAGGAAAAGATCTTTATGGGTTATTCTATGATGACGCTTATGGAAAGAAATGTCCTTATAATGAGAACTGGAAGCATGTTGCATTTGCTACAGATAAAGAGGCGAATGAAAAGCTCAAGCTGATTGAAGATGAACGAAAAAGAGAAGATGAAGCAGAACCATTTTCGGATGAAGATGCAAGAAAGTTTGCTGAAAACTATAAGTGGAAGTTTGCAACTACATATGCAAAAACAGCTCCTCATGAATATTTGGTAAAGTTATGGCTGCCTGATGAAGATCAAATATTTTACGAAAGATTTGTAGCATCAATGAAGAAGAACTCAGTTGTAGGATATTTCTATGGACATGAAAACAAATACTTTATTCTTGGAAATTACTATTATTGGTTCATGGGGCAGCATGATAACATGGCAGTAGATCTGATCAATAGGACTACGGTTGATAATCTCGAATATCGCGATGGCGCATATTATTATAAGGGTAAACATGAAGAAAAGACTTATGAAGTACTTAGAGCTGAGGAAGAGTGGCAGCGTGCCGGTGCATACTCGGTTCGAGTTCAGGGAATGAACAGGCAGTATCATATTCCACTTAGAGAAGAGTTTGATGAGCATGACTGTGATGGCACTAAGTATATTGTATTGCTTGATGATGGATATCCGGTGGCGACATGTAGATTTTATAAGATTAGCGATAAGGTAGTGATATTAGGAAGATTAGTTGTTCTTCCGGAGTATCGTGGAAGAGGTCTGGGAGTAAAAGTTCTAGAAGAAGCTGAAGCTTGGATCAAGGAATTGGACTATAGTGAGATTAAGATTGACAGCAGGGTGAATGCCAAGGGGTTCTATGAGAAAGCTGGATTTAATCAGATTGATGATACAGTGATAAAGAGCGGAGATTTTGACTGTATTAAGATGCATAAGATTATTTAGAAAATACGTAAGAAATCATTTGTTTTGATTATGGGAGAATGAAATGGGTACAAGAGCAGATAAAGCAGTGAATAATCATAAGAGTTTTCATACATGTTCCGGATCGGTTCTGGAAGCATTTGCGGATGTAATAGGAATAAGTGAGGCAGAGGCTAAGTCTATATCCATGCCATTTGCAGGTGGCAGAATGGGTAAGTGCGGCGCAGTGCTTTCTGCTGAATATGTCCTGGAACAGAAATACGGAGCCGAGGCTGCAAAAAAGATTGAAGAATTTGAAGAGAGATTCAAGGCTGCTGATAAGGGTTCAGTGATGTGTTCGGACTTAAGAGGTAAAGTACCAGGTTCCTGCAGAGCTTGTGTTACTGATGCAGCAAAGATACTTGAGGATATGATAGAGGGATAAATAAGATGAGTATTCTTATAAAAGATACAACAAGGGAAGAACGAGAAAGAATAGTGGCTGAGTCTATCGGCAATGTCAATGGTTCTTGTGATGGATGTATGTCAGGGCTGGCTGATATGTATCAGGATTATATAGATGGTAAGAAAGAAATCCGCGAGATAAATATGGAGTTCAAGGCTCATTATGAATCTGGTGTTGAAGGCCCTGAGAAGGCGGATTGTGGATATAAGTAATATGGAAATAGCAACGATTACATTTCGGCTTCATTAGGGATTGAAAAGTATCCTAAAGTCTAGAAAATGTTTTTTGATGATTATATTTTAACCCACAAGGTTACTTGCATATATCCAGATAAAGTGTTAGATTATGAGAGACGAAGGAAATAAGGAACCTTCACAGAATATATTATGAAAGGTAAGAAAGACAATGTACGCTCTTAGAAACATACAATTTAATAAGATGCAGAAAAACGTTCAGTTCTTTAATAATAAGAAATCTGGACTAGTTTTGATGTCCTTATTAGAAAGTATGTGTAGAGAAAAGATTGTCTGATATAAAGCAGATATATTATTGTATGCACACCGCTTGTCTAATAAGGCAAGCGGTTATTTTTATGCTTTTGGGAAGGTAGCTCCAATGGTAGAGCGATGGGTTGAAGCTCCATGCGGTACAGGTTCGAATCCTGTTCTTCCCACTTGGCAGTTCGTCTAATGGTAAGACTCGGGACTTTGATTCCTGAAATACGGGTTCAATTCCCGTACTGCTAGTATAGCCGATTGGTGTAATGGTAACACTTCTGATTCTGACTCAGAGGTTCTTGGTTCGAATCCAAGGTCGGCTGCTTCTTAGGAAAGTAGCTCAGATGGTGAGAGCGGCGGCCTTATAAGCCGTGTGTCGGGAGTTCGAGTCTCCCCTTTCCTATAAATATTGCAGAGTAGCTCAGTTGGCAGAGCAATCCCTTCATACGGGAGAGGTCATGAGTTCAAATCTCATTTCTGCAACATAAGGGTGTGTAGCTTAGTTGGCAGAGCAACGGGCCTTTAACCCGTAGGTCGAGAGTTCAAGTCTCTCCACACTCAATATATCCGTGTAGAACAATGGTAGTTCGGCTCCCTGTTAAGGAGAAGGTTGTAGGTTCGAGTCCTACCACGGGTGCATCTGGATGTATAGCTTAGTTGGTAGAGCAGGAAACTCTTAATTTCAAGGTCGGGAGTTCGAGTCTCCCTACATCCATTCAGTCTAGAAGGAAGGAGGTAAAACGGAAAAATGGTAGAGTATCCGGTTATTGATCTGCACAGCACTGGTGCTAGGATCAATGAGCTAAGACGTGAAAGAGGAATTACGGTGGACGAATTGCGTATTTATCTTGGAATGAACAACCCAAACTCAATCTATAAGTGGTTCAGGGGAGAAGTTCTTCCAACACTTGAGAACATGTACGCTCTGTCTGTAATCCTCGAAGTACCTATTGATGAGATTATTGGGAGGACAGCATAGTGGACAATATGATACAGAATGAACAGAAAGAATAACACGCTAAATCTCGTTATAATATTGAGATTTAGCGTGTTTTGTTTTATGCACTTCCAAGTTCGGTATAGATCATTCCATGTTTTCCTCTGTCAGAACGGTAGAGAGTTATCTTATTAACCGTCATAGACTTATGAGGTATTGATATCCCAGGCATTCCTTTATGACATACAGCTTTTCGAATAAGTGTAATGTGCGGAGAGAATTTCTTCTTATCGTATGGAATTCCTGCATCGGAAAGATAATGGCGGAGTGATCTGACTACAGCTCTTAGTTCTTCTGAATTATCAAGACCGGCCCACCATAAGTCTCCGAAGTTTCCAAATCCTTTAAGTGAGATGTTGAATGGCTTAAAACTTACATTCTCCATCGCCTGAAGTACATGATCAGGATCTGGATAATCACCAATAAATGCAAGAGTAATGTGAGTATTATCTATAGCAGTATAGTTACCGGTAACACCGGCTTTTTTCATATTGACTTGTATTTCCATGAGGGCATTCTTGATATTTGGTTCTAGTTCTATTGCTATAAATAATCTCATAATAATGGTTCCTGTTTGATGATGTAATCTCGAAGATATATTGGCTGCTGCAGGTTTTTAAATATTGCACCTGTCCCTTTTATAATATACTTAAACTGTGGTATAATGTTTCATGGTTTCTATTGTATATATATGGGGATAATGTGCAATAGTTATGATGGGTAAAAAACAAAAATTATAATTATTATATTTGCCTAAAATAATGCAAGAGCAGACAGATGATACACATATGCTTACTATGCCTCAGATTATTGTAGAACTTACAAAGTATGACATTGAAGTGCAACGTAAAAGTATAAGTGACATTCTGGCTGCTCTTCAGTGTTTATAGAAGCCTATAGATAATACATTTATAAAGAAATAAATTGAAAGTGAGGATATTTATAATGGCAGATAAGACTCAGGCTAATATTGGATTTGAGAAGCAGATATGGGATGCAGCGTGTGTTCTTTGGGGACATATACCTGCGGCAGAATATAGAAAAGTTATTATAGGACTTATATTCCTTCGTTATGTGTCTACAGCATTTGAACGTAGATATGAAGAGTTGGTTGCTGAAGGTGATGGCTTTGAAGATGATCGTGATGCCTATACTATGGAGAATATCTTCTTTGTTCCTGAAGAAGCTAGATGGAGTACTATTTCTTCAGCTGCCCATACTCCGGAAATTGGGAAAGTAGTAGATGATGCCATGAGAGCTATCGAAGCAGAGAATAAAGTGCTTAAGGGCGTTCTTCCTATGAATTATGCAAACCCGGATCTGGATAAGCAGGTTCTTGGAGATGTGGTTGATATCTTTACAAATATGGATATGGGAGATGCTGAGGAAAGTCAGGATCTTCTTGGTAGAGTATATGAGTATTGTATAGCTCAGTTTGCAGAGGTAGAAGGTAAAGGTGGTGGAGAATTCTATACACCATCTAGTGTTGTTCGTACATTAGTTGAAATACTTAAGCCATTCTCTAATTGTAGAGTATATGATCCTTGCTGTGGATCAGGCGGTATGTTTGTTCAGAGTGCAAAGTTTATTAAAGCTCATACTGGAACTAGAGGAAATATATCGGTTTATGGTCAGGAAGCAAATGCCGATACCTGGAAGATGGCAAAGATGAATATGGCTATCCGTGGTATAGATGCAGATTTTGGGCCTCATCAGGCAGATACATTTACAAATGATCTTCATCCTACACTTAAGGCAGACTTTATCCTGGCAAATCCTCCATTCAATTACCATCCTTGGAATCAGGAAAAACTGACAGAAGATAAAAGATGGAAGTATGGACTTCCTCCAGCAGGTAATGCAAACTATGCATGGATACAGCATATGATTCATCATCTTGCTCCTAATGGAAAGATAGGTCTCGTCCTTGCTAATGGTGCGTTATCTACACAGTCAAGTGGCGAAGGAGAGATTAGAAAGAAGATTATTGAAGATGATCTGATAGAAGGAATCATAGCTCTTCCTACACAGCTTTTCTATAGTGTTACAATTCCTGTTACACTTTGGTTCATATCAAGAAATAAAAAGCAAAAAGGAAAAACTCTTTTCATAGATGCTAGAAAAATGGGGCATATGATTGACCGTAAGCATCGAGACTTTACGGATGAAGACATCATGAAGCTTGCTGATACATTCGAGTCATTCCAGAATGGAACACTTGAAGATGAAAAAGGTTATTGTTCTGTAGCAACACTTCAAGATATAGAAAAGCAGGATTATATTTTGACTCCAGGTAGATATGTAGGAATAGAAGAGCAGGAAGATGATGGAGAACCATTTGAGGAGAAGATGGCAAGACTTACATCAGAGCTTTCGGATATGTTTGAGAAATCTCATGAATTAGAAGATGAGATCAGAAGAAAATTGGGGGCGATAGGATATGAATTATAAGTTAAAAGATATATGTTTAACAGTAACAGACGGTTCTCATTATAGCCCCAAGGGGGTAATCAATGGTTATCCTATGTTTTCTGTTAAAGATATGCTTGAATATGGATTTGAATATTCAAATTGCAAATGAATTAGTGAAGAAGATTTTGAAAAAATGAAAAATAGTGGATGTGTGCCACAAGAAGGAGATGTTTTAGTTGCAAAAGATGGAAGCTATTTGAAGGAAATATTTGTGTGTGAAAAAACGAAAGAAGAGGCAATTCTTTCTTCAATAGCAATATTTAGACCTAATCAAGATATAGTTACGCCATATTATTTGAACTACTTGTTAAAATCTCCAAGAGTATATAACTATATTTCTACCAATTGTGTGTCTGGCTCCGCTTTGCCTAGAATAGTACTAAAGACATTTAAAGATGTTGAACTAGAAGTGCCTAATTTGGATATACAAAACAAAGTTGTTTCTATATTGAAAAGTTTAGATGATAAAATTCAATGTAACTCGAGAATAAACGATTATTTAGCGGCTTAGATGTCAAGGTTGGATACATCCAGTTCCCCTGACATCAGCTTAGGTAACAGTGTATCTCTCATTTCTGCAAGCGAATCGTTTTCAAGTTGGTTGTTAAGAATTTGCTTGAACATTGGTCCAGCTACAGAATGGAAACGGGATATCTCATCATAAGCAGGAATTATAAACGGCATAGCCTTAATAATCTTAGAATTAACCGCAGTTGCTATTGAAGAAGTACTTCCCATCGTTTGATAGTTAAAATCCTTCAGATAGCAATAAAGATATTCATTGATAAATGGCTTATCCGTTTTGAAATGGGCAATAGCCTCATTGGTGGTCATCTCACCATGTGTTATTGCAATTCTACCAACAGTAAGTTTAAAGCTTAAAAGGACTGTGTTGCTGGGAATGACTTTTATGTTGAACTTATCAACGGCCTCCTGAGTAAGCTGCTCGGAGCTTTTACAGATATAAGTTCCACAACTACCCATATCTGAGATGGATACCCAAGTCACATCGGCCGGGTCGGTAGTAAACCATTGATGCTCCTTCCGGGGAGGAGTTTTACCAATAGCGATATCAAAGTATTCTTCTGCTCGGCACTCGCGACGTTGATCATTTGTTGTGGAAACGAACATTTCGCGATAAAGAGCTTGAACTTGCTGAAGTAAATAATCGTTTATGTAAGAATGGATAAATGAAAGGACAGAATATATGTCTAAAAAGAATAAAAGTGAAATAACTGTTCGCTCGAGCGCGGCTGAGTATTTAACATATGTTGCATCAACAGGGGACAATCCACAGAACATAGAGATTCGTTATGAAGATGAAAATATATGGCTGACTCAGAAGGTTATGGCGAAGTTGTATGAGGTTACGGTTCCCACTGTTAACTATCATATAAATAAGATATTCAAGGATTCAGAACTTCAGAAGGATTCAGTTATTAGAAAATTTCTAATAACTGCCGATGATGGTAAACCATATAATACAAATCATTATTCTCTTGAAATGATTATTGCAGTGGGTTTTAAGGTTAACTCTGAAAAAGCGGTACAGTTCAGAAAATGGGTGAACAACATTGCCAAAGAATATACCATCAAAGGATGGGTTATGGATGTTGAAAGACTCAAAAGAGGTACATACTTAACAGACAAGTATTTTGAAGAACAACTCGAGCGAGTCAGAGAAATAAGGATAAGTGAAAGGAAATTTTATCAAAAAGTTACAGATCTTTATGCTACCGCTTTAGATTATGATAAAGATGCCCTTGCAACAAAAAGGTTTTATTCAACAGTACAAAACAAAATGCATTATGCTGTTCATGGGCATACGGCAGCAGAATTAATTGTTGAACGAGCGGATCATACCAAGGAACATATGGGATTAACAACATGGGCAGATGCTCCCGACGGTAAGATAAGAAAAAGTGATGTAACCATTGCAAAGAATTACCTTAGTGAGTTCGAGATGGGGCAGTTAGAAAGAATGGTCACAGCTTATTTGGATTTTGCGGAATCAATGGCCGAAAGACATATTCCGCTTACGATGAAGGATTGGGAAACCCGTTTAAATGGTTTTATAGAGATGTTTGAGTATGGTTTATTAAAAGATGCTGGAAAAGTATCTGCTGAAATAGCTAAGCTTCATGCTGAAAGTGAATTTGAGAAATATAGAGTAATCCAGGATGAATTGTTTTTGTCTGATTTCGATAAGTATATGATAGAACTAGAAAACAAAGTTAAAAAGGACGAATAAGCACAATTATATCACAATAATAACTCTATGGACGGCGGAGAAAATACTAGTGGACAGCCGTCTGTGTCGTTCTCTGGAAAAAGGAAGGAGAATTGACATGAAAGAAGAATTGATAAATGATATTTTGCAACGTATGTTATCGAGTCTCGATAATATGCAAATGAGGCATCTGGAGCAAGTGCTTAAACAATCATTTCTTTATTATGATGTAATTGATACAGAGAAGAATATAGAAAAAGATGATACTGACGATATTGTAGAAAGGTTTATATCTGCTAAGAGGATAGAAGGTTGTTCAGAGAAAACATTGAAATATTATCAAACTACAATTGATGCGATGGTAGTAGCTGTTAATAAGAATGTCCAGCGGATTCAAACAGAAGATTTACGTTTATATCTAACCCAATATCAAGAAAAACATAAGTCGAGTCGAGTGACAATCGATAACATTAGAAGAATTCTATCAAGTTTCTTTTCATGGATGGAGGATGAAGATTATATTATTAAAAGTCCAGTAAGACGCATACATAAGATAAAAACTGCCAGTAGTATAAAAGAAACATATTCTGATGAAGAGTTAGAAAAAATGAGAGATAATTGTGAGGAATTACGTGATCTGGCGATTATAGATATGCTTGCATCGACAGGGATGCGTGTTGGTGAAATGGTATTGCTTAATCGTGATGATATTAACTTTGCAGAACGTGAATGTGTAGTATTTGGTAAGGGCGATAAAGAACGGATAGTATATTTTGATGCAAGGACAAAATTGCATCTTCAGGAATATATAGATAGTCGGACGGATGATAATCCCGCATTGTTCGTAACACTTAGAGCTCCATATAAGCGTATACAAATAGGTGGCATTGAACATCGGTTACGAGAGATGGGAAAGCAGTTAAATATACAAAAAGTCCATCCGCATAAATTCAGACGGACGCTTGCAACAATGGCTATTGATAAAGGGATGCCTATAGAACAGTTACAGAGGCTCTTAGGACATCAGCGGATAGATACTACATTACAGTATGCAATGGTTAAACAAAGTAATGTAAAAATAGCACATAAGAAATACATTGGATGAAAGGATGATTATATGAAACAAGTTGAATATCAATTTGATGAGGTGGTAACACTCTTTGATAAGCAAAGGGTTCCTTTGTCATCAATGGAACGATCAAAGAGACAAGGTTCATATAGATATTATGGTGCACAGGGAATCATAGATTATATTGACGATTATATTTTTGATGGAGAGTATATTCTACTTGCGGAGGACGGTGAAAACCTTAAATCGAATAAGCAAGACTTAGCACAGTTGGTAGATGGGAAATTTTGGGTAAATAATCATGCACATATTTTGCGAACAAAAGAAGTATGTCGACTGCGTTATTTCTACTTTTGGATTAATAGCAAAAATTTGACGGAGTATGTGACTGGATCGGCGCAACCAAAACTGAGTCAGGGAAGCCTCAAAAAGATGATTATTCCACTTCCGACATTAGAAATACAGGATAAGATTCTAAGTATTATAACACCGATAGATGAAAAGATAAAGGAGAATGCTAGGGTAAACGATAATTTAACTCAACAAGCTCGTTCGTTGTATCAGGCTTGGTTTGTTGATTATGAGCCGTTTGGTGGCTCTGCTCCTTCCGATTGGTCAAATGTATCTCTAGGGCAGGTGGCCATAATGAAGACTGATAGCTGGTCTCCAGTCAAAAATCCGGATGATGTGGTAGAGCACTATAGTATCCCGGCATATGATGAGCAGTATTATCCAGTATTTGAAAGTGCCACGGATATCAAAAGCAATAAATACATTCTTACACCGGACTCAGTAATGATATCCAAGCTGAATCCTGATACAAAGAGAATATGGCGGCCTATTTGTCTATCAGCAAATTCGGTATGCTCCACGGAGTTTATTGTCTATGAAGCAAGAAAGAACGACCAAAAGGATTTTATTTATTCGATTCTTGATAGCGTTCCTTTCTTTAACTATTTATGTGCTCACACCACAGGTTCAACGAACAGTCGCCAAAGAGCAACACCGAAAGCTACATTGGATTTTAGTTTTCAGTTGCCACCTGATAACGTAATTAAGGACTTTTGTCAGCTCGTAACTCCGATGTATGATCTGATAGCGTCCAACATTGTTGAAAACCAGTCATTAGCGCAAACAAGAGATAGTTTACTTCCACGCTTAATGACAGGTGAACTGGATGTTTCCAACCTCGACCTCTAAGCCGCTAAATTATCGTTTTGGAGAGAATGAAATATGGATAAAAAAGAACAGCTAATATCTTTGCATTATAAGAGCATTATAGAAAATGTGTCTTTTGACGAATACGATATATTAGGCTTTTTGATTTTTTCAAGAAATACGATTAGAACTTATGGTTTATATTATTTGTTGGAGTTTGCTGATTTAATAGCTCATAGAGGTAGAGATCGTGGTGCAATAATGGATTCTATAAAAGGCGCACATGATAATTCTTATGAGACTCAAGAAGGAACAAAAAAGCTTAAAGGATATAACGGGATAACAAAAGATTGTTTAGAAATAGAATTAAGAAAGCTTTGTAAAATATTAGGGATAAAAACCTCTGATGAATCTATATATGATATCATTCTTTGCATTTATTCATTAGCGCAGTTTTCAGAATATAAGAAGGAGCAAGTGAATGGTAAAGTATTGCTCGTTCAAACAAAGAATGGTTTGGGACTAACTACTGCAGAGGATTACCCGAGTGCCCCGTTTGTATGTTTTTCTATTCTGGACAATTGTAAGTTTAATATTGAATATAGTGGTGGATATATAGATAAGCCGGTTGAAGCAGTAAGAGTCGATGGGCGACTTAGACTTAAAAACGAAGATGGATTTGTTATTTGAAAAGAGGTGAAAAAATGTCTGATTTCTACACCGAAGCAAATTATGAGAATTCTCTCATAGAATTATTTCAAAATATGGGATACCAATATGCATATGGACCTGATATTGAAAGGGATTATAAGAGTCCTTTATATGATGATGTCCTTTTAGACTCATTATATAGACTGAATCCATCATTACCTGATTCGGCTATTCAGGATGCCCTGTATAAACTGAAGAACTTTGAAAATGGAACACTTGTGCAGAAGAATACAGTCTTCATGAATTATCTACAGAATGGTATAGAAGTAAGTTTCCATGATAAAGGAGAGACTAAGTCTGATATTGTTTATATTGTAGATTACGAAAATGTAGATAATAACAGTTTTATAGTGGCTAATCAGTGGACATTTATAGAGAATAGTAATAAGCGTCCGGATGTACTTCTATTCTTAAATGGAATTCCGGTTGTCCTTATTGAACTTAAATCCCCTTCGAGAGAAGAGACAGATGCGTCGGAAGCATATCTGCAGATAAGAAATTATATGCAGGAGATACCTTCGATGTTTAACTATAATGCTATCTGCGTTATGAGTGATATGTCTATATCTAAGGCAGGAACTATCACTTCAGGTGAAGATAGATATATGGAATGGAAAACAAAGGATGGTAATTATGAGAATACTCAGTATGCTCAGTTTGATACATTCTTTGAGGGGATATTTGAGAAGGGACGTTTTTTAGATATCCTGAAGAACTTCATTTGTTTCAATGTAGAAGGAATAAATTCATATAAGATATTAGCTGGATATCACCAGTATTTTGCGGTTCGTAAGGCTATTGAAAGTACTAAAAAGGCAGCTGCTGAGGATGGCGATGGAAAAGGTGGTGTATTCTGGCATACTCAGGGCTCAGGAAAATCTCTATCGATGGTGTTTTATGCTCATCTGCTTCAGCAGGCACTTAATAGTCCGACTATAGTTGTTATTACAGATAGAAATGATCTTGACGATCAGCTGTTCTCTCAGTTTGCAAGATGTAGTGACTTCTTGCGACAAAAGCCGGAACACGCTAACAGCAGAGAACATTTAATGACATGGCTAAATTCCAAGAAGGCTAATGGAATTATATTTACAACAATGCAGAAGTTTGAGGAGTCATCCACAGCTCTTTCGGATAGGAAGAATATTATTGTTATGGCAGATGAAGCCCATCGGAGTCAGTATGGTCTTACTGAAAAAATTAAGATGGTTACTAATGAAGATGGTGAGCAGGAAGCTAAACGTGTAGTTGGTACAGCTCGTATAATCCGTGACTGTCTTCCAAATGCCACATTTATCGGATTTACAGGAACTCCTGTTTCCTCAGCGGATCACAATACCAGAGCTGTGTTCGGAGATTACATAGATGTTTATGATATGACTCAGGCTGTAGAAGATGGTGCTACAAGACCTGTTTATTATGAAAGCCGTGTAGTAAAACTTAATCTTGATGAGAATACGATAAAGCTTATTGATCAGGAATATGACATGATCGAAGCAACTGATCAAGCTGATGAAGCTGTTATACAGAAGAGTAAGCAGACTCTTGGAAAGATGGAAGCTATCTTAGGAAATCCTCAGACTATTAATTCTCTTGTAAATGATATTTTGGATCACTATGAGAATTATCGTGCTAATCTGCTTACTGGAAAGGCTATGATAGTTGCATATTCCAGAGGGATAGCTCTTGATATATATAATAAGATTCTTGAACTTAGACCGGGTTGGAAAGAGAAGGTTGCTTTAGTTATGACTGAAAGCAACAAAGATCCGGAAGAGTGGAGAAAGATTATAGGAAATAAGACACATAGGAATGAACTCGCAAAACAGTTTAAGGATAACAACAGTCCGCTTAAGATAGCTATAGTTGTTGATATGTGGCTTACCGGATTTGATGTTCCATCACTTGCTACTATGTATGTATATAAGCCTATGTCCGGTCATAATCTTATGCAGGCTATAGCAAGAGTAAACCGTGTATTTAAGGATAAAGAAGGTGGTCTGGTTATTGATTATGTTGGTATCGCCAGAGCACTTAAGCAGGCTATGAATGACTATACGTCTCGTGATCAGAAGAATTACGGTGACACAGATGTTGCTAAGGTGGCTTATCCTAAGTTCCAGGAAAAACTTGAAGTTTGTCGTGATCTCCTGCACGAGTACAGTTACGAAGAATTCATGAATGGCTCTGATCTGGACAGAGCAAAAGTTATTACCGGGGCGGTGAACTATGTTGCAGCACCTGATAAAGAGGATATTCTTAAATCATTTATAAAAGAGGCTTACCTTCTTCATCAGGCATTATCACTTTGTTCATCACTTACATCAGAATCTGAAAGACTTGAAGCTGCTTTTTTTGAGGCGGTTCGAGTTATGGCTAATCGTATTCTTATTGATGGCGGAAAGAGTAAGCTGTCACTTAAAGAACTTAATAGCCAGATAAATGAGCTTCTAAAACAGAGTATTAAGAGTGATGGAGTAATTAATCTGTTTGAATCAAAGGAAACTTTTTCATTATTTGATCCAAAGTTCCTTGAAGAAATATCCAGGATGAAGCAGAAAAACCTTGCTGTAGAACTCCTAAAGAAACTTATAGCGGAGCAGATCGCTATTTATCGAAGATCAAATGTTGTAAAATCTGAAAAATTCAGTGAGATCATACAGCGCGTTATGAATCAATATCTAAATGGCCTTCTGACTAACCAGCAGGTTATTGATGAACTCATGAAACTTGCACAGGAGATTCAGGAGAGTAAGCAAGCTGGAAATGATATGGGACTCACAGATGAGGAACTGGCATTCTACGATGCACTTACCAAACCGGAGGCAATAAAAGATTTTTATGAGAATGAGGAGCTGGTAGCTCTTACAAAGGAGCTTACAGAAACCCTTAGAAAGAATAAAACTATTGATTGGCAAAAACGTGAAACAGCAAGGGCAAAGATGCGTATGCTGATCAAAAAATTACTAAAGAAGTATAAATATCCTCCTGAGGGGATGGAGGATGCTCTTGAAACAGTTATGGTACAGTGTGAACTCTGGACTGATAACAATGATATGGGGGATCAGGTTTCAGAGTATGCTACTTCTTATTCAGAAGTATTTACGAAAAAGGAGACGGCATTTAACTATGGACAGAATAATAGTCCGGAATTGATGGTGGCAGAGCCCAGTGCTTACGGACACAAACATCCAAATGAATAATTACTTAGAAAGAAGAGAGGGAAAAATGAAACTTGACGAGAGACTATTTTTGCACGATTCTGATCGCGCGGCGCTTGATGCACTGAAGGCAATACCGGGGTTTCATCAGTTGATGAAAGCATTTATGAAGGTGTGGAGTGAACAGCAGTTTAAACTGATCAACATGTCTACAAATCTACGACTGGGCGAGGATCAGATGCCGGAAATCTATCATCTGCTTCCACCGATCTGTGAGAAATTGGGGATAGAGGAACCTGAGTTATATGTTGAACTCGATGTAAGACCCAATGCATATACTTACGGTGACACGAAGCCTTTCATAGTTCTTACTTCAGGGCTGTTTGAAACCATCCCGGCAGAATTGATTCCAACGGTAATTGCTCATGAATGTGGTCATATTGCATGTCATCATACTCTTTATACTACTATGGGACGTCTTATACTAACGGGAGCATCTCAGTTTGTGTCAGGAATTGGGAGCCTTGCGCTATATACGATACAGATTGCATTTGCATATTGGATGAGATGCAGTGAATATTCTGCTGACAGAGCAGCAATTCTATGCGATGGTTCTGCAGACAAAATAATGAATATGTGCATGAGATTTGCAGGCTTCGATAAGGATATTACCGAGGATGCAAATTTTGACAGCTTCATGAAACAGGCTGAAGAGTACCGGGCGATGGTCAATGACTCAAAATGGAATAAAACCCTTGAATTTATACTTGTAAAAGATAGAGATCATCCGTTTAACGCAGTTAGAGCTTACGAAGCACGTGAATGGGCAAATACGGAGCAGTTCCGAAGCATTTTTGCCTATATGTCAGGGGAAGGGGAAATGCCGAAGATTACAAAAGGACCGGATGAACCCGCATCACAGGATATTCCGGCAGACCCAAGTGAGCCGTCAGGAGAAATTGTATCTGACAATGTATCAGATACATCGGATGAATTGTATCCATCTACGCAGATATCTATTTTCGATGGATACAAATATTTCATCGGGAAAGATACAGAAGTGGTGAAGAAGGTCCTTTCGGATCTTGGATTCACGAATATCACTGTTATGGAATATCCAATATCAAGATTTAATCTTCTTACCAAACCGAATACTGTCGCGAAAATATCAATCGCGGATAATGAAGAGTTTACTGCAGGAACAGTATTTGAATTTAATGCAAGGATAGTGCTTTATAGTTATAAATAATGTTATCGAAATAACTATATAGTATAAGATTACCCGATTTTATTCTTTCACACATTACGAATTTGACCCTTTGTTAGAACAATAGCAAAAAAGGAGCATTTTCAATATCCAGTAGATTTAGTCAAGGAAGTCCGTTTTTAGTCAAGGAATTAGTCGAAGAAAAATGGTTATGAAGTCAAGAAGGACCCAAGAAAGCTTGTATTTCGGGAATCCTTCTTGACTAAAATAGGATGAGGAATTTTAAAAATTAGTCAAGGCTTAGTTCTTGCGATACCAGTCTGTCTCGTAGCCGTCGGCGCATATCAGGAGGAAGATTAGTTTGTACCTGTATTTTGAAGAAATAAAATGTGGGTTGTTACAGCCGGAGTTTTAGTATAAAATAGTATAATTAGTTTGCTATATATCCGTTGGTTGTTTGTTGGAAAGAAAACAGCCGGATAAAGAATAGTCAGATAGGTAACCGAGGACAATGGAGCAGGATAATAACGCAAAGGTGCTGTCGAATTTTGGCTGGAGATTTGCCGAGAGAGTAGCAGCGCAGCTTATAACTTTAATAGTTTCAATCGTTCTGGCGAGGATTTTGTCGGTTGAAGAATTTGGTATAGTTTCGCTCGTAACGATTTTCCTGACTCTTGCGCAGGTGTTCGTGGACAGTGGTATGGCAAATGCCCTGATTCAGAAGAAGGAAACGGATGAACTGGACTTTTCGTCAGTTTTCTATTTTAACCTGGTGACCGGCGTTATTATTTATGCCATTCTGTTTTTTGTATCACCTTTTATAGCAAAGTTTTATAAAGATCCGGCACTTACACCGATGATGAGGGTTCTCTTTGTAACGGTTATTGTTTCCGGAGTTAAGAATATACAGCAGGCCTATGTTTCGAGAAAACTCATTTTTAAAAAGTTCTTCTTCTCGACTCTGATAGGAACCATTATTTCGGCTTTTATCGGAATAGGCATGGCCATGATGCATTTCGGGGCATGGGCTGTGATAGCGCAGCAGCTATCCAATAATATCATAGATACTACGATTCTCTGGTTCACTGTCAGATGGCGCCCGCAGAAGAAGTTCTCAATGGAAAGGCTGAAGAAACTCTTTTCATTTGGATGGAAACTCCTTGTTTCCGCGCTTCTTAATACGCTTTATGATAATCTCAGAGATCTTATCATAGGCAGGAAGTATACGAAGAGCGACCTTTCATTTTACAATAAAGGAAAGCAGATTCCGCAGATTGTGGTTTATAACATCAATACATCCATGAACAGCGTGCTGCTTCCGGTAATGTCAAAGGAACAGAATAACAAAGAAGCGGTAAAGAATATGATGCGCCGCACCATCAAGGTGAGTTCCTACGTGCTTCTTCCCTGCATGCTGGGACTTATAGCTGTTGCGGAGCCTCTCACCTCATTTATCTTTACGGATAAATGGCTGCCCATGGTTCCGTATATGAGGATTTTCTGTTTCTGCTATGCACTTTACCCGATTCATACGGCGAATCTGAATGCCATAAATGCCATAGGAAGGAGCGATATCTTCCTTAAACTTGAGATTGCCAAGAAGGCAGTGGGACTTGCGGGACTTCTTATATCCATAAGATTCGGTGTGCTTGCAATGGCATATGCAATGGTAGTGACGGATATAATCTGCACCATCATAAATGCTTATCCAAACAAAGGACTTCTGGATTACGGTTATATGGAACAGCTGAAGGATATACTTCCAAATGTATTTGTTTCGGTAACTATGATGGGCGTTGTGCTGGCACTGAATTATCTTCCGATAACCGGTAGTTTGATAAAATTGCTGATAATGCTTCCTGTGGGTGCCGGAGTATATATTATACTTTCAAAACTGTTTAAACTGGATAGCTTTGATTACCTGCTTCAGGTTTTGAACCGTTTGCTGCGTCGTAAGTAGGGAGCCATACATAAGTGGAGCAACAGAAAGAGATAAAAATGAGTAAAATATTTGTTACATCACCTTCGATGCCAAGCCTCGAAGAGTATACTGATGAAATAAAAGATATATGGGAGAGCAGATGGCTCACAAATATGGGTGCCAAGCATGAAGAGCTTCGAAAAGGTCTTAAGGAATACCTCGGAGTTTCCAGGCTGGAACTTTTTACAAACGGTCATATGGCACTTGAACTTCTGATTCAGGCCATGGGACTGACAGGGGAAGTTATCACCACACCATTTACATTTGCATCCACAACACATGCTATCGTCAGAAATGGGCTGACGCCTGTTTTCTGTGATATCGATCCTGCGACATATACCATGGATCCGTCAAAGATAGAGGCATTGATAACAGAAAAAACCTCCTGCATAATTCCGGTTCACGTTTACGGAAATATGTGTAATACGGATGCCATAGAAGAGATTGCCCGAAAGCATGGTCTTAAAGTAATATATGATGCGGCTCACACCTTCGGAGTTAAGTATAAAGGGCGTGGGGCAGGAAGCTACGGTGACGCATCAATCTTCAGCTTCCATGCCACAAAAGTTTATAACACCATAGAGGGCGGGGCTGTTGCCTATAAGGATGACGAGGTCGGAGAAAAGCTTTATGAGCTGAAGAATTTCGGTATTCATGATGCAGAATCAGTTCCCGGAATAGGTGCAAATGCAAAGATGAATGAATTTGCGGCTGCCATGGGAATCTGCAACCTCCGTCATATAGATGAAGAAATAGCAAAGCGAAAGAAAGTTTATGAAAGATATATGGAACGGCTTGAAGGATGCGCCGGACTTAAACTTCCGTATGTGGGAAAGGATACAGTACCGAACTATGCTTACTTCCCTGTAGTATTTGAAGATGCCTTCGGCAGAACCCGGGACGAGGTTTTCGATGCCCTTGCTTCTCATGACATAGTTGCAAGGAAGTATTTCTATCCTATAACCAGCAGCTTTGAAGCTTATAGAGACCGCTTCAAGGCAGAGGATACGCCGGTCGCACTGGACATAAGTAAGAGAGTTCTCACCCTTCCGATGTACGCCGGTCTTGATCTTTCAGACGTAGATATGATTGCAGATGTAATACTGATGAATAAATAGGACTCAAACCATGAAAAAAGTATTGATTCTGATTCCGGCCTATAACGAAGCCGGAAGTATAGAAAAAGTTGTAGATGATCTTCGTGACAGATTCTCTGATTATGATTATCTTATAGTAAATGACGGCTCAAAGGATGATACCCTGAATGTATGCAGAAAACGTGGATACAGAGTCATGACATTTCCGGTCAACCTTGGACTTGAATGCGGTTTTGTAGCCGGAATGAAGTATGCCTACAGAAAAGGATATGACTACCTTGTGCAGTTTGACGCGGACGGTCAGCACATTTCCGACTATCTTGATGATATCTATGATGAGATAGAGAAGGGATTTGATATAGTTATAGGCTCACGTTTTGCAAAGGAGAAAAAGCCTACATCACTTAGAATGCTGGGAAGCAGACTTATATCCGGAGCCATAAAGCTTACAACGGGAAATACCATTAAGGACCCAACCTCGGGAATGAGAATGTATAACCGGAGATGTATGGAAATATTTGCCAAAGAGATCAACTATGGACCTGAGCCGGATACCATTTCCTATCTTATGAAAAATGGATTCAGGGTTTCGGAAGTTCAGGTGGAAATGAGAGAGCGTGAGACTGGAACCAGTTATCTTACTATCTCCAAGTCTATCGCATATATGTTAAAGATTCTTACATCAATCCTGTTTATCCAGAATTTCAGAAGGAAGGTGAAGTAGTATGTCCCTAACACTGAGAATATTTCTGATCGTTTTTTCATTTCTTTCGATATTTTACATTATAAGAAAGATAAGGAAATCCAGTCTTCGTATAGATATATCTATATTCTGGATCGTGTTTGCGGTGCTGCTCATAGTGCTGAGTATTTTCCCGGGAATAGCCATGGGACTCGCGAAACTTATGGGAGTTATATCCACGGTAAACCTTATCTATCTGTTTATGATTTTTATACTTCTCCTTTATGCATTTTCCATGACACTTAAGATGTCGGAACTGGAGAATAAGATAAATGAGCTGACAGAGGAAATCGCCATCAAAGAAAGAATGACAAAGGATAAGAAAGAGAAGCAGAACGTCAGAATCAGAAGAGGTAGATAATCTTGAGTATCAGCAGATTGAAAATTTTTATATCCGTATTCATCATAGTTCTTCTTGCGGGAGTGTCTATGGCATTTTTCTTCCACGCCGATGAGCATGCCATATCCGGTGCGTGGTATGAAGAGAGCATGAAGACAACCACATTTGGATATGATGTAAGCGTACTTCCGAGTAACGCCAAGGATTATTATTATAAGATAAATGATGAGAATGCGTATATCGATATAGTTTCGGGCAGAGTCGGTTTCGAGGGAATGCCATGCGACAGCGTTATCATAAGATTCAAGAGTCTTGCCGAAAAAGATGAAAATGTAAGGTTTGTTGTTTTTGATGAGTCCGGAAATGAGGCGTATTCCATGGATGTGCCATGGAAGAAAGGAAGCATTTATTTTAAAGCGGATCTTTCAGCTGTTCCCGACAATGTGAAGGAACTTCTCAGCAGGGAGAGCATTCATGTAAGAGCATATGTAGGTGAAAGCTTTGATATGCCGATGGCCTATATATCGGTTCCCGATAATTCGGCCAGACTTACCAGGATGGCACTTGTGGCAGCCGTGGTTTTGGCACTTGTGGCAGCCGCCATGTTTGCATTTATAAAGCCTTTGGCAAAGCTTATATCGGCATTTGTCGGACTTATAAAACGCCTGATAGATTATATAAAAGAGAATAAAAGGACGGTCCTCAGCCATGTGGCAGGATTTTTTGCATGCGGGGTTATTTCCACTATTGCGGCTCTTATAACATCACTTGTTACGAAAAAAGGGTTCGGAATTCCTCTCGCTTCACTTTATTTCCTCGGCTTTTCATTTATCTATATGGTCATCTTCATGAGGAAGATATTTGAGAAGAGGATAGAAGTTTTCGGAACATTACTTACTCTTATAATCGGTACGGTCTTCAGTTTTGCTGCACCTGCGGCAACAGGTCTTAACTTTGACGATCAGGATCATTTCATAAAAGTTGTCTATATGTCCACTTTCCTTGAGAGAAGAGTCAGCTTCGCGGACTGGGACAACATAGTTGAAGCAAGATCGGCGCTCATCCTGGGCGATACATTTGAATATGATAAAAGAGAAGCTTTAAATGAATTCAGAAATGAAATGGAGCGGGAGCATTACTTCGTAAGTACCAGCCCCGGGGCTTCAATAATAGAAATGAAGAATCTTTCCTATGTAACATCGGTTATACCTTTCTTCATAGGGAAGCTCTTACATCTTCCGTGGAATATAAGATTCATGCTGGGACGCTGGGGAACGGTAATCTTCCTTACTATCGTTGCTTATTATTCAATGAAGTCGCTCAGAAGCGGAAAGATGATAGCCTTTATGGTGGCGGCCATGCCGGGAGTTATATTCCTTGCTGCAAGCTATTCATATGATATATGGCTTCTTGGCTGCATAATGCTGGGACTGGCCATGTTCTTTGGGGAAAAGCAGTATACGGAGCATCATCTTCCTCTGAAGATCGCGCTCTGGATGTCGGTGATTCTTTTCTGTTCAAACTTTTCAAAACCGATATATTTTCCGCTGTTTGTAATCGCATTCTTCATGCCGATGTACAAATTTAAGAACAAGCGTAATTACTGGCTATACAAGCTCCTGAATGTATTTACCATGGCACTGCCTGTGATGATGGTCCTTATCAGTACACTGATGCCGGGACTCGGCGGAGGAGATACAAGAGGTGAAGAGGGCGTAAATGCGGCAGGTCAGTACGAAACATTTATGAATAATCCTATACATGGTATAATAATCATCGGCCGGTATCTGATCACCTACCTGAATCCTTTCTTTGAAAGAACAGCATGGTTTAACCGCCTGGGATATATGGGTACCATGAAGATAGGTATATACGGAGCCATAGTGCTTACAGTATGTTCCTTCCTTTCCGTTAACAGGAAGGAAACAGCAAAGTTTCCATGGTGGTACAGACTCGGAGTTCTGGCTGTTTATGTGGTGATAGGATTCTTCGCTGCATTTTCAATGTATATAATGTTTACGCCTGTAGGAGTAGAGACTGTTTACGGATGCCAGGCGAGATATATACTTCCGGCGGTATTCCCGGTACTTTTCGCATGTACCAGGTGGTCCGGCGGAGCACTTCTGGACAGAGTTCCTGCACTTGACAATTTTGCAAAGAAGCCTCTGTTCGGATGCTCAAAATCATACTTGAGAGATGTGATGATCGCGCTTCTGATACTTCTGCCGAATATGCTGGGAGTTTACCAGTATCTGGTAAGATAATGTCAGTTAACATATGAAAATATTAAACATGTTTGGAGGTTTTTAAGATGTTTAAAGTAAATGAAGATTATATGAAATTACCGGGAAGTTATCTCTTCTCAACCATTGCAAAGAAGGTTTCCGCATTTACAGAGGCAAATCCCGACAAGAAGATCATAAGACTTGGAATCGGTGATGTTACACAGCCTCTCTGCCCAGCAGTTATCAAGGCTCTTCACAGTGCTGTTGATGAGATGGCAAGTGCTGAGACATTTAAGGGATATGCGCCTGATCTCGGATATGCATTTCTCAGGGAAACTATAAGGGATAAGGTATTTAAGCCGCTTGGTGCAGAAGTTTCAGCTGACGAGATTTTTATCAGCGACGGGGCCAAGTCTGATTCTGGAAATATTCAGGAGATTTTCTCCAGAGATACTAAGGTTGCAGTCTGTGATCCTGTTTATCCTGTTTATGTTGATACAAATGTAATGGGTGGCAGAACAGGCACTTACGATGCGGCAACAGGTCTCTGGAGCAACGTTATCTACATGCCTTGTACTGCAGAAAATGATTTTGTTGCAAGTCTTCCTAAGGAAGTTCCGGATCTTATATATCTCTGCTTCCCTAACAATCCTACAGGTGCTTCCATAACAAAGGCAAGACTGCAGGAATGGGTTGATTATGCAAATGAAAATAAGGCTGTTATAGTTTATGACGCAGCATATGAGGCATATATCAGCGAAGAAGGCGTTCCTCATTCAATCTATGAATGCGAGGGCGCAAGAAGCTGTGCTATAGAGATAAGAAGTTTCTCAAAGAATGCGGGATTTACCGGAACACGTCTCGGTTATACTGTTGTTCCAAAGGACATTAAGACAGACGACGGTGTAATGCTTCGTGATCTCTGGGCAAGACGTCACGGAACAAAGTTCAACGGAGCTCCTTATATAATCCAGAAGGCAGGAGAGGCTGTATTCTCAGAAGAGGGACAGAAGGAAACAGGAGAGCAGATTGCATATTACATGAATAATGCAGCTTATATTAAAAACGGACTTGCAGAGGCAGGTTACAGTGTTTACGGCGGCGTGAATGCTCCTTATATCTGGCTTAAGACTCCTGACAATATGACTTCATGGGAATTCTTTGATCATCTGCTTGCTTCTGCCAATGTAGTCGGAACTCCGGGTTCAGGATTCGGTCCGAGCGGTGAAGGATACTTCAGACTGACAGCATTCGGAAGTTATGAGAATACTGTTGAAGCTATTAAGAGGATTAAGAGTATCTAGTGCTAGTGACGATTGACATATGCTATACATGACGATTATTACATTGTTAAAAAAAATAGTTAATATCAAAGGATGTTTAAAATGGGTAAAATTACAGTTGAGACATGTGAGATTGAAGGTTTGAAGGTTATTACCCCAACCGTATTTGGTGACGAGAGGGGTTACTTCATGGAGACATATAATTATAATGATTTTAAAGAAGCCGGTATTGATCAGGTATTCGTTCAGGACAACCAGTCAATGTCTAAGAAGGGTGTCCTGAGGGGGCTTCATTTCCAGATCAACTTTCCGCAGGATAAGCTCGTAAGAGTAGTATCCGGTGAGGTTTTTGATGTGGCTGTCGATCTCAGACCGGGCAGCAAAACTTTCGGAAAATGGTACGGTGTAAGACTTTCTGCAGAGAATAAGAAGCAGTTCTTCATCCCGAAGAATTTTGCTCACGGTTTTATCGTTCTTTCAGAGACAGCTGAATTCTGCTACAAATGTACCGATTTTTATCATCCGAACGATGAAGGCGGCCTCCTCTGGTCAGATCCGGAAATAGGAGTTGACTGGCCTATTCCGGAAGGTATGACTGTGGATGACCTTATCATTTCCGATAAAGATCATAAGTGGGGCGGTATCAAAGAGTATATGGCATCCAGATAGAGAAAACTGAAGTATGAAAAGTTCAATCGAGATCATTAAAAATATAATAAAGAATTGGAAGCTGTCCCGGTCTCTGGCCAGAAATGATTTCAGGATGAAGTTTGCCGGCTCCTATCTGGGAGTTGTATGGGCATTTATTCAGCCTGTTGTAACTGTGCTTGTTTACTGGTTTGTATTTCAGGTGGGACTGCGTCATGGAACCGTAGGGCAGTACCCTTATGTGGTTTATCTCATAGCCGGTCTTATGCCGTGGTTTTTTATAGCTGATGCCCTTTCGGGAGGAGCAAGTGCATTTACGGATTATAACTATCTGGTCAAGCAGGTTGTTTTTAATATCAGCATACTTCCATTTGTAAAGATAGTATCGGCTTTCTATGTGCATATCTTTTTTGCATTGGTAACCATAATAATACTTGCACTTTACGGCTTCCCGCCGGATTTCTACGACCTGCAGATCGTTTATTATATGTTCTGCAGCTTTGTGCTGGTTCTGGGACTTTCGTATCTCTTTTCATCAATGGTTGTTTTTGCCAGGGATGTCAAGCAGATCATCAATATATTTGTAATTCAGATAGGCGTATGGATCACTCCTATCATGTGGGATGCGCAGCAGATGCTGAGTCCGAAACTTCAGGCTGTATTTAAACTGAATCCATTTTACTACATTACCGAAGGTTACAGGGATGCGCTTCTCTATAAGCATTTCTTCTGGGAATCAAGACCAAGGTGGACTCTGTATTTCTGGGCGATAACGATTCTCCTCTTTATATTCGGAGCAAGAGTATACAAACGTTCCAAGCCAAGCTTTGCGGACCTTCTGTAGTGCCATCCGGTCACAGCGGCCAATTGTAAGAAGTCGGCTGACGCTGACACGAAGCCCGCGTCAGGTCTTTCGGGCGGGGCTTGAATCATAAGATAAAGATATAACATTTACGGATAATAAGAATGTCAGAAAATGCAATTTCAGTAAAAAATATACATAAGATGTATAAGCTCTATGCTTCGAAAATGGACAGGATTTATGATGCCCTTGGGGTGACTCCTCTTTCAAAATATAAGAAGCATAATGCTCTTAACGGAGTAAGCTTCGATGTTGCAAAGGGTGAATGCATCGGTATCATAGGAACAAACGGAGCCGGAAAGTCTACGATCCTGAAGATTATTACAGGCGTTGTCAGTCCTACTTCAGGTGAGATAGAGGTAAACGGAAGGATTTCCGCACTTCTTGAACTGGGAGCGGGCTTCAATCAGGAATATACCGGAATTGAGAATA
Source organism: Eubacterium sp. (assembly GCA_017477505.1). Lineage (GTDB taxonomy): Bacteria > Bacillota > Clostridia > Lachnospirales > Lachnospiraceae > Eubacterium_Q. Next base: position 65,373 of record JAFUVQ010000015.1, read on the forward strand.
TCTACCTTAACGGAACCATGATCGGAATGTCCAAAGAAGAGGTGGATGAAAAACTGGATGATATACTCAAGTTTGCTGATATAGGTGAATATGTCTATCAGCCGGTTAAAACTTATTCATCGGGTATGTTTGTGCGTCTTGCATTTGCAGTCGCCATAAATGTAGATCCCGAGATACTGATCGTTGATGAAGCGCTTTCGGTAGGAGATGTATTCTTCCAGGCAAAGTGTTATCAGAAATTCGAAGAATTCAAGAATGCGGGAAAGACTATACTTTTTGTAAGTCATGACCTTTCCAGTATAGAGAAATACTGTGACAGAGCCATTCTCCTCAATAAGGGTGAACTTGTCTGTGACGGAACTCCGAAAGATACCATAGATCTTTATAAGCAGATTCTGGTGGGCCAGAGTGAAGGGGGTAAGCTTCGACGCACTGAGGACGGAACTCAGGATTATGGCGACAAGAAGGTCGAGATCGCCGATTATCATTTCTTTGATGATACAGGAAGAGAAACCACGACCTACATGAAGGGAAGTGAGTTTTCCGTTAAAGTAAAGATTCATGCAAATGAGGATGTTGAGGCACCGATAGTTGCTCTGACCATCAGAAATATTAAGGGAATCGATGTTACCGGTACAAATACCATGATGGAAAAGTGTGACGTCGGCCCACTTAAAGCAGGTGAGGAGCGAACTGTTACATTTACCCAGAAAGTAGACCTTCAGGGCGGTGAATATCTTATATCTCTTGGATGCACCCGCTTTGAGGAATATGAACTCCGTGTATATCACAGACTTTACGATGTTACCTCTATCTCAGTAGTATCATCGAAGGATACTGTGGGATATTATGATATGAATTCAGTGGTTACCATTGAATAGGTAAGTTATCGGAGAAAATGCAATGATATATAATGATGAACTAAAGTGTATTCATAAGAACCTTCTCTCCTGGTACGGGTTATCGGGAGAGTGTTTCTATGTCAGCGGAAATTCCGGACGGGATGGCGCTGCTGACTCTGTCACTGTTTTTCCGGATGAAAAGTACGATAATATCATTATAGTTCCCGATGAATCCATGGATATCATTTCCATGGTTTCCGGTGCTGTCAGCCATCTTAAGGAAGACGGCCGCCTGATAGTGGCTGCCGATAATAAGTTTGCCCTTAAGTATTTTTCGGGAGTTGCAAATGAATCCTCCGGAAGATACTTCGGCAGTATTACATCAAAAGATTCTTCAACTGTTTCTCTTAGGGATATTAATGATTTAGAAGCTTTAGGGCTTTACGTAGAAGAAAAATATTATCCTTATCCCGACTTCAGACTTCCGCGATCTATCTACAGATCTGATTTTGTAAATGAAATGAAGATCAATCCGGCAGTCTTTACCCCTGCATATGATAAAGACAGATATGTACTCTTTGACGAAGAATCAGCCATGAGAGAGATGATAAAAGAAGGAATATGGGAGAACTTCGTTAATTCGTATCTTCTGGTATTAAAGAAGTACAGCGCCTCGATTCCGGATAAGAAGGCTGAGCCGGATGGAATGCTTTATGCAAGATTCAATACCGAACGTGCGCCTCAGTACAGGGTGGATACTTTTATAAAGAGAAAAGACGGAAAGCTTTTTGTAGAGAAGAAGGCTGATTCCGAAGAAGCAGTCGCACATCTTGAAAAGATAAATGAGAATTATAAGCTGTTAACCGGGCTGTATCGCTTTATAAAGCCGGTTCCGTGTGATGCAGCAGAAAATGGTGTACTTAGCTTTGAATATGTCGAAGGTAAGACTCTTGACAGGAAACTCTATGAGTCGATCATTTATATTCAGACACATGGAGATTCCATAAATGACAGGCCGGAGGCTGATGATCAGAACGGGAGACGTGATCAGACTGCCAGGATCCTGGCAGAGTTTGAAAAGACTCTGAATACAGTATTTGATTATAATCCTGAGGCTCTTACACCGGATGGGATTCCGGGACTTGCAAATGTGGACTGCATCCTCAGTAATTTCATCGAAGATAATGAGGGGACTGTAAGGCTTATTGATTATGAATGGGTTTATGAGAAGAACGTAAATCCGGAATATCTTAAATACAGAACCTGCTTCTATTTTTATCAGGATCATCCCGATATTGAAGCAGTGCTTCCGTTTAAGGTACTTATGGAACATTTCGGAATAGATGAGAAGAAATGCGGGAAGTTTGCTGAGATGGAGGATAAGTTCCAGCAGAAGGTTTACGGAGAAAACTGGAAATATCAGATAACAAGAAATTATGCTAAGAAGAATATCTCCTTTGAAGGACTTGAAGAGGATTTCAGGCTTAAGGAGAATCATATAAAGAATCTGGAGGAATCCAATGCCCGCCTTAGAAGGGCACTTAAGAATCCCGTGGCGGGAGTAAGCGAATTCCTTCACAAAAAATTCAGCAAATAGTCAGTAAAATGTGGTATAATCACAATATCTATGGACTTACGTGAGGATGACCGGAGGAGAGACAGAAGAAAATAGGTTCTTTTGCCTCTTTTTCGTATAGTAGAAAATAATTAGTAGAACGGAGAAGGACATGAAAAAAGGACTAAAAAGATTAGCAGCAACACTTCTTGCAGGGGCATTGACTGTCGGCGCGGCATTTGCGGCTCCTGTCACAGGTTTCACCAGATACGCTGAGGAAGGCACGGTAAAGGAGGCAGAAGCTGCTGTTCCTTATAATTACGCAAAACTTCTTCAGCAGTCACTGTATTTCTATGATGCAAATATGTGCGGCACCGATGTTACGAATGCCAGTCTCCACAGCTGGAGGAACAACTGCCATACATTTGACAAAACAACCTACAGAAGAAGCGATGGCAGTACGGTAACGGTCGATCTTACAGGCGGATATCATGATGCCGGAGATCATGTTAAGTTCGGTCTTCCCGCAGCATATTCCGCATTTGTGCTCGGAATGAGCTACGACACCAATAAAGATGCATATCAGACTGCATCCCAGACAGGCCATCTTCAGAAGATCACTACCCGTTTTGCTGATTATTTTGTAAAATGTACCGTTCTTAATTCGGCAGGTACAAAGGTTGAAGCATTCTGTGTACAGGTAGGACAGGGTGGCGCAGGATATGACCACGGTTACTGGGGAGCTCCCGAGAATCAGTCAAATGCCAACAGACCTTTCTATTTCTCGGGTGCAAATGATCCTTCAACCGACATAGTCAGCCTATCAGTTGCTGCGCTTGCCATGCAGTATAAGAATTTCGGCGGACAGAAGTACCTTGATACAGCCAAGAAGCTTTTCGCATATGCAAGAGATAATCAGAAGGCTACAAATCATTCGGCAGGAAGCTTCTATAATTCAAGTTCATGGGCAGATGACTACTGCCTCGCGGCAACTATTCTTTACAAAGTTACAAATGACAGCCAGTATCTGAATGAATATAACAGATACAGCTCACAGGCACTTTATGTTGGCTGGCCGCTTTCATGGGATGATACCAAGGCAGCTGTTGCTTTCTATAACGGAAAGAGCGATCAGCTTTCACCGAACAAGATAGGCGGCTCGACAGTTGACGGCGTATACAAATGTATTAATGACTGGGGTTCATGCCGTTACAATACCTCAATGCAGTATATGGCTCTTATGTATGATAAGCTCACGGGAACCAATACCTACAGAGGCTGGGCTGAGCAGCAGATGAATTATATACTCGGTTCAAACCCGAGAAACCAGTGCTATGTATGCGGCTTTGCGTCAAACAGCTCAAAGTATCCTCACCACAGGGCGGCATCCGGATACACCGGTGGAACAAAGGGAACAACAGCTCAGGCACACGTACTTACAGGTGCTCTTGTAGGCGGCCCGGGAATGGGAGGCAATTATCAGGATACTGCTGATAATTATCAGTTCAATGAAGTTGCTCTTGATTACAATGCAACACTTGTTGCTGCGGCAGCTGCAATCTACAGTGGTCACAAGGGTGAAGCAACCGTTGACGGAAGTCTCTATATGGACGGACCTGTGACGGTTTATAACGGAGTGGATTATGCACCTGTCTATAATTTTGAATATTACATGAATAAATATCCGGATCTTAAGAAGGCATTCGGAAATGATTCTCAGAGGGCACTTCAGCATTTCGTAAATAACGGAATGAAGGAGGGAAGACAGGCCATCGCTACATTTGACGTAAATTCTTATAAGAATGCAAATGTAGATCTTCGTAATGAGTTTGGTACCGACCTTACAAAGTATTATCTTCACTATGTGAAGTACGGAAAGAATGAGGTATCAAGACGCGGAACAACAACAGGCGTAAATGCTCCTGTAGGAACAGTTACAAAGTTTAATGGTGTAAATTATGCGGCTGTATATAATTATGCATATTATACATCCAAGTATCCTGACCTTAAGAATGTATACGGAAATGATGATGTCAGAACTCTGCAGCACTTCGTTAACTTCGGAATGAAGGAAGGAAGACAGGCAAGCGCTGATTTCGATATCATTGCTTATGCATACAGCCATGCGGACATCAGACATATCTATAAGAATGATCTTGTAAAATACTATATGCATTTCATCAACTTCGGAAAGAAGGAAGGACGAAAGGCAACCGTAACAAGAGTCATGAAGAATTATGCCGTTATATATAACGGTGTGAATTACGCAGATGTATTCGACTGGAATTACTACACGCACTATTATCCTGACATCAAGAAGGCTTACGGTTTTGACGATGCGGCTGCGCTCCGTCATTTCGTGGTTTTCGGAATGAAGGAAGGAAGACAGGCTAAGGCTACATTTGATGTTAAATCCTATAAGAATGCATATGCTGACCTCCGAAGTGCCTATGCAAATGATTATACCAGATATTATCTTCATTATATAAATGCAGGTAAGTCTGAAGGAAGAAATAAGACAACAGGAATCACATCTCCTATAGGATATGTGACAAAACTTGGCGGAGTTGATTATTCGGCTGTTTATGACTTTGAATACTATCTTGCCAATAACAAGGATGTAAGAAGAGCTCTCGGAAGAGACGATGTCGAAGTTCTTAAGCAGTTTGTAAATTACGGAATGAAGGAAGGAAGACGCGCCAGCGCTGAGTTTGATGTGAATTATTACAAAAACAGTAATAAGGATCTGAGAAAGGCGTATGGTAACGATCTTGCCAGGTACTATCTGCACTATATCAAGGCAGGTAAGAAAGAAGGAAGAAGGGGTTCTGCACAGTGAGAAGAAAGATAGCTTTTGTACTTGCCGGGGCAATGATCCTGGCAGGTGCAGCAGGAAATTATAACGGGATAAACCGTGTAGAGGCTGGCAGTACCGGCTCCTACGGTTATTCCTCGGAAAAATATGCCGATGGTGAACTTTCCGGAGAATATGATATTGCGGACGGAACACTGGGAGGCGGAACCGGAAACTCATATGGCATGGCATCGGACAATGACGGTCTCAGCCCGATTGATGAGAATCTGGTTTATGACACGGATACCGGATCACAGGATGATCTTCTTTCTGATGAAATGAAAGATCTGATAGAAAATGCTGATTTCTATATTAATCCTGATGATGAGGATTCATATGGGGATTTCATGGACGGCAGAGAAAATGCCACCCCGGGTGATGCGACTCCGGGCGATGCCGATGGAAATGAAGATGGCGACGATTCTTTGGTTCCCGGAGATGAGGAAAGTCTGGAAAATTCCTATAACTATTATGATATGAGAACTACAGGAAATATCACTTCCGTAAAGAATCAGGGCGGCTACAATACCTGCTGGGCTTTCGGTGCAACGGGTATGGCTGAGACATCTATGCTGAAGCAGGGATTTGTATCAAAAAATGCTTCCGGAACAACTCCTGATTATTCGGAATTCCAGCTTGCTTACTTTACCTATCACAGCAGTGCTACTAAGGATCCTCTCGGAAATCTTGAAGGGGATTATAACATGGTAGGAAGCAGTAACAGGGATTTCCTGGAAAATGGAGGAAGCCCTCTTGTTTCACAGTTTACTCTGGCAAGCTGGGTCGGACTTGTAGATGAGTCTCTGGCACCGTATTCATCAGCGAGAGCAACGGCTGTACTTGATCCTTCTCTTGAATACACACGCAACGCTGTTCACATGAAGGATTCACGTCTTGTTGAAAATGTCAACAGGGACTATGTAAAAGATCTTATCCTTACATATGGTGCAGCCATAACGGGAATTAAGTTTGATACATCATATTTTGCAAGAGACGGTGTCTCATATGTTTATCCAAATCAGACTATGCCCGGTCATGCAGTCCTTCTTATAGGATGGGATGACAGCTACAGTAGAAATAACTTTTCATATACACCAGAAGGCGACGGCGCCTGGCTGGTAAAGAACAGCTGGGGTAAGGGTAATCATGATTATTTCTGGATATCATATTATGATCCTACACTGCTGAGAAAATATAATTCTCTTTCTGGAAAAAGAAGTATGAATACATCATCTGCTTTCAGATTTGAACCGGCAGGAGATTATGATTTCAATTATCAGTACGACGGCGGCTATGGTAATCAGACATATAATCTGACCAACGGCAATTCAATTGCCAATATATTTAAGATAAGTGGAGATATGGCTGAAAGGCTTTCGGCAGTTTCATTTGCACTTGCCGATGACAATGTGGATTATTCAATTCAGCTTTACAGGAATCCGAAGGCAGCCTATGGCGGTTCGGAACTTGATCCTGTTTCAGGAACGCCTGTGCTTGCCAGACCTGTAACCGGCAGAACTGATTATGCCGGTATATACACGGTTAAACTCGGCAGCTCACCGGTATTCTACGAAGGCGAGACTGTTTCAATTGTTATAACACTGAGTGATAGCGACAGTGGGGACAGCAAGACAACCATATACCTTGACGGACATTATTCCGACAGCTCATATAATTTCTACAGTCACGTTGAGCCGAATCAGTCTTTCCTCGTAGAAAACGGAATTACCAAGGACCTTTACAGAACAAGGTTCGTGACAGGCACTGACGCAAGTGGAAACAGAACTTATGTATATGGTTCCGATGTGGGACTCTGTGCCAGAATCAAGGCATTTACTACTATTGAAAGAACTGTAAAGACCAGCTATGCAACGGTATATGACGGCATAGATTACAGTTCGGTTTATGACTATAATTACTATGTTTCAAAATATCCTGACGTTTGGAAGGCATTAAAGGCAAATGATGCTGCGGTTCTGCGTCACTTCGTACTCTTCGGCATGAAAGAGGGAAGACGCGGCAACGATGCATTTGACGTTTATTCATATAAGAATGCTTACGCCGATCTCAGAAATGTCTATGGCGATAATCTTGCTGCCTACTATCAGCATTATGCCAGATGGGGCAGAAAAGAAGGCAGGAACCGGATCAAGAACGTGACCACCAGAGTAGGAAAAGTTACGATGCTGGACGGTGTGGATTACAGTGCGGTATTTGATGCGGATTATTATTTTGGCAAGAATCCTGATATAGTAAAAGCTTATGGAACAAATAATGATATTGCGGCGCTCCGTCATTTCGTAAACTTCGGCATGGCCGAAGGACGTAAGGGAAATGCACCGTTTAATGTAATCTCTTATGCTTACAGGTATCCGGATATTCGTCATATCTATAAGAATGACCTCAAGAGATATTATATGCACTTCCAGAATTTTGGTAAGAAAGAAGGCCGTGTGGGCATAGGATGTACCGAGATGCGGGGATATTACACAAGCTATTCAGGAACGGATTATAGTCTTGTATATGATTACAATCACTATGTTTTAAGATATCCTGATATCAAGAAAGCATATGGACTAGATGATCAGAGAACCCTTGAGCATTTTGTTAAATTTGGAATGTCGGAGGGCAGACAGGCTAAAACGACATTTAATTTAAATGTATATAAATCTAAAAATGCTGACTTAGTTAAGGTATATGGCACAAATAATGCTAACTACTATGTGCACTATATCAAGTTCGGCTATAAAGAAGGAAGAAAGGCTTACTGATATGCGAAAACTAAAGCGGATCCTTGCGATGGGACTTGCGGCAGCGATGCTTATAACTGCTCCGGGATTCAGGAGTATGAGCTTTGCTGCGGAAGCGGACACATATGAGAAAATCGAAGAAACATTCACTACAGACGATGCTGACAGTATTGACAGGGAAGATACAGCGGATACAGATGATGTCACGGATACAGATGATGCCACTGAGACAGATGATGCAACTGAGACAGATGATGCCACTGAGACAGATGATGCAACTGTGACAAGTGATGCAACTGTGACAGATGCCGAGGAGGAATTCTCCGTAGATTACATGGTTGTCGGAAATAATGCCCTCACCCTTGGAGAAGAGCAGTTTGTCTACATTAAACTCGGAAGCGGAAATGCCGAAGAGGCTGCAGACACCGGTGCATTTGTTGTTACTGATACGGAAACTGAAGAAGAGTTTATCGTTGAGGGAGAAGCAGTATCCGAAGACGAGATAGTAGTTAAGTTTACTCCGGAAAACTCCGGAAGCTATAGCTTCACTGCATTTGGAGACGATGAAAATACAGTGTATTTCGGCGTTGATACGGCAGCTTTAGTCGAGGCGGATGCATGGCTTGCTGAGGAAAGTACGCCTGGGGATGCTTATACCGTTGATACGGACGATAAAGCTGATGATTACGCTGATGATGACGCAGATGATGAAACAGAGAAGGAAGAAATCGGGATATCGGATGATATGACGCTTTCACTTCCAGAGGGAATCGACAACGTAGGTACGAATAACGGAAAGATTGTCATAGCTCTTAATGCGGAACGTGATGATACCAGAACAGATAAGGCCTATGATGCCGGTATTGTAAAGACATATAACGGTTCAAGGATTGCCGAAAATGTGATCAATGGTAAGGTTCAGCAGTTCCTTTTCGAATATCTCTCCGAATATAATTGTGAGGTTTACAAGGTTCCGAGATATTCACTTTATGACTACGGTGATAAGACATCATATCAGATGAGAGTTGACTATGCGGTAGGCAAGGCTGCGGATGTATTCGTTACCTTCGGACTTGATGACAGTGCAGACACTACTGTAACAGGTGCATATATCATCATTCAGAATGCCAATCTTAAACCTGATTTCAATACCATCGGCAAGGGACTTGCCACTCAGATACTTGCAAGACTTACAGCTCTTGGACTTACAAGCAGGGGCACAATCATAAGAAGTTCTGAGGATGACAAATACAGTGACGGAAGTGCCGAGGACTGGTACGGATATTTAAGACGTCCCAAGCTCTGCAATCTTCCGGCAATCATGATAAAGCATGCTTATCTTTCAAACGCTTCCGATTATCAGAAGTATCTTTCAAGTGATGATAAGCTCCGTGCCCTTGCAAAAGCAGATGCGGAAGGAATCATAGCTTACTATAAGCTTGTTAAGAAAAGTGAAGTTCCGGTAGAAGATAATCCTGCTATTAATATCTGTAACGGCGTTGATTATTCACCGGTTTATAATTATGAATATTACATAGCAAATAATCCGGATCTTAAGTCAGCCTTCGGTACAGGAAGTAAGGCGGACAGAGAGAAGGCTATAAGACATTTTGTTTTATATGGAATGAATGAAGTGCGTCGCGCAAGTGCCGACTTTGATCCTCTTTCATATATCTATGCCTATCCCGATCTCAGAAATGCATATCAGACCAATTGGTCAAGATATTATACACATTATCTGACATGGGGTAAGAATGAGGGCAGAGTGGCAACAGGAGTAACCTCAAGAGTAGGCTCCGTGACGGTATTTGAAGGCGTTAATTACAGTGCTGTATTTAATGTTGATTATTATCTTGAAAAGAATCCTGATGTCAAAGCGGCTCTGGGAACAAATAATGATATCGGAATACTCAGACATTTCGTACTTTTCGGAATGAATGAGGGAAGAGCTTCTAAGGCAAGTTTTGAACTTAAGTCCTATGCTTACGCTCATGCGGACTTAAGACGTGCATTTGGAAATGATTATAAGAAATATTACATGCATTATCTGAATTACGGCAAGAGGGAAGGCAGAATAGCAAAGGGTATTACAGCCATGGCACATCCTGTCACAGTAAAGGATGGTGTGGATTACAGCTGCATTTATGACTGTAATTATTATATTACATACAGCAAGGATGTAATGCGTGCTTACAGATTCCGTGATGACCTTATACTTGAGCATTTCATTAATTACGGAATGAAAGAATGCCGCCGTGCAAGTGAGAACTTTAATGTATATGCATATGCCAACAGATATTCAGATCTTCAGAAGATGTATGGCACCAGCTTTTATAAATACTATATTCATTTCCTTAAGTTCGGATATAAGGAAGGCCGTAACGGCAAGGGAGATGATACAGAATATAAACCTATCCCGTTTGACATATCGGAAGCTGAAAGACAGGTGTGGATATACCTTCGTTCCGAGGGTTATTCGGATTACGCCATAGCCGGAATCATAGGCTGTATGTACTGTGAATCAAATATTCAGTCAGATATTATCGAAGCGGAGTTTGTAAAGGACTTCCCTGACAGAGCAACTATTATTGCAGACCTGGATGCTTATTGTAAGGATTACCTCTTCCCGTATTACGAAAACAGAGGAATCGCCATAAGCCGTAACGGATATCTTAACAGCACTGACAGCAAGTATTATCCGGGACTCGGACTTATACAGTGGACAGGTCCGAGAGCATATAACCTGCTCCATTACAATATGAGTACCAATACTGTATCGGCAAATTACATTAATTCTGACTGGAACAGGATAGAAGTACAGCTCAGTTTCTTCATACGTTATGAGAATTCTTACAGAGTAAGCTTTTGGAAGGCCTATAAGGCTATAGCGCCGCTGGATGAAGAAACCGATCAGGAATGTGTTGAAAGGGCAACTGAAGAATTCTTCAGTACCATCATGCTGCCGGGTAATCATTCGGATACATTCCTTATCCCGAGAAAGAGCTACGCCGTAAAAGCTTTTAACAAGGTAAATTAGACATAAACGGAGGACTAAATGAGAATTGGAAAGATAGTACTTGCGGCCTCCATTGCCGCGGTATTACTTGGAGGAAACGGAATTACCGCAGAAGCCGCGGAGGCTTCGGCACCGGAAAAAGCCACATTGACTGATGCCCTGGTTCAGGGCGCGGAAGGTGGAGTGGATACAAATCAGACAGAAGGTACGAGCGACAAGAACAATGGTGGAAATGCTGACAGCAAGGGCAATGTCGGAAACACCGACAACAAGGGCATCGTCGGAAGTACAGACACCAGGGATAACGCCGGCGATATAGAAGATACGGGCAGTACCGGCAGCATGGGTGATACTGACGAACCTGAGGAAAAGGTGCAGCATGTGACTGTCCTGGATGGCGTGGATTACAGCGCTGTATATGATTATGATTATTATGTAACACGTTACCCGGATATAGCTGCGGTATATAAAGGGGACGAAACCAAGACACTCTGGCATTTCGTTAATTTCGGAATGAAAGAAGCCAGAAGAGGAAACGAAACATTTGACATTAATTCTTACAGGAATCAGTACCAGGATCTGAGAGTTGCCTACGGCACAAATTATCAGAGATATTATATGCATTACGTGAACTTTGGTTCTAAAGAGAACCGAGTTGCCACAGGCGTTGACAGTATTCAGAATCCTGTTACTGTAAAAGACGGTGTTAATTATGCACCGGTATATGACTATTTCTACTACATTCAGAAATATCCGGATATAGCTGCGGCATATAAAGGGGATGACGTAAAAACCCTTTGGCATTTCACCAATTTCGGTATGAATGAAAAACGTGTAGGAAATGATGCGTTTGACGTTGACTCTTATATTTTTTCTTATGTAGATCTTAGAAATGTATATGGGCTTAATACGGGAAGCTACTATAAGCATTATGCCATGTTCGGTTCAAAGGAAGGGCGTACTGCAAAGGGCGTTACCGCTAGAGTCGGTGGAGTTACTTCTTACGCCGGAGTGGATTACAGCGCAGTATTCGATGCTGATTATTATTTCACTGTCAACAAGGACGTAAGACGTGCCTATGGCTGGAATAATGATATAGTAGGCCTTATTCATTTCATCAAATGCGGTATGAATGAAGGAAGACAGGCTTCGGAGAATTTCGATGTTAAGTCTTATAGAAATGCATACGATGATGTAAGACATCTCTATAGAAATGATTATAAAGCCTATTATCAGCATTATATGAAGTACGGGAAAAATGAAGGAAGAACAGCTGTAAATGTAAATGAGCTGAAGAATCCTCTTACCATTTATTCCGGAATTCAGATGGAATCTATCTATGATTATTATTTTTATATCAAATATCATCCGGATGTTTATGCAGCCTTCGGTGATGATGATATAAGCATATTGAATCACTTTGTAAAGTATGGTCTGAGGGAGAACCGTATTGCCAAGGCGGATTACGATAAGGAATTCTACAAGGAAATGCAGTTCGTAATGAACGAGAGATCCAACTTTACGCTTAACGGCCGTAAGTATCATATGAATAAGGATGGCAATATCACTTCGTGGTTCGGAATTGATATTTCTGCATATAATGGTGATATTGACTGGAATGCGGTTAAGAATGACGGAGTTGAATTCGTTATCATAAGAGCGGGCTTCAGAGGCTACGGCACATTTAAGCTTGCCGAAGATAAGAGATTCATGCAGAACCTTATAGGCGCCAACAAGGCAGGAATTAAAGTCGGAGTATATTTCTTTACGGAAGCCATAAATGAAACGGAAGCTCAGGAGGAAGCTCAGTTTGTAGTCAATCTTATCAAGAATTACGGAGGAAAGGTTGAACTTCCTATATTCGTAGACACGGAAGCACAGTATGATGAGGATGGTAATCTTACCAGACATTCACAGCTTGATCCTGAAACAAGGACCAAGGTTGTAGCGGCTTTCTGTCAGAAGGTAAAGAGTCTGGGTTACACACCGGGATATTATGCAGGTTATTACTGGCCGCTTTATCCTGATGCACTTACAGAATATATGAGATGGTTCCCGCATTATCCGTCAGACATCAATCAGGAGATAAATCTTCTGGATAAGCATGGACTTCCATACAGAATATGGCAGTACACCAGCAGCGGAAGAGTAAAAGGTATCAACAGCTACGTTGATATGAATATATGGTATAATTAAATCAAAAACCTCTATCCGGCGGGATAGAGGTTTTTGGTTTGTGTGCCTTTCGGCCTGCATTTGTTTATGAATCAAAGAACTGCTGTCCGTCGTCTGTTACGAGGCGGTCGGCTTTCGGATATTCAAAGATGGCATCATTATTCTTGTTTGCTTCGAGATAGGATGCAAATTCATCAGCATACCATTTTGCCATCTCCAGGTTATGCAGACGGTAGTTTCCGCAATTCTCGGGAGTAGTGCCGGGAACTACATCAACACTGTCAACGGATCTGAAGGCACTGAGCAGAAGGTCAAATATTTCCTTCGGTGCACGGTTTCCCTTGAGTATCAGATAAAATCCGGTAAGACATCCCATAGGCCCCCAGTAAATGACTTCATCCTTCCAATCAGCATCATTCCTGAGATAGGTTGCTATAATGTGCTCAAGTGAATGCATTGCCGAAACATCTACAGCAGGCTCCCTGTTTGGTTTCTTAAGTCTTATATCGTAGGTCGTAACTGAGTATTCACCGAGGCGGTCAACCCTGCTGGTGAATATTCCGGGTACAATTCGTGTATGGTCTACCGAAAAACTCTGTATTAATTCCATCGTTCTTTCCTCCTTAAAACCTGACGGTCTGATTATACTCATGTCATTATACTACAAGACATACCATATAACCAAATGATTATTGATTTTTGGTCAGAAGCCCATATACCGGGTCTGTTCCCGCGGCGAAAGGTCTTATTGAAATGCACATGGAAAAATGCTATCATATACCGTGTATGTCATTTTTTGAATAGCAGGGAACTGAGTTTCCTGTTATACAAGGGGAAGCACATTCGTGCGACATACTTTATTCAGGCATCATAGAGAGGAACAGTCCGTAATGAAAGGGAATAATAAATTATTTACATATGTAGTGGCAGTAGCGGTGATAGGTCTACTGCTTCTTATTGTGTTAAAAGTTGTGGGCAGCAATTCCGAGAAGAAGAAGCAGGCCAACGTATCCGAAGGTGTTGCTTATCTTAAGGGACTCGAGGCTCAGGACACAAACGAGATTAATGCCATAAAGGAAGAAAGACGCCGTGCAGAGATCAAGGCGGAGCTTGAGGAGAAGAAAGCGGCCCTTCAGAATGAGGATGTTGATGTATGGTCACTTTTTGAAGATTATGCATTGCTTGGCGATTCCCGTGGCGTTGGTTTCTCATATTACAAATGTCTTGCTCCCGAGAGAGTCTTCGCGGGCGCAGGATGGACTATAAGAAATATCGAAGAACAGGTTCCGAGTCTTAAGGCTCTTAATCCCAGCTCGATATTCCTGTGCTTCGGCCTTAATGATACTTCCATAGGTTTCTGGAAAACTCCCGAAGAGTATGCAAATGGTATGCAGGAAGTTCTTGAGATGCTTCAGCGTGAGCTTCCGAATGCAACAATATACGTAAATTCTATACTTCCGGCACAGGAGGTTGCATTTGCAAAGAGCTCCAAGTGGCGTGAGATTCCTCAGTACAGTGCAGCTGTAAAGAAGCGTTGCGCCGAGATGGGAGTTCCTTTTGTTGATAATGACGGTATAGCAGCGAAGTATTCCGACCTCTATGATATTGACGGTATCCATCTGAGACGTGAATTCTACAGGTACTGGGGTATCGATATGATTGGTGTTTATTATGATGTTCAGGCGGGCATGTATGAGTCAGGCGTTGCCACCAATACGGATGCCGATGCTGAATAATATTTAAGGATGCTTATATTGTGAAATTATTTGTCTCAATGAGAGAAGATCTCCACTTATTTATGTGGTGGATTATGCGAGATTTATATATGTAATAAATATGAGTAAGTCTGCAATTGATGTGCGGACTGTAAAAGAGGAGCATGAATGGACGAAAGAAAAGAAGGATTTGACATAGCAGCGGCACCGGTCTTTACTGCGTTAAAGATCGTAGCGCTGGTTCTTATGGTCATTTTTATTATAAGTGAATACAGCTTTGACAGAGAGAGTAAAGCGGCATTTGAGGATGTTAGTAAGGCGGTGTCCGAAAGATTCAGTCAGAAGAACGTCATCACCGGTGACAATCAGATGATAAAGCGTCTTTATGGCATAGACCCTAATGAATACTCGGATGTTCTGCTTTATTATCCATCTACAAATATGGGTTCCGAGGAACTGCTTCTTGTAAAGCTGAACGATCTCTCCCAGCAGGAAACTGTTAAGAAGGCCATGGAGGAGAGAGTGGATTCTCAGAAAAATGTATTTGAAGGCTATGCTCCCGATCAGGTGGCAATGCTTGAGAAGGCAAAGGTTGATGTAGAGGGTAATTATATTCTTATGGTTTCTGCGGAGAATCCGGATGAGATCGTAAGCGATTTTCTTAAAGCTATCAAATAATTCATATATAACGGGAGGAATACCGTGACTTTCAGCAGTTTGGTCTTTATATTCATATTTCTGCCTGTAACGCTTCTTCTTTATGCGTTGATACCGGGAAATAAGGTAAAGCAGATTATCATATTTATAGCAGGTCTATTGTTCTATGCATGGGGAAGCCCTAAACACCTTCTTCTGCTTCTCATTTCAGTACTTTTCCATTATGCAACGGGAATGGAAATCGCAAAGCAGGAGGAGAGAGGAGCTTACTTTACCAAGAAGCTTACAATGCTTATAACAGTCGGCGTTGATGTTCTTGTTCTCATACTTTATAAGTACACAGGACTTTCACTTCCGATAGGTATATCATTCTTTACTTTCTCGGAGATTTCCTACATCATGGATATTTACTG
Source organism: Eubacterium sp. (assembly GCA_017477505.1). GTDB lineage: Bacteria > Bacillota > Clostridia > Lachnospirales > Lachnospiraceae > Eubacterium_Q. The sequence goes on from JAFUVQ010000015.1 coordinate 81,350, forward strand.
GGGCAAGGCTCCGGTTACCGCAAATCCGTTTGACTCTGCATTGTATATTACATTTTTCCCGAAGCTTATATCCGGTCCTATAGTTCAGTACAAGGATTTTTCGGCTCAGCTTCGGAGCCTTAATTTTAAAAGAGCTAATATTGCAAAAGGCATGAACCTTTTTATGATCGGTCTTTTCAAGAAGGTTCTTATAGCTGATAACCTTGGTGTTGCTTTTAATGCGGCATATGCGGTTGATGGCAAAGCTACGGTTACGGCGTGGCTGGGTATGATATTCTATTCGCTTCAGCTTTACTTCGATTTCAGTGGTTACTCCGATATGGCCATAGGTCTTGCTCAGATGTTCGGGTTCAAATTCGAGAAGAATTTTGATTACCCGTATACTGCAAAGAATATGACAGACTTCTGGAGGAAATGGCATATATCTCTCGGTGCATGGTTCAGGGATTATGTATATATTCCTCTCGGCGGAAACAGATGCGCACCGGTAATCCAGGCAAGAAACCTTGCGGTAGTATGGATACTTACGGGACTCTGGCATGGTTCAACACTGAACTATCTTGCATGGGGTATCTACCACGGTATATTTGTACTCCTTGAAAAATTCGTTATAAAGAAGAATCTGGACTTCCTTCCGGATGCACTCAGGGCCGTGATGACGAGTCTTGTGGCTTTCGTTGGCTGGATATTCTTCTTTACACCTAACCTCGGTGGTTCATTCCATTACATTGGAGAACTTTTCGGCGCAGGTGGCGGCGGATTCTGGAACGGCACAACTACATTTATCTTAAAAGAGAATTTGCTTTTGATGGTTATAGCATTCCTGTTCTGCGGTCCTTACCTTAAGAAGCTGCATGACAAATATGCATTTAAAGAAGGCGGAATCATGAGGTACGTTTCAATAGCGGCTTATATAATTCTGTTCCTGCTCTGCATAGTTAATCTTGTAAGTGCAACCTACAATACATTCCTCTACTTCCAGTTCTGATGTGACAGAGAATGACGCATCTGATGTAGAGAAATGCTGAAAGAGATATATTAATTGAAAAATATTGATAGAGAAATACTGGTAGAGATATATTAAAGAGTGATACATTGATTAAGAGAAGCTGCCGCATCGAAAAGGCAGCGGAGACGTGATTATGGATAGAGAAAGAAAAAGCAGAAGATCCTCTCAGAAAAAAATCATAGCGGCTAACAGAAAAGCACATAATACTCTGCTTACAAGTATAGTCCTGTTGTTAATTGTGGTCTTCTTTGTGGCAAATATAATATCAAAGGATAAGACATTCTCCGACAATGAGAACAGACCTCTTGCGGCCAGACCTAAGATAGGGGTTGAGAGTGTGAAGAGCGGAACTTTCGCAAGAGATTTCGATTCTTACTATGCAGATCAGTTTGTTGGAAGAGATGCATGGATGAAGGCTAAGTATAACCTTGATTATCTGATGGGTAAGCGTGAGTTCAGCAATATCTATATCGGTAAGAAGGGATATCTTCTTCAGGCACCTGCAACACCGAACGAGGAAGCAGTGAAGAATACTATCTCTGCCATGAATGCTTTCGCCGGCAAATATCCTGATGCGAAGATGTACGCTTTGATCGTACCTGATGCGGCATCCATAATGCCGGAGATGCTTCCGGCCAAGGCACCTGTACGTAATCAGGTTAAGGATATTGCGGATATAGAAGGAAAACTTCTGGGCTCTTTCCGTGTCATAGATGCGGCAGACTCTCTTAACAGTGCATATAAGAATGCAAATGACGCTACAAAAGAAAAGGGACTTTACTACAGAACCGACCACCACTGGACAAGCCTCGGAGCGCTTGCTGTTTTCCAGGATGCAACAAGTACACTGGGACTCAGTATGGAGGGAGTTACATATACACCGCATACTGTTTCGGAATCCTTCCGCGGTACACTTGCCAGCAGGAGCGGAAATCTTTCACATGAAGATACTATAGTAGTTTATGAGCCTACGGGCACGGATATTATCTATAATGTTTATTATCCGGATTCTCAGTTAAGGTCAAGATCCATGTTCATGGTTGACCAGCTTAAAGAGAAGGATCAGTATACCGTATTCTTCGGAGGCAATCATCCGGTTGTTGAGATAGAGACTACGAGCCAGAGCGGAAGAAATCTCCTTATCTTCAAGGATTCTTACGCAAACAGCTTTATTCAGTTTCTGACTCCTTTCTATGAGCATATAATACTCGTGGATCCGAGATACTATTATGATGATGTATCTTCAGTAATGAAGACCTACGGTATCACAGATGTTATGTACTTATACAGTGCAGACACCTTTGTAGTTGATACATCATTGGCAGACACGCTTAATGCGGCTGTTAACGGAGGTGTGGAAGGCAGTGAAGGAGGAACTGTCTCAACACCTACCGATGCATCTCCGGGAGATGCCGGAGAATAGTCGGCCGGATTGACTTGAATGCCATGTAGTAACTAAATTTAATAGGAGAAGGAGGAAAGCGTATGAGGAGTATTAAAAAGGGGATTAGTATACTTCTTTCATCGGCTATGATGATCGGTACATTTGCAGCGGGACCTGTGGGAAGTCTCGGAAATGTTTATGCCGAGGGGGCTGACTCGGCTTATGAGATCGATGCGGATGATGAGGCAGTGAATGGGATTGTGACTGATGACCTCACTGATGATGTTCTTGGAGAGGGTGACGAAGCCTGTGAACTCTGGGAATATCCGGGCGAGATAAAGGAGCTTGCTGAGGGAACTACAAAACTTGTCGGAGATGTCAAATACAATGTACTTATACCTGACAATGGTGATCAGCCCGGAGATGATGTAAGCTACAGTGAAGATGAAGGAAAACTCTATAAATTTGTTATTCCGGCCAAAACCGTTGCGACAGTAAGTCCTGTAATTAACGCTGACAGTTATGATAGTTTCAAATTATTTGTAAGTCTTGAAAAGACTAATAGTGATGAACACTTTTCTGATGTTTCGGATTACCATCCTTCAGAATCTATTGTTAATGGGCTTGAAGACGAAAAGGTAATCTATGTATGGTGGACTTATTATAATGAACCTGACACGGATTTTGTCATTTCGTTTACCCCTTTGAACAATTTAATGATGGAAACAGTTGTACCCGGAGCGGCCGTTCTACTCAGTGAAGGAGAGAATGAATGTGATGTGACAGATGAGGTGCAGTATGTCGAACATCATGAATATTATGATTTAGATGAAAATTATTATGATGAATACAGATATAGAAGTGCAAAGATATACAAGGCTGTAATTCCTTCAGGTAAAGTGGCTGATTTTTCGATTGAAGGTATGCCTTCCGCTGAAGAGGATGAGTTGATCGGAGGTGTAGATTTTTATGAGAATCTGGAGAACAGCTCTAAATGGTTCCCGGTTTCACCGGATATATCATACTCAACGATAAACAATACTGATCAGGATAAGACAGTATACATTTTCATATATCGATATGATGAAAAACTGAATGAGTTTAAGATAAACGTTACCTTAAACGAGACAGAGAATCTTTCGATAGTTAATCATACGGCTGATGCAAAGACTCTTCAGGAAGGTGATAATATACTTTCTGATGATGACAAATTTATTGCATTATATCCGGTTGCCACGTATGATTTTGATATTTATAAGCATGTAATAAGTAATAATATTGATTCCGGTGTTCTGTATAAGGTCGCGGTCCCTGCAGGAAATGCAGTAAGACTTACCAAAAAACTGGCTGAGGGATATTCGGATTTTATCGCATATGAAGCCTTTGATAAGTATTATTCGATTACAGAAATGTATAGTGAACCGGTTTTTCTTGTCAATGATTCCTCTGAGGAGGCAACTTATTATTTATGGTGGTATAATCTGTCAGATGATAGTGATGGTACTGTAATTAATGTGCAGTATTTTAATATGGACGATTATACATATGAAAAAGCCAAAAGCAGTGCCAAAGTACTGAAAAAGGGAGATAATTCTATAGATTCTGCCAATGATTCTACCGTATACTTTTATTATTATGAATTTACGGATGAGGAAACCGGGTATGGTATTACCCTTCGTCGGGGTTCAAATCTTATCTACTGTAAATATACAGTTCCTGCCGGAACAACGGTTTCATTTAAATCAGATTACGAATATGGAAGTATGTATCTGATATATGGTGAAGGAGAAGGAAAACAGGACTGGTGTTCTTTATCTGGTATGGCCACTTATTCAAACGGAGATTCAGAGCCTAAAGATATATATCTTATCTTAGAACCTGACGACTATAATGCAGAGTTCACAATTACTGCCACTGAGGAAAGTCTGGATAATTTTCTTGTTGAGAATCTTCCTGATGACGTAAAGATAAAGCTGGAAGATGGAGATAATCTTGTAGAACTGAATAAGTCTTCTAAGGTTGCTCTTTGTTATTACAATAGATACGGTTCTCAGGATGAGGAAAAAGAATATCGGATCAGGTATGCGGATGTATTCTATTTTGATGTACCTAAAGGGAAAATGGCTAAAGTAACTCCTGTATCTGAGGATATTGAAGCTTCTTATTATTTTATCGGGGATCTGAATAAGAGTCCTGAATATTATGATCCTGATGATGAAAATGATGATGCAAATACTGTTATAAATACAGATGAAGAAGTAAAAAGAGTTTACCTCGTTGTTGACGCATATAATTACAATACAGAAAACAAGGAGATTAACCTAAAGCTTTCATTTGAAGATGCAGGCTCGAAACAGATTTCAGCTTATGCGGACAGTGCGGCGGTACTTACTGAAGGAAAGAATTCTGTTAAGAGCGACGGAGCTGTAACAGCTATAGTGAAGGATATTACCGATGGGGATGTTCATGAGGAAGGCTACAAGGTTGAAAACGGTAAGCTTTGCAAGCTGAGTGTACCGAGTCTTTCTGACACTGTTGTAAGATTAAACTTCAAGGGTAAAGGCAGCGGCTACAGACTGTTTAAGGCATTCAGAGATCTCGACAAGATTCCGGTGTTTGAATTTGAATATTACGATGAAGAAGAATATTTTCTGTTAGATTTTGATGAGGTCGAGGAAGATGTTCCCGGAGTTTATTACTTATGGTGGGCATCGCCGAAAGAAAATGATGAATGTGAAATAGAGATTGAATTCTTCAGCAAAAAGAACCTTGCTGTAAGTAGTGACATGGCAAAGGGAAATCTTGAGATAGGAATTAACAATGTAAGCTTAAATGACCCTGATAAGTTATTATATGTCGGACCGTCCGAGCAGTTGCCACGTGGCTCAGTCGGTCGCGGAGCAATATATAAATACACTGTAAAGCCGGGTGAAACGCTTTATGCGGATGTTATAGCAAACAGATCAGAGGATGATTACTCCGGTTACTACAATGTAGGAATCGTTAAAAACGGTGAGTTGATAGCCAGATTTATCCCGGGTTCTTCAAAAAGATTCAGTTACTCAGTAGGAAAAGATGAGGCGCCTGTAACGCTTCTGTTTGTAGTTCCGGATTTTGAGGAAGGTGGTTCATGTGGCATTAATCTTCAGAACTGGCCGTTTAATGATGTTCCTCAGACAACGACAGGTGCAAATGAGATAGCAGATGCATATGTAACAGGAATCGTAGGTGGAATCTCAACTGATGCGAATGGTCAGGTTAAGTATAAGCCGGGTGCTCCTGTTAACAGAGCCCAGTTTGCTATAATGCTTTACAACATGGCATTCACACTCGGACACAATCCATATAGAGATGATATGTCCAATGCAGTAAAATTCAGAGATGTTTCTGAAGGTTCTAATTACTACGAAGCAGTAAGGTGGGCAAGCAGTCAGAATATTATAACCGGATATAAGGATAAGCAGGGGAACAATGATTTTAAGCCTTTAAATCCTATTACAAGACAGCAGATGGCGCTTCTCTTCAAGAGATTTGCAGATAAGATGGGTATGGATACATCCGCAAGGGATACAAAAGTTTCTTCAGCCAAAGATTATAAGGATTTTGGAAATGAAGCTTTCGTGGATGCAGCTTCATGGGCTTCGGCAGCCGGAGTTCTTTCCGGATTTAATAAGAAGGATGGATACTACGTAAAGCCTGCTGACGGTGCAACAAGAGCACAGACAGCCATGTTTATATCAAGATTTATGAAACTGACTAAATAATAAAATGTGAAACAGGGGATGATAATTTCGGTTATCATCCTTTTTTTTGCTTAGTTTTTTGTTTTTTATGATGTTTATTCTTTGCCGATAGTATGATACAATAACTATGTATGTGTATTTTGATTGGGGTGTGAAATCAGACAAGGATTTATGCATGATTTTCTGCCCGGTTTTAAATGGCTTAGAGAGGTTTTTGAGATGAAGAAAAAGATTAGTTTGATCATAGCAGCAGCAATGGTTTTGGGACTTTCGGCCTGTGGTTCGGGAAATGGAAGTGTATCAACGGAACAGAACACGGAAGTGACTACGGCTGCCGATACTGCAACCGGTGATGCTGTAGAAAAGGATGTGGCTGAGTCCGATCTTAAGGGGGAAGGGCCATATACACTTGAGGATACATTTGCGGATGGCGGCGGAGCCGGCGGAGGGGTTGCCGACGGTGATGTTCTTGTGGATGTTGATTTCGAAGACGGGGATGGCGGATTTGGTGTGTACACCAATGGCGGCTCATTTGACATGAAAGCCGAGAATGGACAGCTGGTTTCTAAGATTAAGAGCTGCGGCGGTGTTGATTACGCTAACCAGATTTTCTATGACGGTTTCCAGCTCAGTCAGGGCTGTGTTTATACCTACAGCTTTGATATTTCAAGCGATATCAAGAGGCAGATTCAGTACAGGCTGCAGATCAATGGCGGCGATTATCATGCATATGCAGGTGATAATATTGAAGTAGGACCGAATGTTACGAATTTCTCAGTTGATTTTGAAATGACAGATGATTCAGACCCGGCTCCAAGACTGGTTTTCAATATGGGTAAAATGGATGACATGGCATCTGACCCGGGTGAGCATAATGTCTATATCGATAATGTTAAGCTTGTTGTCAAGGATGCTTCAAAAGCAACAGCAGTTCCTGCACTGCCTAACTACGTAAAGGTTTCCGTTAATCAGATGGGCTATGACATAAACGGAACCAAAGTTGCGGCTGTTAAGACAGAAAGTACGGGAGATGAGGATTTCATAATCTGTAATGCAGATACAAATGAAACTGTTTATGTAGGAAAGCTTGGTGCTCCTGTACATGATTATGGTTCGGGCTTTGATATAAGACAGGCTGATTTCTCTGATTTTACCGAGGTCGGCAATTACTATATCTGTACAGCTGAGGGACCGAGTTATACTTTCTTCATAGGTGAAACTCCATATTATGATATTTACAGAGATTCGGTTCTGATGCTTTACAAGCAGAGATGCGGAATGGAACTGGACAGTACCGGTGTATTTGATCATCCTGCATGCCATATGGGCGAGGCTGTAGTTTATGGTGACGAGAGTAAGAAGGTTGACGTAAGCGGCGGATGGCATGATGCAGGCGACTATGGAAGATATGTTGTCTCTACAGCAAAGACTCTGGCTGACCTTCTGAACAGCTACACTGATTTCAACGTGGATGATGATCAGATGGGCATTCCTGAAAGTGGAAATAAGATACCTGATATTCTTGATGAAGCAAGATATGGTCTTGACTGGATGCTGAAGATGCAGGACGCTGAGAGCGGCGGAGTATATCATAAGGTTTCATGCCTTGTATTCCCTGAAACGGTTGCTCCTCAGGATGAAACAGATCAGCTTTATCTGGCACCGGTTTCGGTTGCTGCTACCGGTGACTTCGCAGCCATTATGGCCAAGGCATCCGTAGTATATAAGGATATCGATCCTGATTTCAGCAAGACTGCTCTTGAAGCTGCGGAAAAGGCATGGGATTACCTTGAAGGTCTGGAGAAATATACAGGCTACAGAAATCCTAAAGACATAGTTACAGGCGAATATCCTGATGACTTCACTATGGATGAAAGATATTGGGCAGCTGTAGAACTTTATATCGCAGGCGTTGATAAGACAAAGAGCTTTATAACCGCAAATAAAGATGATAAGAATTTAAAAGAAGGTCTTGGCTGGGCAGACATGGGTCTCTACGCCGAATATGATCTTGCTTTATGTGATGATGCAGGTCTTGCTGAGATAGGCAAGGCAAGAATAATTGAAAATGCGGATGCTCTTGTTGAACAGTCAAAGAAGACTGGCTATAATCTTGGCTTCGGAAGTGCATTCCCATGGGGAAGTAATATGATGGTGGCCGATCATGGCGAACTTCTTTATATGGCTGCCAAAGTAACAGGCGATGATACATACAGTAAGCTTGCAGGTATGCAGTTAGATTATCTCCTTGGAAATAATGCATTGGGATATTGTTTCGTCACAGGCTATGGAACACTTATTCCTGAACATCCTCATCACAGACCTTCACAGGTGGCAGGACAGGCTGTTACAGGAATGCTTGTAGGCGGTCCGAACAAGAATCTTGAGGATCCTTATGCCAAGGCTGTCCTCGCGGAACAAAGTGCGGCACTCTGCTACGTGGACAGTGATCAGAGCTATTCAACAAATGAAGTAACAATTTACTGGAATTCTCCGCTCATCTATTTACTTGCGGCAGAGCAGTAAGATTAAAAGCTGAACTATTAGAAAAACGGGGTTCATTTAACTTGGATAAACAGAAAAAAAGAAGCTCGAATTTTGAACTCTTACGAGTTGTGGCTATGCTGATGATAATTCTTTATCACATAAGTCTGCATGCCACAAGGTTTCAGCTTGTAAATGAAGATTCGATTCTGAGGTTTGGAAATGATTATTTCTGCCAGCCTGTGTTCTTCAGGAGGCTGTTTATGATTGAAGGGCTTATGCCCTTCGGTACAACTGCAAATTCAATATTTCTTCTGATTTCAGGCTACTTTATGGTAGAAAGAGGAAAAGGAATCAATCTTGGAAAGATTTCAAAAAAGCTGGTGCTTCAGGTGCTTTTTGCAGCCCTGCTTCTGATAATTGTATCTTTTTCATATTACAGGATAAAGGTTCCGGACGAAAGCTTTCAGATTAATATGAGAACCATGTCGGATTTTCATGCCATGAACTGGTTTGCGGGTTATTACTTTCTGGTAGTGGTCTTTGCAGGGCTTTTTCTGAATGAATTTCTGATGAAGCTGGACATGAAAAAATATACCTGCTTTTTACTGACGGTATTCGCGGCTTTTTCGCTGACCTGGTCAGGCGAATTTCTGAACGGATTTATATCGGGACTGCGCTCCCTCGCATGTGCCATTTTCATGTATGCGCTGAGAGGATATATCAAACGCTTTAACCCGTTCGGAAATATCAGATTATGGGCTCTGATTGCTTTAATTGTTGTTTTATATGCATTTATAATACTTTCTTATCATAACAATGTAGGAAATGCTGTTAACAGATATCTTCTGGAGACAGCGGAAGCTGATGCTGAGAAGGCAGAGCTGTTTTTCCAGCCGATAACTGTATATGGTAACTATGAACTGGTTCCGGTAGTGCTCTCAGTAGTTCTGTTTGAAATATTCCGAAGGATCAGAATTCCTGCTAACAGTGTTATTAATTTTCTGGGAAGCTCCACATTTATGATATATCTTTTCCATGATAATGATTTCTGGAGGAGTATCTGGAGAGAAAGTGACTGGATAAAGGCACTTTCAGGGAATCCGGCGGGATATCTTTTGAAGCTTTTCGGATGGATGGCATTTGTCTTTGCAACAGGCGTTCTGGTATATGCGCTGTATCTCGGATTTTGCAGACTCTGCAGTGTCTGCAAAGGAGCGGTAATTAAGAAGGATGACAGAATTCAGAGTTGAATTTTAGTGATTAACGGTGATTTATAGTATGAGTGATATGCAGCAAGGTGTGGATATTGTACTTACCTGGGTAGATGACAGAGACCCGGAGTGGCAGGCGGAAAGAGCTAAATATATGCCTGCTGAGGAAAAGGGACGTACAGATCAATCCGCAGCAAGATACAGAGACTGGGATAATTTAAAATATGTTTTCCGTGGGATTGAGAAATACATGCCGTGGGTCAGAAAGGTTCATTTTATAACCTGCGGGCATCTTCCGAAGTGGCTTAATACGGAATGTGATAAGCTGAATATAGTAAAACACAGCGATTATATACCGGCTGAATACCTTCCAACTTTTTCATCAAGAGTTATCGAGCTCTGGATGAATCGGATAGAGGGACTTTCTGAGGATTTTATACTTTTCAATGACGATACATTTGTCATAAAAATGACTAAAAGAGAGGATTTCTTCGACGGGGATCTGCCCAGGGATATAGCGGCGCTGTCGCCTCATCCCATAAGGCGGAACACCATCACCAGTACGGAGATAAACAACCTCAAGATACTTAATGATTATTTCGGTATCAAAGACATTAAGGCCAGAAAAAAGCTTTGGATAAAGCCATTCATGTATGGACAGTACGCTCTCAGAACTCTGATGTTCATGAAGTTTCCGACTATCATAGGGCTTTTCGAAGCGCACCTTCCGGTGTCTTACAATAAGTCCACCTTCGATAAGGTTTGGGAACTTGAAGGGGCAGAACTTCTGAAGACTTCCGGACATCGTTTCAGAACAGACCAGGACAATAATCACTGGCTGATGCGAAGCTGGCAGCTTCTTGGCGGAAATTTCAGTCCGAGAAGTCCAAGGTTTGGCAAATTGATACCGGCGCAGAACATAGAAATGCTGAAGCACTTTGTTTCCGACAGGAAATGTAAGCTTGTGTGCATTAACGATAACGAGAATGTCACAGACTTTGAGAAGACGAAAGCTGAAGTGAACGGAATACTTGATTCGATACTGCCTGAGAAGAGTTCATTTGAGCGTAATTTGGAGTGACTGATGAGCAGGATCATAACTGTATATGAAAATTTTTATAAGCCTGATGGAAGTGAGCTTGCCATAGGCGGAGTTGAAACTTACCTCAAGAATCTTTTTCCCATAATGCAGGAACTGGGGCATGAGGTGGAACTTCACCAGGCCGGGATAAAGCCATTTCAGAGGGAATATAACGGTGTTAAGATTTATGCTCATGTAGTGGACAGGAGCAAAGCCAAAACACGCAACAGACAGCTGCTTGAGGAAGCTGTTAAGGGCGCGGATAAAGAAAATGATGTTCTTTTCTTCGGCGGTGCCACGAATACCGCACCCAATGATTTTAAGCATTCCCTGACAGTTCAGCATGGCGTACATTTTGATATACCCCGACATCAGGATTTCAGTCATGAGCGTAATATCAGAAGGGTATTTCCCAAGTCCCTCAAGGCTTACGGGATTATCGATGCGCTTGACCATGCGAAAACCATAGTCTGTGTGGATCATAATTTCCCTAACTGGTATCGTACCTGCGTGGCATATCCTGATAAAAAGTTCTATGTTGTTCCGAACTTTACGGATATACCGGATGTGGACTGTGTGAGAGGAAAATTCGGTTCACTTGATTCATCCGGCTCGTCCGATGATCAGACTGTCCGTATCATTTCTGCCCGAAGGTGGAAAGTTCACCGGGGCGCTCACCTTTTTGCGGATGTATCGGAACGTCTTCTTAAAAAGTATCCCAATGTGGATATAACCGTTGCCGGTACAGGGCCGGATGAAGGCTATATGCATGACAAACTCGATTCATTTCCAAATGCTCATTTTATGGTATACGGTAGTGAGGATTCTCTGAAGATTCATCTGGATAAGCAGATAGCAGTAGTTCCTACTCTGGGTTCCGAGGGTACAAGCCTTTCACTTCTTGAGGCCATGGCAGCGGGCTGTGCTGTTGTTGCTACGAATGTGGGCGGCATGACCAATATCATTATAAATGAGTATAACGGGCTTATGGTCAGTCCGGATACTGACGAGCTCGAGGCCGCAGTTGCAAGACTTATAGAAGACAGAGATCTCAGAGAAAGACTTGCGGCAAAAGCATATGAAACCGTAAAGGATTCATTTAACCTAAAAAAATGGCAGGATTCATGGAGACGGGTACTCATGAATGAACTGCCGAAATAAAAACTCTTATAATTTTTAAATGCAAGGAAGGCATGACATGAAGAGAATAGTTTCTTTATTAATCACAATTTGTATGATCATAGGCCTTGTGGCAGCAGGAAATCCCGGAGTCATGGCTTATACTGCAGGAATCAGTTCAGCAGGGGTTTATGCTGCAACAACTACCGATGCTGCAGAAGATGGACTTTTTAAGGAGGCCCCGGATAATCTGGCGGATTCCGGAGTTACGGCAGATATAACTGCGAATGAAAGCGATTACTGGAGCGAGTATAGTATCGTTATAACCAATAATTCCGGATCCGATATAAAAAAATGGACCATTAAAGCATATTGTCCTGATGTAAAGATTGAAGAGGTTTATTCAAATAATTCAGTAGTTCTGAACTATGAATCCCCATATCTGTTCATCAGTTCCAACGAGAATAACGGAAATGTTGCAAATGGATCGGATAATTCTGCTTATCAGGTTAAATTCGGTTCAAGTAACAGACTCAATCTTTCTAATGATTCTATCGAGGAAGTGACTTTTACTAAGGCATCATCCTCAGCTACTTATGAATGTAACTATACCCTTACCGGCGAAGTAAAAGATCTCGCGGCGAATGCAACTCCATACGGAATGCACGGTAAGCTTAAGGTTGCAGGTACAAAAATTCAGGATAAGAATAATAAAGATTTCCAGCTCCGTGGTGCATCACTTCACGGAATCCAGTGGGATGTCGGATATAATTATATTAACAAGGGCGCTTTCCAGAGCCTTCGTGATGAGTGGGGCATTAATGCCATCAGACTTCCTGCATATGTAACCCAGGGTGGATATACTGCGGGTTCAGCCGCTGCTATGGATACACGTATTCAGAATGCTGTTGAAATAGCTACCGAGCTTGGTATGTATGTACTTATCGACTGGCATGTTCACTCAGATACCGGATTGAAAACCAATCCGAATACCTGGAAGGCTGAGGCTGAAACCTTCTTCGAAAAGTATTCATCAATGTATAAAGATTATGGAAATGTGCTTTTTGAAATAGCTAATGAGCCTGTAGATACTCCGTGGTATGACGGCTCAGGAAATGATCTCTATTCATATTCGACCTACATAACAGATGTTATCAGAAATAACTGCGATAATATAGTAATATGCGGTACAAATACCTGGTCTCAGGATGTGGAAAAGGTGGCAGAAAAACCTCTTACACAGGAAAATGTAATGTATACCATACATTTCTATTCTGCAACGCATAAGGGTGAGATCAGAAATAAAGTTAAAACCGCAATCAGTGCGGGGACTCCTGTATTCTGTACAGAATTCGGTGTCTGTTCATCAGACGGAAACGGTTCTTATGACCTGGATGAGGCAGACGAGTGGATGAGTCTTTTTGATGAGAACGGCATCAGCTACTTCTGCTGGCAGCTCTCAAATAAAAATGAAAAGGCATCATACCTTGTTCCGGGCTGTACAAAGACAAACGGCGGATGGACAAATGAAGACCTGTCACAGACAGGTATGTGGCTTATAAATACCAATCGTCCAAAGGCAGATATTGATGTGCCGGAGGAAAATCCTGATGATCCTGTTTATGACCCGATACCTGATAATCCGCTTAAGGCTGACAATATTCTCGACACTCCTACAAACAACACAGAGGGAAATATAATCATAGGCGTAAACGGTAGTTATTATGCAGCCGAGTATCTTGCAAAGCTGAATGAGGTCAGACGTGAAGCATATGAGGAGGGACTTGTGGATCCTTCTGATCCTGAGCATGAGAGACATCTTTCTCTTGCTGACTATGTTCCTCTTAAATGGTCAAATGAACTTGAACAGATAGCGGCTATAAGAGCGGCAGAGGCATGCATCAAGAAAGGTCATATGCGACCGAATGTATATACAAATACATTTGCATTAAGTGTAAATGGAATCAGCTCTCAAAATGAGATCATTGCCTTTAATGATGATCCTATACATGGAATTAAAAATGATTCGGATTCGGACGATCCGGGCAGCTGGTACTATGAGAAGAAGTTTTATATAGAAGGTGATTACAGCACCACCGGACATTATATATCTATTATTACTCCTGATAATAAGTATGTCGGAGCTTCAACTTTCCTTTCAGATAATACCTCGGGTGATTATGGCAGTTATATGTCCATTGACGCGGAGTTTTCAACCCGAAATTTAAATACTTCAGCAACGGTAACAGGTCTTGATGGACAGTATATACAGAAACTTGAGGTAGATGCAAAGGGTATACAGGATCTTTCTATCGCAGGATATCCGGGCCTTATGTATCCCGGCAACAGAACATATCTTAAGTGTGAAGCTACTTTATATTTTGTCAGTGAGTTTAATTTTAAAGAGACCACATATAATTGTCCGGTATTCTCAAATATTACATGGTCGAGCAGTGAACCTTCGGTAGCGGATATCGATGAAGATGGCCTTCTCACAGCTCATAAAGTGGGTGATACCATAGTTACCTGCCATCTTAAGGCCGGAACTGTGGAAAAGACTATTGAAAGAAGAGTTCACGTAGCAGCTGAAGGTGTTACTGTTGAAAGCGTCGAAGACCCTGAAGAGATAACTATAGAAGCAGGCGGTAAGCCTTTACTTCCTGCAACTGTAACAGCTGTTCTTTCGGATGGTACAGAGATACAGGCTGATGTGGAGTGGAATGAGACTGACAGCAACAGAAATCAGTATCATTCTCAGAATATATACGCACACTCAACCACCATAGCAGGTGAATCTCTCGGTTTTGATGTAAATCAGAAAGTAAATGTAAAAGCATGCGTTCCTACAAAAGCATATTTCTATGATTTTGATAAAAAGGAGCTTGCAGAGACAGTAACTATAACAACAGAATCCGGTGTAAAGCCTGATTATCCGAAGATATTCAGATTCAGCTGTAAAGCGGGAATGTCGCATTTTTACACTTCCTATAATCAATACAGCGGATGGCCGGTAACCTGGTCTGATGAAAGTATGGAGTATTACAAGACCAGAAAGGGCGGTACTTTTACACTTGAGGGAGATTTCAATGGATATCCTGTTGAGGCAACTCTCATAGTAAAGCCTGCAACTATAGAGAAGGTTGAGCTTTCGTCCACAGAAATTACGACTCCATCCGGTACGGCACCTGAACTTCCTTATGCAACTATAACCTGGTCAAATGGTGATGTTCAGGAAAATGTTAGGGTTACCTGGAATCAGGATGAGGTTGAAGCAATTGATTATCACAACAGAGTAGGTCATACATATAAGGTTCATGGAACTGTTTCCGATTTTGAGGGAAATAAAACAGATGTAGATGAAGTCGAGGTTACAGTTCTTGATGCATATGTTACAAAAGCAGAGATGGCAAGGGAAAGTGAGACTGTAGATGCAGGAATTGCTCCGTCTCATATTCCGGGAACAGCTAAGATCACATGGTCAAATGAGGATGAAACTGAGGAGGATATTCAGTGGGATTCCGACGATCTTGATAATATTGACTATATGGCGATTGAAGGCGGAACATTTGAAATTAACGGACTTGTAAAGGGAGAAGAACTTACATTTACAGTATACGTAAATCCTGCAACAATCACTTCAGTAGAGCCGCTTCCGGATGTGACTCAGTTCACCGGTAAGAAACCTGTACTTGCTGAAAAGGCTACTGTAAACTGGAGCAACGGAAGTAACTTTGGAAAGCCTACCGAAGAAACAATCACCTGGGATGAGTATGATGAATCTCTTTATAAAACACCGGGAACCTTCACTGTAACAGGTACTGTATCAGATAGTGAGGGCACAACAACTGCCGTAGAGCAGACTGTTCTTATAAAGGATCCTGCTCTTACCGACCTTGAATGGATTACCGTGCCTGATAAGACTAAATACATGGTAGATGAAGATCTGTCGGTTGAAGGCGGAAAATTCAAAGCTGTATTTGATGATGAATCAGAAACAGAAGTTGAGCTTAAGGCTGATATGGTCAGAGGATTTGATTCATCTGAAGAGCAGACAAAGCAGAGACTTGAAGTAACATATTCATTTACTTCTAATAACGGAACTGAAGATGTAACGGTTACAAAGACACTTGTTTACTTTGTAGATATTATTCAGAGAGTAGCGGAAGAGATAAAGCTTACGCCTCCTACTGTAACAGAATATCCGAGAGGCACTGACATGAATCTTGATGGAGGAAGTCTCTATATCAAGTTTAATGATGGTGAGGAAGTGACGGCCGATCTTTCAGATCTTACGATCACAGGTTATAATTCAAATGAGCTCGGAGAACAGACTGTAACGGTTAAGTATACGGATCCTCTGACAAAGGCTGTTTATGAAGAGTCATTTACAGTAACTGTAAGATATGAAAAACTTATAAAGGTAGAACTTGTAAAATCTCCGGATAAAGATACGTATTATCTTACTGAAAAGGTTGACTTTACAGGCGGAATTCTTTTCTACACATACGACAACAATACTTATGAGCAGATAAATATGGAGGATATGCACATAAATGGTGAATATACTCTGTATGAGGGAACAAATAAGCTGTTCCTTATATGTCATGGTAAGAATGGAAACGGGGATGTAGAGGTTCATATACCTATAGTCGGATTATGGCCGTTTAATGATGTAAAGCCTACCGACCGGCTTGCCCCCAATATTGTATATGCCTATGATAAGGGCATCATAGGAGGCTTTACACCTCTTGATGCTAACGGACATACATATTATAAGCCCGAGAAGAATGTAACACGTGCACAGTTTGCAGTAATGGTTTATAATATGGCAGGAAAACCGGAATTTGATACCACTCCATATGAGGATGGAACACTTTCGGGCTTTAAGGATGTTGCTCCGGGAAGCACAGGATATAAGGAAATACTCTGGGCAAGCAGCAATGGTATCATAAGCGGTTTTAATAACGGTACATTTAAACCTAAGAATACAGTTTCAAGGGCACAGATAGCTATAATGCTTAAGAAGTATGCAGACTTCAGAGATTACAGAGACAAGTATGCAGATCTCGATACTTCATCGGATGATTATAAGGACGTTAAAGAATCATTTGCTGATTCAACGATAGTAGCAGCAATGAATCCGGCTCAGATTGAATGCCTGCAGTGGGCAGTTGATAACGGAATACTGTCCGGAACCAACAAGGGAATCCAGCCTAAGGGAACTGCAAGAAGAGATCAGTGTGCAGCATTCTTCGCGAGATTCTATGAGAAGTTTGAAGAGTAAGATATAAGTCATATGTATGAAAGGAGACAAAATGGGAACAGATAATCAGGGTGATTTCGATGATATAGAGAGGACTACGGTCATCTTTGATCAGTCACCGTATTCTATAGCTAACCAGACCGGACAAGGAGTTCAGTTCAATCAGCAGGGTCAGCAGCCGAACGGCGGCTGGGCACCTGCAGGGCAGCAGGCGCCGTTCGGAGGTCAGGGAGCAGGGCAGCAGGCGCCGTTCGGAGGTCAGGGAGCAGGGCAGCAGGCACAGTTTGGAGGCCAGGGAGCAGGCCAGCAGCCACAGTTCGGAGGCCAGGGCGTAGGGCAGCAACCACAGTTCGGAGGTCAGGGCGCAGGCCAGCCGATGTATACATATAGTAATAACGGCGGAGCATACGGAGGTCCTCAGGCATCACAGCCCGGTACAGGCAGGACCGAACAGCCGCCTTACGGCGGGGGCGGAGCTTCTCCACAGGAGCCTCCAAAGAAGAAATCCCATGCAGGACTTATCATTGGAATTATAGCAGGAGTATTGGTTCTTATAGGACTTATAGTCGGTGGAATAATATTCGCATTTAAGAGTGTTTTAAAGAAGGCTGAAGAAGCTCTTTCAACAGAAACGACAACTGTTGCAACAGGAACTACCGAAAAAGATACCGAAGAAAATACAACTGAAGCAACTACAGAAGAAGACACCACTGAAGAAAAGACAACAGAATCTACAACCGAAGAAGATACCACAGAAGAAGATACAACTGAGGCAACAACAGAGGGTGATTCCACAACACCTACCATAGTAGGTGCGGACAACGGTGAATTTGAAGTGGACTATCCGGGTACCTATCAGTATGCTCTTGATACACAGAGGCTGGGAGATGACGTTCTTGGATATATAGATGTTCCTTCATCGTGGGTTCTTTTCAAGGAAGCAGGAAACACCTGGAACAATACACTTGCACATCAGCAGTATGCATATGGCATGATGGATGTCATTACCCATGTCACCTATGACAAAAATATGACAAATGAAGAGCTTAAGGGCTTCGCTGACGGTCTTGCCGGTTCCCTTAACAACGGAAAGGTTCAGTCTGCAAGATTCGGTGACAATACAGGATATCTTGTAACATCTGTTTATAATGACGGAACAACTCTTAGAGTATTTGTATTTGTTGATGTCAATAAACATGTTCAGTATCTTGCTGTTGAAGGACTGGATGATGAATACAGCGATGTCTACAGACTCGTATACCAGAATTATTCACATACAAAATAATAATTATTAATCAAAGCACTCCATCGGTACCCGCCGTCGGAGTGCTTTTTGTTGTGCGCCTTATCAGATCATTTTGTCTGTTCCCGGCGGTAAGAAAACTGGTTCGATGACTTGGGTATTTGATAGACTTTTAGCTGTTTGTATGTTATGATTTTTAACAGTAGATTCCGGATCAGATACAGCTTGGGGGTAATTCGGATGGAGAAGGAAAAAATACTGTATCAAAATGAGATTGATGCTAACAGGATGATGGCTATCATCTTGAATATTACTATTTTAGTCATAGGACTAACATGGATTCTGTTTGAATATGATGTCTATTATGCCCGTGTCAGTGTACGTCCGTTGTTGCTCAGCAATATTATTATAATGGCTGTAGCGGACGCAGTCAGTAGATTCTATAAATATGATAAACCATGGATTAAATATATGATGATGGCGGTTCTTGTTTTAGTATATGCCGGAACCAACGCCGTACTCACATACAATGCTACGTTGTTCATGGTGATTCCGATAATGCTTTCTGTCAGATATTTTAATAGGAAGTATACGATTATCATCGCTGCTTTGACTGTAATCATTTTCTTTGCTGCTCATCTGTATGGAGCAAATCATGGAATGCTGGATCTCAATTTTGTTCAGTACCCGGAAGGAACACAGATCACCATACCCGATACCATGTGGATTGATGATGCTGTAGACTATGATGGTTATGACAAGGGTCTGATGATCTATAATACCATTATATATAACTATTTAATTAAGTTTCTGCAATTTATTATAATAGCTGTTATCTCTGTAATGCTTGTAGCTATATGCCAGTATATTATTCGTAAGCAGAAAGAACTGTCCGAGCATTCAGCCAGACTCAGTACGGAGCTTTCACTGGCTGAGAAGATTCAGGCAGATATGCTTCCTAATATTTTTCCCGCTTTCCCTGACAGAAAAGAATTTGATCTGTATGCCTCGATGAACCCTGCAAAGGAAGTCGGCGGCGATTTCTATGACTTTTTTATGGTTGATGATGATCATCTTGCTCTTGTGATAGCGGATGTATCCGGAAAAGGTATTCCGGCAGCCATGTTCATGATGTTCAGTAAGAATATCGTGGCCAATAATGCAATGCTTGGCAAATCGCCGGCCAAGGCGCTTGAAGATGCAAACAATGCCATCTGCAAGAATAACCGCGAGGAAATGTTTGTGACAGTTTGGCTGGGTATACTGGAAATATCTACGGGACATCTGATTGCGGCAAATGCGGGGCATGAATATCCTGCATTATATACTCCGGGAGTTGGATTTGAGCTTTATAAAGATAAGCATGGACTTGTGGTTGGCGGAATGGAAGGCCTTAAGTATAAAGATTATGAGTTACAGCTAAAACCGGGGTCAAAGATTTTTATATATACGGACGGTGTTCCGGAAGCAACAAATATCGAGGAAGAATTGTTTGGAGTGGATCGGATGGTAGAGGCACTGAATGTAATGTCTGAATCTGAACCTAAAGAAATCATTTCAGGCGTCAGATGTGCCGTAGATGATTATGTAAAAGAAGCCGAGCAGTTTGATGATCTTACAATGCTTTGTCTTGAGTATAAGGGAAAGGAGTACGAAGATGGCAGCAATTAATGAAATCGTAATAGATGCAAATACAGATAAACTTGATGAGGTGATAGAGTTTGTGGATTCTCATCTGGAAGAGTATGATTGTTCCATGAAAACTCAGATGCAGATTGATATTGCAGTAGAAGAGGTTTTTGTGAATATAGCACACTATGCCTATAATACTGATATCGGAAAAGCAACCATAAGAGTTGAGATTTCAGGTGATCCCATTGTCATTAAGATAACCTTCCTTGACAATGGAAAGCCATACGATCCTCTGGCAAAGGAAGATCCGGATGTGACACTTTCTGCTGAAGACAGGCAGATCGGTGGACTGGGTATCTTTATGACTAAGAAGAGTATGGATAATATTCAATATGAATACAAAAATGGCCAGAACATTCTGACCATTGAAAAGAATCTGTAGATTCATTATGACGTGATCTCATCAATAACCTTACGCCAGGATGATTTCCAGAGTTCAATATTAAAACCGGTTTTTACGGTATTATACCCGTTTTGGGCAAGCTTTTTTCTAAGGGCTGCATCGTTAAGAAGACTAACGATTGCAGCCTTTATTTCATTTCTGTCAGGAGAAACTATGAGCCCGTTATGACCGTCAAGTATGATGTTTGAAAGACCGCCTATATCAGTGGAAACCACTGCACAGCCTGCGGCCATGGCTTCGAGAACAGAAAGACTGGTTCCTTCGGACCACATGGTAGGAACTACGGCGATATTCTTATCCCTGTGCATCGCCATGGCATCCATGCTCTCATAACTGGTAAGGTGTACCCGGGATGATGAGGCAAGTTTCTGTTCTATATACTGTTTGCAGGGCCCTGTTCCTGCAATGGTGATCTCAAGCTCGGGAAATTCATCAAGCAGTTCGGATGCTATATCGGCAAAAACATCTGCACCTCTCTGTTTCATAAGTCTTCTCGCAAAAATGATATGAGGCTTTTCGGGTTTTTCATATATCTCATCAGGAACCATAGTGAAATTCGGAATGATATGAAAACGTGTATCCGGATAAGATACGAAGGTTCTGTACCAGTTGACGAAATTGTAATCAACACATACAACAAGCTTAGTCTTATCAAGATCTTTGATAGTCTTGTAGGCTTTCAGAGACTTTGCCAGAACCCTTCTTTTATTTCTCTCATGACTGAAGTCAAAATGTCTGGGAGTATCAAAACCTATACCGTGCTGTATAGTAAGAGAGCGTTTGAAAGAGTTGGGCTGAACATTATTTGAAGCAACAAAGAACAGAATATCCTTGTCCGGATCGGCATTCTTTGTCCCTTCCCTGAAGAGATTTTTATTTCTTTTTTCTCTGGTGCTGTAGTCAACAGCATGTCCGTAAACCTTAATACCCTGATAATCATTTACAAAATCAGTATCGGACACCTGGTGAAGTTCTGCTTCATGTCCCATCTCCTTAATGAGCGGCAGCAGATTCTTCAGATATGTCTCTACGCCGCCTACAGCAAAACCCTTGCCATCCTTAGTATAAAAATTCTCATACAAAGCCACAAACCTGCTCATAACTTCCTCACAAGACCTAAAAATATAAAACTACGGAATCATTCCACAGCCCACAGTATACCACATTCCAAAATAGTAGAAAAGAGTAGTAATAATAGCATTTTTGACTGAAATATGATACATTATCTATGTATGCCGGTGGACTCGCAGCTATGGTTCAGCAGGCTAAAAATGATTTGCTTCATCGGCCAAAACAAACAGATTTCAGAGTAGGTACGCACCTGAAGTGCGTATGAATCGTCGGAAAAACGTAAAGGTAACCGGTATGTCAGGACATAACAAAAAAGAAGATAAGGCACTTTTATATCACCTGTTCAGGATGGTTTCAGTGGGCGTCGTTGACGAACCGGTAAACCAGGCCTATGACATCGTCAGTACGGGTGCCCTGATCCTCAATCTTATAGTTACAATTCTGAATACATATTCATACCTGTCAGGCAGGTTTGGCACGGTATTCTCTGTTATTGAGAAGGTTACTGTTGCCTTATTTGCAATAGACTATGTACTCCGTGTCATTACGGCACGTTATCTTTACCCGGATGTATCAGTTCCAAAGGCAACTTTTAAATATTTAATCTCATTTACAGGTGTTATCGATCTTTTGTCATTCCTTCCGTTTTATCTGCCTGTTTTCTTCCCGGCGGGGGCAGCAGCCTTCAGGATGTTCAGGGTTGCAAGAATACTTCGCCTGTTCCGGATAAATGAATACTTTGACTCTCTCAATGTTATCACAGAGGTCATCGTCAGCAAGAAGCAGCAGCTTCTTTCATCAGTATTCATAATCGTGGTTCTGATGGTGGCATCAAGTCTCTGTATGTACAGTGTCGAGAATCCTGTTCAGCCTGAGGTTTTCAGTAATGCCTTTTCAGGAATATGGTGGTCGGCTTCGACACTTCTTACTGTCGGCTACGGAGACATATATCCCATAACCGTAATGGGTAAGATACTCGGAATCCTTATAGCATTTCTCGGGGTAGGAGTTGTAGCTATTCCTACAGGTATCATTTCCGCCGGTTTCGTAGAGCAGTACACAAGGCTGAAGCGGATGGGCGATTACGCTATGGAAGAAGATATACATTTCATACAGCTTGAAATATCTGAGGGTGACAGCTGGAATGGCAGGAGCATCAAGGATCTGGGGCTTCCAAAGGGGGCTATAGTTGCTGTTATACAGCGTGGTGATGGTATCGTTATTCCAAAAGGAAATGTGACGCTTAATTCCGGAGACAAGATTATTATCGCCGCCAAGTCCATGGACGATGACAGTCCGGTTGAACTTAAAGAGATAGTACTGAAAAAGGATCATGAATGGAATGATACAGCCATCAAGGATCTGGATATCTCAAGACAGAGCTTTATAGTTTTGGTTAACAGGGGCGGAGATGTAATGCTGCCGAAGGGAAGCATGATACTAAGGGAAAATGATAAGGTTTTGTTTTATCATAAGTCTTCAAGTAAAAATGAGAGAGGGGCTGCCATAGATTAAGCTCCATACAGGATATAGGATATGCATTTTTTATTAGATATTCTTACCTTGCTTTTCTATCTGATAACTACCGGAAGGATGCCGAAGGGCAGGGCGGATGAACAGTTTGAAATAAATGAAAAGGCATGGAATACTGTTAAAAATGAGACCGGAAATATACTTCACCGCGGTTTTATTGAAAGACAGTATCTTCTGAAGGATTTCCGGTACGGCAGGAGCAGGGCACTTTCCAGAAAGCTTTTCTTCAGCGGGAAGGAACTTACTGCCGCGGATAATTCCTGCGAGGTCATCGCTGCATTTAACGCCATGCATGATATTAATCTAAAGAAGAAGGCCCGGGACAGATATTCATTTCCCGAACTGATAAGGATCTTTTCTGAAAAAGGGATAGCGGCAGGAGGAATATTCGGAACTTCGCCTGTGATCATAAAGAGAGTCCTGAAGGATCTTGGGTATTCGGTGAAAAGTCTTTCACCGGCAGCGCTCAGGAAGGCAAATGTAGATAAACTGGAAAAGGAATACGATTCATTTATTTTTACAACCTATAATGTGAGATATAATCCTGTCAGGATGATACATACCATGTGTGTTTCCAGGGAAAAAACAGGATTTATGATACATAATGATTATGAAGGGAGCCTCAGCTATAAGAGCCTTTACGGGGCCGTTACTGGTTATAAAGGCGGGGTGGGGCATCCATTTTACCTAATTGGAATAAAAGAAAAGGAGAACTAAACAATGAATAATTTTCATCTTCCTTATCACCTCATAGTTCAGGAGGGAATCTTTACTGAAATACCGGAGACTATGCAGGATGAGATACCGGACCTTGAGGAGAGAAGGACTATATTTGTTACAGAGGCCAATCTGAAGGGGATTTTTAATGAAATGATCCATAAGATCATGGCATGTTTTCCGAGAAGTGAGCTGTATCTTATTGAGTCTGCAACTTATGATACGGCAGTATCTCTTGCAAAGTACATAACAATGAATGACATTACAGTGGTTATAGGTTTTGGCGGAGGAACTGTTCTGGATCTGGCAAAGTTTGCGGCATTCGTAAGTAAATCGATACTCATTTCCCTTCCTACTACACTCAGTAACGACAGCCTGGCTTCGCCTGTGGCAGTTCTGGGTACTGAAGGTAAAGCGAGAAAGTCCATAAAATGTACAATTCCCGATGCCATACTTGTTGATGTAAATGTAATATCAAGTGCACCGGAAAGGCAGATACTTGCCGGAATAGGTGATACGGTAAGTAAATATACTGCGCTTAATGACTGGAAACTGGCACATAACAGGAAGAAGGCACGTGTCGACGATTTTGCATATATGATTTCCAAGATGGCATTTAACTCGCTGCTTCACAGGGCAGGTGAAGAGCTTAAGAGTAAAGACTTCATAAAGAAGCTGACTCAGGCTCTCGTAATGGGAGGACTTGCCATGGAAATCGCAGGTTCATCAAGACCGAGCAGCGGTTCGGAACATCTTTTCTGTCACGCTCTTGATGAACGCTTTAGTGAGGAGGTTAGAGTACCACATGGTATAGCAACTGCCATGGGAAGTTACTGCGCATGCAAATTCCAGAACAGGAATCTGGGTAAGATAACAGGGATGATCAAGGAATACGGAATTCCTGTTAAGCCGAGTGAAAACGGAATATCCAGGGAAATCTTTATCGGGGCATGGCAGCAGGCAAGCGATACGAGACCTGACAGATATACGATACTGAATGAGACAGAGCTGTCAGACGGGATGCTCGGTGAGCTGTATGATGAGATGGAGAGTGTATTCTGATACGGCTGAGGTGGGGTGACCGGCTGCGAGACTGACCGGCTGCGAGACTGACCGGTTGATTATTTAACGCACATGTGTATGCAGAATGAGGGGTGATCAAATGTATGACATAATTATAATCGGAGCGGGGGTATCCGGTTCGGCTATAGCAAGGGAGTTATCGGCATATGATGTGAAGATCGCTGTAATAGAGAAGGAGTCTGATGTGTGCGAAGGCACCAGCAAGGCTAACAGCGGTATCGTTCATGCGGGATATGATGCAAAGCCGGGAACTCTGAAGGCTAAGCTGAATATGGAAGGCAACCGTATGATGGGAGAACTTTCAGAGAAACTGGACTTTCCTTTTAAGAGGGATGGTTCACTGGTGGTCTGCTGGAATGAAGAGGAACTTCCGAAACTTGAGGAACTTGCCGAAAGGGGAAAGATAAATGGGGTTCCCGATATCAGGATACTCAGCAGGGAAGAAGCACTAAGTATAGAGCCCAATCTTGCTGACGGAGTTTATGCGGCGCTGTTTGCACCTACTGCCGGAATTGTATGCCCGTTTCTTATGAATATAGCTTTTGCGGAAAATGCTGCGGTAAACGGAGTCGAGTTCAAACTTTCAGAGAAAGTGAACAGTATATCAAAATCCGTAGAGGGATATAAGGTCATTACAGATAAGGGTGAGTATGAGACTAAGATAGTCATAAATGCGGCAGGTGTTTATGCAGATGCCATCCATAACATGGTTTCTGCGGATAAGAAGACCATAATACCGAGAAGAGGCGAATATATGCTTCTCGATAAGACGGCCGGAAATCATATAAGCCACACGGTTTTCCAGCTTCCGTCAAAGATGGGAAAAGGAGTGCTTGTAACTCCTACAACTCACGGTAATCTTCTGGTGGGACCTACGGCTGACAATCTCGAGGATAAGGAAGCTGTCAATACAACAAGAGAGGGGCTTGCCAGAGTTGCGGCGGATTCCGCCCGTTCTGTGAAGAATATACCTCTTAAAACCGTCATCACTTCATTTGCAGGACTTCGTGCTCATGAAGCGGGAGGAGATTTCATCATAGAGGAAGTAAAGGATGCTCCGGGCTTCATCGATTGTCTGGGCATAGCGTCTCCCGGACTTTCAAGTGCGCCTGCCATAGGTGTATATGTAAAGGATATAGTTACGGGAATCCTTGATATGAAGAAAAAAGATTCATTTGTTGATGAGAGAAAAGGTACTCCGAGATTCATGGAACTCTCTGATGAAGAGAAGAAGACTCTTATAGATAAAGATTCCTCATTTGGCCAGATTATATGCCGATGTGAGATGATAACCGAAGGCGAGATACTGGATGCCATAAGAAGACCTCTCGGAGCAAGGACTCTGGATGGTATCAAGAGACGTGTCAGAGCCGGAATGGGAAGATGTCAGGCGGGTTTCTGCACTCCTAAGCTTATCGATATACTTGTCAGAGAAACCGGACAGAGCATATATGACATCAAGAAACATGCAGAAGGTTCAGAACTGATCGTAAGTGAGATTAAAGATGCATGGTAGTTGACCGGAGGGGTAATTATGGAGAAGAAAGAGCTTATAATAATCGGCGGAGGTCCTGCAGGACTTGCTGCTGCGGCAGCCGCAAAGGAAAACGGAATAGATGATATCCTCATAGTCGAAAGAGATGACAGGCTGGGAGGAATACTGAATCAGTGCATTCATAATGGCTTCGGGCTTCATACATTTAAAGAGGAGCTTACGGGACCTGAATATGCTGCAAGGTTCGAGAAGAAGGTATTGGAAATGGGGATTCCATACCTCCTTAATACAATGGTTATAAATGTATCGCCTGAAAAACATGTGACTCTGATGAGCCGTGAGGAAGGAGTCGTAACCTATAAGGCGGATGCGGTCATACTGGCTATGGGCTGCAGAGAAAGACCGAGAGGTGCCCTGAATATACCGGGTATGAGGCCGGCGGGTATATTTACGGCCGGAACCGCACAGAGGATGGTAAATATAGAAGGCGTCATGCCGGGAAGAGAGGTTGTCATCCTGGGTTCGGGTGATATAGGTCTCATCATGGCAAGGCGTATGACACTTGAGGGCGCGGTTGTCAAGGTTGTGGCAGAGCTGATGCCTTACTCCGGTGGCCTTAAGAGAAATATAGTTCAGTGTCTGGATGATTACGGAATCCCTCTCAAGCTCTCCCACACAGTGGTTGATATAGAGGGAAAGGACAGGGTGAAGAGCGTTACCATTGCCGAGGTTGACGGTAATCTTAATCCTGTTCCGGGAACTGAAGAAAAGATTCCTTGCGACACACTTCTGCTTTCCTGCGGACTTCTTCCGGAAAATGAACTGTCACGTGGAATGGGAGTAGAGATAAGTCCTGTTACGGGAGGACCTGTTGTTGACAACAGTCTTGCAACCAGTATAGAAGGCGTTTTTGCATGTGGAAATGTATTGCATGTGCATGACCTTGTAGATTATGTTTCGGAAGAGGCATCTCAGGCAGGGCGGCATGCAGCGGCTTATATCAGGGGAGAAGAACAGGGCAGCGGTACATTTGTCAAAATAAATGCTGTAGACGGCGTGAGATATACGGTGCCGGCGAAGATTGATATGGCTACGCTTCCGGAAAAACAGGTTATACGTTTCAGAGTGGGAAGAGTCATAAGAAACTGTACTGTTGAACTCCTGATAAACGGTCAGGTTGCGGCAAAGAAGAAGAGACCGGTTGTCGCTCCCGGCGAGATGGAGGAATTCCTTCTCCTGAAGAAATATTTTGACGGAGCAGCACCGGATGATATTACCATCAGAATAGTGGAAGGATAGAAGGGAGGCGGATGTAGATGAGTGTTACAAAAGAACTTACATGTATCTGCTGTCCTCTCGGATGTCAGATAAGTGTTGAGATGGAAGGAAATGAAATCTTATCCGTTACCGGAAATACCTGTCCAAGAGGAGATGCTTACGCCAGAAAGGAGCTTACAAGTCCTACGCGTATAGTTACATCCAGTGTAAAGGTGGAAGGCGGAAAGGTCGTTTCGGTAAAAACAGCTTCGGATATTCCGAAGGACAGGATATTTGATATAGTCAGAGAACTGAAGAATGTGACTGCGATGCCGCCTGTAAAGATAGGGGATGTCATTAAACATGATATCGCGGGAACAGGCGTAGACATCGTTGCTACAAGCGAAGCTTAATAAAGAAATAAGTTGAAAAGTACGCGTCTTAAATGTATGATATGATTTGGTGCGTTTTATTATCTGATATTGATGAGTAACGTTACAGTTACATTTAATATAAAAATAAAAGACACGAAGATATACCAAGGAGGAAAAACAAATGTACAGTTTTGAAGAGATACTTAAGGGTGATGCTGAGGTAGCAGCAGCTATGACTGACGAGATCAATCGTCAGAATCAGAATCTGGAGCTCATCGCATCTGAGAATATTGCCTCAAAGGCAGTTATGGCAGCTATGGGCAGCCCTCTTACCAATAAATATGCAGAAGGCTATCCGGGAAAGAGATATTACGGCGGATGCCAGTTCGTTGACGTAGTTGAGGATCTTGCAAGAGAAAGAGCCAAGGAACTTTTCGGTGCCGAGTATGTAAATGTACAGCCTCACTCAGGCGCTCAGGCTAATATGGCAGTATTCTTCGCAGTAATGGAGCCGGGCGATACATTTATGGGTATGAACCTTGACCACGGCGGACATCTTACACATGGTTCACCTGTTAATATGTCAGGTAAGTATTATCATTGTGTACCTTACGGTGTTAATGACGAAGGACGTATCGATTATGAAGAGGTACGCCGTATAGCTAAGGAATGCAATCCTAAGCTTATCGTTGCAGGTGCGTCTGCATATGCAAGAGAGATTGACTTTAAGAAGTTCCGTGAGATAGCTGATGAAGTCGGTGCGGTTCTCATGGTTGATATGGCTCATATAGCAGGACTTGTTGCTGCAGGAAAGCACATGAGCCCTATACCATATGCAGATATCACAACAACCACAACTCATAAGACACTTCGTGGACCTAGAGGTGGTATGATCCTCTGCAGCAATGCCGTAAACGAAAAGTATAACTTCAACAAGGCTGTATTTCCGGGAATCCAGGGCGGTCCTCTTATGC
This sequence comes from Eubacterium sp., assembly GCA_017477505.1. GTDB lineage: Bacteria > Bacillota > Clostridia > Lachnospirales > Lachnospiraceae > Eubacterium_Q. Next base: position 110,489 of record JAFUVQ010000015.1, read on the forward strand.
ACGTTATAGCAGGTAAGGCTGTATGCTTCAAAGAGGCTCTTTCAGATGAATACAAAGAGTACATGGGAAGAGTAGTTGAGAATGCGGCTACACTTGCTGCAGCTCTTCAGGAGAGAGGCTTCAAGATTGTTTCAGGCGGTACAGATAATCACCTTATGCTTGTTGATCTTCAGAATCTCGGACTTACAGGTAAAGAAGTTGAGAAGCTTCTTGATGAGGTTCATATCACAGTTAACAAGAATACAGTTCCAAATGATCCTAAGAGCCCGTTTGTTACAAGCGGTATCAGAGTAGGTACACCTGCAGTAACAACCCGTGGTGCAGTTAAGGAAGATATGTATATCATAGCTGATGCCTTCAAGGCAGCCATCATTGATAAGGATATGGCTAAGGCAGAGGCTCTTGTAAAGGATATTACAGACAGATATCCACTTTACGGCGGAGAAATGTTCTAATCCGGGACCGGAAAGCAGAATGTACGGGCGTGTCAGAGATGACATGCCTATGCAATTAGAAAAGGAAGTAACGAAAATTGTCAATGCCAAACGATAACGATATCAATAATAACGATAACAGTAAGAAACCCGGCGGGTTTAATTCGACTATAATAGTTCTGATAATCTCCGTGGTGCTCTCGCTTATTTTCATTTTACAGTATAAGAACTTCATGAATTCCGGAAGTAAGGAAGTGAGTTACAGTGAATTCCTTGAAAAACTGGATGCGGGTGAAGTTAAGGAAGTAAGCATCTATGACAACAGGATAGAATATGTTCCTGTAAGTCAGGACAATCCGGTTCAGACCGTGAAATACACCGTAGTAAGAACGGATGATATTAAGCTGGTAGACAGACTTAAGGATGCCAAGGTAAAGTTCACGGTTATAGATGAAGGCAGCACAGCATTTATCAGAACAGTCATCTTCTATATAGTCATGCTGGTTGTGATCTACTTTGTAATGTCTCTGATACTGAGAAATGTTACGAAGGGAAGCGGCATCATGGGTGTCGGGAAGTCCAATGCCAAGATGTATGTTCAGAAGAAGACAGGGGTCACCTTCAAGGATGTTGCGGGTGAAGAGGAAGCCAAGGAATCTCTCGAGGAGATGGTGGATTTCCTTCACAATCCCGATAAGTACGTCAATATAGGTGCCAAGCTTCCGAAGGGTGCGCTTCTTGTAGGGCCTCCGGGTACAGGTAAGACACTTCTTGCGAAGGCAGTAGCGGGCGAAGCGGATGTACCTTTCTTCTCAATATCTGGTTCTGAGTTCGTTGAACTCTATGTAGGTGTCGGTGCCTCCCGTGTAAGAGACCTTTTCAAACAGGCCAATTCCATGGCGCCTTGTATAGTATTCATCGACGAGATAGATGCTATAGGAAGAAGCCGTGATACAAGACATATGGGTGGCGATTCCGAAAGAGAACAGACACTGAACCAGCTTCTTTCCGAAATGGATGGTTTCGACAGCAGTAAGGGTATCATAGTTCTTGCCGCTACCAACAGACCTGAAGTGCTTGATAAGGCGCTTCTCCGTCCGGGTCGTTTCGACAGAAGAGTTGTTGTAGAAAAGCCCGATCTGAAGGGTAGAGAAGATATACTCCGTGTTCACAGCAAGGATGTAAAGCTTGATGAAACAGTAAATCTGAAGGAACTTGCACTTGCTACCAGTGGTGCAGTAGGTGCCGATCTTGCAAATATTATAAATGAGGCAGCAATTCTCGCTGTTAAGAATAAGAGATCACTCGTTTCACAGAAAGATCTTATGGAATCGGTAGAGGTTGTCTTTGCCGGTAAAGAGAAGAAAGACAGGCTGCTCAGTCCTGAAGAGAAGCGTATAGTTGCTTATCATGAGACCGGTCATGCGCTTCTTACCACACTTCAGAAGAATACCATGCCGGTTCAGCGTATAACAATAATACCGAGAACCAACGGAGCTCTTGGCTATGTATGGCAGGTACCTGAAGAAGAGAAGTATCTTGAGACTCAGGTCGAGATGGAAAATGAGATAGTCATCACCATGGGTGGTCGTGCAGCCGAAGCTATCAAGTTTGATTCGGTTACAAATGGTGCTTCAAATGATATCGAGCAGGCTACAAAACGTGCGAGAGCCATGGTCACCATGTATGGTATGTCCGAAAGATTCGGTATGGTACAGCTTGAAGATATGACAGGCGAGTACCTTGACAGAAGAACATATCTCAATTGCTCGGATGAGACTGCGGCAGATATCGATACAGAAGTACGGAATATAATAAATAAAGCTTATAAAAAAGCATTCATTTTACTTAAGAAAAATGAAAAAGTGCTGGATGCCATAGCAGAGTATCTTATTGAACATGAAACTATATCAGGTGAAGAGTTCATGAGGATCTATAGTGAAGTTTCCAGCAGATACCCTGTTGATTCAAAACTCCGTCCTTCCGAACTTCTTGAGATAGAGGAATCAGTTAAGCAGAGTAAGCCTTCAAAGACTGCAAAGGCTATCAAATCAGAGCTGAAAGCTGAAAAGTCTGAGAAAGCTTCAAAGGTCAAGAAGAAAAAGAAGAAGGAACGCTATGCTGTATATGAAAGTGATGATACTCCTGTAAGTCAGGAGCCGGTTTCACAGCCGTATGCACAGCCAGTTGCACAACCGAATCCGGCAGGCAATGGCATGGATGATGGGCAGCAGTCATATAACAGCCCTGTCGCCGAAGAATATGCAGAGGACTTTGCCAGGATCAAAGAAGATTTTGAGAAGGCGAGCGAAGAATTGACTGATGTAAACGAAGGAACGGACGATAGTATCAGCAGTCGGAATACAGAACAGAAGATGCCATGGGAAAAGGATGAGTAATCTTATCCGGCATTTGTGGCATACAGGACTTTAAGGAGGAATTTTCGTGGCAGCACTCGGTTATAAAAAAGCATATATGATCAATTGTTTTAACTGCGGAAATACCGTCAGGTATTATGCGGAGAATGTTCATCATCAGCCATGGCTTAACAAGGTTGTACAGGGACACGGTTTTACCGGTCATACAGGAGAGGTAAGGTGCCAGAACTGCGGTACCTGGCTTCCGCATTATGAATCAAATGAAATCCGCATGTAAGAATAAAAAGAATAAAAAGTATATAAAGGTGCCGGTCATAATATTGACCGGCTACCTGGCATTTTCAGTATTATCAACCATAGTATTCTACCAGATTTTTTTTAGCAGAAAAGTATTACAGGCTGAGGAAAATCATATATATGAGCAATCATACAGTGAAAGCTATCCGAGAGAAGAACTGGAGTTTGAATCCTGCGGCAATATGCTGAAGGGATATCTCTATGGCACTGAGAATGATAAAGGAATAATCATAATAGCCAATGGCATTAAGAGTACGGCTGAGTCCCAGATAAAGGACATCATATACTTTGTGGATAAGGGCTGGCAGGTTTTTGCATATGACCAGACCGCAACCGGAGAAAGTGATGGTGACCATATCATGGGACTCATGCAGCAAAAGTACGATGTCATTGCGGCTGCGGAGTTTATTCACGGCAGGAACGATTCAGAGAAACTGCCTATCTTTGTTTACGGTTTCAGCATGGGCGGTTACGGAGTGGCCGCATCCTGCGATGACCTTGACTTTGTGGAAGGATTCGCCAGCCTCGCAGGCTTTAATGAACCGACCAGGGTCATGATGTATACCGCTGACGATTATGTCGGTTTTCTGGCATGGACACAATATCCGTTTATCTATACCATGAATTCCGTGAGAGGCGGTTCAGATGGAAATGAAAAGGCATCCGATGCCATATCGGTATCAAATGATGCAGATATACTTATAATGATCATAGAGAATGATCCGGCTGTTCCCTATGAATCAAGTATTTATGCCATGCAGGATGATATAGATGATCCCAATGCAGTATTTGAAAAGCTGGATTCAAGCTTTAGTGGGAAACACGGGGCTGAATATATCACAAGAGACTCTATCGTTGCAGAAAGAGTTAGTGATTATTTTGAAAGCCTGCTTGAAAATGAATGAATGACAGGAGTTGTATAGTTCAGATGAAACTCGACAATATAGCCGGATGTAAGTCGATTTCTGAATTTGTTTCGAAAAAAACCGAAATTCTCAGAAATACAGACCATAGCTTTAATGCAATATTCGAGCTGATGTTTTCGGAAAAAACAAATATATTTTTTGAAGAATCCGAGGGTTTTGATATAAAGCGCACAACCTACGGAGAAGCTTATGACAGGACTCTGATTCTGGCAAAGGCCATTAAAGATACTCTTAAGGATGAGAGTCCGGATTCTGTTGTGGGGCTTGATATGGAGAACGGGCCACTCTGGGTGGAAGGCTTCTGGGCCATAATCCTGGCGGGCTTCAGACCTCTTCTTATAAATGACAGACTTCCCGAGAAAACTCTGGAGGAAGTCAGAAAAGATCTTAAGGTTGTATATACCTTATGTGAGGATTCCCTTCCGATTATGGGAGATGAAAAGCTTGATCCCAAGACTGCGGATACAGGTTCAGAATTCTTCGTAATGAGTTCCGGGACTTCGGAGCACGTTAAGATATGTGCATACCGCCCTGAGGCTATAGTTAATCAGATATATGACAGCTACAGCATCATTAAAGAATGTAAAGAAATCAGGAAGCATTATAACGGGTATATAAAACAGCTCACCCTGCTTCCTTTTTATCATGTCTTCGGGCTTTTTGCAGTGTATTTCTGGTTCGGGTTCTTCTCGCGAACATTTGTAAAATTAAATGATATGCAGCCACAGACCATTCTCGATACTATAAGAAGGCATGAGGTGACACACGTCTTTGCAGTACCTATGTTCTGGGACAAAGTATACAGTGCTGCCATGAGAGAAATCAGAAAGCGCGGCAAGGAAACCTACGAGAAATTTCAGAAGGGCAGGAAGATAGGAAGATTCATTCCTAAGATTGCATTTAAAGAGATAAGAGAAAATCTTTTCGGTGAATCCATATGCTTTATGATATCAGGAGGAAGCTTCATATCAGAAGAAGTGCTGTCATTCTTTAATACAATTGGATACAGACTGGCGAACGGATATGGAATGAGTGAGATAGGAATAACTTCAGTGGAGACCAGTTCAAAGTATAATATACTCTGCTCGGGTTCTGTGGGAAGACCTTTTCATTCCATTCAGTATGACATAGATGAGGCAGGTGAGCTTGTGGTTCATTCCTCTTCCATGGCAAGTTATATATATTCGGATTCCGGAGTCGTAACGCCGGAAGGTGTTTATGCAACCAGGGATATAGCTGAGGAAAGAAACGGAAGATATTATCTTGGTGGAAGGAGTGATGACATCATCATTACTTCCAGTGGAGAGAATATAAATCCATATATTATAGAGAAGAATGCCGATATAGAAGGCATTGATACACTATGTCTGGTTAAAGGACATGAAAAGGCTGCGGTGATCGCTCATGTGAATTCCTTCAGAAGAGGCGCCGATGCTATACGGGAGGATATAAAAAGCTTCCTTGATGATGCAAAGATCAAGGCTGAAACAGAGGCTATAATCCTTACCGAACAGAGACTGATAGAGGAAAATGAATTTAAGGTGAACCGCAGGAAGATTCAGAAGAAGTATCTTTCCGGAGAATTATATTCATACGATGATGAGTCCCGCGCCAAAACCGAAAAGCGCGGAAGAAGTGCCTACTATGAAAAAGTTAACGCAGTATTCTGCAAGGCACTGGATAAGGAACCGGGAGAAGTCGGTGACTACGAAGACTTTTTCATCGACGGAGGCGGAGACAGCCTCGGGTATCTCTCAATGATGGCTGAACTTGAGAATACCTATGAGATAGACTTCCCATCCATGGGAGAAAAGAGTCTCAGTACTATAGGAGATATAGTGGACTACATTGAACAATCTGCTGATAAACATAGTTAACTGGTTTACAAAGATAACTGCATGGCTGCCTCAGAAACTGGTTTTCAGAACAAAGATTTATTATGAAAATGGAGATCGGAGTCTGAGACGCCCCAAGGGACCTGTTATTATAATATCAAATCATACTGCGGTTTATGATTATGCCGCATTTCTTTTCGTATTCATGACAAGAACTCTCAGAGTTCCTATGGCAGAGGTGCTGTTCAGTAAGCAGCCTCTGGGTACATTTTTAAAATGCATGGGCGGTATAAGAGTTGACAGGGCAGACCATGATTTTTCATTTATCAATAAGCTTGAAAGAGTACTTAAGAAGGGGGGCGCTGTTCTGATATTTCCGGAGAGCAGACTCCCAAAGGAAGGCGAGGAAAGACCGCTTCCGTTTACACCGAGTGCGGCATATCTTGCCCTTTTGTCAGGCGCAGAAATAATTCCCGTATATACAAACGGCCGTTACTTCACGAAAGACAGGGCCAGGGTCATGATAGGAGCAGGTATTAAGGCGGCTGACTTTGTAAAAGACGGAATGGACAGGAAGGAAACTATAGATGCCCTGAACCGCGGAATGCGCGAGAGGGTTATAGAGTTAGGTAAGAAACTTGATGAAGTATCTGTTTTATGATTTTGTAAAGATAACGGCGGCACTGCCGGGGCTTATAGCCTTCAGACCGAAGATTTTATATGAAAATGAAGAGGCGAAAAAGAAGATAAAGGGTGGAGCGCTTATAATAGCGAATCATATCACTTTAATCGACCCCATACATGTCATGACGGCAGTATGGTACAGAAGACACAGATTCATCTGTACCAAGGATTTCTTCGAGCATAAGATAGCGAAGCATTTTTTCAAAGGCTTCAGATGCATACCCATTGATAAAGAGAATATGGGCATGGATTCTTTCAATGCCATAGTGAAATGTCTAAAGGACGGAGAACTGGTATCCATGTTCCCGGAAGGGAAGGTGTCGAAGGACAGCAGTGTGGTTGATACTTTCAAAAGCGGAATGATACTTATGGCTGTCCGGGGCAGGACGCCAATAATTCCGATCTATATAAAAAAGAGAAAAAGTATCCTGGAAAGACAGGTTACCGTAATCGGTGAGCCAGTTCATGTGGAAACCATGTTTAAGGGCATGCCATCCATGAAGGATATAGAAGAAGTAAGCAACCAGTTACATAATAAAGAGGAGGAGTTAAAGAATTATGCCAATAGGAACAAGAGAGGTGTTTAAGACCTATACGGACGAGGAAACCTTTGCAAAGATTAAGGAGTACGACAGCCTTTCAGAGATGTGGAAGGAAGCTGTAGCTTCATATGGGGCAGACCATATCATGATCAAAGATAACGGATCTGAATATACATATGCGGATGTAGAAAAGGAAGCGGCGGTTTTCAGGGCAGTGCTTGCAGGAAAGGGACTTTCAAAGGGGGACAGAGTAGGCATTATAGCTGTTAATTCCTACGAGGCTGTAAGAGCATTCATAGCTGTAGTAACATCGGGTATGACTGCAGTAATGCTTCCGCCTCATCTTGATGAGAGAACCATCTTCGGATGCTGCATGAAGTTTTCACTGAAGGCAGTTGTATTTGATGATTCGGCAAAAGACAGAGTAGGACTTGCAGGCAGCAGGTTCGCAGTAATAAATGTAAATGAAACCACAGACGGGTCTGTTGAAGCTGTTTCTGTAGCTGCTGAGGATGAGGCGGTAATAATGTTCACCGGCGGAACTACCGGAAGCAGCAAGGGCGCACTTCTTACCAACAGGGCACTCATGCAGGGTGTCACAAACGGCTGTTACGGTTATAAGGACGTATTCAATCAGAGATATATACTCCTGCTTCCTCTTTTCCATGTGTTCGGGCTTATCCGTAATACACTTACACCTATCATGACAGGAAGTACATTATGGATATGCAGAAATACTAAGGATATGTTCAAGGATATCGCTATATTCAGACCGACTGTTATGGTTGCAGTACCTGCCATGGTTGAGATGGCTTACGGACTCTCGAAGCAGTTCGGAAAGCAGATGCTGGGTCCTGATATGAAATATATCATTTGTGGTGCTGCAAATGTTCCGCCATATCTTATCGAAGAATACTATAAGGACGGAATACTTGTACTTGCCGGTTATGGTCTTACAGAGACGGCTAACCTTGTTTCGGGAAATCCTGACAGCGTTAAGGCACCCGATTCAGTTGGAAAACTCTTCCCGAACCAGGAAGTTAAGCTCGTGGACGGAGAAATCTGGATCAAAGGCAGCAATATCATGAGTGGTTACATAGGCGAGGAGGAGAATCCTTTTGAAGATGGATGGTTCAGAACCGGTGATTTGGGACGTTTCGATGAAGAAGGATACCTTTATATAACAGGAAGAATCAAAGAAATCATCGTTCTTCCTACAGGTGAAAATGTTTCGCCTGCTGAGCTTGAAGCAAAGTTTAATACAGTGAAGCTTATCCAGGACAGTCAGGTCTTCGAAGCAATAACAGAAGATGGAAGGCATATACTTGCCCTTGAAGTTGTTCCGAGAGCATCAGAGACAGCAAAGCTTCCAAAAGAAGAGGTTGCAGAGACAATACTGAAAGAGCTGAGAGCAGTAAATGAAACTATTCCATCAGCCCAGAGAGTTACAAAGATGACCATAAGAGATAAGGATTTCGACAGAACTCCAAGTATGAAGATCGTGAGGTATAAAAATGCAGTACAGTCGTAATGAAATACTTACTAAGTTAAGTGAAATGATGAAGACAAACGGTATTACCGATAAGGACCTCATGTCTCTTCCCGATGACATCAGGCTGGATGAAGATCTGGGTATGACCTCAATCAATATGTTATATATGGTTATCTATATTGAAGAGGAATTCGGAGTGGATTTCGGCGCCAAGAGCATAAGGGATTTCAAGACTCTTGGAGATGTCGTTAAATTTATAAGTGAAGAAGCTTAATATGAAGATTTTTCTTATAATCCTGGCGGCATTTCTGGTTCTTCAGGTGATCATATCAGTTGTCGCCACATTTATAACATTTAATATTGTTTTTTTAAGAAGAGACGAAAAAGGGCAGAAAAAGGATCCGGCTTCAAATGCTTACCTGAAACGTTATGAAAAGGAGCTTAAGGACAGTATCAAGTTCCTTCTTGCCAAAAAGGCTGAGAAGGTTCATATAACATCTAAGGATGGATTAAAACTTGCTGCTGACTTTTATGATGCAGGTTCAGACAGGACTGCACTTTTCTTCCATGGTTACACATCTCTTCCTATGGCTAATTTTGCCATAATAGGCAGGAAGTTCTATGAAAGAGGATACAATATCCTGCTTATCACTCACAGAGCCCATGGCGAGAGTGAAGGAGAGTATTGCACTCTGGGACTTCTGGAACAGGAAGATGTGATCTCATGGACGGAGTGGTGCCGTGACAGGGGACTTGGACAGCTTGTGCTGTACGGAATATCCATGGGCTGTGCATCAGTTTCCTATGCATCGGACAGGCTGGATAAAGAACTGGTAAGAGCTCTTATACTGGACTGCGGTTTTTCGTCACCATATGAGCAGATATCAAATGATGGAAGAAAAATGCATGTTCCATATCAGTTGATAATGCCGATACTGACACAGCTTGCCAGAAAAAGGCTGGGTATAAATCTGAAGCAGAAGGTGAGTGATTCACTTTCCCGATGCAGTATTCCAGCCCTGTTTATACATGGAGTATGTGACTCCACGGTTGATATTAAATATGGGATAGAAAACTATGAAAGCTGCAGCTCTGAAAAGAAAATGATAAAGGTTGAAGGAGCTGAACATACAATGGCATTCCTGGACGGTGGAGACAAGGTATGTGAAGAGGTATTTGATTTTATAGCTTGAACCGGAGCATAAGGCTTCGTTAAGGATATGAAGACATATTATAATAAACTATAAATAATCTGGAGGAGAAAGATGGATAAGTATGTAATCATCACTGATACTACCAGTGATCTGAGAAAAGAATATCAGGAGAAATATGATATCAAGGTCATCAATGGACATATCATTTGTCCTGACAAAACAGAAATACCTGCATTTCTTGAATGGAAAGACTGGGACAGAGACCAGTTCTATACGGATCTCAAGAAGAATCCTGATGGATGGACTACAGCTCCGCCAAATGTTCAGGAATATATCATGGCATATGAGCCATATATCAAAGAAGGTTACGGAATTCTTGCTATTACCATTTCAGGCGGTATAAGTGGTTCCTATGGTTTCATGACAGATGCAAGAAAACAGCTTCTTAAGGATTATCCTGATGCGAAGATCGAATGTATTGATTCCAGAAAGTTCGGACCATGTATCGGACTCCTCTGCGTATATGCAGCTATGAACAGAGATAAGGGCATGAATCTCAAAGAGAATGCAGAAGAGATAGAGAAGCTCAAGATGAGCATGCATCAGGCAGGATGGCTGGATGACCTTTCATTTGTCGCTAAGAAGGGAAGAATCTCACATCCTAAGGCATTCTTCGGCACACTTGCAGGTGTTAAGCCTCTCGGAGATTTCGATGATAATGGTCTTACAACCGTTATCGGTAAGGTTAAGGGAGCAGCAACAGCATATAAGGTACTTCTTGACTATATGGAGAAAACCATCAAGAATCCTGAAGACCAGATTATTTTCATAGCTCAGACCAGCCGTGAGAAGCAGGCTCTTCAGTTTAAGGAAATGATTGTTGAGAGATTCCATCCGAAGGAAATATATGTAAATGATGTATTCCCTGTTTGTGGAATAAATATAGGTCCCGGCCTTATGGCAGCTTATTACGTAGGTAAGCCTCTTTCAAGAGAACTTACATATGAGAAGCAGCTTATGGACAGTATAATCAACGGAGAAAAATAAATGAAAAAGCTTACGAATGCACCTCAGAAGATATTCTATGCATCTGGTGCCATGGGAGTAAATCTTCTCAATACCATGATGGGCTCATATATCTGCAGTGCCCTTCTTGTGGGCGGTTTCGGTGAGGAGGCCATACCTTTTCAGACCTATGTGGGAAAGGACCTTATCATACCGGCAGTATGGGCTGTATTTGCATTTCTCGCAAAGGTTGTAGACGGTATCATTGACATTCCTATGGCTTCATTTGCAGATAATTTTAAATCCAGATTCGGCAGAAGGCGTCCGGTCATATTGATAGGTTTTATCATAATGGTACTGGCTTATCTCGGTATGCTCTTTATCCCGAATCCAAACGGCGCCACAATGCTTAATACTGTTTATTTCGGAATTGTGCTCTGTATATTCTATTCATTTTATACACTTACCATGGTCACATATTATTCGACCTATACAGAGATTGTCGACACCGATATTGACAGGGCATTTCTGTCAAATGTAAAAGCTGTATGTGATATCTTTTATTTCATCATCGGTTATGTAATAGTCAGGATGTTCCTTAATTCCATGAACATCAGACTGGTAGCGCTTATAGTGCTTCCGCTCAGCCTTCTGATGATGATTCCTGTAGCACTTATCAAAGAGGAATCAAATCTCGGTGATGATTCTAAGGTGAAGAGCGTAAGTCTTATACAGTCACTTAAATGTACATTTCAGAATAAGCCTTTCCTTCGATGGATTGTTGCCTATGCATTCATGAATTTCGGAGTACAGCTTTTCCTCGGAGGAATCAATGAGTATTTCTCGAAGGTGGGAATGAACATGATGATCGTTATGATGTCATGCTTCGCACCGGTTCCGTTTACTCTTATTCTGTATAATGTGATAATGAAGAAGAAGGGCTTCGGCTTTTCATTTATATATGCACTTGCTGTATATACCGTCGGAATGATATGCATGTTTGTTGTGGGAACCATGCCGGCGGGCACCGGTAAACTGGTAGCATCCATAGTAGCCGGAGTTATCTCTTCATTTGCCATAGGAGCGCTTTTTGCGGTTGCATATCAGCTGCCGTCACAGCTTGCGGCTGAGGAGGAGACAAGAACGGGAGTTGCAAACTCGGCTATGTACTTTGCGGTACAGGGACTTTTCTCAGGTGTAGCAACGGGTATTGCAACGGGAATAGTGCTTACGGCACTTAAGGGATCTGAATCAGCCAATTCAGATGCTATCAGGTACATTACACTTATATCGGCAGCCGGAACAGTTGTTGCAGGCATACTTACACTTATGCTGCCTGACGTAATCAAAAAGATAGGAAAACAGGATAAATGATAGTCACCAAAGTTAATGCTATAATGTTTGACAAGATGTTGAAGAATGGTCTTCAGAATCTTCTTGCACATGAAACAGAGATAAATAAATTAAATGTATTTCCGGTTGCAGACGGAGATACCGGTTCTAATATGGTTGTAACCATTAAGAACGGGCTTAAACTGACAAAGAAGACCAATCTTCTTTCCGATTATCTGTCCCGTCTTTCCGAGGGTATGATGTTCGGAGCAAGAGGTAATTCCGGAGTTATTCTCTCCCAGATAATGAGGGGAATCTATCTTGCACTTTCCAATGTGGGAGCGGCAGGGACTAAGGAATTAAAAAAGGCTTTTATAAACGGTTACAAGACCGCTTATGATGCAGTCAGCAATCCTGTAGAAGGAACCATGCTGACAGTTGCAAGAGAAGGAATCGAGAAAATATCTGAGCATATAAAAAGAGAGACTACAGTAAACCAACTGCTCTTCATGTATATATCTCAGATGAAGAATACTCTTAAGAAGACACCGGAGATGCTGCCGGTTCTGAAAAAGGCAGGAGTTATAGATAGTGGGGCATATGGTTATATCGTGATTGTAGAAGGCATGCTTAAGTATCTTGAAGGTGAGATTATAAATGAATCTGAGAAAGAGGTACATGCTGTTAAGACGGCGGATCTTCCGAGCAGTGAGCTTTTCAATGCTGACAGCAGCTTTGATACAGGCTATTGCATGGAGTTCGTACTTCAGCTTCTTAACGGGTCAGGTTACAGGGCTGATTTTAATGAAGAGGCTTTCAAGGCTGAACTGGGTAAGCACGGAAATTCCATAGTACTTGCCGGAAGCGGTACAAGGTACAAGGTTCATATTCACACCAAAAAACCTTCACCTGTTATAGAACTTGCACAGCGCTACGGTGAGTTTATATCATTTAAGCTTGAGAATATGCAGGTACAGTTCAATGAGAATCTTCACTCAAATGGTGCTGTTCCTGGGAAGAAGACTGAAGAAAAAAGGGAAGAGATTCCATTTGGAATAGTTGCAATCCTGAACGGGGACGGGCCTGAAAGGCTATATAAAGAGCTTGGATGTACGGCTATCGTAAAGGGCGATTCCAAGAATAATGCTTCGGTGAAGAGCATACTTGACGGGATTAATGCGGTAAATGCGAAGAGGACAGCAATCATTCTTAACAGTAAGAATAATGTGATAGCTGCAGAGCAGGCACTTACCATGACTGATAAAAAGGATTCCATCGCACTTATTAAAACAGAGAACATAGTTGAAGGCTACTTTGCCCTTGCGCTCGATATAGGAGATGAGACGGATTATGATCTGAGACTCCGTGAGATGAGCGGATATGGTGAAGGACTTAATACAGTAAAAACTACTGAGGCTACCAAGGAGTATACGGAAGGAGAACTCAGTTGTAAGGAAGGCGACTGCATTACATTTATCGGTGATAAGATGTCTGCAGTTGCGGGAGACTCTGTTACAGCCTTTATCGAAGGAATTGCAGCTGTACCTGACATTGACTTCAAAGAGAACATGATTCTTTTCAAGAACAATATGGTAACTTCTGATGAAGAAAGCAGACTCATGGGAATTCTTGAAGAGAAGTACCCTGACATAGAAGTAAAGATGGTAGACGGCAATAACAGCATCTATATGTGGCAGGCCGGGCTGGTATAGGCATGCGAATGCATCAGGCATTCGTGTGCCGGTGCGTGCCCTGCTCCGAAGGAGCAGTCCTGCGAAGCAGGATTCACGAACGGCCAACCGAAGCCGTTCGTGAAGGCTTAGGTAATATATAAAGGAAGTGAAATGAAGAAATTAAGTACAAAGACCAAGGTCATAATAGCAGTAACTGTCATACTGAATCTTCTGATGTTCCCGGTTGTTGCAACATGCATTATTTACGGTATTCTTCTGACCAGGTCTGACAAGAAGAAGTGGAACCGTACATGCAGCATGCCTGAGGATGAAGAATATAAGCGCATGCATGATATCGGCATGGACTGGGAGAAGAAACATAGAGGCGTGAAGACTCCTGTGATGGTGAGAAGCGGGATGTACAGGCTTTTCGGTGAGTATTTTGATTTCGGAAATGATAAAGCAGTCATTATAATCGCCGGACGTATGGAGGCATGCATCTACTCCTATTTCTTTGCGGAACCATACAGAAGAGCAGGTTATAATGTCCTCGTTATAGATAACAGGGCACATGGCCTTTCAGACGGACATATTGTTTCCCTGGGATATAAAGAATATAAAGATATAATAGCCTGGAGCAGGATGCTGCATAAAAAATTCGGTGTAAAGGAAGTTGTTCTTCACGGTATCTGTATCGGAGCATCAACGGCACTCTTTACACTTGTTTCTCCAAAATGTCCGTCATATGTAAAAGCCATGGTGGCAGAGGGCATGTATATCAATTTCTATGAATCCTTCAAGAATCATATGATAGAGAAGAAAAAGCCGCTGTTTCCGATATGCCAGATAATGGCAGCGCTCATCTTCGTGATGTCGGGTGCGGATATAGTTAATGACGGACCGCTTAAGCGTATGCCGCTTCTCAGGAAACCTATACTATTCCTTCACAGTAAAGAAGATATATATTCGGTTCCTGAATTTGTGCCCGATCTCTATGACAGCTGCAAGGCACCAAAGAAGCTGGTATGGTTTGACAGCGGAGCTCATTCGAGAATCAGAATCAATCATATGGATAAGTATGATGATACTATCATTGAATTCCTGAATGAATTAAAATAAAAAGATTACAAGGGGGTACAGAGATGAAGATAGGTATTATTATAGCAATTGAAAGAGAATTGAAGTCATTTCTTGAGAGCGGCCATGATATTACAGAGGAGTTCGTGGCTGGTAAGACTGTATATCGTACGGAAATGTATGGTCATGATGTCTATGCGGTACGATCCGGTTATGGGGAGATAGATGCTGCGGCATCTACTCAGCTTCTTATACTTCACACGGGATGCGATATTGTTATCAATTTCGGTGTGGCAGGAGCGATAGTACCCGGACTTAAGGTTGATGACCTCTTCCTCGTAGAAAAGGTATGTCACTATGATTATGATGTATCTCCGATAGACCCCGTAAAGAAGCATCAGTATGAAGAATATCCGGATGAATTCATACGGCTTGATGCAGGACTTCAGAATATGGTTATCGAGAAGATGCCTTCTGTACGTACTGTTACAGTGGCCAGCGGAGACCGTTTCGTAGAGCTTGTTGAGGATAAGCAGCAGCTGGCTTCTCTTGGCTGTCAGATCTGTGATATGGAGATAGCAGCTATTGCACGAATAAGCCTGCAGAACAAAGTCAAGTGTCTTTCCATCAAATGTATAAGTGATACTTACGAGGGTGATGGTGGAGATTTCAATACAAATGTAATAAAGAGCGCTGTAAAGGCGTTCGCAATGCTGAGGGAAGTTCTGCAGCTTCTGTAGTAGAACCCGTAATAGTAGATAAGCCGCTCCCGATTGTCATGGGGCGGCTTTTTTAGGAGGAATCATATGCCACCCGGAGGAGGAAGAATGGGTGGTCCCGGCGGCCACTACATGACGGAAGAAGAAAAGGCGGCGCAGCCAAAGGTGACGCCTGAACTCGTAAAAAGAGTATTCTCATACCTAAAGGTATATTGGAAGCAATTTATATTGGTGCTTCTTGCTATATCCCTTTCATCGGTTCTGAACCTTATGCCGTCCATACTTACAGGACGGATAATAGATGATGGACTTATAGGACGGAATCTCCGTCTTCTTATCATTTATATACTGCTTTCACTTGGTGTGACTCTGGCAGCAAATCTTATAGGTGTGCTGGAAAGCTATATCAATACCTGGATAGCGCAGCACATTACATTTGATATGCGAAACCAGATGTTCCGCCATCTTGAAAGCATGTCCCAGCGTTTTTTTACCACCAATAACCAGGGTGATATCATAACGCGTATGACCAGCGATATAGATGGTGTGGAGTCGGTAATAACAAATACATTTAAAAGCATTCTGTCCAATTCTATCACGCTGATCTTTGCGCTTGTAGCTATGTTCAGGATGAACTGGATCCTGGCTCTGCTCGGGATTGCAGTAATCCCGCTGTTTGTTTTTCCGACCAGAAGGGCGGGCAAGACACGCTGGACTCTTACCAGGGAAGCTCAGGAAGCCAATGATGAGGTGAATGGAATCTTAAATGAAACTCTTTCCGTAAGCGGTCAGCTTCTGGTTAAGCTCTTTGGACGTGAGGAGAGAGAATATGCGAGATATAAAGCTGTAAATGAGAAGATGATCCGCCTTAACATCAAGGAAAGAATGGCGGGCAGATGGTTTTTCGTAGTACTGAATACTGTAACGAATATAGGGCCTATGCTTCTCTATCTGGTCGGCGGCGTGCTCATCATGAAGTTTGACAGCAGCCTGAGTGTGGGAGATATTACAGTAATGGTGGCGCTTCTCGGCAAGACCTATATGCCGGTTAACGGACTTCTGAATATTCAGGTTGACTGGATGAGAGCCATGGCCATGTTCTCAAGAGTATTCGCATACTTCGACATGCCTGTGGAAATACAGAATGCTCCGGATGCAGTAAAGCTTCAGAATGCAGGCGGAGAAGTGGAGTTCAGCCACGTTGCATTTTCATATGATCCTGAAAGACCTATACTGAAGGATGTGAATTTCAAGCTCCAAAGCGGGAAGAGTATAGCTATCGTAGGACCGTCGGGGTCAGGTAAGAGTACTATAGTGAACCTCATTCCGAGGCTTTATGATGTGGATGAGGGTACAGTTACATTTGACGGTACAGATGTAAGAAAGATTGATCTGGGAAGCCTTAGGGAGAATATAGGAGTGGTTTCTCAGGAGACTTATCTGTTCAATGGTTCGATTCGTGACAATCTGCTCTATGCGGCACCCGATGCCACAGAAGAGGAGCTTATAAAGGCTTGTGAAAAAGCTAATATTTATGAGTTCATAGAAAAGCAGGAAAAGGGATTGGATACCATGGTCGGCAACCGTGGACTCAAGCTTTCCGGCGGTGAGAAACAGAGGATATCCATAGCCAGAGTTCTCCTGAAGAATCCATCGCTTCTCATTTTTGATGAGGCAACCAGTGCTCTGGATTCTATATCTGAGAGCAAGATTCAGGAGGCTATAGAACCTATAATCAAAGAGAGAACCAGTATCCTTATCGCACACAGATTATCAACTATTCTCTGTGCAGATGAAATCCTTGTAGTGAAGGACGGCGAGATTGTGGAACGCGGCAGCCACAAGGAGCTGATCAAACAGGATGGCGTATATGCAGAGCTCTATAAGACACAGTTTGCCCGTGCAGATGCGGAGGAAGAGGAACGGAGGGCTGAGAGGCTTAAAAGACGTGAAGAACGCCGCACCAAACGTGGCTTTATGGAGAACGGATACACGGAAGGAGAGACTCCGGTTCCGATTGATTCCTGATATTGGTAAACTTTTAAGAAAACCAATAGTATTTCATGGTTATTTTGGTAATTATAGCTCTTGTAAATAATCTGTTGATAGTGTATCTTATTGCCAACAAATCAAGTAGTTACACATTATTCATCTATATTTATGGAGGATACTTAAATGATTAACAAGAAATTAGGCGTGATTCTTACTGTAGCACTTTGTGCAGCTGCCATGACAGGTTGTGGTAAGGAAACTACAACAACTGAAGCTCCCAAGAATGCTACAACAGAAGCTGTAACAGAGGTAACAACAGAGGAAGCAAAGAAGGAAGAGACTACAACAGAAGCTACAACAGAGAAGAAGGAAGAGAAGACTACAGAAAAGAAGGAAGAGAAGACCACAGAAAAGAAGGAAGAAAAGACAACTGAAAAGAAAACCGAGGCAACAACTGAGGCCACAGCTGCTTCACCTGTAAAGAATCAGGTTTACAGACTTGTCGGCGATAATGAAACAATCGGATGCTACTATTTCTATTCAGATACAGATGGTGAGTATATCGATGCAGTCTATACAAAGGCCGACAGCAAGTTCACATATAAGGTAAGTGATAAAGAAATCAAGATGACTTTCGCTGATGGAAAAGAAGTAAAGGTTACATTTGATTCAGCTAATAAGAGCTTTACCATGGAGACAGGTAATACTGCAAAAGCTATTGATGGGGCTGCTGCAGATAAGTATGTATTCTACAACGCTCAGATGATAGCAGAAAAAGCAATCAATCATTATTCAGAGACATCCGGTGTAAATACAACAATTGATAAAGCATATATGGATAAAAACGGACTTGTTACAGTTACACTCATTGACAGCTCAAATAAAGTAGTTGCACAATATGCTATAGATGCAGTTGATGTAACAGGTAGAGAAATGATGAGTGATGTACAGGTAGATCTTAAGAGCTACTAAAGAATAAGATATAGTTTGGTAACAAAAAAACCGTGGTCATGATGATCACGGTTTTTTTATGCGTCCTAGAGGATTCGAACCCCCGACCTTCTGGTCCGTAGCCAGACGCTCTATCCAGCTGAGCTAAGAACGCGTATATACTGTCTCAAACAGCATGACATATTATATAACTGTAAGAAGTATACGTCAAGCAAAATTTTTAATACATATTTTTGCATTGTTTTGTATTATATTCTTACTAATTCGGATAGATTTGTGTTATAATTCCTATTAACCATGGGTAGTTATAATGGGAGGAATTAAGTTGAGGCTTATTAGGAAGTTAAGGGATAATTATTCATCAAATCTATATGCAGTAATGCTGACACTTTTTCTTTTTGGCTTTATGCTGCTGGGAGCTGTTGTAGGAAGTGTAGGCTATTTCGCTTTTATAACATCTTATACCAAAGAATACAAGGAGTCGGTTTATAAGTCAGCACAGGTAGCGGCAACCTACGTCACCAATATGAAACATTGTGAGAGATGGAATGCTGTCGGACCGACTGTAATGAGTAAAATGTATGACAACTATTTTCTTAGGATGGATGAGTATTATGATAGCTTAGATTATATGTCTCGTTCTGATGAAGAGATTTACAGAGATGGATTTAAATTTATAGGTATAACAGATGAGGATCTTTCTACAGTTGATAAGGATACACTTATCGAACTGAACAAAGAAAATTTTGATTATGAAGATTTAGAAAAAATGGATGTTAAACCTGGAGATGATAATTATTATTCAGTGATGGGCAGTCTGATATTTCCGAGTGTATATGACTATTGCGATATGAAGGCTAATCTTCTTCAACTGGTTGAAAGTCAGGGATTATCCAATGCTTATATTATAATCCCGGATGATGATTATAAGAATTTTACCATAGTTCTTGACTGCACTAATGAGAACAGCGGATATACTGAATGGGAATTAGGATCAAAGCATGAATCAACTGAATACTATATAGAACCGATGAGAAATATCATGGAGAAGGGGTCTCAGAAAGAAATCGTGCAGGTGGATGAAAATGCAGTGAATGATGCACCTCACGTTACTGCCATGATTCCGGTTTATAATATAGAAATCGATGATAAGTCTGAAACAGAAGTAAAAGAAGTAGCAGGAATTCTCTGCGTTCAGAGATATATGAGTGAACTGTATCAGGCAAAGACATGGTTTATTCAGGGCGTTTCGGCCATTACAGTTATATTTCTTATAATAATTACAGTTATAGTAATTCTTATTTTAAAAAAGAATGTCATAGTTCCACTTGGGGCAGTTGTTGAAGAGGCTGAAAGATTTGCACATGAGACTACCGAAATGGCAGGAGATAAGCTGCAGGATAATGTAGGAAATATAAAGGAGATAAAAGCACTTGCCGAATCTATCGATAAGATGGAAGTGGATACTATCAAGCATATTGATGAAATAACTGAGATGACTAAGAATCAGGAGAGAATAGGTTATGAGATTTCTCTTGCATCTGAGATCCAGCAGGGTATGCTTCCATCTAAAGAGCAGGATCTGACTGAGGATTCGAGATATGACGTTGATGCCCTGATGCATCCGGCTAAGAATGTCGGCGGAGATTTCTTTGATTTCTTCTTAATAGATAATGATCATCTGGCTATATTGGTTGCGGATGTTTCGGATAAAGGAGTTGCGGCAGCACTCTTTATGGCAACAACCAAGACTCTGATTCAATCACGTGCAAGGCTTGGCGGAACCGCTTCAGAAATCATAGCCTATGCCGATCAGCTTATAGGTGAGAAGAATCCGGCAGGTATGTTCGTAACTGTATGGCTTGGTATCGTTGATCTTAATACCGGCCATGTGAATGCTTGTAATGCCGGACATGATTATCCGGCCTTGATGAGGGCTGATTCGGGTTATACGATTGAGAAAGTTGATCATGGTCCGCCTATAGGATTCCTGCCTGATATGAAGTTCATTGAATATGATTATGATCTTGCACCAGGGGATAGGATATTCCTGTATACCGATGGACTTGCTGAAGCAAAGAGCGATAACGGGGATCGTTTCGGAACAGACAGAATGCTTGAAATTCTTAATAATAATAAGAATAAGAACAATAATGACATTATAACTATCATGTTATATGAAGTTAATAAATTCTCAGGCAAAGAACCACAGTTTGATGATATCACCATGATGAGCTTTACTTATTTTGGCAATCATAAAGGTGATAGCAAGTAACACAATTTGTTTTATTTTTAAAGTGAGGAGAAGGGAAAATGAAGAAAAGACTTGTTACCAGGAGTGATTTTGATGGCCTTGTATGTGCAATGCTTCTTAAGGAACTTGACCTTATCGGGGATATAAAGTTTGTACATCCAAAGGATGTACAGGATGGTAAGATCGAGCTTACTGAGAATGATATTACTACCAATCTTCCGTTTGATAAAAGAGTAGGACTTGCTTTCGATCATCATGAGAGTGAGCTTCTCAGGAATAAGGAAGAGGATTACAGAGGAAAGTATATTATTGATGGAGATGCAAGGTCAGCTGCCAGAGTAGTATATGATTATTATGGCGGAGCTGAGAGATTCAAAAGAGTTTCTGAGGAGATCATGATAGCTGTTGATAAGGGTGACAGCGCTGATTTTACAGAAGAGGAAATCCTAAATCCGACAGGTTGGGTATTGATGAATTTTCTGATGGATGCCCGTACAGGTCTTGGACGTTTTCATGATTTCAGAATTTCAAATTATGATCTCATGATGGAACTTATCGACTTCTGTGTTGATCATACAGTGGAAGAGGTTCTTGAGCTTCCGGATGTTAAGGAAAGAGTTGATCTCTATTTCAAGCAGCAGGAACTCTTTAAAGAACAGCTTAGGAAGGTTACTACTATTCATGATAAGGTTGCAGTTATCGACCTTAGAAATGAAGAGACTATCTATACCGGAAACCGTTTCATGGTTTATGCGATGTGGCCTGAGATAGAGCTGTCAGTACACATTGCCTGGGGCTTTAAAAAGCAGAATACAGCGGTTATGATCGGAAAGTCGATCATCAACAAAGTAAGTGATTTCAATATCGGTGAGCTCTGCCTAAGCTATGGCGGCGGCGGTCATGCAAATGCAGGTACCTGTCAGCTTGATAATGATAAGATCGATGCTGAGCTCCCGAATATTATAGCTAAGCTGAATGGAAAGATGCCAGTATGATTTTCGGAAAAAAGATAAAAGATATTCCTTATGATAAGGCACGGGAAATACCGGCACTTAAGACAAGTATATGTACGGGCGAGAGGGTAGCAGGCTTTGTAGATTCATCTACCGGCAGATTTCGTGATTATATGCTTATACGTGACGAAAAGGAATTAGCTGCATTTTGTAAGGGCTGCTCGGTCTCTTCCGACCAGCTTAAGAAGATAGTATGACACTGTTGATTTATTTTTTTAATACCATTAAGGAGGTTCCGGGGATGAACCTCCTTTTTTGTTCTTTTTTAAGTTTTCAGGTTGACATGTACATTTTAATAGGGTAGAATACACTTTGGCTTTAGTGCATTAAAGCGATATAACACTAAAGTAAAACAAGAAAAAATATAAGAGGTAAAAAGTAATGGCAATCAAAATCATCTTTCTTGTAATATTCTTCGGCGCCATGATAGGCATCGGATTTTATTCAAGATCAAAAGCTAAGAATGTAAATGATTACGTTCTCGGTGGTCGTACTGTGGGTCCGTGGATATCAGCATTTGCTTTCGGTACATCTTACTTTTCATCAGTTGTATTCATCGGTTATGCAGGACAGTTCGGATGGAAATTCGGTCTGGCTTCAACGTGGATAGGTCTTGGAAATGCATTTATAGGAAGCCTTCTTGCCTGGCTTGTACTTGGAAGAAGAACCAGGATCATGACACAGAAGCTGGATGCAAAGACTATGCCGGAGTATTTCGGTAAGAGATTTGATTCCAAGGCACTCAGGCTTGCCGGTTCAGTTATAGCATTTATATTCCTTGTTCCATATACAGCAGGCGTTTATAACGGTCTTTCAAAGCTTTTCCACATGGCATTTGCTGTAGATTATCGTATCTGTGTAATCGTTATGGCTGCACTTACAGGAGTGTACGTAGTAGTAGGCGGTTATATGGCTACAGCACTGAATGACTTCATTCAGGGTATAATAATGCTTATAGGTATCTGTGCGGTTATTTTTGCAGTACTTCACGGACAGGGTGGTTTCCTGAATGCTGTTAAGCAGCTTTCAGTTATTGAAACCGATCCTTCAGTTACAACAGCAGCACTTCAGGAAAGCCAGGGACTTTTTGCAAGTTTCTTCGGACCTGATCCGCTCGCTCTTCTCGGAGTAGTAGTACTTACATCACTTGGTACATGGGGACTTCCTCAGATGGTTCAGAAGTTCTATGCAATCAAGGATGAAAAGGCAGTTAAGACAGGTACGGTTGTCTCTACATTTTTTGCAATAATCATTGCAGGTGGTTGTTACTTCCTTGGTGGCTTCGGTCGTCTCTTCGGGGAAGTGAAGGGAGTTAAAGAGGTACTTGCAGACGGAACTGTTAAGGTGGCTTTTGATAATATAGTTCCTTCAATGCTTTCAACTCTTCCGGATATTCTGATCGGTGTTGTAGTTGTACTTGTATTTTCCGCTTCCATGTCTACACTTTCATCTCTGGTACTTACATCAAGCTCAACACTTACACTTGATCTGATCAAGCCTATTATGGGACAGAGACTTAAGGAGAAGACATCACTTCTTCTCATGAAGATATTCGTTGTATGCTTCATCGCAATTTCAGTTGTAATAGCATTTAATCCTCCTACATTCATAGCTCAGCTTATGGGTGTTTCATGGGGAGCGCTGGCAGGAGCATTCCTTGCACCGTTTATGTATGGCCTTTACAGCAGGAAGATTACAAAGGCTTCAGTTTGGGCAAGCTACATAGTTGGTGTCGGCTTCACTGTAGTAAATATGATCCACCCTATCATTAAGAGCCCTATCAATGCCGGAGCTGCAACGATGATAGCAGGTCTCATCATAGTTCCGCTTGTAAGTCTTATTACACCTAAGCCGGATGCTGAGAAGGTTGACAATATCTTCGCATGCTATGACACAGTAGTTTCGGTTCCTGAGAGAGAGAATCTCGGAAAATAATATTAAAGGCCGTAGTTGTGCAAAAAATGCATAACTACGGCCTTTTTTGGTTGATATAATACGTATTTCCTCCGAAGGGTTATGTAAGAGGAAACACGGTTTCTCATTACATAAAAAAATGGAGTCTGCTTTCGCAAACTCCTCAGAAGCTGGGCTACTAGGATTCGAACCTAGAAAATGCCGGAGTCAGAGTCCGGTGCCTTACCATTTGGCGATAGCCCATTGTTTCACAACGCATGTTATTATATTATAGAGTTTTGAAAAAAGCAAGCACTTTTTGAATCTTTTTTATCTTTCTTTTTGTATATAAATACTCCGCACCATGTTATAATAGTGCGGAGTGGTTTTGTTTTTTCTTGCAGAAGTTTTTTGGAGGTAATACATGATTAAAGCTGAACACCTTACAATGGTTTACGGTAAGGATTTTAAGGCGGTAGAGGATCTTTCCTTTGAGATTAAGCCGGGAGAGATAGTAGGTTTTGCGGGACCTAACGGTGCCGGTAAGACAACAGCTATCAAGATGCTGACAGGTATTCTTAAACCGACCGAAGGCGTAGCAACGGTAAATGGATTTGATATAGTGAAGGATCCTATAAAAGCAAAGGAGAGCTTCGCATACGTTGCGGACAATCCGGATATACTGCTTCAGCTTTCCGGAATCGAATATATCAATTACATAGCAAATCTTTATAAGGTTCCTATGGATAAGCGTGAGGAAAGAATAGGGGAACTTGCCGATCGTTTCGGTATCAGGGATTCCTTGGGGAGACCTATGAGAGAGTATTCTCATGGTATGAGACAGAAGACTATGGTCATAGCGGCGCTTATTCATAATCCGCCTGCGTGGATACTGGATGAACCCATGACGGGACTTGATCCGACAGCTGCATATGAGCTGAAAAAGATGATGAAGGAACATGCGGAGAAGGGAAATGCTGTGCTTTTTTCAACTCATGTTCTTGAAGTCGCAGAGAAACTCTGTGACAGGATAATGATCATAAACCATGGAAAATCCCTTTACCAGGGAACCGTGGAAGACTTACAGAGTGAGCATCCGGGTAAAGACCTTGAAGCTATCTTTATTGATATGGTTAACTGAGGTAACAAACTATGAATTTATCTGCAATCATTTCTCTTTCAAGGGTGCTCAGCAAGAATTCAGAGATGAAGATGCCGGACAGGAAACTGTATAAGGCATTGGCTCTGATCGCTGTACTCGGTATCATGATACCCTGTACATTTATCGTTGGCTTCATCAGCTATGTTATGACTGAAGCACTGATTGAGGTTGGAAATCCCGGAGGAGGGGTTCTTTTCGAAACCCAGATTCTGTCTGCTTTTTCTATGACATTCGGAATCATGGTCATATTCAGTATTATGTTCTTTTCATCTGACAGAGAGCATTTTACAACACTGCCTATCAAATCAGAGACTCTTATGATGGCAAAGTTTTTCTTTGCATATTTTGCCGAGAGTGTTATGGAATTTCTGATATTGATAGCTGTTTTTGTGGGCTATGGCATAGCTATGGGAAGGAATCTGGGGCTTTGGGTTGCGATAAATCCCATTTCCCTTATATCCATGGCGGCCGGAGTGGTTCTTATCCCTCTTGTTCCCATGATTTATTGTGCTATCTTCAGTCTTATTCTTATGACAGGACTTGCGAAGTTCAAGAGTACGAAAATGTTCTATCGTACATCTACAATATTCCTGCTTCTTTTTGCACTGCTTTTCGTATATTCACTCCGCGGCATAGGCGATGTGAATATGGAAAACTATGTAGTGTCACTTGGAAGCGGAGATAATTCCTTCCTTCGCGTACTGAATATCATTTTCTTCACTGTTCCATGGCTTTCAGACGCTATCAGCAGTGGAAGTATACTTAAGCTTTTCGTGTATCTTCTTGCAAATGTAACGCTGCTTTTTATACTTTATTTCCTTGGGAAACTGCTTTATCAGAGAGGACTTTATACGGCAGCGTCCCTTGGTTCTTCCACAAAGGCGGAGCTGAAGAAGGATGATATTAAAGAAGAAAGTCAGTTTGTATCGAGCCTCAAGAAGGAATTAAAGGTTATACTGCGTACCAAAGCATTTTCCGGTAACTGTGCATACATAAATGTACTCTGGCCTGCCGGGGCACTGGCGCTTCTGCATTTTACAAAAGGCAAAGAAGCTATGGCGGCATTCATAGATCAGTTCAGTACAGGAAATGACAGGGCTGAAATGATACTCTTTATGATCATCATCGGAATATCATTTATCGCTACTGCGCTTAATTCGCTGGCTTCCACAGCCTTTACCAGAGAGGGACAGCACCTTGAACTTATAAAGTTTATTCCTGTTCCATACAAGACGCAGATGCTTGCCAAGGCTGCGGTTTGCTGCATCTTTACAGCACCTATGCTTCTCATAACTGATATAATAATATGCATTTACATGCATGCCTCGGTTTATATCTGTGTATTCTATGCTTTAATAATGCTGATGGGGCATGTGATAGCCCTTATAGTCGGGATGAGCATGGACAGTGCGGCACCTTACAGAGAATGGGATGATGAATACAGTGCCTTGCGTGGCAACCTGAATGTGTTTTTCAGTATGGCGGTAATGATGGTAATCTGTATAGTTGCTATAGCCATCGGACTTATAATGCATGAATTATTAAAGCTTCCGATCTTCGCATACTATGTTGCGGCATTCCTGATATTACTTGGAGTAATGATCAGAATGATATTTGTCGGACCGAAGATCATAGTCAGAAATATGGAAGAAATGTTTTGATTATGGAGAAAAAGGCATTTATTCGTGTAAATAATAGTTGACATAATATAGAAAGAGGTTAAGGATTTGAATATTGGATTATGGAATGAATTAAAGATAGACAGAATTAAGGAGATAGGTGCTTACCTGACGGACGGAACAGAGGATGTACTTCTTCCCATAAAGCAGCTTCCTAAGGCTTCCAAAAAAGGGGATATATTGAAGGTATTTATTTATCTTGATTCCAAAGACAGACCGATAGCAACTGTAAATGAGCCGCTTATAACACTCGGTGAATTGGCAAGGCTTACTGTAAAGTCTGTGGCGGATTTCGGAGCCTTTGTAGATTTCGGGCTTGAGAGGGATCTCTTCCTTCCGTTTAAGGAG
Source organism: Eubacterium sp. (assembly GCA_017477505.1). Classification (GTDB taxonomy): domain Bacteria; phylum Bacillota; class Clostridia; order Lachnospirales; family Lachnospiraceae; genus Eubacterium_Q. The sequence continues at coordinate 137,329 of JAFUVQ010000015.1, forward strand.
CAGACAACTAAGGTTGAGGCTGGAAAGGAATATCTTTTTAAGCTGTATCTTGATAAGACAGGCCGTCTTGCATTGACCATGCATCTTTATGACGACATGCTTCCGAATGATAAGTATGACAAGGGAGCAACTGTTAACGGCATTATCTATGATTACAAGAAGGGCTTCGGTGCATTTGTAGCCATAGATGATAAATACGCGGGACTCATACATGAGAGTGAACTTTTCAGCAAGGTTTATGTCGGTGACAATGTGACATGCCGGGTAATCAAGAGGAGAGAGGACGGAAAGACCGATCTTGCCATCCGAAAAGAGATTCATGAGCAGATGAATGAAGATGCCGAGATGGTATTTTCAGTAATAGAAAGTTATAACGGCCATCTTCCGTTTAATGATAAAGCTGATAAGGACCTTATCAAGAAGGAATTCGGACTCAGCAAAAATGCATTTAAGAGAGCCGTAGGGCATCTTCTTAAAGAAGGAAAGATCATCATTGGCGAAGATTGTATCGACATTGTTAAGTAAGAAGGTAAATACGATGCTAAATAGTAAGAATCCTATTCTGGGAAATAAGATATATCTGTATCTGACTGAATTCTTTGCGGGAATGTCGGTTATGGCAGTAGAACTTGGAGCGAGCAGGCTGCTTGCTCCATATTTCAGTTCATCACAGATTGTCTGGACCATAATTATCGGGACCATAATGATCGCCATGGCCCTGGGAAATATCATGGGTGGAAGGTGGGCTGACAAAAATCCCGATCCGGATAGGCTTTACGGAAGGATTATCATTGCAGCTATCTGGATAGCACTTATACCGGCTGTCGGAAAATATATAATACTCGGGATATCCGCGCTTCTGGTTTTTACCATAAACACGAATTTTCTGGTTATCGCTGCATTTGCGGCATGTATGGTGATTTTTGTATTCCCACTTTTCCTGCTGGGAACAGTTACACCTTCACTGGTTAAATATACCGTTGACAGCCTTGACGACAGCGGAAAGACGGTTGGATATCTTAATGCGTCCAATACTATAGGAAGTATCATCGGTACATTTGTCCCGACCTTCATAAGTATACCGGCGGTAGGAACAAGCATTACATTTCTTATATTTGCCGGAATACTTCTGGCCCTTTCCATTGTTTACTTTATATCAGGGAAGAAACGTTCGGTGAAGGCTGTGGTCGGATGTATATTCTTTATCATCGCAATTATCTTCGGCCACTGGAATTCATTTGCTTTCTGGCAGCATGACCTTACATTTGAAGGGGAATCTATATATAACTATCTTCAGGTTTATGAAGATGACAGTAAAGTGGTGCTTTCCACAAATGTTCTTTTCGGAGTACAGTCGGTTTATCGTAAGGAAAAGACATTAACCGGTATGTATTATGATTACGCAATGGCAGCGCCGTATATGGCGGGAGTCAAAGAAAAGGACAGCGTGGATGTCCTTATACTCGGTATGGGTACTGGAACATATGCGACTCAGTGCGGGAGATATTTTGAAAATGTAAATGTTGAGGGCGTGGAGATCGACCAGAAGATTACGGACCTAGCACATGAATATTTTGAACTTCCTGAAGATGTGAAGGTTACAACTTATGACGGAAGAGCCTTCCTGCAGGGGCTGGACAGTGACATTAAGTATGATGTCATAATGGTGGATGCATATCAGGATATAACCATTCCGTTTCAGATGTCATCGAAGGAATTCTTCACACTTGTGAAGGCTCACCTTACGGACGACGGAGTAATGGTCGTAAATATGAATATGAAGACAGATACGCCGGGTGGAATAAATGAGTATCTGGCGGATACAATAAGTTCTGTTTTCGGATCGGTCTATACTGTTGATGTGACATACAGCACCAACCGTGAACTCTTTGCTTCGGATAACTCTGAAATCTTAAACAGAATGGCAGAAGGACTGGAGCAGGAGGATGACAGTACACTCCTTAATATGATGGAAAATGTAGAAAATGGACTCGTTACATATAAGGCCGGGGACAGGATACTCACAGATGATAAGGCTCCTGTTGAACTGCTGAGTATGAAGGCAATAGACGCCCTTATAAGGGATGAGGTTGCATATTATAAAGGCATTTACGAGGAGAAAGGTCTGAAGGGACTTTTGGAGGAATTATAATAAATATTGAGCAGTTTTTATTTTTTAATCTTATTTTAAGGTTCAGATATTATCTTTCGTATTATAATAAAGCATTGAAGGGAGATGACTTAAATGGACGAAAGATGGAATGGAGAATACAAATATGATTATGGTTATGGCAGCAAGGCTGCCGATTCGTCCGCAACAGAATACGGTACGGTAAGGGACTCAATGTACGGAGCTACTGATGCATATGCAGGAAGTGGTGCATATAATGGAGAGGGCAGCTACTCCGGAGACAGTACGTACAGCGAGACATATTCCGGGGATGGTGCATACAGCGAGACTGCATATTATGGAGATTCCGGAGTTAAAGGTACGGATGCACATTACGGAAATAAAATGACCCGGGATACTGAAGGCATTAACTCCGGTACAGATAGAATTAATAAGAGTGAGACCGCAAAGGTAAAGCATAATAAGACGAAGACTACCGTAGGTCAGAAGATTGCAAAGACTGCGGCATACGGCCTTGTATTCGGAATTGTTGCCGGAAGTGCATTCGGTGGTGTTAGCTACGGAATATCAAAGCTTACGGGCGGTAAAGAGGTTACAGAAGAAACAGCTTCTACCGATAATTCAAAGGGCGTTGCGGTACAGACTACGAGTACTGCATCAAATACGTCCGGAACTCTTAATTATGATGTTGCAGAGATAGCTGCGAAAGCAAAGACATCTATCGTATCCATCAATACTGTAACGAAGAAGACGGTTCAGTATTTCTTCCAGTCCTATGAACAGGAATCAAAAGGTGCCGGAAGCGGCATAGTTATAGGGCAGACGGATGATGTGCTTTACATTTCCACAAATTATCATGTTATAGAAGGTGCCAGTACAATTACGGTCGGTTTCAGCGATGGAAGTCTCATAGAAGCAGACGTAAGAGGTTATGATTCGGATTATGATATAGCGGTTCTTGAAGTAAAGAAAACCGATATTTCGGAGGATACCATGAATGCTATAACAGTTGCGGCTGTTGGAGATTCGGATACGATACAGGTTGGCGAGCCGGCTATAGCAATGGGTAACCCTCTTGGAATAGGCCAGTCGGTAACAGTTGGTTATATCAGTGCCCTTTCAAGAACTATCAGTGATTATTCCGGTAACTTCATCCAGACGGATGCAGCCATTAATCCGGGTAATAGCGGTGGCGCGCTCCTGAACGGTAAAGGAGAGGTTATAGGTGTTACATCGTCCAAATATGTAGACAGCTCTGTTGAAGGCATGGGTTTTGCCATACCTATCAATAAAGCCATGGAACTTATAAATGATATTATAAATGGTAAAAGAAGCCTCTATATCGGAATTACCGGAGTTGACATAACGTCTGACTATGCTGCAGTATACGGACTGCCTGAAGGTATATATATAAAGGATATTGAAGGCGGTTCGCCGGCAGAAAAAGACGGACTTATGGCAGGAGACATTATTTCCTATGTTGATAACGAAGATGTTACAACTATGGAAGAACTCTCAAGGCTTATCAAATCACATGAAGCAGGTGATGAGATCACTCTCGGGGTATATCGTCAGAATTACGGTGGAAGATATGAGCTTACTGAAGTGACTGTCACTCTCGAAGAAGGACAGGTCAAGGTAAACGGGGAAGATACTACTGAAGAGTAGAAGAGTATCTGATTTCATTATCCGGAGATACAAGAATGAGATTGGACAGATTTCTGTCAGAAATAGGAATAGGCACAAGAAAGAATATAAAACAGTTGATCAAGGCAGGCAGGATTTCCGTGAATGGGGAGATTGCCAAAAGCTCTGATATGAAGATAGATGAGAAAACCGCTGTGGTCACATTTGACGGAAAACCTCTGCAGTATAGGGAGTATGAATATTATATGCTCCATAAGCCTGCAGGGGTTGTTTCTGCGACTGAGGACAGGGCTCATAAAACAGTTATAGACCTGATAACCGAAACGAAAAGAAAAGACCTTTTTCCCGTTGGCAGACTTGATATAGATACGGAAGGACTGCTTCTGATCACAAATGACGGTGATATGGCACACAGGCTTCTGGCACCTGAAAAGCATGTGGATAAATGCTATATGGCTTATATTAGAGGTGAACTGACCGGAGAAGATATCCGGAGGTTTGAAACGGGAATAGATATCGGAGAGGATGGCGAGGAACAGATGACTGCTCCGGCTGCTCTTAGAGTTATACGTTCCCTTACTCCTGATAATGATAATAATAATGATAATGATGATGATAACGATAATGACGCATGTTTACAGGAAGTCGAGGTAACCATACATGAAGGTAAGTATCATCAGATAAAGCGTATGTTCGCCGCTCTTGGTAAAGAAGTCGTATATCTGAAGAGGCTTTCCATGGGAAGCTTAAGACTGGATGAGAAGCTGCTTAAGGGAGAGTACAGAAGACTGACGGATGAAGAGATAAATAATCTGAAAAAGTGAACAGTTTCATTGATAGACAAAAATATTCCCCGGATTTGATATCCGGGGAATTGTTTATTATCCAACATATGCAAGTGGGTTAACAGGTGTTCCGTTAATAACTATCTCGAAGTGGAGATGAGGACCTGTTGAGTATCCTGTAGATCCTACAAATCCGATGCAATCACCTGCGTTTACAGCCTGTCCTACTGAACAGTTGAAACCTGAAAGGTGCTGGTATACGGTAACGAATCCGCCACCATGGTTAACCATTACGTAATTACCTCTTGCTACATTGTAGCCTACATAGTAAACGGCACCTGATGCAGCTGCGACAGCCTGAGTTCCTGTAGGAGCACCGATATCGATACCCTTATGGTTTGTGGAACCGATACCACCCGGTGACGCACGTCCACCGAATGTAGAAGTGATTCTGTGACTTGCAGGACATGGCCAGATAAATCCGCCTGCAAAGCTCTGAACTACGACTTCTTTCTGAACTGTCTGAGTCTGTGTCTGGGTAGTAGTTTCAGTAGTTGTTGTCTTCTGAGTAGCATCTCCCGGACTTGCAGTAGAATTGGTTACTGTCTTTGTAACAGGAACCTGAACTGTGATTGTTTCTGTAGTAATAACCGTTACAGTCTTAGGAGCAGCAGCAGCGATTCTTTCGAGCTCTGCATCAGCTTCTCTTTCAAGCTGCTCGATATTTGCTATATCGATCTGTGTCTCGTTGATCTCACCGTTATACTCCTGAACCTTAGCCTGCTTGGCATTCTCATTCTCAACAAGAGTTGCTTTCTCGGCTTCGGCGTCATTCTTCAGAGTTTTGATCTCTGTAAGGTTGGACTGCAGGGTTTCCTGATAATCAGCAATTTCTGATTCAATCTTGATAAGTGAATTAAGCTGTTCCTGATCATAAGCAGAAATCTTGGAAACATACTCAGATGCATTATTGATATTGTCGAAATCTGTTACAGCGAGAAGAGCGTCTAAATATTCAACGTCGTTATTCTCATATGCGAAACGGATTCTTTCCTTCATCTCAGCATACTGATTATTCTCAGCAACATAAGCATTCTGAAGCTTAAGATCAATAACTGATATCTGAGATTCAAGCTTATTCCTTTCAGCTGTAAGTTCTCTTATCTTGTCTTCGGAATCAACAATCTTGCCATCAAGAACCTTGATCTCGTCAAGAATCTTGGCCTTAGCATCATTCAGCTGATTCAGCTCATCCTTTTTTTGCTTTTTTTCTTCTTCGAGTTTTTCTTTTTCTTTTTCAATCTCTTCTTTGGTCTTCTCGGCATGAACCGTGGAGCCAGGTACATTTGCCATTGAAAGACCGGTGCCTATAAGCATTACTGCTATAAGACCCTGAGAGACCATCTTCTTAAATCCTAATCTCACTATTCTACCTCCGTTTTATTCATTGGCCATCTGATTATATCACATACATTTAATAAATGGAAGAGGAAATTTGTAACACTTTTGTAACAAAGTATGAAAAAAATATGGCATACTGTTAAACAATATGCCGAGAGTATAAAAATTATGTTAATTAAAATGGAACATTATGTTAATCAGTGGTTTTTTCGGTGTTTCTCTTGTCTACATATATGAATTGAGAACGTGAAAGTTTGTTTCTGTACTGCGCTATAAGATTAGCCGGGAAATGCTTTATGTAGCTGTTAAAGTTTTTGGTTGCATTGTTGTATTTTGTAGCAGCAAGAGCAAGTTCGGTATGGATTTCATCATATTTCGCAAGCAGTGTATCAAGGCTTTCCGACTTTACAGACGGATTTTCTTTGATAAGGTCTTTCAAAGCAAGCTCTGCATCCTGCATCATATTAAAATTGTATAGCTGTGTAGCCGGACTCATACCAAGTGAGAGCATTGGCTCTTTCTTAAGATCGGCAGATATTTTGATGCCTGCCTCCTCAAGAATAGGGATGATCTTGTTTTTGTTGAAGTTCATATCCCATATAAGAGTATCTATATGACCGCCTGAGTTTTTGGCTTTATTATCCAGCTCGGATATCTGCATCAGATTCCTCAGGTAGATTACACCCACAAATACTATAAAAATTAAAGTGAAGACACCCAGTGCTTCAAAAAGAATTCTGGTCATATCGGATGTGGATGATACGTTTTCGGTTTCGGTAAGATATACGGTATTTGTTAAAACACTGAACATTTCAAATTACCTCATTTCTGTAATGATACATATTGCTTATAATGGATCATTCGCATAGACAAAGATAATTTTACTATTCTTTAGCTCGAAAGTCGAGAAGAAATTATAAGGGTTTGGCGTGGAATATTTTATACTAATGTGTTAAAATATACATTTAAGTGACCGGATGGCGTCACCCGGTGGGGTTAATAAGGGTGATGTTATTTATAATCAAACGTAAATCATTTCGGAGGTGTTTTAAATGCAGGAATTATATGAAAACAGAGAACTGTCCTGGCTCAGGTTCAATGAAAGAGTTTTGGAAGAAGCAGAGGATGAGAGAAATCCTCTTTGCGAGAGACTCAGCTTCATTTCTATTTTCCAGACAAATCTTGATGAGTTCTTTATGGTAAGAGTAGGTTCGCTTCATGATGAGATGCTTCTGGGGGATGAATCCAGAGAGAACAAGACGAATATGACACCGGGTGAGCAGCTCGAAGCGATAAGAGAGAGAGTCCGTGAGCTTACAAAAAGGAGAGATGCGATTTATAAGATTCTTATGAGTGAGCTGGAGAAGCAGAATATCCATATTATTCATTTTTCAAAGCTTGATGCTTCCGAAGGTGAATATCTGAGAATGTATTTCGACAGAGAAGTGCTTCCGCTGCTTTCTCCGATGACGGTAAGCAAGAAGCAGCCATTTCCATTTATAAAGAATAATGAAATATGTGCCGCAGCCGTTCTGGGAACGAAGAACAACAAGAAGAGGATAGGTATAATCCCTTGTAATACGGGTATGTTCAAGAGGCTTATAGAGATTCCGGGCAGGAAAGGCTTCTATATGCTGGCTGAGGAGCTGATACTTCATTTCATACCTGAGGTCTTCCCTGGATATAGTATTGTAAGTAAGACTCTTTTCAGAGTTACAAGAAATGCAGATATTGACGCTGATAAAGTTTATGATGAAGAGCTGAATTACCGCGACCATATGGAGGAGGTAATCAAGCAGAGACGTAAGCTTACACCTGTAAGAATAGAATATACCAGAGATATCGATGAGGCTGCGATGAAGACCATCGTTAAGACTCTTAAGATTGACAAGAATATGGCATTTAAGATTTCAGCACCGCTGGACCTTTCATTTGTCTTTGATATTCAGGATATACTCAGAAATAAGCCTGAGCTCTTCTTCGAGAAGAGAATTCCTCAGAAGTCAAATGATTTTGATGAGAGAAAACCGCTTCTTCCGCAGATTCTTGAGAAGGACAAGTTCCTTTCTTATCCTTATGAGAGTATCAGACCTTTCCTCAATATGCTTCATGAGGCGGCAAATGATCCTGATGTCGTTTCCATAAAGATGACACTTTACAGGCTTGCCAAACACAGCAAAGTGGTTGAAGCATTGGTGGAGGCTGCCGAGAACGGAAAGCAGGTTGATGTACTGGTTGAGCTTAAGGCAAGATTTGACGAAGAGAACAATATCGGATGGTCACGAATGCTTGAGCAGGCAGGGTGTCACGTAATCTACGGACTTAACGGAATTAAGGTTCACAGTAAACTTTGTCTTATAACCATGCGTACTCCGGAAGGTGTCAGATATATAACTCAGATAGGAACAGGAAACTACAACGAGAAGACCGCAAGACTTTATACCGATCTCAGTATCATGACGGCAAATGAGAAGATAGGTGCCGAGGCTGCAAAGGTATTCCAGACACTGTCTCTCGGTGAAGTAATGAAGACCACACAGAGCCTTCTGGTTGCACCTAAGTGCCTGCAGAAGAAGATCATTGACAGGATTGACAGTGAGATACAGATTGCAAAGGATGGCGGTGAAGGATATCTGGGATTCAAGATAAATTCACTTACTGATAAGAAGATCATCGATAAGATTATCGAGGCATCGGAAGCCGGAGTTAAGGTGGAAATGGTTGTAAGAGGCATTTGCTGTCTTCACTCCAAGATTCCCGGAAAGACTGATAATATAAGGATCATCAGTATAGTAGGAAGATTCCTTGAGCATTCAAGAATTTATATATTTGGTAAGGGCGAAAGAGAAGAGATATACATCTCGTCTGCTGACTTTATGACCAGAAATACTGTAAGAAGAGTGGAGGTTGCTGCACCTATACTTGATCCTGATATCAAGGATGAGATAAGGTCAATGTTTAATCTCTGCCTCAGTGATAATGTTAAGGCAAGAGAACAGAGTGCTGACGGTATTTATAGATATGTTACACATACCGAACCACCGGTCAATGCACAGGAAAAGCTTTATGAACAGGCGTATGAACGGGCCGGCGCTTCAATGCAGGATTAATGGATGATTAGAATAAATGGGGCAAACAGAGGCTGCCTTGTATGAAGGAAAAGAAAAAACTACAATTTCATATAAGTCTTAGGGGCTTTGTGGCAGCTTCTATTATTCTGGTTCTGATTCTCGGGCTGGCAGCGATATCCTGTGTGATGATTTTTTTCTCCTATAAGAGTACTGATGAGAACATACTCTTTGTTACTGAAAACAATGCGGATGTAGTCATAAAAAGGATGCTTTCCGAGGATACATCCGATGAACATTTCAGAGCTTTTGTGGAAGAGGCGGCTTTCAGTCAGGAAGGCAGGATCATAGTCGTAGACAGGAATTATAAGATACTTGCCGATTCGGCAGTTCTTTCCGGCGAAGAGAAGGAAAAGGCGTATATCATTTCTCCTGAAGTAATATCAGTCATGACCGGTGATAAGAGCGGCATAAGAGTGATCAGAGGGGATTTTGCAAAGGTTATTATTCCTGCAAGAAATCCTTCGGGTGACATTGTCGGCACGATAATATCCACATCAGCCATGGTTAGAGCCAATAAGGTTCACGAGGACATAAAACATATCAATATAGTTGCTCTCTTCATAATCCTTGTTATCGGTGTTGTTCTTGCATTGTTTTTGTCATGGATTGTTGTTAGAGAACTTAATTCGGTAAATGAACAGATCAGCAATGTTGCCGAGGGTAATTTCGATACCGAGCTTTCGGTAAGAGGTTTTAGTGAAATCCGTTACCTTGCAGATAATTACAATAAAGTACTAGGCAAGCTTGATACCATAGATTCGGGGCGTCAGGAATTTGTTTCAAATGTGTCGCATGAGCTTAAGACTCCTATGACTTCCATGAAGGTTCTGGCAGAGTCACTGGTTCAGAATGAAGGAGCCACTGCCGAGGACTATCGTGAGTTTATGGGTGATATCATCGATGAGGTTGACAGAGAGACTGCGCTTATCAATGACCTTCTTACACTTGTTAAAACAGACAAGAAAAATGCTGTTCTCAATATAGAGGAGCATAATATCGGAGAACTGATTGGGATTATCATAAGAAGAGTATCACCTGTGGCCGAGGCCAGGAGCATAGATATTCAGTACAGCGAATATAAGGAGGTTATAGCGGAAGTTGATAATGTGAAGCTTCTGCTTGTCATTTCGAATATAATAACCAATGCCATTAAGTACAATGTGGATAACGGATGGGTAAGGATAACTCTCAATGCGGACGGAAAGTTCTTCTATATCAAAGTCGCTGATTCGGGCATAGGTATTCCTGATGATGCTAAGGACAAAGTCTTCGACAGATTCTACAGGGTTGACAAGGCGAGAAGCCGTGATACCGGTGGTACCGGACTGGGACTTGCCATAGCAAGAAATATCATTTTTGCCCATGGCGGAAATATTAAGCTTTATTCAGAATTTGGAAACGGAACTACATTTACTATTAAACTGCCTATAAAGCAGGAGGGTTATGTTGCTGAAGAATAAGATAAAAATGAGTGCATTATGTACTTTCATATGCCTGGGCATTTTTACATTTGCAGCCTGCGGAAAAACACCGGAGGAGAAGACTACCGTTTCGTCTGTTTCCGGTATGGTAAATGAAAGCAGTATGGTCACGGTTTATGATATAAAGAATGACCGTATAGAAGCAAGGACTGACAGATACCAGCTGAAACAGCCTGAATCAATACCGGCAGCGACGGAAGAGCTGATGGCGGTTTTTACGGTTCCGGAAAGTGTATCTTATGTCGGATATACAGTTGATGAATCCAGCAATGTTATTATTATTCTGAACGGAACTGCAGCATCGGAGGAAGATGTCGTACTTACAAAGGCTGCTCTTGTGAAGACACTGTCCCAGATACATACTATCAATAAGGTGATTATAGAGATAAGTGATGACGGGGGAAATATTATAGAAAAAGCCACATATACAGATGCTTCATTTCTATATCTGGAAGACTGAATAAGCCCTCTAAGCTTTAAGATACGGAGGAAGATTATATGAGAAGACCTCTCATGACGGTCGGGGCTTTGCTGCTTCTTGGAGAAGTGGCGGGAGCAAATGTCCTGATCCGGAATGACATCTTCATATTTGCTGCGACGGCAGCTTTAATAATGATATATATAAGCAACAGATACGATGCGCCTCAAAAAAAATGCTCGTATCTGTTGCTTTTTTTTGTATTCATCGCGGGAGGTATGATAGGAATATCAAGTAATCATGCGGTTTTCGAAAGGAAAATGAATGACAGCGGTTGTTGCATCACTTGTGAGATTATGTCAACCGAAGAAAAAGGGTACTATACATATCTGATCGTGAGAGATTCCCGGGGAGAGAAACACCTGATCAAAATGACTGAAATGAAAGACGCGGAATTAATACCGGGATATTATATTGAGGTTGAAGGAAGTTATGAGGGGTTCAGCTCTGCTTCAAATCCCGGTGGTTACAGTGAGAAGGATTATTACGAGGGTATAGGACTGAGCAATATCATATCTGTGGGCAGGATCCGCGATACGGGAAGAAGAAATTATCTCAGGCTTTTCCTTTATAACGTGAAAAATCATATGAAAGAGGGACTTTACCTGACTATGGCAGAGAAGGAGGCGGGAGTTGTTGCCGCCATGATACTCGGGGAGAGAAACGGTCTGGATAAGGAACTGAAAACTTTGTATCAGGAGAGCGGCATAGCACATATTCTGGCTATCTCCTCACTACACGTAATGCTCATAGGCTCATTTCTCATAAAGATATTCCGGATGCTCGGGATAAAAAGGAATAAGGCATCTTATTTAACTATTTTTATATTGATGCTTTATGGAATGATGACAGGATTTGCAGCATCTACACTTCGGGCGGCAGTAATGATATCATTATCACTTTTGGCAGCAAGACTCAGGCGGAAGGAGGATATGGCAACTTCACTCTGCATTGCCATGATCATTATCGGTATCACGAATCCCCACATATTAACAGGCGCAGGGAATATACTGAGTCTTGCTGCAGTGATCGGAGTTATGGCAGGACGATATATCTATGACAGCGTTTTTGGAAAAGAAAGATTTTTGAGGATTAAAAAGAAGTACAGGAAGTATATGAAAGGAATGATTAAGGGCGTGATAATGTCAGTTTCTATAAATGCTGTGATGCTGCCGGTAATAATCTACAATTATTATGAGGTTCCGGTTTTTGGCATGATACTAAATCTTGTCGTGATTCCGCTTCTGACAGTTGTGGTCGGTGCAGGGTTCGTGGCCGGGATACTTGGTATGGTATCGGGAGCTTTTGGAGCAAATGTTATTGGAGATGCCTTTTTATGGTGCGGCAGGGCAGCGGGTTTTGTTTCGGAAATGATACTCAGGATGTATGAGACTATGTGTAAGGTCAGTATAAAGATACCGGTTTCCAGAGTTATTTCGGGACATACGGATCTGATTCACGTAAGTATTTATTATCTGCTGATTGGAGCATTTATTTATATTTTTTTGATTACTGTGAGGAGAAGAATCGTTAAAGATCATGAAGGCAGCAGGTCCGGCGGGTTTAGTGACGAAGATGTAATGAAAATGAGGATTATGCTGACAGCCGGGTTGAAATATGTTTTTTCAATGCTGGGCCTGGCAGGTTTGTTGATAGCAAGTGTATGGATAAGAAATATGAGCCATACGGGTGTGGCATTCCTTGATGTGGGACAGGGAAACTGCTGTGTCATCCATGGCGGCTTCAGCGGGAACTATATTTATGATGCGGGTTCAAGCGACAGGGAGAATGTGGGAACCTATGTCCTGGTACCGGCCCTTAAGTATTTTGGAATCAGCAGAGTAGATATGATATTCATTTCCCATTCGGATAAGGATCATATCAGTGGGATAGAAGAGCTTGTCAGCAACAGAGAATTGACCGGAATCAGTGTATCACAGATTGCAGTGTCAAAGGGTGTTGAGATGGATGAAGCCCTCCGGAATATTAATATCCTGGCATATCCGGTGGATGGAGATAAAAATGCCTTTGCACATCCGGTGGATGGAGAAGAAAAAGGCTTCGTATATCTGGGAGCAGGAGATGAAGTAAGTAAGGGGAGGATAAAATTTACTTTTGTATACCCCACCGGCGACGAAGCAGAGCATAAGGGAAATGAGTATTCTCTTGTAGGTTTCATGGAGTTTGGTAATCTGGAAGTGATTTTCCCCGGGGACATCGGAGAGGAGGCAGAGGGGAGAATAGTTACATCAGACCTGGCGAAACAAGTGCTTGCCGGGAGTGACTCAGAGATCAGGATTCTTGCCTGCCCGCACCACGGTTCAAAGTATTCCTCATCAGATGATTTTATCAATCTGGCAGACCCGGATATGGTCGTAATATCCTGCGGCGCCCATAATATGTATGGGCATCCTGCTCCTGAAACTTTGGATCGTTACCTTGCTCATAACTGTACAATTTATCGTACCGATCTGAACGGAGCGGTACTGATTGAGTAGATTTCGCGGGCAACATGTTTTATTCCGGAATGGCAGGATGTTATGTTAACAGATTTTTATGAAATTATGTTGTAAATACAGTGATTTTATGTTTAAATCAGAAATGGAAAAGGTGTTTTTTACAACTAAAAAGGAGGTGTTACTTTGGAGAGCATGAAGAAGTATCTTGCGGAGTTTATCGGGACATTCACCCTGGTATTTGTGGGGTGCGGAACTGCGATGCTGGTAGGATGTGATTCGGAAAATGGCGGTGGCTATATACTTACAGCTTTTGCTTTCGGACTTGCGATAGTTATGATGGCATATGGCGTGGGTAATATTTCCGGAGGACATGTGAATCCTGCTGTTTCGCTGGGAGTTCTTCTAAGTGGAGGTATGACGGTTGTTGATTTCTGTGGATATGTAATCGCACAGATAATCGGTGCATTTGTCGGATCTCTTGCATTATCCGGAATCTTCTCCATGGGAAATGTAACTGATAAGACCGGAGGTCTTGGAACAAATGGCCTGGCAAATATTAACAACAGTATCGGGGCAGGACTTATCATTGAGATAATCCTTACATTTCTTTTTGTTATCCTTATACTCGGGGTTACATCAAAGAATCAGTCACACGGATCATTTGGCGGTCTTATTATAGGACTTACCCTTGTTGGTATTCATATAATCGGTATCGGACTTACCGGAACAAGTGTTAATCCGGCAAGAAGTCTCGGTCCTGCGATTGTATGTGCTATGCAGGGAAATACAGCTCCGATTTCTGTAGTATGGGTATTCATAGTTGCTCCTATGATCGGTGCGGCACTGGCGGCTTTCTGCTACAAGTTCCTTGAAGGCGGCAGGCAAAATGATCAGAACAGTCTGGCAAAGTAAAATGAATATATGCTCATAAAAAAATGGGATGGATATCTCTGAAAGAGAAGTCCATCCCATTTTTTACGTAACAGGAAACTGCGTTTTCTATTACTCAAAACCCGAATTTACGGATTACGCAATCTTATTTACAAGAAGAGTAAGTCTTGATACTTTTCTTGCAGCTGTATTCTTGTGGTAAACACCCTTAGAAGCAGCTTTGCTGATCTCGCTGATAGCAACCTTAAGAGCTGCTTCAGCTTCAGCCTTGTCGCCTGCAGCGGCAGCAGCTTCAACCTTCTTTGTAAGTGTCTTAACCTTTGACTTGATGCTCTTGTTTCTGAATTCCTTCTTCTTTGATACAAGGATTCTCTTCTTTGCTGATTTGATATTAGCCACAGCTTTTCCCTCCGATTTTTGAAAAATTGTTATTAATAACAATACATTTTTAATGCAGTTCCTTAATTGCCAAGACACGTTCGGCTCTCGCCGGGCAGAACACGCACTATTGTATTATTTTAGTTTCTGATTACTTCTAAATGAAACAATATATGTGCAGCCGGTACATATGACGTTTCATATTAGAAAATGCGTTTAATTCCAAAACGCACAGAATATACTAGCAAAGTAATTCATTTAAGTCAAGAAATATTTGTCAATACCCCTCACTATCTCCGAAATAGCATTCCTCGCAGTAGTTGAACATGCTTCCTATAGGCAGTTCCTTACCGCAGATGCGACAGTGGAGTATGTATTCTTCTTTGTTTTCCAGCATCAGTTCACTTATTCTGTCACAGATTGCGCGGCGGCGTTTCATGCTGTCATCAGGAATTCCTATACGGCGCAGCAGCTGATGTCTTATGTCATATGCCTTATATTCAAGTTCACAGTCCTTAAGGGTTTCAGTGCCAAATGACGGGAGGGGAACCATGCGGTCCTCCATTATCGCCTTGGCGCATTTTACGAAATATCCCACGAGTTCGTTTGATTTGGTGTCAACGGGGCAGGTGATAAGGTCATATACAAGATTTCTGTTCTCTTCGAGTCCCTTTATATTTTTGAGGCTTCGCAGAAGAAATTCCGCTTCCTGTACATTTTCTCTTACGAAACCGTCATTTCTCCTGGCCTTCTGCCATGCTTTAAGCAGCAGCGGGAGAGGATAGGAAGTATCAAGAACTTCTCTCGGAAATGCAATGCAGGATGCCTGTATGCTTTTCACGGTTCTGCCGAGTTTTGCATCTATAAGAGGTGCATCCGACATGGAGAGAACTTCGCCGTATTCGTTGAGACCGTATCGTCCGGCACGTCCGCCGATCTGGTTTACTTCAGAAGTGGTCAGAGTTCGGAACTGTCTTCCGTCATATTTCTCTATTTCGGTAAATATAACTCTTTTGATAGGAAGCGAGATTCCCATTCCTATGGCGTCTGTTGCAACTACCATATTTGTATCACCGTTGAGAAACTTTCTCACTTCATTTCTTCTTGCTTCGGGTGGCAGGGCACCATATATAACGCTTGCCTTGAAACCGTTCTTTTCAAGAAGTGCGGTAGTGGACAGGACGCTTTTCCTTGAGAAGCAGATGAGTGCATCTCCCGGCCTCAGATCCTCGTAGCCCTTGATCTCTCCGCCGAAATAGAGGGGAGAAAGTCTTTCATGGTTAACCGTGTATGACGGAGAACCGAAGGAGGCTACAAGCTTCTTTATATATGAAAGAGCCTCCGGAGCCATGCAGATATGTACAATATCAGCATCAACGAGGCAGATGGCCTTAAGCCACGCCGAACCTCTGAAAGGGTCTGCTATAAGCTGGGCTTCGTCGATTACCGCAGTCTTATAATGCTTTCTGAAATCGCAGAGCTCAATTGTAGAAGATACTACTTCGGCTCCTTCGGTTATCAGGGATTCCTCGCCTGTTACCATGCTGCAGGGTACACCCGAAGCATTCATCTTATCATACATTTCCAGGGCAAGAAGCCTGAGGGGACCAAGATAGGTTCCGGGCGTATTTTTCTTCATATCCTCAATGGCATCATAGGTTTTTCCACTGTTGGTAGGACCTACGTGGAAGATGAATGTACGTTTCAGCTTCTTAGCCTTCTCTATATACATGTCAGGAGAGTATTGTTCATAAAGAAGTGATATCTCATCGATGAGAATGTTTTCTTCTTCCTCCTGTTTTTTCTTTTCCAGATACTGGGTTATAGCCTGATAATGAAGAGCCTTCTCTATCTTTCGCATTGACCATACCTGGGTACTTCGCCTGTTTCCGTTTTTGTCCATGTAGTACCTGGTCTGAGGTGCCGGGAAACATCGCCTTATCATGCTGGTCGGAATACCGTATGTATCTGAAATCTCCTTCAGAGTCATCGTTTCTTCATTTTGAGCTATATTATTGCCGGGTTTTCTTTTTTTTCTGTAATTTCTGCTCATTTACTGTTCTTTCGTTCGATATAAAATGTACTTATTGAAACACATATTTAATTAATGTAACATTACTTCGTTTCAGTTTCAAGAAAAAGAATGCAAGCGGACCCGAAATTTGATACAATCATGTAGCATGAGGCAGTACCGGACAAGGTATATTCCGGCAAGACTGATATGGAGAGATATAAATGGCAGCAAAAAAAGCAAAAGGACCCGGTCCTATCGAGACGGTAAATGAACATATAGAAAAGGGAGAGTACAGCAGGGTATATCTTTTTACAGGACCTGAGGACTATCTGCTTTCTCAGTTCAGAGAGAAAATGATAGCGGCACTTACTGATGGCGATGACATGAATATGGTACGTCTGGGCAAGAAATCCGTGGATGTTAAGACCATAATAGAAGAAGCAAGCACTCTTCCTTTCTTTGCGGACAAGAGAGTGGTGGTTGTTACTGACAGTGATCTCTTCAAGTCAGCACAGGATGAACTGGCGGAGTTTATGGGTAATATTCCGGATTCGGCGGTACTCATTTTCTCGGAGAAAAATGTAGACAGGAAATTTAAACTCTATAAGGCAGTGGCAAAGTATGGTACGGTTCTTGACTTCGAAACGCCGGACGCGGATTCTCTTGTCAAATGGATCGCAAAGCTGTTCGGGGATGCCGGACTTAAGACAGATAAGACTGCTGCAGGCAGGATAGTAGAGGCTGCCGGGCAGGATATGACAGCCATATCAAATGAGGTCGAGAAACTTATAAGCTATTGCAAAGAGAAAGGGGCTGTAACTCTGGATGATGTCAACAACCTGTGCGTAAATGATGCGGAGGATAAGGTTTTTGACATGGTTGACGCCATATCCAATCATGACACTGACAAAGTGCTGAGACTTTATTCGGATCTTCTTGCCCTCAAGGAGGCGCCTGTTAAGATACTGGCACTTATAAATCTGCATTATATGCGTCTGGCAACGATAAAGAGCATGCAGAAGGATGGCGCCGAAAGAGGAGAGATAGCAAAACTTGCCAAGGTTCCGCCATTCGTACTTGGGAAATATACTTCTCAGACACGGAATTATGAGTACAAGGAACTGCTGGAAATACTCGATCAGTGTCAGGAGACAGGAAGGATTCTGAGGTCGGTAAATACCAACAAAGACAGGGCACTGGAGCTCTTTATTCTGAGGCTTTGTGAGAGTTAAAGTGTATGAATATCGTGACTTCACACTCTCTTGTAATAATCTGTAAACCATGATAAAATGAAATCATATATGGGGAAAAAACTGGAATTGGAGGTTTACCTGAATGAATGAAAAGCTACATAACTGGATTAACTGGATTCTTTACGATGAGCTGATAGACGGAAAGATCAATGCTCCGAAGCATCTTCTCGGTAACCATGATTATGGTGACGGACAGGTTATTACTTGCTATAAGCCACATTCTGAATCAGTATCCATCAAGACTCCGAAGGGTAAGACGCTTACTCCTATGGAGAAGATCAACGATGCCGGATTCTACGGCATATATTTCCCAAAGAAGAAGATAAACGGCACTGCATACAGATTCGTTACAAATTATTATGACGGAACTACCGTTGAAAGTGCGGACTGCTATGCATTTGACGGTCAGTTCACTGACTATGATGCCTATCTTTTTGCAGAGGGCAAAAATTACGATATTTATGAAAAAATGGGTGCTCATCCGATGACCATAGATGGTGTCAAGGGTACATACTTCGCTGTATGGGCTCCTGATGCAAGACGTGTTTCGGTTGTTGGTGACTTTAATATGTGGGACGGCGCTCTTAATCCTATGCAGATTCATCCTGCATCGGGCGTTTATGAACTCTTCATCCCTGATGTAAATCCGGGTGCGGTTTATAAATATCAGATTCTCACCAGATACGGTGATATTCTTTATAAGGCCGATCCATATGGTAACTACAATCAGGTGAGACCTGACAATGCCAATATAGTTGCAGATATTTCCGGTTATGCATGGACTGATAAGACATGGATGGAAAACCGTTCCAAAACCAGAAGAGTTGACAGAATGAAACAGCCTATGTCCATCTATGAGTGCCATCTCGGTTCATGGAAGAAGAAGATAGAAGATTCGGATTTTGGCTTCTATAACTACAGAGAACTTGCCAAGATGCTTGGCGATTATCTGAAGGAGATGGGTTATACCCATATTGAATTACTCGGAATCGCAGAATATCCTTTCGATGGGTCCTGGGGATATCAGGTAACGAATTATTTTGCACCTACTTCACGTTACGGCAAGCCGGACGATTTCATGTACTTTGTTGATTATATGCATAAGCAGGGTATAGGCGTTATACTTGACTGGGTACCGGCACATTTCCCGAGAGATGCACACGGACTCGGACGTTTTGATGGTATGCCGCTTTATGAGCATGCAGATCCGAGAAAAGGTGAGCATCCTGACTGGGGTACATATATATTTGATTATGGCAGAAATGAAGTAGCCAACTTCCTTACTTCAAATGCGCTTTTCTGGGTAGAGAAGTTCCATATCGATGCACTCCGTGTAGATGCTGTTGCATCCATGCTTTATCTGGATTACGGTAAGCAGGATGGCCAGTGGGTTGCCAACAAGGACGGCGGCAAGGAGAATCTTGAAGCTATAGCACTTCTCCAGAATATCAATACCGTTATGGAAGAGAGAAATCCGGGTGCTTATCTTATAGCAGAAGAGTCAACGGCATGGCCGGGAGTTACAGCACCTGCATCCATGCAGGGACTTGGATTCCTCTTCAAATGGAATATGGGATGGATGAACGACTTCCTTGAATATATGAAGCTTGATCCTTACTTCAGAAAGTTCAACCATAACCGCCTTACATTCAGTCTTTCATACGCATATGCGGAGAATTATATCCTTGTTATTTCTCATGACGAGGTTGTTCATCTTAAATGTGCTATGCTGAACAAGATGCCGGGACTTGAATTTGATAAATATGCTAATTTAAGAACCGCTTACGGTTTCATGCTCGGTCATCCGGGTAAGAAGCTCCTCTTCATGGGTCAGGAATTCGCACAGCTCAGAGAGTGGAGTGAGGCCAGAAGTCTTGACTGGTGGCTCCTTGATGAGAATCCGCTCAACAAGAAGATGCAGGATTACGTGAAGGAACTTAATCATCTTTATACAAAGTATGATGCATGCTACTATAACGACGTTGATCCTATGGGATTTGAATGGACCAAGGTTGATGATGCAGATTCAGGTATCGTAGCATTTGTAAGAAGAGGTAAGACTTCCAAGGATCAGCTTTTCTTCGTACTTAACTTTGTACCGGTTGAGAGAGAAAACTATAAGATAGGCGTTCCTTGCAAGACAAAATTTACTGAAATCCTCTCATCTGATGATGAGAAGTTTGGCGGCCTCGGACGTAATCTCAAGGGTAAGAGTATTATGGCGGAAGAGGGCGAATGCGACAGAATGGATTATAATATCACCATGAATGTGCCTCCTCTTTCAGTTACGGTATTCAAGTATGATTACAAAGAATCCAAGGGGACTAAAAAATAAAGCATATGTTGATTTTTATAGAAAAATAAACTAAAATTAAGGGGTTGTGGGATGTCTCACAACCCCTTTTAAGCTGTACGGTTATTCTGTAACCCGACAGCTTAGGGAAAATGAACCAAATAGTAGTAGGAGGAACTAAAAAATGACTGTAGCACAGATAGGTATCATCGTTTCCATAGTCGTTTATCTTGCAGGCATGCTCTGTGTAGGATTTGCCGCTTCAAGAAAGACTAAGGACGTAGGTGATTTTTACCTTGGAGGAAGAAAACTGGGGCCGTTTGTAACGGCCATGAGTGCGGAAGCATCAGATATGAGTTCATATCTTCTTATGGGTGTTCCCGGCCTTGCTTATTTCTCGGGAATAGCGGACGCGGGCTGGACCGCCTTTGGACTGGCTGTCGGAACATATCTAAACTGGCTTTTTGTTGCCAAAAGACTTCGTAATTATACGGCCGGCATAGATGCTATAACACTTCCTGAGTATTTCAAGAAGAGATTCAAGGATAATCACAATATTACACTTCTTATCGGCGCTATAACAATTATAGTATTCTTTGTTCCATATACGGCATCAGGATTTGCTGCCTGCGGTAAGCTCTTCGGACAGCTCTTCGGAGTTAATTACCAGCTTGCCATGATAGTGTCAGCTATCATAATAGTCGGATATACGACAACAGGTGGATTCCTTGCTGCTTCACAGACAGACTTCATTCAGTCAATCGTAATGACATTTGCACTTGTAGTAGTTCTTATTTACGGCGTTGTTAATGCCGGAGGTATGGGAGCGGTTGTTGAAAATGCACAGAATCTTCAGGGCTTCTTTGAGATCAGTGCAACTCACAACAACGTTACCGGCGGAGCTGATGCTTAC
Organism: Eubacterium sp.; assembly: GCA_017477505.1. Taxonomy (GTDB): domain Bacteria; phylum Bacillota; class Clostridia; order Lachnospirales; family Lachnospiraceae; genus Eubacterium_Q. The sequence continues at coordinate 158,584 of JAFUVQ010000015.1, forward strand.
GGCATTTTCAATAAGATCACCATGTTCTGCTGGGGACTCGGTTACTTTGGTATGCCTCATATCCTTCTCAGATTCATGGCTATCGAGGATCCTAACAAGCTCAAGCTTTCAAGAAGAGTTGCTTCAGTCTGGGTAGTTATATCACTCGGTATCGCTACATTCCTCGGTGTCGTAGGACGTGCCATGACAGAGGTCGGTGTGCTTGATTCACTTATTGAGGATCCTACATCTTCATCAAAGGCTGAGACTCTTATAGTAGTTCTTGCAGATCATATTTCAAAGAATGGTTTCGGCTATGCGCTTATCGCTGGTCTTATTATCGCAGGTATTCTTGCTTCAACGATGTCAACTGCCGACTCACAGCTTATAGCTGCTTCATCCGCAGTTTCGGAGAATATCGTTCAGGATGTATTCGGAATCAAACTCAGTGAAGTAACGGCTATGCTTACGGCACGTATCACTCTTGTAGTAGTTGCTGTTCTCGGCGTAGTGATCGCCTGGGATTCATCGAGCTCAGTATTCAATATCGTTTCATTTGCATGGGCAGGTTTCGGTGCCGTATTCGGACCGGCTATGCTTGTATCACTTTTCTGGAAGAGAGCCAACAAGTGGGGTACTGCAGCCGGAATGATAGCAGGTATGGCTATGGTATTCATCTGGAAGTACTGTGTTCGTCCGATGGGCGGTGTCTGGGATCTTTATGAACTCGCACCTGCATTTCTTGTAGCCCTTATCGTTATAGTTGTAGTCAGCCTTATCACTCCTGCACCTGAGAAGGAGATCACAGAAGAGTTTGATAAGGTTATGAATGTAACCAAGCAGAATGCACTTAAGGAACAGTAGGTAGACAGAATGCCACCGATCACAAATGACTGGGCCGAAAAACTTTCGCCCGAATATAAAAAAGATTATTACAGAAAGCTTTTTGATTTCATCGGAGCGGAATATGGTTCAAGGACCATATTCCCGCCGGGTGATGATATTTTTAATGCATTTCACCTTACACCGCTAAGCAATGTAAAGGTGGTTATAATCGGACAGGATCCGTATCATGAACCGGGGCAGGCTCACGGCCTTTCATTTTCTGTAAAGCCGGGTGTAGATATACCGCCTTCACTTCAGAATATTTACAAAGAACTGCAAGACGAACTGGGCTGTTATATCCCGGATAACGGGTATCTTAAGAAATGGGCCGAAGAGGGGGTTCTTCTCCTCAATGCTGTTCTTACTGTGCGTGCTCATGCTGCAGCATCCCACAGAGGTAAGGGATGGGAAGAATTTACGGATGCTGCTATAAGAGCCGTAAATGAGATAGACAGGCCGGTTGTTTATCTGCTCTGGGGAAGCTTTGCCAGAAGCAAGAAGGCTATGCTCACAAATCCTAAGCATCTTGTGCTTGAGGCTCCGCATCCTTCGCCGCTTTCAGCCTACAGAGGTTTCTTCGGCTGTGGACATTTTAAAAAGGCAAATGAATTTCTAGTTGCAAACGGGGTGGAACCGATAGACTGGCAGATTGAGAATTTAAAGAAATAAAAGAAAAAAGGTGGCGTGCCTGGTAGTGTGACAGGCACCCGAACAAGGGCAAAAGACTATTTACATGGGGGTGTCGCATGAAAATTTTCACGGATATGGCATTAGATGCAGATGTTTCATTTATAATGAAACACGAAATCAGTGTGATTCCGGCAACTATAGTATCTGCCGGGGAAGAAAAAAAGTATTCTTTGGAAGATATTGATAAGGAGAGTCTTAAGGAATTCTTTGTATCAATGAAGAAAGGATCGCTTCCTCAGACGAGAGCTTTGGATAAGGAGGCTTTCGCATCTAACTTCGAACCGGTTCTTTCAAAAGGAGAGGATGTTCTCTATATATCTGTTGCATCGGCGCTTACTTCATCCTCCGATGCCTTTGATGAGGCTGTGAAGGAGCTTAAAGTTAAGTTCCCGGATAGAAAAGTGGAGAGATTCGACAGCTGCAGTGCATCCGTTGGAATGTCAGCCCTGATTCACGGACTGCTGGAGGAAGATTCGGAATCTGCAGGAATTACTATAGACGATGCTCTGGCAAAACTTTCAGAACTTAGAAAGAATCTCAGTGGATACTTTATCATTGAGGATATGTTCCATATGAGAAGAGGCGGAAAATATAAAGGTGCCGATATCGTTACAGCAAATGCCATGAAGATACGACCTATCATGAGTATCAATGATGAGGGCATTATAGAAAATGTATCGAAGCAGAGAGGCACCGGCATGGCCATGGCCTATATGGCTGATAAGGTTGCCGGGGAGCTTTCCGGTAAGAGTGGTATTACAGTATTTATCAGTCATGTTAATTCAGAGGAGAAAGCTGAAAAACTTAAAGACCTTCTCACTGAGAGGGGAGTAAATGCAGAGTTTATTATTTCCATAATGGGGCCGGTAACCGGAACCCATGTCGGCCCCGGAGGAATAGCTATTGCATATCTTTAATTAAATTGTATAAATTGATATAATAATTTTGTAACAAATGCACATTGTCATATTCTATAAAAAACACCTGAAAAACCTAGTATTTCCGTGCTTTTTGCTTAATTGTATCCCATAAAGTACAATCGGTTTATTTTCAAAAAGTTGACAAAAGTGTTACGAAGTGATAGTATACCTTCGTAACAAATCTGTAACAATTGTCTATTTTTCGAAACATAATTAACTTTTAGGTGATATTTTATGAGTAATAGGACGAAGTACAAATTAAAGCGGGCTAAGCTTTCATTTAAGAAGAATGTGCTCGCGGAAGGATTTTCAGTAAGAAATACACTTGCTGTTCTTACACTGGTTTCAGTATTTGCAATATGTCTCTTCTCTGTAAATGTTGCAAAAGAGAATATTCAGAATGACCTTAAGAACAAGGCTCCGAAGAAAGTAGAGACTGCGAAGGCTGAAGTTACAACCGAAGAGGTTACCGAAGAGAAGACTTATTCGATCACGTTGACGGAAAGCTCAATGCTCGATGCGGGTATCATAGCAGAGGCGTCAGATACAAAGGATGCAGACCCGGATTTGGAAAAGAAGGATGTTGATACACTTTCAGCAGCCCTCGGTGAGAATGAGTTCATAGTAAAGGCTGATTCACTTAATATCAGAGCATCAGCCGGAACAGATTCAGAAGTAGTAGGACATATCTATAAAGGTATGACCGGTAAGATAACAGAGTCAGGTGATGAATGGGTTAAGATCGAGTCAGGTGATGTAACCGGATATGTTAAAGAGGAGTACATCTCAACAGAAGCGGATGACAGCATCATCACAACACTCGGTAAGGTTTCAGCTGATAATGTAAGAGTAAGAACAGACTCAAATTCAAACAGTGAGATAATATGCATGGCTGCGGCCGGCGAAGTATATCCTGTTATCGACGGCGAGGAGAGCGAATGGACGAAGATTATGCTCCCTGACGGAAAATCAGCATTTATCAGCAGCTCATATGTTGACTGTGAGCCGGGTAAGGCAAATGCGGTATCAAACAAGGTGCTTGCTGATTTCACCACAAAGGTGACCGGATACGCTGCAGCAAACAAGACTGAAGATGCAGATAAGGATAAGAAAGAAACTGCCGACAATACAACAAACAATAAAAAGGCAGGCAATAATACTGAGGCAACTACAGCAGCCAATAACAATAACCAGACAACTACAGCGGCTCAGCCTGCAACACAGGCACCTGCAACTGAGGCGACTACTGTTGCTGCAACAGAAGCAACAACACAGGCACCTACAAATGCTTCGCCATCTGATTTTGATCTCATGTGTGCAGTAGTATTTTCAGAAAGCGGATATGAGCCATATGAAGGTCAGGTAGCTGTTGCAAATGTAATTCTTACCAGACTTCGTTCAGGTAAGTGGGGCAATACAATCCATGATGTGCTTTATGCACCTAACCAGTTTGCATGTGTATATGGCGCAAGATTCAACAATGCACTTGGAGGTAATGTTCCTGCAACAACATCACAGGCTGTTCAGGCTGCTCTTAACGGATATAATAACGTTGGTAACTATATGTCATTCAGACCTACATGGTATCTTGATCCGAATTCACTGAGTGACTGCAAGGTTATAGGAAACCACGTATTCTTCTAGCTAATATTTAAAATGAAATCACATGAACCTATCCGGATATGACAGCGGATAGGTTCATTTTTTTATTGATAAAAACCCTTTTTAGAGTTATCCTATTAGTTGAGGTTTTAAAAGTAATCTACACGTGCGGGGGCGTTATGAGAATAGCTTTTTTTATTGGAAATCTTTATCAGACATATGAGTCCGCAGTTCTTTCAACTATGAATGATCTGGCAGTGAGGAAAGGAATCAGACTGGATGTTTTCGGAAACTGCAGTGTGCCTTCGGGTAATTATCTGCATATTCAGGGCATTAAGAGTATATTGACGCTTCCGAATCTTTCGCAGTATGACGGAATTATCGTAGCCGATGATACCATTCATCGTTTTAACATGAATGAAGAACTGAGAGAACGTATCAGGAAAGAAGCAACATGTCCTGTTGTCAGCATACGTGCAAGAATTGAAGACTGTCATTCGGTTGTTACCGATAATTTTGCGGAGATGTATGACATGACCATGCATGTCATCAGACATCACGGAATCAGGAATATAGGCTTCGTTACAGGCGATTATACCATGGATGATGCCCACGAAAGGTTTGAGGGCTTCAGAAAGGCTATGGAGGAAGAGGGAATTGCTGTAGACAGTGAGGACGTTTTCTACGGTAATTACTGGATCGACCAGGGACCTGCTATGGCAGAATTCTTTACATCCAGAAGCAAGGGGCTTCCGAGAGCTATTCTGTGTTCAAATGATTATATGGCTATTTCACTTGCTGATGAGCTGGCTAAATGCGGAATCATGGTTCCGTCGGATGTTATCATAACAGGCTGTGATAATATCATGGAGGGAGACAGCCATATCCCGGCTATTACCAGTATCGACATTTCTGTTGAAGAGCTCTGCAAGACAACCCTGAATAATCTCCTTGATCTTATTGCAGGCAAAGAAGTTCCGATGGTTTCAACCGTAAAAGGAACTCCCGTTTATAAGTCCAGCTGCGGATGTGTCAGCATAGAGGACGATGTAAGAAGAAGTTTTAACAGGATAAGGAATGAGCTTGTTTTCGAGAAGGAGAAATCCAGAAGCTGTATCTATATGGAGACGGATTTCGCAGGTGCCCTTAATGATGAAGATTGCATCAAGTGGGCACATCAGTATATTTCAAAGCAGGGGCTTTTTGATAAGGCAGTCTTTGTGCTCGACAATGAGGTCAGGGCATATATGAATGAGGATAAGAAGCTTCATATTGTACAGCAGGGAGTGTCCCAGAATGACCTGGTTTCGGATGCTACAAGGAAATACCTGAGAGGCAGAACAAATCTTTTCCTGCCTATTCAGTGCCGGAATGATGTTTACGGCTATATAGTTCTCCAGCTCAGAAAAAATGAAAAGAATTTCATAGACGAAAGATTGGAATATCTCCTCATTTCCCTGGGTAATACCATGGAAAGACTCAGAATGTACACCAGGCTTTTTGCTGTAAATGACATTATGGATCTGTATCTCACCGATCCGTTGACTGGACTTTACAACAGAAGAGGCTTCGAAAGAATGCTGGAGGATACCTTCAAAAAGCATGATTACCTGTCACCGGGGCTTGCAGTGGCAAGTATAGATATAGACGGCCTTAAGGAGATAAATGATACCTATGGCCATCAGGAAGGCGACAGAGCCATAAAGACTCTGGCTGAGTGCATTAAGAATTCCATCATGGATGAGGAATTTGCGGCCAGAATGGGCGGAGATGAGTTTGAGGTAGTTATAGGCGGCAAGAGCCTTGCCCGCATGGATGAGTTCACCAGGGTGCTGCTGGAAAGAGTAAACCTGGAGAACAGAGCTTACAACGGTGAATATGATATCAGTATTAGTATAGGAATTGCACCTATTACGGATTATCATTCGATTATGGATAACATGAAGATGGCTGATGAAAGAATGTATGTGGAAAAGAGGATACATCATCAGCTGAGCAAGTGATATAAACCGATTGACATTATAGATAAGGCAGGATGTACCGACATCCTGTCTTATTGTTTTGAGATAACAATCTGATACAGGGGTAAATATTCATAAAAAAATGAATATAATGCATAAAATATGAATATAATGCATAATAATGAATATTTTGCAAATTTAACTTGCATAATATACATTTAAGGGTATAATAGTGGAGCGAGACTTGAAAAAATCCGAATAAGGGAGATAAAAAGAAATGATAAAAGCAGGAATTATAGGATCGACGGGATATGCGGGCCAGGAGCTTGTAAGAATACTTCTTATGCATAAAGATGTGGAAATCGTATGGTATGGTTCACACAGCTATATCGATAAGAGCTATAGCAGTGTTTATGGAAATATGTTCAATATCGTCGATGCAAAATGTCTTGATGATAATCTTGATGAACTCTGCAAGCAGGCAGATGTAATATTTACCGCAACACCTCAGGGCTATCTCGCGGGAGTATTAAATGAGAATATACTTGAAAATACAAAGGTTATAGATCTTTCGGCTGATTTCAGACTTAAGAATGTGGAAACATATGAGAAATGGTACAAGATTGAGCATAAGGCACCTCAGTTTATCGAAGAGGCTGTTTACGGACTCTGCGAACTTAACCGTGAAAGCATCAGGAATGCACGTCTCATAGCAAATCCGGGCTGCTATACCACAACTTCAATACTTTCGCTTTATCCCCTTGTAAGAGAACATATGATAGACGTGGACAGTGTAATCATAGATGCAAAATCAGGAACCTCGGGAGCAGGAAGAGGAGCCAAGGTGGCAAATCTTTACTGCGAAGTAAATGAAAGTATCAAACCTTATGGTGTATTAACCCACAGACATACTCCTGAAATCGCGGAGCAGCTGGGATATGCTTATAAGGCAGGCTTTTACGATAATCTTGACGTCCCGGAGAAGAACGAAGAACTGTTCGAGATCGGACAGGAACAGCTGAAGCAGGGTGCGCCGGATAACAGTGCGCTTGACCTTATATTCACTCCGCATCTCGTTCCTATGAACAGAGGAATACTTGCAACCTGCTATGCACGACTTACCGACAGCTTCACCTATGATGATGTGAGAGATGCATATGATAAGTACTATAAAGATGAATTCTTTGTAAGAGTGCTGAATAAGGGTGTGATGCCTGAAACCAGATGGGTTGAGGGAAGCAACTACTTTGATGTAAACTTTGCACTTGATGAAGCATCCGAGAAGATAGTAGTCTGCGGAGCACTTGATAACGTAGTAAAGGGTGCTGCCGGACAGGCAGTTCAGAATATGAACCTTCTCTTTGGATTCGAGGAAAATGAAGGGCTTAAGATGCCGCCGCTTTTCCCGTAAAAGCCGGATCACGCATGAAAATGAGATATAAAAAACTCAGTGAAAATGAAGGAAGGATAAAAATGGAGATTAAAACAAATGGAGGAATAGCTTCTCCTAAAGGATTTATGGCGGCAGGAATCGAAGCTGCAGTTAAATATCAGAACAGGAAGGATATGGCTATAATCTATTCGGAAAAGCCATGTGTGGCTGCCGGAACATTTACAAGTAATGTGGTGAAGGCAGCTCCTGTAAAATGGGATATGAAGGTGGTTGAGGAATCACCATTTGCACAGGCAGTAATCGTTAATACAGGAATAGCGAACGCAGGAACAGGCAGGGAAGGCATGGACTGCTGTGAGAAAACTGCAGAGAAGGCGGGAGAGCTTCTCGGAATTCCGAAGGAGTCGGTACTTATCGGCTCAACAGGCGTAATCGGGGCTCAGCTTCCTATGGACAGAATACTTGCCGGCGTTGAGAAACTGGTAGCAGCCAGGGAACATAGCGACACAGCCGGAACAGATGCTTCAAAGGCTATCATGACCACCGATACGGTAAATAAAGAGCTTGCGGTTACCTTGGATATAGGCGGAGTAACAGTTATGATCGGAGCTATGAGCAAGGGCTCAGGCATGATACATCCGAATATGTGCACAATGCTCGGTTATGTAACCACTGATGCTGTTATCGGAAAAGAAGCACTTACTTCCATCATCAAGGAAGATGTGGTAGATACCTACAATATGATCTCTGTTGATGGCGATACATCCACAAACGACACGCTTCTTATATTGGCAAACGGAATGGCAGGCAATCCTGAAATTCTTCCGGGAACTCCGGAATATGAAGCTTTCAAAGAAGCGGTACATTTTATAAATGAAACACAGGCCAAGAGGCTTGCGGGAGACGGCGAAGGTGCAAAGGCACTTGTAGAATGTCACGTAATAAACGCAGCTTCAAAGGAAGATGCCCGTACACTTGCAAAATCAGTAATATGCTCAAGCCTTACCAAGGCGGCAGTATTCGGCCATGATGCAAACTGGGGCAGAATACTCTGTGCACTCGGTTACAGCGGAGCAGAATTTGATCCGGAAGATATGGCGATTTATTATGCTGCTTTCGGTAAAAAGATTCTTATATATGAAAATGGAATGGATGCCGGATACAGCGAAGAGGAAGCAACGGAAATCCTTTCACAACCGGAAGTACAGATCATAGCAGATATGCACATGGGTACTTATGACGCTACCGCATGGGGCTGTGACCTTACTTACGACTACGTAAAAATCAATGCAGATTATCGTTCATGATCATCAATTATCATTGTTCAGATAAGTATTATCAGTATAACTTACTATAGAAAATATAAAGATGCTATATTATAATAAAAAGTCAAGCGAAAGGTAATGACATGAAAGTAGAGGAATACGTTATGACCAACAACGACCAGATGGAAGTAGTACTCGCAAAAGCACAGACACTGAGTGAAGCCCTTCCTTATATTCAGAAGTTTAACGGGGCTAAAATAGTTGTCAAGTACGGCGGAAGCGCTATGCTGGACGATAATCTCAAATTTAACGTAATAAGGGACGTTGCCCTTTTGAAGCTTATCGGAATGAAGCCGATAGTAGTTCATGGCGGTGGAAAGGAGATAAGTACAGTTCTTAAGAAGTTCGGTAAGGAATCAGAGTTCATAAACGGACTCCGAGTTACAGATGAGGAAACTCTGGATGTTGCAGAAATGGTTCTCTCCAAGGTTAACAAAAGCCTTGTAGCAATGATGACCAGCCTCGGTCTTAAGGCAGTAGGTATCAGTGGAAAGGATGCCGGACTTCTTAAAGTTAAGCAGAAACTGGCAGACGGCAAGGACATAGGATACGTCGGAGAAGTAACAGAGTCAAACAGTGAGCTTCTCGATACATTGATAGAGAATGATTTCATACCAGTTATCGCACCTATAGGTATAGGAGAGGAAGATAATCACGGTTACAATATAAACGCTGATGACTGTGCATGTGCCATAGCAACAGCCGTAAGTGCGGAAAAACTCGTATTCCTTACAGATATCGAAGGAGTTTTCGTAGATCCTACAGATAAGAAGACCCTTATATCCGAAATGGATATACATGAGGCTCAGGAATTTATAGATAAGGGCGTTGTAGGCGGCGGCATGATGCCAAAGCTGCAGAACTGTATTGAAGCCATGAAGAACGGTGTATCAAGAGTCCATATTCTTGACGGAAGAGTTGAGCATTGTCTTCTTCTGGAGTTCTTTACCGAGAAGGGTATCGGTACTGCAATTCTTAAGGAAGCTCTTTTCTAGATTTACTTTGTATTTTACTGAATTTTAATCAATCTGATATTGAATTAATAGTCCATATCCTATAAAATAAAATGTGGTATTTTCTTCTGTGTGTAAACTCCGAGAGGGTTTATGTATGGAGATAAGAATGATCATATGTATGCTGTTCTTCGCTTTATGTTTTATGGGATGCGGAGGAGCTCCTTCCGTACGAACATACGGAAGTACTGAAGAAGTTACGGAAGTAAACTCTGCCATGGATCCGGGAACTGAAGCTGAGACAGTAGAAGTAAGAAGTGTAGATGAAATCCGTGTATATGTCTGTGGTGCCGTAAAGAATCCGGACGTTTACCGGCTTCCTGAAGGAAGTATAGTAAAGGATGCCCTTGAAGCGGCAGGCGGAACCAGAGAGGGTGCTGCGGATGGATTTGTAAATCTTGCCGAAAAGCTTACGGATGGTGAGAAAATCTATTTTCCCTATGCGACCGAGTTGGATGCCATTTATGATTCTGATCCGGAGATGACAGGAGCTGAGGCCGGAAACGGTGCAGATGATGGTCTGATAGATATTAATAAAGCCACAAAGGATGAGCTCATGACACTTCCGGGTATAGGTAGTGGAAAGGCTGAAGCAATAATCAGTTACCGTGAAGAACATGGAGCTTTCGGAAGCATTGAAGAGATTAAAAAAGTAAATGGTATTGGTGAAAAGCTTTTTGACAGGATACGGAGTCTTATAACGTTTTAGATAAACATTTGAAAGGGACTGAACGTAAATGAAGAAGGTTCTTGTAGTAGATGATGAAAAGAGTATAGTAAAGGGAATCAAATTCAGCCTTGAACAGGATGATATGAGTGTTGATACCGCATATGATGGAGAGACTGCTATAGAAAAGATCAGACATGAATCATATGATGTGGTTCTTCTCGATGTAATGCTTCCTAAGTATACGGGACTTGAGGTATGTCAGATGGTCAGAGAGTTTTCTGATGTGCCTATCATTATGCTTACTGCAAAAGGTGAGGATATGGACAAGATACTCGGTCTCGAGTATGGAGCGGATGATTATATCACCAAACCTTTTAATATACTTGAAGTTAAGGCCAGGATAAAGGCCATTATGAGAAGAAGCTTCAAGGCGGATGCTGACAAGGAGAAGGAAGGAAGCATAATTGAAAAGAATGGACTTCGTTGTGAATGTGACAGCAGGCGCGTTTTCATTAACGGAGATGAAGTTAGTCTTACGGCTAAGGAATTTGACCTTCTTCTTTTACTTATATCAAATCCTAATAAAGTATACAGCAGAGACGATCTTCTTGAGACTATCTGGGGTTCCTCATATCCCGGAGATGCCAGAACAGTTGATGTTCATGTAAGAAGACTTCGTGAAAAGATTGAAAGTCAGCCTGCAAATCCGAGATATATACATACCAAATGGGGCATAGGTTATTATTTCAGAGGATGATATGGAGAGTACAAATAAAAAAGGTAAGACGGGAAACAAAGCAGATATGCCGAGATGGGTATCTGCTATGTTTTTCATTGATGCATTTAAGATAGATAAAAATGAATGCTTCTATATCAGACCTAAAGAGAATTTCAGTGAAGAGTACTTTTTTTATATTTATGACAACAGAAACGGTCATAGGCCAAGTAACAGGGAACTGAAATTTGTACTTGATATCTGCAAGCGGACAGGTAAGGGGGCATTCATACCCCTTTATCCCCTTGTGCCTGAACATACAGAGGATGAGGTTCAGGAATTTATGAGAGAAGCCTATAAGAGCTTCTGCCTTTCCTTTGGAGAAGGAAAGCTTATCATGATCTCTTCCGGTTCAGGTGTAAAAGTGGCGCTTAAACTCATGCAGGGTGCATGGAAGGAAGGGCTCAGGTTTTCCGACAAGATAATCATGATAGCACCTGTTATTGATGATGAAATGCTTCTGAACGAGGATTATGATGACTTCGTTGATTTCTGCAGAGATATAACTATCTGTCATGGTTCGGAAGATGAGGAAAGAGAACTCGTAAGGTATTTCATCAATACACTTACGGAAGAAGGGCTTGAGATAAAATATTTTGAATATAAAGATGCTCCCTGTGATTTTTATCTTTCACCGGGACGTCGTGATACCAAGCATATGAAACGAATCCTCATGGATATCATTCTTGATGTTACGAAGAATGCTATCAGTGAGCATATGTATGAGATCAAGAGAAGGGGAGATATAACCAAAAGATATCCGGAGATATTTACTGATGAAAGAGCAGTAATGTTTATCTCCAAGAATAAGATTTTTACTAAGAGAAAGAGACATTTCGGCAGATATCAGGATCTGCTTCTTGCTGCGAGCTATAAAAAGTTCGATGATGCCGCGCGGCTTTTCCTGAAGGAATATCCCAACGGTACCGTGGTCTATCTGGGCTGTAATCTGGATACTATGTATGACAGGGTGGATAATGGAAGGGTAACGTGGTATAATCTCGACAGAGCCGGCAGAATGGCTATAAGGAAGATGTATACTGTTGCCGGAGAACGTGAGATTAACATCGAGAAGACAGTTGACGATCTGTCGTGGTTTGATGATATAAAAACTGACACAGGCTTTGGCCTGCTTATTCTTTGTCGTAACATTTTCGTGTATTACAGTGCTAAAGAAGTAAAGGAGTACATCAATAAAATATACGAGAAGTTTCCGGGAGCACAGGTTGTGTTTGATGCAAGTAATCAGATAACCATGTTCAACAAGGATTTCTATGAACCTGATAAAGAGCTCAAGGTAAGGACGAGGAAGTATTTCATAAACAGTCCTGAAAGAGCTGTATCTGCCTGGAACCCGGCGTTTACCATAGTATGGTCGAAGTCGATGCTGGAAGGAATAAAGGCTCCGGAAGACAGCAGGCTTTCACTAAGGCTAAGACTGTGGTTGGAGAATATATCGAAAAGATATATGATAATCAAGATAAAACTCGGTGTAGAAAAATACAAGCAATATCATAATATATATAAGGAGAGATAAGAAATGCCTGTTACAGAACTACTCACCAGAAATGCAAAGGAGTTTGGCGACGATATAGCTCTGGTTGAGATAAATCCTGCCATTACCGAAAAGAAGAGAATCACATGGAAGGAATATGACCTTATTCAGTCAACAGAAGAAGAACCATACAGAAGAGAAATCACATGGAAGGTATTTGACGAGAAGGCTAATCGTTTTGCAAATCTTCTGATTTCAAGGGGAATTAAGAAGAATGACAAAGTCGGTATCCTTCTTATGAACTGTCTGGAATGGCTTCCGATATATTTCGGAGTACTTAAAACAGGAGCTCTTGCAGTTCCGCTCAATTTCAGATACGACACAGAAGAGATAGAATACTGTGTAAAGCTGGCTGAATGTGATGTTCTCGTATTCGGGCCTGAATTCATAGGACGTATAGAGCCTATAGCTGATAAGCTTTCAAAGAAGAGACTGCTTTACTACGTAGGAAGCGCATGCCCTTCATTTGCAGATGATTATAATGAGGATACTTCAAACTGCAGCAGTATCGCACCGGATATTACTATTACTGATGATGATTACGGTGCAATTTATTTTTCATCCGGAACAACAGGATTCCCTAAGGCTATCCTTCATAAGCACAGATCATTGATGCATGCTGCAAAGACAGAACAGGCACATCATGGTCAGACTAAGGATGATGTGTTCCTCTGTATTCCGCCTCTTTATCATACAGGCGCAAAGATGCACTGGATGGGAAGTCTTCTGGTAGGCGGAAAGGCTGTAATCCTTAAGGGTACTAAGCCGGAATACATACTTGATGCTGCAAGCCGTGAGCATTGCACGATAGTATGGCTTCTTGTTCCATGGGCACAGGATATACTTATCGCTCTTGAGAGCGGAAAGCTTAAACTTGAAGATTATCAGCTTTCACAGTGGAGACTTATGCATATAGGGGCGCAGCCTGTTCCTGCAAGCCTTATCCAGAGATGGAAGCAGATATTCCCGAATCATCAGTATGATACGAACTACGGACTCTCAGAATCCATAGGACCCGGCTGTGTGCACCTTGGAGTTGAGAACATTCATAAGGTCGGAGCAATCGGTGTGGCAGGTTACGGCTGGACTGTAAAGGTTGCTGATGAAAATGGAAATGAAGTACCGCAGGGTGAAGTAGGAGAGCTTCTTATAAAGGGACCCGGCGTCATGGAATGCTATTATCATAATAAGAAGGCTACAGAAGAATGTCTTAAGGACGGATGGCTTTATTCAGGCGATATGGCCAAGGTTGATGAAGACGGATTTATCTGGCTCGTTGACAGGAAGAAGGATGTCATCATAAGTGGTGGTGAGAATATCTATCCTGTACAGATTGAGTCTTTCCTTATGAAGAATCCTAAGATTCAGGATGTTGCCGTTATAGGTATCGGTGATACAAGACTCGGTGAGATATCAGCAGCCATCATACAGCTTAAAGAGGGTATGATCGCAGATGAAGAAGAGATAAATGAATTCTGTCTTGAACTTCCAAGATATAAGAGACCAAGAAAGATTATATTTGCCGACGTTCCGAGAAATGCTACAGGCAAGATAGAAAAGCCGAAGCTTAGGGAAATATATGGCGCAGATAACCTCGTTGCCAAAGAAAATAATTCATAATATGCATTAGATTGTAAAAAGTTACAATTTTGACTTGATTTTTTGTGAATTTATGGTAATATTTACATAAGCGTAAGGGGTACGTTTTGTTAAAGTGGGGTTAGTTACATATATAAGTAACGGGCAAAGGCAATCATTCTTTTTCACGAGATGAATCAGGGTGATTGCCTTTACCTTTATATGTAAATCGGGCCGGTGTATTATATATAGTTGTGAAATGATGCCAATGTATATATAATTGTGAGATTAGACAGGCATATATAATTGTGAAATGAGGCCTGTATATATAATTGTGAGATGAGGCAGGCATAAATATAATTGTGAGATTAGACCGGAATATATATAATTGTGAAATGAAGCCGGCATATACAGATGTGATTTTGAAGCAATGCAATAAGAGCAAATTAGGAGGAAACTGTGGATTACAGGAATCAGAACCGTCGGAGAAACTACGATGAGTATGAAGAATACGATGAGTATGAAGACGACGAATATGAAGATGATGAATATGAGGATGATGAGTACGAAGACGATGAGTACGATTCTGATGAATATGAAGACGATGAAGGCATAAGATACAGCGGACCCAGACAGATGTCCGCAAGGGATGTAAAGAAACAGAGAACCAGGAAGATTGTAAAACTCTGGATCGCATTTATCATATTTCTGGTAGTCGCAGCGGTTGCATTCATGGTTATAAGCGACAGGTTATACAGAGGCGAACCGCTTAAACCAGGTCTTACAGGCAGCATAATTCATTTTGATGCAGATTACAGCATAGTCGATGTTATCAATGATAATCACGAACGCTATATGAAAAAGGCATATGTCTATGCTGAGGGCGAATATCTCAAGATAAGTGCCAAAGTGGCAAGGAATAATATTGATTTTGAGAATGATTTCGCTGCAGGTAATGGCGGATATACTTATTTTATGAAGGATGGAGCGGTTTCTTCATCGGTTGCAATAGATGTTTCAAGCTATAATCCCGGAGTAGACTGGGAGAGCGTTAAGGCCTCAGGAGTTTCAAGTGTCATGATCAGATCTGGATACAGAGGCTATGGTGAAGAAGCTACACTTGTAGCAGATAAGAATTTCAGTTCAAACTTTTCAGGAGCAACTGCTGCAGGACTTAAGGTCGGAGTATATTTCTTCACCCAGGCAACAACCTATGACGAGGGCGTTGAAGAGGCTGAGTTTGTGATAAGCCAGCTGGACGGTAAGAGTCTTGAGATGCCGATTGCAATAGATACCGAAAATGTGGATTCCGATGAAAGCGCCAGAGCAAACGGGATAGACAAACAGGCAAGGACGGATGCTGTTAAGGGATTCTGTGAAACTATAAAGGCTGCCGGATATACGCCTATGATTTATGCCAACAGAAACTGGTTCCTCACCCGTCTTGATATAGAGCAGATAGGAGAGTATCAGTTCTGGCTTGCAAATTATTCCATGCTGGATTTCCCTTACCATATAGAGGGAATGCAGTACACGCCGGAGGGAAATGTTTCGGGAGTTCCCGGAAATTGCGATATAAATGTATGGTTTAATTAAAAAATGATTGTAAACGAGACAGGGGTCATTCAAAAGTAATATGACCCCTGCCTTTTTGTAATGGATTGTTGATAATATGTTGGTCGTGTGTTGACGGGTTGTTGATAACCCTGAAAAACGAGGCAACAAACACTAGCAAAGTACATGTTTTTCTCACAATTTTTCATTTGAATAAAAGCTTTTTTATAGCTATCATATTAGTAAGAAATCTTAATCGAATCATCCCCATATACCTGTAACCCAAACTGCAGGTATATGTCTTGTATTTCTCTTTGTTTGAGCAGCCGCTTCTGAGGTGGGATAATTGGGAACCCGCTTCAGATGCAAAATTCATGCTTTATATTGGGATAGGAAAAGGAGAAAGAGAAATGAAGAAGATTACGATTAGATTGATCGGTTTTATGATGGCACTGTTCATCGTGGCAGGGATAATCTGCCCTGTTAATGTATTTGCAGAAAGTGGCATGACAGTTGGTGACACGACAGTTGGTGGCATGACAGTTGGTGATACGACAGATGGTGGCATGACAGTTGGTGATACGACAGATGGTGACATGACAGTTGGTGATACGACAGATGGTGACATGACAGACGGCACCGGGATTCAAAAGCAGGTGCAGGAAACACTTGATCATGCTGAGGATGAGACAAAGGCTGTGACTGATAGTGATGTGTCGGATGATAATATGGCGGATGATAATGTGGCAGATGAAGAACTCTCCATCGAGGCAGATGATGAGGGAAAAGATATCTTCGGAGCGGGTGATGCCGGAATCATAACCTGGAAGAGGGGCAGCCGCCAGGATGGTATCAGTTATCTTTACACAAGTTCATTTACAGGAAATACAGCTATCTGCATGGATCATTTTCTTGCCGGGGCAAACCCCTCATCCGGAAGAGAAGAGATTCCTGTAAATGCATCCTACATCACTGACGGAGGATTGAAGAGACTCTTTTATTATACTATGGTCATGCATCCGGACAGATATATCTTCCCGGAAGGCATAAGGGGAGAGATGAATCTTCATATAGCTGTCTGCATTCTCGGTGATGAGGCAAAAGTCAAGGCAGATGAACTCTATACGGGACTCAGCCCGGCAAACAAAAAGGATGTAGATAATCTGGTAAGTATAGCCAGAACAGGAAAGGATCCCGAAACAGGGAAA
Organism: Eubacterium sp.; assembly: GCA_017477505.1. GTDB lineage: Bacteria > Bacillota > Clostridia > Lachnospirales > Lachnospiraceae > Eubacterium_Q. The sequence goes on from JAFUVQ010000015.1 coordinate 175,692, forward strand.
GAGATAAGCAGGAATATAACCCTTGTACTTCTTTCGCCGGCTATAGAAGGGGAGAGCAAGTGGCAGAGCTATATAAGTTACAGGCTGAATCCTGAAGGAAACTATAGTTTTTCCATAAAAAAGAAATCAGCAGAGCCACTCTTCACAGATGACAGATCGGCATACAGCCTTAAAGGAACCCGTTACGGACTCTATATGACGGAGGATGCCGCCAAGGAAACTAAGGACGCCAAAGGTTATTTTGATGTGGCCGAGGATGGGAGCTCGGCAGCTGTCGATGTTACTGCATTAATGAAAAGAGACAGTAATGATGTGCTCCAGGATACATTATTCTATGTAAGGGAACTTACAGCCGGCAAGGGTTATACACTGGATACATCCGTGCATAAGGCTGTTGTTCATGTAAATGACAGGAACACTGTTGTGCTGGATGTTACGGATGTACCCGTAAAAGGCGGCATTTCATTTATCAAAAAAGAAATCGGAACTGACAGAGAACTGGGCGGTATAGGCTTTAAGATAAGTTCAAAAGAGACAAATGAAATCTGGGATGTTGTGACAGATGATACAGGAAAGGCATCAACGGGAGAGGTTCTTCCTCTTGGAAATTATACGCTTTCAGAACTTCCGGGAGATGCAAATGAAGAGCTTCAGCTTATTCAGGATATTGATTTTGCAGTGGATAAACAGGGGACCGTAAGCCTCGGGATTAAGGATGGAGAGGATGGTGTCATCTATGACGCGCCTAAGCCATTTATAAAGACACTGGCCGAAGTGGAAGGAACCGGCTCCAAATTTGCTCCGCAGTCGGGAATTGTTACCATAGCCGATAAAGTCAGCTATAGTTTCCTTAAAGCCGGGACCGGGTTTACACTCAAAGGTTATCTTATGGTAAAGTCTGAGGATGGTCAATCAGTGGAAAATGTAATGCAGGATGGAAAGACAGTTACTGCCGTAACCACGTTTAAAACATCTGATAAATATGAGAAATCCGTGTATGAAGTATGCGGAACCGAGACGGTTAAGTTTGAAAATCTTGATCTTTCCGCTTATGCAGGAAAGGAACTGGTTGTTTTTGAAGAACTGTATATAGGGACAGAGGACGATATTGAGAATCCTGTAACACATTATCCTGATTCCGACAGCGGAGCTCTTTTCCCGATAGAACATAAGGATATCTCGGATACGGATCAGACCATATATGTACCTTTGCTTTCAACAACGGCAGGACCGAAGGATAAAGATAAGGGAATTACAAAAGATAACATTTCATTTATTGATACAGTTGTTTATACAAATCTGAAGCCTGATACGGATTTCACTATAGTCGGTACTGTATATGACAGGGAAACCGGCGAAAAGCTCATGCTGGGCGGGGCAGAAGTTACATCAAAACGGGAACTGCATACCGGTTCAGATGAAAACGGGCTGAAGTCGGCAGGTGAGATAGTGGTAGAATTTGATATAGACAGCAAATACTATGACGAGATTGCCGGAAAGACTCTGGTATGCTTTGAAAGATGCTATGACTCGGATGGAAATCTTATGGCACTGCACGAGGATATTGATTACGTAGGGCAGTCTGTTAATATACCTGAAAAGGAGAAACCGCCGGTTAAGCCGACTCCTCCTAAGAGTGAGACACCTAAGCCGAAACCATCTCCGAAGACAGGAGACGGAACACCGGTAGCTGCAGCGGCAGCGGTAATGTGCCTTGCAGTTGCAGGAGCAATGATGGTTCTTATGTTCAAGTCTCGCGGGCGAGACCTGGCGCAGGATCAGGGTAATTAAAACACCTGAAACAGAGGGGCTTCAATCAGTAGGATTTGTTAAATCATATATTATGTGGTAGAATAGACATCGATTTACGTTTTACTTAAGATTTGAAAGTGAGGAATCAGATGTCAGGATTGACACCTGACATCTGATTTTTGTTTGCGAATCATGAACGCCGCTGACCGGTTATGAAGAGGTGTTTATGCATCGTGAGCGCCACTGACTTATGATAATGGAGGTTGGATATGAATATAGCAGTTATAATCGCAGGCGGGACAGGAGCACGTATGGCTCAGGATATTCCGAAGCAGTTTATAAATGTACATGATAAGCCTGTACTTATATATACTCTTGAGGGCTTTCAGAGACATCCTATGATTGACGCCATAGAGCTGGTTTGTATAGACGGTTGGGAAGAGATAGCCAGAGCATATGCGAAGCAGTTCAATATCGATAAGCTGAAATGGATAATTAAGGGCGGCGGCTCTGCTCAGGAATCCATCAGAAACGGGGTATATAATCTTGAAGGCAAGGCCGGTAAGGATGACATAATCGTTATACATGACGGTATCAGGCCTATGATCGATTCGGATGTTCTTACGGACGTCATAAAGGTTGCCGGTGAGTACGGAAATGCGGTTACATCAATGCCTTACAATGAGCAGATTTTTAAGGTTGATCCGGATGATCCGACTACAACTGTTGAGTATATCCCGAGAGAAACTCTTAGAAGAGTATCAACACCTCAGGCATATAAATTCGACCTTCTGGATGGGGCATATCACAAGGCATTTGAAGAAGAGATAGGAATCTACGGCTCATCATATACAAATACCATGATGGTTGAACTGGGAATAAGGCTTCATTTCGCTGCGGGATCGGACAAGAATATCAAGCTTACTACCAAAGATGACCTGGAGACCTTTAAGGCATATCTTGATTCGGGACTTGATTCCTGGATTAAGTAGACAGGTTATCTCGAGGATAAACCAATTGACAACATATGACGAGGGAAGATATTGATATGGGTACATTATACGACAGCAGTTTATACATGGAGGATGTGGCATACGTCGCAGGAAAGGACTATCCCTTCGAGAAACTCAGCGGAAGTTCATTTGTGATATCAGGAGCTACCGGAATGGTCGGGAGCTTCCTCATAGATGTTATTATGAAGAAAAATGCCGGGGAAGGGCTCGGCTGTCATATCTATGCTTTAGGAAGAAATGAAGAGCGTTTTCTTGAACGCTTCAATCCGTACAGAGACAGTGAATTTCTTCATTTCATAAAGGCGGATCTGAGCAGGGATTCAGAGATAGATGTTCCTGCAGCTGATTATGTACTTCATGCTGCCAGCAATACACATCCCCTTCAGTATTCGGGAGATCCCGTGGGAACCATTATGACAAATATCATGGGAACGGATACACTTCTCAGACTGGCTGCGGCAAAGAAGGCAAAAAGGTTTATCTTTGCATCATCAGTAGAGATATATGGTGAAAATACCGGTGATACAGACAGCTTCGACGAGTCTTATCTTGGATATATCGATTGTAATACCATGAGAGCGGGTTATCCTGAAAGTAAGAGATGCGGAGAGACTCTCTGTCAGGCATATAAGGCGGCTGAGGGACTTGATATAGTCATACCGCGTCTTTCGAGACTTTACGGACCTACAATGCTGAAGAGTGACAGCAAGGCTATCTCACAGTTCATTAAGAAAGGCGTTAACAGAGAGGATATTATCCTCAAATCCGAGGGAACTCAGCTTTATTCTTACACATATATTGCAGATGCCGTTGCGGCACTGCTTTTCATACTTTTCAACGGAGAAAACGGTGAGGCTTATAACATTGTCGGCAAAGATTCCGATCTGATGCTTAAGGAGCTTGCCGGAATTATAGCTTCTTACGCCGGTACAAGCGTTACATTTGAATTACCGTCGGAAAAAGAGAGGGCAGGTTACAGCACTGCTACCAGAGCAACGCTGAACGGGCATAAACTTAAGGACCTGGGCTTCAGTCCTGAATATGATATGAAGTCAGGGCTTACAAGAACCATAGAGATTATCAGAGGCTTATAGAATGAGTTTAAGACAGAGCTATCAAAGGAAAGAAGAAAGGCACTCGCCGTTACATCAGGAATTCCTTAAAAATTTCTTTTATTTCAAAAGAGATATCAAGAAGTTTTGTTTCTTTAAGATTTTAGTCCCCCTTAAATATAAAAAGGCAGGGCTCCGTCCTGTGCAGGATAATAAGGTCGTATTTATGGAGCTTACGGCTCCGGAATTATCCGATAATTACAAGCTTATCTATAACAGGCTTGTTTCGGAGTACGACCTTGATATTCATGTTCATTTTCTGATGCAGGGACGTGTAAAAAAGGACGAACTCTACAGAAGACAGATTGCATATATTAAAGATGCTGCTACGGCGAAGTATATCATCCTGAATGACAGCTATAATGTATCAGGTACAATCAGGAAGAGGAAGGGCATGCACATTATGAATACCTGGCATGCCGCAGGAGCTTTCAAGAAATTCGGATTCAGTATAGCTGACAAGAAGTTCGGAATGGATCGCCATGAGATGAAGCAGTTTCCGCTCCATCCAAAGTATGATCTTGTGACTGTCAGCAGTCCCGAGGTTGAATGGGCCTATGTAGAAGCCATGGGTAAGGAAAAGGAGAGAGATTGCGTAAAGGGCATAGGCATAAGCAGGTCTGATATTTTCTATGACGAGGACTTCAGGAAAAATGCAAGAGAGCATTTTAAACAGCTGTTTCCGGGTGCAGAAGGAAAGAAGGTAATACTCTATGCACCTACCTTCAGAGGACATGTTAAGGATGCCGAGTCGCCGGATATGCTGGATATTCCTATGCTGAAAAATGAACTGTCAAAGGATTATGTCCTTGTGACAAAGCACCATCCTTTTGTCAGGAAACGTCCTGTTATTGATGATGCCGACAGGGATTTTGCCATGGATATGAGTGACCTCATGTCCATTGAAGAGCTTCTTTCGGTAGCTGATATCTGTATATCGGATTATTCGTCACTGATATTTGAGTTCTCACTTTTTGAGAAACCGATGATATTCTATGTATATGACCTTGCAAACTATTTTGACTGGAGAGGCTTTTACTATGAGTTTAAAGACCTGGCTCCGGGACCGATATGCTATACAAACAAGGAGCTTCTTGAGAATATCAGGAAGACCGAGACGGGATGGGATTCCGGCAGGGTAAAGGCATTCCGTCAGAAGTTCATGTCTTCATGCGACGGTCATGCCACAGATAAGATATTCAAAGAATTCTTCGGCACAGAACTGGAAAAGTATAAGAGAAAGACACCTATTGAGGGTGATTTCAGTACTCTTCCGAGAGAGTTCCCGTTTTATGAATATACAGAAAGACAGGCCCGTCTTCTTAGAATAAAGGGTATAGTTGCGAAAAAATATGACAGCCTGAAACAGCAGCCGGTTGACCTTAGAACGGCAGCACTTCTGATCGATGAGAATACGGATGCTGATTCCTATACAGGGCTTATAGCTGCGGCTGAGAAGGCAGGAATAAAGATCATCAATGATATGGAGATAAATGAGAAGAATGCCGCGGAGTATGCAGCCATGCTTGCGCAGGCATCGACATTCTTTGTAGCGGGAGAACCGTATATACTCCGTATGATAGATATCAGACCTGAAACCAGAGTAGTTGAACTCTGCCCGGAGGGCATTACATTTTATAAAAAATGGAATGAATCGAATGAAGTTATTGCCGGAGTATACAGGGATGACAAAATATCATTTCCTGTTCATACCGAATATGACGGAATCATAGCAGTGGGACAGGATACATCGGAAATCCGGGGAATCTGTATGAAGAATTACAGATGCAGCGATGCAGTTAAGGTTTATGATACAGGAAATCCGAGAAATGATATCTTCCTGGATAAAGAGTTCCGCAGGGAAGCTAAAGAATTTCTCAGAAAGATAGTTCCGGAGACAGAGACTAAAAAAGTAATACTTATGATGCCAAAGGAAAGAGTAGGACTCGATAACCTGCTCAGCGATTTTCTCAGGTACTCACATGAATACCTTGCAGATGAATATGTAGTTATAGTTGATACGAAGGATGAGAAACTGATTCCGGAATATCTGGATGGCTACGCAGTCAGCCCTTATGTAAGGCTGATGAATAAAGCAGCAGAGGGAATTGATATATTGGCTGAATATGGTGACAGAGAGCTTACAGTAAATATGCTTATAGCGGCTGCTGATGCTGTGATTTCAGATTACAGAGAAGAGGCGGTATTTGCAGTGTCAGGGGATAAGCCTTTATATATTTATACACCTGATATATCAACCTTCAGGAAGAAGAGCGGCCTTTCGGATGATTTTGAAAAGGTATATGATGGACTGCTCTTTAGTGACAGGAAAGCTCTTACAACGGCTGTTAAGAAAGATGACAGGAAGAGTATGGAAGAAGCGATGCGCCGGATAAAGGATACATATCTTATGGGTTGTGACGGGCGTGCTTCTGAAAGGCTTATTGAGAATATTATAAGAGGAGGAAAATAAAATGTGGTACGAAGACAGTGTGTTTTATCAGATTTATCCGCTTGGATTCTGCGGAGCTCCATATGAGAATGACGGTGTTCAGGAATCAAGGATACTTAAGGTTATTGACTGGATTCCTCATATGAAGAAACTGGGAATAAATGCTATATATTTCTCACCGGTATTTGAGTCTGATACCCATGGATATAATACAAGGGATTATGGACTCATTGATAAGAGACTCGGTACAAATGATGACTTTAAGAAGGTCTGTGACGAGCTTCACAAGGAAGGTATAAGGGTTGTACTGGATGGAGTATTCAACCATGTAGGAAGAGGATTTTTTGCATTTAAGGATGTGCAGGAGAAAAAATGGGATTCACCTTATAAGGACTGGTTCCATATCTCATTTGACGGGAATTCCAATTATAATGACGGCTTCTGGTATGAAGGCTGGGAAGGACATTTCGACCTGGTAAAGCTTAACCTCAGAAATCCTGCAGTTAAGGATCATATATTTGACAAGATAAGATACTGGGTATCTGAATTCGGAATCGATGGACTGCGTCTTGACGTGGCATACTGCCTTGACAGAGATTTCCTGAAGGATCTCAGAAGAGTAGCAGAAAGCATCAGCCCTGATTTCCTTCTTCTGGGTGAACTTCTCCACGGAGATTATAATCAGTTTGTAAATGGGGAGATGCTTCACAGTGCAACTAATTATGCATGCTATAAGGGACTTTTCTCAAGCTTCAACTGCATGAATATGTTTGAGATAGTCAATACTCTGATTCAGCAGTTCGGACCTGAGAACTGGAGCTGGTACAGGGGTAAGCACTTCCTTTCATTTGTAGATAATCATGATGTGACCAGGATTGCAAGTAATCTTCAGAATCCGGCTCACCTTCCGCTCATTTATACACTCATGTTCGGAATGCCGGGTATACCGTGCGTTTATTATGGAAGTGAATGGGGAACCGAGGCCAGAAAGGAAGAAGGGGATCCTGCCCTCAGAGTATCTTTTGAGAAACCTCAGTGGAACAGCCTTACGGATCATATAGCAAAACTTGCGGAGATAGAGAAGAATAGTGAAGCTCTCTGTCATGGAAGCTTCAGATCGGTAGTTCTCACAAATCATCAGTGCATATTTGAGAGAAAATCAGAACATGAGAGAATACTTGTGGCTATAAATGCAAGTGACCAGGAATATACAGCTCACTTCGATGCAGGCTGTGGTATGGCAGATGAACTGCTGACCGGAACGAAGCATGACTTCGGAGGCGGTTCAGTCCTTCCGCCATACAGCTCACAGATATGGAAAATGGAAAGATAGGTTTTGGTAATGCCATGTAATGCTATGAGATAATTCCGGTCCGCTTGCGGTTCTTAGCAATATACATATTGTCGTCTGCAAGCTTTAGTGCTTTTTTGAATTCAAAATCAGGACCAAGTATTCCTGTGAACGCTCCGCTGCTGCTGGTTGTGGCATATGGAAGAGTTGTTCCCTGATTATACAAATTCAGATACGCTTCAATTTTGCGGATTATCTCATCAGGATTACATTTGCCGAAAACAACAGCAAAGAGCTCGTCACCACCGTATCGTGCACAGAGTGCCTCTGGGGGACAGGCGCGTTTCAGTGCATCGGCAACAGCAACTATGGACTTATCCCCAAAGGCATGTCCAAAAGAATCATTGATCAGTTTGAGTCCATCCAGGTCTGACATGATAACGGTAACAGGTTTTCCCTGATTCTCCGGGAGTTCCTTCATGGTATCATATGCATTCTGGAAGCCTACACGGTTAAAGAGTCCCGTGAGTGAATCGTGTTTATACATATCATCCATTTTTTTAATGAGATTCTTCTGGCACTGGAGATTTACGAAACCGCCTATCCCGTTGCTGATTCCATTTGTCACGATAGTAGACTTGGAATAATTTGTTATGACAAACTCTCTGTAATAATAGCAGTTAAAGCCGAAAGGCTTATTCATATAATCAAGCGAATTAAAGAGGAGCGGATAGCCGCTTTCCATAAGGCTCAGTATGCGTTCACGGAAGTTGCCTGAGAGAACACTTACTTCAGTATTGACGGTAGTGTCGTGGAATACTTCTTTTGGAACGGAAAGAAGTTCCGAACTGTGTTTGTCAGCGTAATCAGCGTCATATATTATATGAAAATCAGGGGTTCTTTCATGATTAATGTCTGTCATGAAATAATTCTTATCAAAGTCAAAGATATAATTATCTACAACTGTAAGTGAATTATTGGTCTTAATATTATGTATGCAGGAGGCCATAGCAGGGATATCCTCGCTGGTCTCCATGTTAGATGAAACATTATATAAAATTCTTGTATCATCCTGATGACGGTAGAAATTGTTATTGAAGTTGGCAAGATAGCCGGACAGGGATGACATTGCGGACTTACAGCCGCAGGATTCATTCGGAATCAGCTTTGGGGTTATATGTATATCACCTGCAGGTTCTCCGGAAGCAAGCTTTAAGGCAAGCCTGCCTGATTCTTCTGCAAGAAGCGTGGTATCACAGCTTGAGGTCGCAATCTTCGGAGATACATAGAAGACTTCTTCAAAACCGTCGAAACCTGAGACCATAACATCCTCAGGAACTCTGTAACCATTATCCTGCAGTACGGCACTGACGTTTATGGCCATGATATCATTTGCGCAGATAATGGCATCAGGGAGTACATCCCTCTTAAGAATCTCTTTAGTGGCTTCTCTTGTGGGATCGGCCCAGAATTCTCCATAGCTTATCATGCTTTCGTCAAACGGAATATTATTATCGGCAAGAATCTTCTTAAAGACTTCTTCACGTTGGATAGAAAATGGATTGCCCTTAAATCCGGCCATCATATGTGGCCGCCTGGCGTGATGATCCTCGATTACATGGCGGGCAATGGCTTCAAATCCTGCCTCAAAATCAAAACCGATCTTGACGGTTCCTTCATAATCTCCGTCAACCACTATAACCGGGACATTTTCAGACTTTGCTCTTTTGATTATTCTATCTGAAACAGTGTGACTCTTGATCTTTTCATCCATAATAAGGATGCAGTCAAGCTCATTATATGGCATGATGTCATATACATAAGTTTCTGCGCATACAGCACTTTCATCCCAATAGATATCGGAATTTATAGCAAATATAAGAAGGTGAGCATTTTCTTTCTGAAGGGTTTCATTCAGTTTTTTGATGAAACCGTAAACCAGAACATCGTAGACTCTTGATGTACACAGTGCTATGATTTTCTTGCCGTTTATCATACAGTAAACCTTCCTTCCGTATAATATATCTGCTGTGTTAGAAAAGATTTAACACTTCTTCAAATATAGAATTATAGCATCCGGTTAATCATTCATCAACAGAATATGGGGCTGAAAATACAAAAATTATTTCGTAAAAACATTTGACAAATGTAATCGGTTGTGTTATTCTATCTCGCGATGAACTGCCGTAGACAGCAGGTGTCCTTCGGGACCTAACTGATTTATCAGCCCGCCGAGGAAAAGATTCGTTTGATAAGAATTCTTTATGTCCTTTAGCTACGTATGCGTTCCTAAAGGATTTTTTTATGCGCAGTCATTAATATTATAAGGAGGTGCATAAAGTTGGCAAAGGTAGATATTAAGCAGCCTATAGTTGATGAGATCAAGGAAAAGATCGATGGCGCTGCCAGTGTAGTACTTGTTGACTACCGTGGTCTTACAGTTGCTCAGGATACTGAGCTTCGTAGACAGGCAAGAAACAACGGTGTTATTTATAAGGTATATAAGAACACCATGGTTAAGCGTGCTATCGAAGGTACAGAGTTTGAATCTCTTACAGACAGCCTTGAAGGACCTACTGCTGTAGTTATCTCTAAGGATGACGCAACAGCTCCTGCAAGAGTTATCGCAGAAGTAGCTAAGAAGGCTAGTAAGCTTGAATTTAAGACCGGTGTTGTAGAAGGTACTCTTTATGATGCAAAGGGTCTTGAGACAATCTCAAAGATTCCTTCAAGAGATGTACTTCTTTCCAAGTTCCTTGGAAGCATCCAGTCACCTGTTTCAAACTTCGCTCGTGTTATTAAGCAGGTAGCAGAGCAGAAGGCAGAGGCATAAGCGGATAACCGCACAGATTGAATTATTAATAATTAATGGAGGAAATTAAAAATGACTATTGAAGAATTAGTAGCAGAAATTGATAAGCTCTCAGTTCTTGAGCTTAATGATCTTGTAAAGGCAGTAGAAGAGAAGTATGGTGTTTCAGCAGCAGCAGGTGTTGTAGTTGCAGCAGGTCCTGCAGACGGCGGCGCAGCAGCTGAGGAGAAGGATAGCTTTGATGTAGAGCTTACAGACTTCGGTGCTAAGAAGCTTGATGTTATCAAGGTTGTTCGTGCACTTACAGGTCTCGGACTTAAGGAAGCTAAGGAAGCTGTTGAAGGCGCTCCAAAGGTACTTAAGGAAGGCTGTACAAAGGAAGAGGCTGAGGATTACAAGGCTAAGCTTGAAGAGGTAGGTGCTAAGGTTACTCTTAAGTAATCATGTTCTGAACTTTCAAAACCCGCAAATGCTTGAAAATTCTTATCTTTCAAAAGAGTGGTGGTTCGTACTTGAACCATCGCTCTTTTTTTGATACATTTATCGGGGGTTATCTATAGCCTGCTGAATGAAGTACTTTTGTGGGGGTTAAGCAATGTTTAAAAAAGGTAATTACAAAAACAAATGGAGCATATTCAAAGAGAACAATCCTACTTCTCATATATGCTTCCTGATCGTTGTTGTCAATCTGGTTTTTATAGCAGTTTCGGCACTGCTCATTTCCATTCTTCCTGAAAATGAAGGGCACAGTTTAGGAGAACTGATACGTCTTGCATTTACTCTTATGGTCAATCCGAGTGGTAAATACATATACAGCGAGACACCTATATCGCTGATAATTACGACTATAGTCGTTCTTCTCGGTATGATATCACTTACCGGTGGTACTGTCGGTTTTATCACCAGCATTATCAACGGCTTCCTTGAGAAGACAGCACAGAACCAGAGACATCTTGATCTTGAAGATCATATAGTTATCCTTAATTACAACAACAAGGTTCCGTCCATAATACTCGATTATGGATTTGATGACGTGAAGAATACTTATATTGTTATTCTTGCCCGTGAGAACAAGCAGCATATTCAGGATGAGATCGACAGCCTTTATGACAGAGAAGGAAGCAGGAAAAGGTTTAAGAATATCATCGTAAGAGACGGTAATCCTATGTCCAAGCTCGATCTGGATAAGATAAATCTCAGTAAGGCAAGGACGGTACTTCTTATGACTCCGGGTTTTGAGAATGACCGGGTTATGACCAGGGATGCCGCAGGAGATGAGATGAATTTTGAAGTATCAAAGCTTTTCATGTTCATCGTATGGTATTTCTCGGCACTGGATACTGAGTCCGGGACCAATATCGTGGTTGAGACCAGCAGCAAGAATATGGAGAAGATGATAAGCGACTATCATAAGGAAAGCGCTAATCAGATGTCTGTTTCCGTAAACTTCAATGAGATTACAGGAAAAATGATAGCTGTTACTTCTATAATGCCATCCGTGAATCCGGTTATGAAGCAGCTCTTCAGCTTCAAGGGCGTTGAAGTATATATCGAGGATATTCCGGAAGGAAAGTCCATAGATGACGAGCTTCTGGAAAACCGTTCTGTCATTCCTATGTGTGACATGGGTGATAAGAGAGTTTATATTGCTGAAAATGAAGAGGAACTGGGCAGGAGAAAAGGCAGATTCAAGCTTGAGAAGAAACTTCCGGACAGTACAATCGTTCCAAGGATCAATTTTGAGAAATCCAGTATTATCATAGTCGGAATCAGCAGAAAACTTCCTTATATCCTCGAAAGTCTTGTCTGCTTCAAAAGAGAATATGAAAATGATCAGCTGGTAGTTCTTCTTGCGGGAACCCGCGATGAAGAGGAGAGTCTCAAAGAATTCTATTCCAACCCTGTATATGAAAGCATACTCCTTCCGGATAAGTACAATTACGTCATAGTAAATGATATTTATAATCCTATGGAAGAACTCGGAAGTCTTACATCCAACAAAGCGGACTCTATCATTTTCCTTTCAAATGATATGGTTTCCGAAGTGCATATCGATGAAAAACCGCTTATGTACTGGTCGAACCTGAAGAAGTCCATAAGACAGAATGAAAATGTAGATGTTATCGTGGAGATACTTGATTCTCAGAATCAGAGTATCATAGAACGTAAGAATAAGGATCAGATCATAGTCAGTGACGAATTCCTCGGACATGTATATGCCCAGCTCGGTAAGAACCCTAAGAGGATTGATGTTATTAAAGACATGATCACATCTGACGGGGATTCTTCTTCTTTAAATGTCGATATGGAGGAGCAGAATGACAGTGATCTTGTCTGCGTTGCAGTAAGAGATTTCTTTGGCGGAAAAGAATACGACCTTTCATTTAAATCCAAGAGAGAACTTATCATATGGATATATGAAGCGACAGGCCACAGAGCCCTGCCTATAGGTCTGGTCAGAGATTCCGTAGAGTACATTTTCTCCAGAACCGACAGATCTAATGATGACCTTGACAGCTGCGTGCTCCTGGGTGTTGAGGAAGGACAGGTTTATCCGGGAAACAGTGATAAGCTTGTGCTTGAAGATGACGATGAACTCGTTGTGCTGATGCTTAACTGATAGATAACAATTTCATAGACACCAACCCGGCGCTGTGTATCAGGCCGGGTTTTTTGTCGCCGGTAAGTAAGATTAAAAATATATTTGACATTTTAACTCCTGTGAGTTATAACATAATCAAGGATTAGCACTCACCTAGTGAGAGTGCTAACAACAGTAATCTGATTCTGTTTCAGGGATGAACTGATAGAATATATGAAAGGAGTTGATTCCATGAACGCTGAAAAATTTACAAAGAAATCACTGGAAGCTATTGAGAATTGTCAGAAGATAGCTATGGACTATGGGGCTCAGGAGATAACAGCCCTGCATCTTTTGTACAGCCTTCTTACTATGGATGCGAGCCTTATAGCAAAGCTTATTCCCCGTATGAATGTGGACCTTTCTGATTTTACCGACGAGGTAAAGAAGCTTATCGCTTCCAAGCCGTCAGTCGGCGGAAGCAGCCAGGATATTTATATGGGTCAGGAGATGGGCAGAGTATTCATCAAGGCAGAGAATTCTGCGGGAACCATGGGGGATGCTTATATCTCCGTCGAGCATCTGTTTATAGGTATACTTGATACGGCAGGCGCCGAACTGAAGAAGCTTTTCAAGAAATACGGCATAGATATGAATAAGTTCCTCAAGGTTCTTTCTGAAGTAAGAGGAAATCAGAAAGTTGAATCTGATAATCCCGAGGATACTTATGAGGCTCTGGATAAGTTCGGATATAATCTCGTAGAGAGAGCAAGGCAGCAGAAGCTGGATCCTGTAATCGGAAGAGATACAGAGATACGACATATCATCAGAATTCTATCCAGAAAGACCAAGAATAATCCTGTTCTTATTGGTGAACCGGGTGTAGGTAAGACTGCGGCTATAGAAGGACTTGCCGAAAGAATTGTCAAGGGAGACGTTCCTGACGGACTTAAGGATAAAGAGATATTTGCTCTTGATATGGGAGCGCTTATAGCAGGCGCAAAGTACAGAGGCGAATTCGAAGAAAGGCTTAAGGCTGTCCTTGAGGAAGTGAAGAAATCCGAAGGAAGGATCATACTCTTCATCGATGAGCTTCATACCATAGTAGGTGCCGGAAAGACCGAAGGCTCCATGGATGCGGGCAATATGCTGAAGCCTATGCTGGCGCGTGGTGAGCTTCATTGTATAGGTGCCACTACTATAGATGAATACAGAAAATATATTGAGAAGGATGCAGCATTAGAGAGAAGATTCCAGCCGGTAATGGTGGACGAGCCTACCGTTGAGGATACTATCTCCATACTTCGTGGTATCAAGAACAGATACGAGGTTTACCACGGTGTAAAGATTTCCGACAATGCACTTGTTGCGGCAGCAACATTGTCCAACAGATATATCTCAGACAGATTCCTGCCTGATAAGGCCATAGACCTTGTTGATGAGGCCTGCGCCATGATAAAAACGGAACTGAATTCCCTGCCTCAGCCGCTCGATGAGATCAGAAGAAAGACTATGCAGCTTGAGATAGAGAGAGAAGCGCTTAAAAATGAGGATGATAACCTCAGCCGGGAAAGACTGGCAAATATTGAGAAGGAACTGTCGGAACTTCATGAGGAATCAGCATCCATGATGGCTGTCTGGGAAGAAGAGAAGGCTCAGGTTGAGAGACTTCACAGCATAAGAGAAGAGATTGAGCAGGTTAAGCAGGATATAGAAATGTCACAGCGTAACTATGACCTCAATAAGGCTGCTGAACTTCAGTACGGAAAGCTCCCTGCTCTGGAGAAAGAACTGGCACAGCTTGAGGAAAGCGCGGCTGTTGATAACAGGACTATGATACATGAGACTGTTACCGATGAAGAGATTGCGAAGATCATCTCGAAATGGACTGGAATCCCTGTTTCAAAGCTGAATGAATCCGAACGTAATAAGACACTTCATCTTGCAGATGAACTCCATAAGAGAGTTATAGGTCAGGACGAAGCTGTAAGTCTTGTCAGTGACGCTATAATCAGATCAAAGGCCGGTATCAAGGATCCGACCAAGCCGATCGGTTCACTTCTTTTCCTTGGACCTACCGGCGTAGGTAAGACCGAACTTGCCAAGACACTTGCCGAAGCACTTTTTGACAATGAGGCCAATATCGTACGTATTGATATGTCCGAATATATGGAGAAGCATAGCGTATCAAGACTTATAGGAGCGCCTCCGGGATATGTGGGATATGACGAAGGCGGACAGCTTACCGAAGCAGTAAGGCGTAAACCATATTCCGTTGTTCTTTTTGATGAGATAGAGAAGGCCCATCCTGATGTATTCAATGTAATGCTTCAGATACTTGATGACGGACGTGTTACGGATTCCAAGGGTAAAACAGTTGATTTCAAGAATACAATACTTATCATGACCTCTAATCTCGGTTCAGAGTTCCTTCTCGGCGGAATGGATGAAGAAGGGCATATCAGTGAAAAGGCCGAAGAACAGGTTATGACACTTTTGAAAGGAAGCTTCAGACCTGAATTCCTTAACAGGCTTGATGAGATCATAATGTTTAAGCCGCTCACCAAGGAGAATATCACCGGAATAGTTGATCTTCTGCTTAAGGAGTTAAATGAAAGGCTTCTGACTAAACAGCTGTCAGTAACACTTACCGATAAGGCAAGGGATTATGTGATAGAATGTGGTTATGATCCGGTCTACGGGGCAAGACCTCTGAGACGTTTCCTTCAGAAGAATGTTGAGACACTGGCTGCGAGAGAGATACTCGGCGGAAGACTCAAGGCGGGAGACACGATAACCATAGATACCGCGGAAAACGGACTTGTAGTAGTAAAGTAAATAAAATCCACTTATGGGAAGGTACCGGAGCATCAGGTACCTTCCCTGTTTTATGTGGCAGGAAACAATATTGGAAACTGATTAAATAAAACATTTTCCCTAAATGAATATTGTGGTATATTATATGTTGTATTTTTGTGTCCATGTGTTGAAGTGGAAGAATAGTTTTTTAGGGAGAAAAAATATGGCAGACTGGATAGTTGTAGTTGATGATGATGCTACCAATCTGAAGATGGCAGGACATATATTAAGCAAGCATAATAAGCGTGTTACTGCACTAAAATCAGGAAGATCACTTCTGGAGTATATTAAGGGAAATAATATCCCCGATATCATACTCCTTGATATTATGATGCCTGATATGGATGGTTTTGAAACCCTCAGCCGGCTGAGAAGTCTTGAAAAAGAGATGGGAATTGAAGAGATTCCTGTTATCTTCCTTACGGCAGACGGGACATCTGAGAACCGTGGCTTTGATGTGGGAGTATCGGATTATATCAAAAAGCCATTTGATCCAGAGATACTTGTGAAGAGGGTGGATAATGTCTTAGAGAAGCAGGAAAAGATTCTTCATTTTCGGGAAGAGGCTATAAAGGATAAGCTTACCGGACTTTTCAATAAGACCGGAGCCATCGGAAAATTTAAGTATGTAATAGCTCATACCGCAGGGTATTTTTTAATGATAGATCTTGACAGCTTCAAGCTTGTAAATGATATCTATGGTCATGATATGGGTGACAGAGTCCTTATCGCATTTGCGGATATGATAAAGGAGGTCCTTCCACAAGACAGTATAATCGGAAGAATGGGTGGAGATGAGTTCTCGGCTTTTTCCAAAGATATTCATTCCGAAGAGGATCTTGAGCGTATAACATATGAGCTCAATTCGGGTTTTCTTGCCAGGGCAAAGGCTCTAATGGGTGAAGAGATGGATATACCTCTCGGAGCCTCCATAGGTGCTATGAATGTCAGCGGCGACAACTCGGATTATGATGAGATTTTTACTTCCGCAGACAAGGCATTATACAGGGTTAAGCAGAACGGAAAGCATGGCTTTGCCGTGTATAATCAGAATGAGGATGAAGATAAAGATGACAATACTCAGATAATGAGTCTGAATGCCATCAGTACAGTACTTGCGGAAAGAAGCATTCCGAACACGGCACTGGTGATGGACAGAGATTCATTTATCCATGTATATAGATTTGTGATGCGTTATATCACCAGGTATCACAGAAATGCCTGTAAGCTCTTACTGACAATATCTCCGGCTGAAGGAGTTTCTGAAGAAGATTATAACGAGAATTGTGAGCTTTTTGCAGAACATGTCAAGAATACTCTCAGAAAGAGTGATCTTGTCATGCGTTACAGAAAAAATCAGATATTTATCTTTCTTACCGATGTTAAGGAAGAAGCCATAGCACAGGTTGTCGGAGGTATAATCCGAAACTGGAATTATGATCAGCCGGACACGCTTTCTGTCAGTTATGAAGCGGAATTTCTGAATTCCGATGATTTGAATCACCCTGCTGAAGATCAGCCCTGGGTAGTAGTGGTTGATGATGATGTTACCAATCTTAAGATGGCAGGCCATGTCCTTTCCAGGAATAAAATGCGTGTGACAGCACTGAAGTCCGGCAGGGCGCTTCTTGATTTCCTTAAGGAGAACCGTCCGAATCTGATTCTTCTTGATCTAAGGATGCCCGGCATGGACGGCTTTGAAACCATGAAAGAGATCATGACTATGGAGGAAGAGGTTGCAGAGATACCTGTTATCTTCCTTACTGCAAATGATGATGCCGAATCCGAGAAAAAAGGTCTGGCTCTCGGAGCTACGGATTTCATAAGAAAACCATTTGTACCTGAAGTACTTGTTATGAGAGTAAGACATATCATAGATATGGTAAGACTGCAGAAGAACCTGGCTCAGGAAGTTGAAAAGAAGACAAAGGAAAATGAGAATCTGTTCCTTCATGTCGTTAAATCACTGGCGGATGCCATCGATGCAAAGGATTCATATACAAACGGTCATTCGGGCCGGGTTGCCGAATACTCAAGAGAGATAGCAAGGCGTTTCGGATATAATACCAGGGAACAGTCTGATATTTATATGATGGGGCTCCTTCATGATGTCGGCAAGATCGGAGTTCCGGATGCTGTCATCAATAAACCGGGACGGCTTACTGATGAGGAATTTGAACAGATCAAGAAGCATCCTGTAATGGAATCGCAGATTCTTGAGAATATCAAGGAAATGCCAGGCCTTGCCACAGGCGCCAGGTGGCATCATGAAAGATATTCCGGTGGTGGATACCCTGACGGGCTTGTGGGTGAGGAGATTCCGGAGGCTGCACGTATTATAGCAGTAGCGGATGCATATGACGCCATGACCAGTCACAGAAGCTACAGAGATGTTCTGCCACAGAGCAGAGTCAGAGAAGAGTTTATAAAATGCAGCGGCACTCAGTTTGATCCTCGTTTTGCTGAGATCATGGTAAAGATGATTGATGAAGACACAGAATACGTGATGAGAGAAAGGTAGTCGGACCGGGCGATGAAAAAGGGTTTCAAAAGGTTCTATTTTCTGATCATGGCGGTAACAGTTCTGGTATTTGTTGTAATAATAGCGACAAATGCCAATGTTATAACTCATTCCATGAAGGGACAGATAGAACAGGCAGGACAGTCTCAGATAAACATTATAAAAACAGATTTCGAAAACTATATAGCAAATGCTGAGAATTCGCTTATAAGAGTATCCGGCGGCGCCGAACCTCTTCTCATGGAAAAGGACAGAGCGAAGCTTGAAGAATATATCATTGAACAGAAGAAGGATCAGTTATTATCCTCAAAAGGCGTTAATTTCAATGTATACATAGCAGGTCAGGGATGGGAGATCATCCCTGATTTTGATGCGCCCGACGATTACCATGCTACGGAAAGAAGCTGGTATGTGGGAGCTGTGGATAATAAGGGAGAGATATATATTACCGATCCTTACATAGACAGTATGACAGGGGAGATGTGTTTCACCATGTCCTGTCTTCTTTCTGACGGGGAAACGGTAGTTGCAATGGATTACACTCTATCCGAGATCCAGCAGTCCATAGAAAAGATGACTCTCGGAGATGGCAGTTCGGCAATGATAGCCACTGAAGACGGGCTTATCGTCGGATATTCGGATATGACATTTGTCGGGGAGAAACTGGAAACAGTCCTTCCTGAATATGCCCGGGTATTCAATGACATTCTTGACAATGTAGGTGAAAAATCCTTTAAGGCTGAACTGAATGGTACCACGAATACCATTTTCTATTCAATAACCAAAAATAAATGGTATATGGTCCTTGTGGTGGATAATGACGAACTCTATAGTGCAATGAATACGCAGATCATAACGATCATTCTTATAAATGTGATCATGCTTGCGCTTATAGTTTTACTTCTTGCCATGAGTATCAGAAACCGTATCAGGTCGGAAGAAGTGGTTGAGAGCAGGGAGAAATTTGTAAACAATCTCCTTGAAAATCTGCGTGAACCGTTGAAAAACATACTCAGGGACAGTGAAGAACCTGCCGGAAACGGTGCAGTGGATGAAAAGCTTGTCAATATCAGGAAATCCGGCGTAAAGATGAATGAGATTATGAAAAATCTCAAATCTTATTCATCTATAGTTTCCAACAAAGAAGAAGAGTTAAAGAGAGAACAGGATGCGGTAATCTCCAAATCCATAAGATATATCAGGAATATCATCATAGTTCTCCTCAGTATCATAATGATTTCCACAACGATAATCCTTTATTCATCGAATATGGATTATGCAGACAGCAGGATGACTATAGGCCAGTTCTATTATGCCAATAAGTTCAATTCCTGGGAATCGGAACAGAAGACCATACTGAATATGTTTGCCGACTCCGTTGCAGCTCAGCCTGATATGATGAACGATTATGATAAGGCTGTTGCATGGATGAACAGCATAGCCCAAAACTATCCGGGTATATCTGTGTGCTATCTTGCAAATCCGTACAGTGAGCATACTGTTATCATGAATAACGTCTGGCAGCCTGATTCTGACTGGAAGGTGGAGGAGAGAGACTGGTATCGTGCTACGGAAAAGTCAAAGGAAGGTTACAGCATATCAGATCCTTATCTTGATGAGCAGACCGGAAATTACTGTATAACCATGTCACGAATGGTTTATGGTAAAAATGGAGAGTTTATAGGAATCTTCGGTATAGATTTCTACATGGATAAGATTATAGAGATTTTCGGACAGAGCTATACATCTGAGGAATATGTATTCCTGGTGGATTCAAATGGTGTTATTCTCAATCATCCTTATGACGGATATCAGATGTCTGAGACCACAAAGGTAAATGTCAAGGATACGCCTTATATCGATTCTTATAACGACAACGATGATGAAATGAGGATATTCCGTGATTATGACGGAAGAACTGTCTGCTGCAAGACAAGCAGAGATGAAGATACAGGCTTTTCCATGGTTCTTATCTGGGATTACAAGAGCGTGTACCTGTTCCAGCTTATATATATACTGGTTTACGGATCATTTGTGCTTGGTATTATCATAGCTATCATCATTCTCATGAACAAGGTTATCCGTTCTCAGGCAAATATGAACAGGCAGCTTACAGCCGCTGTTGAGGAAGCAACGGTTGCCGGAAAGGCAAAATCAGATTTCCTTGCCCAGATGAGTCATGAGATAAGAACCCCTATCAATGCCGTCATCGGTATGGATGAGATGATCCTTCGTGAGACTGCGGATGAAAATGTAAAAGAATACGCCAGAGATATCAAGAGTGCCAGCAACACACTTCTTACACTTATTAACGGAATCCTGGATTTCTCCAAGATTGAAAGCGGCAAGATGGAGATTGTTCCCGTCAACTACAATACGGCTGATATAGTAGATGATATGGTGAATATGATCAAGGACAGAGCCATAAAGAAAAACCTTTCATTTGTCCTTGATATTGATAAGAATCTTCCGAGAACACTTTTCGGAGATGATGTACGCCTTAAGCAGGTAATAACAAATCTTCTTACAAATGCCGTGAAGTATACCAGAAAGGGAAGCGTTTTCCTTATCATAA
The DNA here is from genome assembly GCA_017477505.1 of Eubacterium sp. Lineage (GTDB taxonomy): Bacteria > Bacillota > Clostridia > Lachnospirales > Lachnospiraceae > Eubacterium_Q. Next base: position 196,660 of record JAFUVQ010000015.1, read on the forward strand.
GAGGAGAAAGAATCACCAAGGAAAGCTGTACTCTTTACGTTGAGGTAAAGGACTCCGGAATGGGTATTAAGAAGGAGGATATGGATAAGCTGTTCCAGTCCTTCCAGAGACTTGATGAGAAGAAGAACAGGACTATAGAGGGAACCGGTCTCGGTATGTCCATAGTTGACGGTATACTTAGGCTGATGGGCAGCAGCATCAAGGTGGAGAGTGAGTACGGAAAGGGCTCAAGTTTCTATTTCCGTGTAGATCAGAAGGTTATAGACCCAACGCCTCTCGGGGAATACCAGAGGCATATGGCTGCCGAAGAAAATGCCGAAGAAGAAAAACAGACTCTTAAGATACGTAACGCCGACATCCTTGTGGTGGATGATAATGAGATGAATCTGAAGGTTGTAAAGGGACTGATGAAGAAACTCTCAGTTGTACCTGACCTTGCGGACAGCGGCAGAAAAGCCATAGAAATGGTAGCGGATAATTATTATGATATCATTCTTATGGATCACATGATGCCGGAGATGGATGGTATAGAGACTCTGAAGGAGTTGCGTGAGAGAAATCTTATAGGAGACGGTACGGCGGTTATAGCCCTTACGGCCAATGCCATTGCCGGGGCAAGAGAAATGTATATAGAAGCCGGCTTCAAGGATTATCTTTCAAAACCTATAGACCCTCATGAACTTGAAAGTATGCTGGTCAAGTATCTTCCTGAAGGAAGATATACCTATGGGGATGCGGATGATTTCGGAGAAAAAACAGGCGATAATATTTCCGAGGGAACTATTACAGAGGTTCTTCGCGGAAATGACTTTAATGTTGAAAGTGCAGTAAAATACTGCATGGATGACAAGGATTTCTATAATGAGCTTCTGCAGACCTTTGTAGGCAGTGCACCGGAGAAGGTTGAATCCATGAACAGATTCTATAAAGAAGAATCCTGGAGAGAATACCAGATTGAAGTGCATGCCCTGAAGAGCGCATCAAAGACCATAGGCGCTGACAAGCTTTCGGAAATGGCATTAAGACAGGAGGAAGCAGCGAGAGCAGGAGATGAGGCTGCAATCCATGACGGCTTTGAACCTATGATGAAGGAATACTCCCGTGTAACTGAGATTATAAGAGGCATAGTAGAAGTCAGTCCTGAGGTTGAGGAAGATGATGATATGGAAATTATGGAATTCAGCCCTGAAGGAGAAGATTGATGTTATATTTTCCCACCGGTGAGGAAGCCGGTATTATAGATAAATTTACTATTGAAGATATAGGGATACCGCAGGCGGTTCTTATGGAAAGAGCAGCTCTGGGACTCTTCGATGTTGTGACCGGCATAATCGGAGATGATAAGAAAAAAAGGACCCTTGTAGTCGTTGAAAGCGGTAATAACGGCGGAGACGGAGTGGCCCTGGCAAGGCTTCTTACTGTGGCAGGTTATCAGGCGGATATAATGTGTCTGAACGGTCTTAAGAAAAGGTCGGATGCATTTATGACTCAGCTTAAGATTGCTGATAACTGCGGGGTTAAGATTCATGCGGGAAAGCTGGATATAGACAGCTATGATATTATAGTTGACGGCATCTTCGGAGTTGGACTTTCCAGACCGGTCGAAGGAACCCACAGAGAGGCTATCGAAGTGTTGAACAAAGCAGAGGCTCTGAAGATTGCTATAGATATTCCATCGGGAATAAGCAGTGTTGACGGGTCGGTGATGGGTGCTGCTTTTAAAGCAGATATAACGGTCACCTTCGGATTTACAAAGCTTGGAATGCTCTTTGAACCCGGAAGGGAGTATTCAGGGAAGATCATAGTTAAGGACATAGGATTCCCGGATGTTACGGCAATGGGAAATGCGCCGAAGGCGTATTCATTTGAAAAAAATGATATTAAAAGACTGCTTCCGAAGAGGGCGCCTTCGTCTCATAAAGGGACCTACGGAAAATGTCTTATAATTGCAGGTTCCAGGGATATAAGCGGTGCGGCATATCTTTCCGCGGCAGCAGCATATGGAATGGGAGCGGGGCTGGTAAGGATTCTGACAGAGATATCCAACAGGAGAATTCTTGCGGAACTTCTGCCTGAGGCTCTTCTTGGCTGTTATGATGAGGATGAACCTGAGAAGACAAATGTGAGAGAAGCCATTAAGTGGGCCGATTCCATAGTTATAGGACCTGGTCTCGGACAGGGGCAGGCCGCAAAACTACTTCTTGAAAACGTACTGTTATATGCTGAATGTCCTGTTATTATAGATGCGGATGCCATCAATATGATGGCGGCGGATAGAGAGCATTTTGATATGCTGCTTTCCGGTGGACAGGAGGGACGGAGCATAATCATAACACCCCATGTGCTTGAGATGGCAAGGTTTACCGGAGTGGCAGTACCTGATATAAAGAAAACTGCGCTTTCTCTTGCAAAGGAGACAGCACGCCGCCATGGTATAACAGTAGTACTGAAGGATGCAAGGACTGTGGTTGCATCACCTGATGAGGAATCTGTATATGTTAATGTGACAGGAAACTCATCCATGTCCAAGGGTGGTTCAGGAGATGTTCTCACGGGAATTATCGCGGCTCTTATAGCAGCGGGAGCAACTCCTATGGATGCAGCCAGAGTAGGAGTATATCTCCATGGAGCAGCCGGGGATAAGGCAAGGGAAGAACTTGGAGAGTATTCTGTGATGGCGCGGGATATCATTTCATTTATAGACAATTTTTAATTCAAAGGACATAAACTTATGAACAGATACAGAAGAGTAGAGGCGGATATCGATCTTTCAGCAATCAGGAAGAATATTGAAGCAGTGCAGGCTGTGAATGACAGCAGCAAGAGGACGCTGCTCGTTATTAAGGCAGATGCATATGGACATGGAAGCGTGATGCTGGCACGTGAATTTGATGATCTGGCGGATTACTACGGCGTGGCGTGCATCGATGAGGCTATGGAACTCAGAAATGCCGGTATCGTAAAGCCGATTTTGATCCTTGGTTATACGGATGAGTATTATTTCAAAGAAGCTATTGAAAATGATGTAACCCTTGCGGTATATGATGTGGAGAAATGCAGGATTCTTTCTGATACTGCAGTTTCCATGGGCAGGAAGGCACGTGTTCATATAAAGGCAGATTCCGGTATGTCCAGGATAGGTTTTCAATGTGATGCGGAAGGAGTAGCCGCTGCAACTGAGGTTCTTGGTATGGAAGGCCTTAATATCGAAGGAGTTTTTACTCATTTTGCAAAGGCAGATGAGTTTGATAAGACTGCTGCTTTGGATCAGTATGAGAAGTTTGTATTCTTTACAAATGCTCTCGAAGAAGCAGGGGCTCATTTTGAATATAAGCATATTGACAACAGCGCCGGGGCTATGGAACTCCACTCAAAAGGGTTTGACATGATGCGCCTCGGAATAGTAATATATGGGCTGTATCCGTCGGAGGAAGTATCAAAGGATATAGTACTCACACCGGCTATGTCATTAAAGTCAAGGGTGGTTCATGTCAAGGAACTCGAAGCCGGACGCGGCATAAGCTACGGATGGACTTATGTAACCGATAAAACTACGAAGGTTGCAACAGTATCTGCAGGATATGCTGACGGCTACCCCAGGGCTCTTTCCAATATCGGAAGGGTTATAGTGGATGGGCATTTTGCTCCGATTCTCGGAAGAGTATGTATGGATCAGTTTATGATAGATGTGACTGATATTCCGGATATAAAAGTCGGTGATGAGGTCATTCTCTTCGGAACCGATGGTGATAAGACAATTTCAGTTGAAGAGATAGCAGAGCCTGCCGCAAGCTTTAATTATGAGGCTGTATGTAATGTGGCAAGACGTGTTCCGAGAGTATATTTCAGGAACGGCGGGGCAGTCGATGCAGTGAACTACTTACGACAGAAGTAATAGATATATTTGATTGTAATCGTTATATATTCGAGTGAATAAGGAATATGTTCAAGAAAAAAGACGAAGAAAAAGTTGAAGAGGAAATTCTCTCCATAGTTGAGGAAGGTCAGGAACAGGGTATCTTTGAAGATGAAGAAGCCCGTATGATAGAGAGCATTCTTGAATTCGATGAGAAGTATGCCCGTGACGTCATGACCAGCCGTAATAAGATATATGCACTTGACAAGGAGAGTATAATAAGGGATGCGCTGCAGGGATGTATCGACAGCAGTTATTCCAGATTTCCTGTATATGAGGAGGAAATCGATAATATCGTCGGTGTTATTCATTTCAAAGATCTTGTCAGGGCTTATCTTACTGATCCCGATAAAAAGATCGAGGACATCACTGAGAAACCCATTTTCGTACATCCTACATTTGTCATTTCAAAGCTGCTCCGTAAAATGCAGCAGGAGAAATCTCATATGGCAATTGTCATCGATGAATATGGACAGACGGACGGTATCGTTACTCTGGAGGATATCATCGAAGAAATCGTCGGAAATATCCAGGATGAGCATGATGATGAGGAGTCGCAGTTCAGAAAGCTTTCCGAAACTGAAGTCATAGTCGATGGTATGATGACGCTGAATGACCTTACAGAACTGCTGCCGGATATAGAATTTCCCGAAAATGATATTGAGACACTCAGCGGTTTCATATTATTTATGCATGGCGGTTTTCCCGAGAAGAAGGAAGTCATTAAGTTTGACTATGGAGGATATATCTTCCAGCCTATAAATATTCAGGGGAACATTATAAAGCTGGTGAAGATCACGAAGCTGCCAGGTGATAAGACATGATTAGACAATAGTCAAAATCCCGGTTGAAAAGCTTTAAATATGATACTTATAGTTTAATAGACACTTATATTAGAACAGATAAGTGGCAGGTATGTCACATGAAAACAATAGAGTATAAAGCAGTTTACAGACTGCTGAAAATATAAGATAGAAAGAGGAAGAAAAATGTCAGGACATTCAAAATTTGCAAACATTAAACATAAGAAAGAGAAGAATGATGCGGCTAAGGGTAAGATATTTACCATTATCGGCCGTGAGATCGCGGTAGCAGTTAAAGAAGGCGGCTCCGATCCGAACAATAACAGCAAGCTCCGTGATGTTATCGCAAAAGCCAAAGCAAACAACATGCCTAACGATACAATCGAAAGAGGTATCAAAAAGGCTGCAGGTGATGCAAACTCCGTAAACTATGTATCAAATACATATGAAGGATACGGCCCTGCAGGAACAGCCATCATTGTTAAGACACTTACAGATAACAAGAACAGAACAGCAGGAAATGTAAGAAGCTATTTCACAAAGGGTGGCGGAAGTATCGGAACCACGGGCTGTGTATCATATATGTTCGATGAGAAGGGACAGATCATCATCGCTAAGGAAGATACAGAGATGTCAGCAGATGACCTTATGATGCTGGCTCTTGATCTTGGAGCAGAGGACTTCTCGGAAGAAGAGGAATCTTATGAAATCATCACAGATCCTGAAAGCTTCTCGGCTGTAAGAGAGGGACTTGAGAAGGAAGGCATCAAGATGGTGGATGCTGAAGTTACAATGATTCCTCAGAATTACGTAACACTTGATAATGATGACGACAAGAAGAAGATTCAGAGAATACTTGATCTTCTTGATGAAGATGATGATGTTCAGGATGTATATACCAACTACGATGAGGATTAATAATTCATGATGAGAACCCGTGCATGGAAAGCATGGGTTTTTATTATATAACAGGGGACTGCATTTCCTGTTATACAAAGCCGATCCGGTGAAAAGTGACATGCTTTAACGTTTACAGAAATCGTCATTTATGATAAAATTACTGTATCTGTATTGACTGAAGAATGATGCCTTTTTTGGGCACGCTATGGGTAAAGGTAGGGGCTTTTTATGGATGAAAAACTCGTTATAACCATTAACAGACAGTATGGCAGCGGCGGTCTCAAAATCGGAAAGAGACTGGCAGAGGAACTTGGTATAACCTGTTATGACAGTGAGATGTTCAGAGTTGTATCAAATAATACAAATATGCATAAGGACAGTATCGCAGGGGATTCTATAATATCAGGTACCATGCTTTTTGATGTTGCAAAGAATATTTATGATGAACATCCGGACGAGGAGCTTCCCGATCTTAACGGGAACTTCCTGAATATGGAGAATCTTTTTCAGTATCAGACTGATATCATAAGGGAACTTGCCAGAAAAGAATCCTGTGTCATTGTTGGAAGATGTTCAAATTATATCCTCAATGACAGGCCGAATACGGTGAGTGTATTTATTCATGCTTCACTGGAATACAGACTAAAGAGAGCTTCTTCGGTTCATAACATGGACAGGGAAGAACTGACGAGGCTTCTCTTCAGCAAGGACAATCATAAAGAAGAATATTACAAGCATTATACCGGGGTTGAATGGAAAGACGCATCATATTACAACCTTTCCATAGACAGCGGAAAGCTTGGTATCTCCGGAAGCGTAAAGGAGATAGAGGATTATATACGCATGAAGTTCGGAAAACTGCCAAGGCAGTAAGTATCGGACGGGGTGTCTATTAAAGGAGGGTTATATGAAGAAAATTGCGTATGTGGCATCGGAGTGTGTTCCATTTATCAAGACGGGAGGACTGGCAGATGTAGTCGGAACACTGCCTAAAAAGTTTAACAAGAATGAATATGATGTTCGTATCATCATTCCTAACTATATGTGTCTTCCTGCAAAGTACAAGAATAAGATGAAATATCTTACTCATTTCTACATGGATATTGGCTGGAAGCAGCAGTATGTAGGAGTTATGTACCTTGAGTATGAAGGCGTTCCGGTTTATTTCATAGATAATGAGTATTATTTCAACGGATTCAATATTTATGGTGATCCTAAGTGGGATCTTGAGAAGTTCTGTTACTTCAGCAAGGCAGCACTCTCTATCCTTCCTTCCATTGGATTCCAGCCGGATATAGTTCATTGCCATGACTGGCAGGCAGGTCTCATCCCTGTTTATCTTAAGACTCTTTTCGCGGGAGATCCTTTCTATAGCGGAATGAAGAGTATAATGACAATTCATAACCTTCAGTTCCAGGGCAAGTGGGATATCGATACAGTTAAAGAATATTCAGGTCTTCCTGATTATGTATTTACGCCGGACAAGCTCGAGCTGAATAAGGATGCCAGCATGCTTAAGGGCGGACTTGTATATGCAGACAAGATAACAACTGTTTCCAATACATACGCTCACGAAATCCAGACTCCGTACTATGGAGAAGGCCTTGAGGGGCTTCTTTCTGCAAGATGGCAGTCTCTCTGGGGCATCGTAAACGGAATCGATTATGATATCTATAATCCTGCAACGGATAAGAAGATAGCTCAGAATTATACAAAGAAAACCGTTAACAAGAATAAAGTGAACAATAAGCTCGCACTTCAGAGAGAACTTGGACTTCCTGAAGATCCTAATGCTTACATGATAGGTCTTATATCAAGACTTACCGATCAGAAGGGACTTGACCTTATCGACAGAATACTGAACGATGTTATGACGGACGGTACCCAGCTTGTAGTACTCGGAACCGGTGACAGACGTTATGAAGATATGTTCAGATATTATCAGGGCATTCATCCTGCAAAGCTTTCAGCTAATATCTATTTCAGTGATGAACTTTCTCACAGGATTTATGCAGCCTGTGATTCCATGCTCGTTCCGTCAAGATTCGAGCCGTGCGGACTTACACAGCTTATGGCCCTCCGTTACGGTGCTATGCCTATCGTAAGAGAGACCGGCGGACTTAAGGATACGGTTGAGCCATATAATGAGTTTGAAGGAACAGGAACAGGCTTTTCATTTGCAAATTATGATTCAAGAGAGCTTCTTAACACTATCAATTATTCAAAGAGAGTATTCTTCGATTATCCTGAAGAGTGGAAGAAGATGAGAATAAGAGCAATGGAACAGGATTACAGCTGGGATACATCTGCCAAAATCTACGAGGACCTTTATAACCAGATATAATTGATTATGCATTTTCAGAAGAAAGCATGTTGCTTGCAACATGCTTTTTCTATAACGAGGTGAAACTATGCCTAAAGAGAAAATGATGATAAATACTCTGGATCAACTGATAGAGAAATTTGAAACTCATATTTCGGGTAACAAAGAGGATTTCAACGAAGAGACTAAGTATGGACTTCTTCATGGAAAAAACGGGCTGGATGAGGTTAAATCTTATATCAGTAATTTAAAAGAAAAGATGGAACCTATGTTCAGTACGGATAAACCTGTTCAGGAACCTGAGCTTGACGTATTAAAGAAAGATTATGATGATTTCATCAAAAAGTTCAATGCGTTCAAGAATATGTATGCTGAGAAGAGTGATTCCAAAGAGTTAATGTCCTGGTTTGAGGTTTTTGATACAAGAATCAAGGATGACAGGAATGTCCTTAAACAGGTTAATCTTGAGGAAGACAGGCATCTCGGACTGAATGCCATCCATGATAAGTATACTCAGTACCCGAACGGTTATGGCTATAATGACCGTATCAATAAAATTATGAGAGTGGAAAAAAGAGCGGGGCAGTATGGTGCGCTCGGTAATTCTCTCGGGGAGAAGTCTGCCCTTAAGAGGCTTTCTGATAAGATAAATGAAATGAAAGAAAGCAATACTCTTCTTGATAAAGAAGAGACAAAGAATCTCATAAATATTTATGCCGATGCGGCAGTAGAGATTAAGAAGTCTGCTGATGCAGCTAAGGATGATGTGAATAAGGTTGAATTCTACAGGAGGATGATGAAGAAATTCTCCAAGGATTACACTGCGCTTCATACATATAAGAACAGCCTTGATAAACAGGCTGAACCAAAACTTAAGACTATCACCCAGTTCTATGATGATTCAAGAACCAGGACTGTAAGCCTTCCCGAAACCGAGATGACAGAAATTCCAAAGAGTGGTGCCGGTCAGAGTATAAGATACAAGGTTGATGTCAAATGTTTTGATGAACCTGTCGATGGCGTCAGGAAGGGTGATATATTTACAGGGTATTTTACAGCGGATGTTAGAAACAAATCTACAAAAAAACATAAATTTATTGAGGATGAGAATGAAGCAAAATGTCTTATCTCAGAAGATGCCCATAAAGGAATCATAGATTACCTTTCCCGGAAATATCCGGGTGCCAGAGATTTTATTCAAAATGATCTGGCAAATAATGCTGATGTTCATGCGTATAAGTCTATCAGTAATATAGCTTCTTATCTAAGAACCCAGAGTAACGATTTCATAGCAAATCACACCATTGAGACAGGTGTGGCTTCACTTTTGAGTTATTATAATAATTGTGACTATGCTTCTGATTCGGGAGTAGAAACACTTAAGTCCATTGATACCCATGAGAAATATTGTGCATACGTTGAATATGCGAGTCTTTATCAGAAACAGCATCTGTCCGAAGGCATTAACAGAAATATTAAGATTGACAGTGCGAGTGCGCAAGGACAGAGAAATGCACTTACAAGTTCTCTGGCTGATATCTTAGGATGCGGGGACATAGTTGCATTTGCAGAAAAGATGAAGGTTGAAGCTCTTGAAAATGGTAAGAAGGTGACGAAGACTGGCGTTCTTATGATGCCTGCCAAGGGCTTTGATAATAATACAGCTGACTGCAAAAGTCCTTTTGTCGAAATGAATCAGTTCGCAACTGAAGGTCAGACAGGCCTTATGAAGAGTGTAGGAACACTTCAGCTCCTCGACTATATCATAGGAAATGTTGACAGGCACGCCGGAAATTTTTTCTATCAGTTTGATGAAAATGGAAAGATGATAGGCGTTCAGGGTATTGATAATGATACGATATGTGGCGCAAATCCTAATCTGGACAGACAGAGTTCGTCGGTTGCTTTTGAGAACTTAAGGATGATACCGAAGTCCGTGGCAGATTCTGTTAAGAATCTTAAACCTGAAGTTTTTGAGGTGCTTATGCAGGGTTACGATCTTAATCCGAAGGAGATAGAGACTGCTGTAAACAGATTTAAGGATCTTAAGGTGAAGATTAAGGAATCTGAAAAGGCATATGAAGGTACGGAACCCGGATTCCTGGATCCGAAGATACCGCGAATTGTTCCGGATAATGAAATGGACAAATATTCATTTAACGAACAGCTTGCATATATGGAGAAACCAAGGAACAATCATGGTAATCTTTTCGGGAAAATTGCCAATAAGACACTTGACTGCACAAAAAGAATAAATTCAATGATCAGTAACGATTTTAAAGAATGCAGTAATCTTGCTGCGGATATTGCGATAGCAAGGACTGAGGCAGGGCCGGGCAGTCTCATTAACGAGCTTAAGAAATTTAATACTATAGCCAAAAAAGATAAGAACTTTAAAAAGAACAAAAAGAATGGTTCGGCAAGGGCGCTGATTAATAATACTATCAGTCTTTTTGATAACAGATACAGAGATGTGGAACTTGTTTTTGCCAGGAAAGATAAAAACAACATTCGGATTCATGAAAAGGGACAGGGCTATGATTTTTTCAAAGGAATGCTTGAAAAGTCTCTTGATTCTGCAAATGCATATCTTTTAAATAATTCCGACAAAGTTCTGGATTATCAGACACTTAAGGCAGAGGTGGATTATTATAAGGCAGAGGGCAATAAGGAAGAACTGATAAAGGCTGAAAGGGAGCTGAAGAAGCTCGAAAAGACCGATGATGTTAAGCTTTACAAGTCGGCGGTCAGAATCAGAGATAAGGTTACGGAACAACTTTCCAAAATGCAGAAGATTGAAAAGACTGTAAAAGATATGGAAGAAGGCTCGCGTATCTATGATTCATATAAAAATCAGAAAGAGGCGAAAAATTCGGAATATCTGAACAGTCAGTATCGTGCTGATACTCTTAAACGTATCAGTGAGATTAACGGCAGGAACAGGATTAACAGTGTTGACAGACAGAAGAATGTGGAAGTTAACAAAACTGATGCCAGGACGATGTAGTATGTCAGCCTGTGAACTTAGCAGACTTCAGCAGGACCTGAAGCAGCCGGATAAAAATATAGAAACAAGGTAGAATTATGGCATACGATGGATTTACATTAGCTTGTATTGAAAATGAGATTAATAAACGGGTAGTAGGGGGCAGAATCAGTAAGATTCAGCAGCCTGAAAAAGATGAAATTGTTATAATTACGAAGAAGGAAGGAGAGACGTCCCGTCTCTCTTTCTCTGCTGACGCGAGCCTTCCGCTGGTGATGTTTACGGATGAGGTAAAAACTTCCCCGCTTACAGCACCTACTTTTCTTATGCTTCTCAGAAAGCATATAGGAAGCGGTAAGGTTATCTCAGTAACCAGGCCCGGAAATGAAAGAATCCTGGAACTTACCATAGAACACTATGACGAGATGGGTGACCTGAAGCAGAAGAAACTCATAGTAGAAGTGATGGGACGTCACAGCAATATCATCTTCGTTAACAGTGACGGAATGATCCTGGACAGCATAAAGCATATTTCAAATGCGGTGAGCAGTGTAAGAGAAGTGCTTCCGGGACGTGAATACGAAATACCTCCGTCAGGCGGGAAGAAGGATCCTTTTACGGTAACGGAAGATGAGTTCCGGGATGAGATTCTCAGCAAACCTGTAGGAGTAGCAAAAGCAATATGCAATTCATTTCAGGGCTTTTCATATGTTATGGCAGCAGAGCTTTGCTTCAGAGCTGGGATTGATGCGGACATTAGTACTGATTATCTGAGAACCGGGTCAGGACAGGGAACTGATAAACTCGTCAGTCTTTATAAGGAGTTTGACACACTTATTAGGACTGTGAAAGAAGGTGCATTTTCACCGGCAATCTATCATGAAGGCGGGGTGCCGAAAGAATTCTCCGTTTATCCTATGACCATGTACAGAAATATGGAGAAAGAGGAATTCGATTCCGTATCGGAGCTTATAAATGCATTTTACAGTAAGAAATCAGCTGCGGAAAGGATCAGGCAGAAATCCGCAGATCTCCGACAGATCATTAATACACATGTAGAGAGGGCCGCCAAAAAATATGATCTTCAGAATCTTCAGATGAAGGATACTGAGGATATGGATAAATACCGTATCTACGGTGAACTTATCAATACCTATGGTTATTCGGTGAAGGATGGTGACGAAGTACTTAAATGTACAAATTACTACGATAATACTGAAGTGACTATAAGGCTTGATAAAGATAAAACAGTTGCCCAGAATGCACAGAAATACTTTGAGAAGTATAATAAAAAGAAGAGAACGAAGGAAGCTCTCTCAACCCTTCTTAAGACAACAGGAGAGGAACTGGATTATCTGCTTTCGGTCAGGCATTCTCTGGATATAGCGGAACATGAGGAGGATGTAAATGCCATAAAGACAGAGCTTATGGAGAGCGGGATCATAAAAAAGACCGGAGGCTCGAAGAAGGATAAGATGGCAAAGAAATCAAAGCCGCTTCATTTCATTACAAAAGACGGCTATGATATCTATGTCGGAAGAAATAATCTTCAGAATGACCAGCTTACATTTAAATTTGCAAATGGAAATGATATGTGGTTCCATTCCAAGAAGATGCCGGGAAGCCATGTGATCGTCAAACGTCATGGAGCAGAAGAACTGCCGGATCATATATATGAGATAGCGGCAGGAGTTGCGGCTTATTTTTCATCAGGTAAGGAAAGCCCGAGAGTAGAGATAGATTATACCGAAAGAAAGAATCTGAAGAAGCCGCCGGCTGCGAATCCCGGATATGTAATATATCACACCAATTATTCCATGATGGCGGAACCGTCGCTCAGCGGCACAGAGCGAGTGGAAGATTGAAAACGGGACACCGGGGACAGTCTCCAGTGTCCCATTTACATTCAGAAAAATCTGTGCTATAATATATCGACCTAGGTACGCGTCCGGTTTTATGGTGCGTATATTTATGTATTTACTTTGAATAATCCGGCCGTTTTTTTGCCGGAGACCCGACGTATAGAAGTTTGGAGTTTTGTATGATTAGAAGTATGACCGGCTTCGGAAGAAGCGAGTTAGTCGATGATGAGAAGAAGATCATTATAGAGATGAAATCTGTGAATCACAGATATTCTGATTTTAATATCAAGATGCCCAGACGTTTCAACCGTTATGAATCAGAACTGAGAAATGTTCTGAAAAGCGGTATTGAACGTGGCAAGGTTGATGTATTCATTACATTTGAAAGCTTTACAAAATCTAATTATTCAGTAAGGTATAACAGAGATATCGCTACGGAGTATATGAACTATCTCAGTGATATGAGACAGGATTTCAAGCTTTCCGAAGATTTCAAGCCTACTGTTCTGGCAAGATTTCCTGAGGTGCTGACTCTTGAGGAGGATTTTGATGCGGATGACGAACTGTATCCTTTCCTCGAGAAGGTGCTGAGAGACGCTCTCGCTAATTTTACAAAGGCAAGAGAGGTTGAGGGTGAAAATCTTAAACAGGATATGCTCGATAAGCTGAACCGTATGACCGAGCTCGTACAGATAATCGATGATATGTCACCGAGAATTGTCGAGGAATATAAGCAGAAGCTTATGGACAGGATAGCGGAACTGATGGAGGGCAGAGAGGTTGACGAGGCAAGGGTTATGACCGAGGTTACGATCTATGCTGACAAGATTGCCGTTGATGAAGAGATAACAAGGCTCAGAAGTCACGTTTCATCCTCCATCGATATACTTGAAAAAGGCGGAGCTGTCGGAAGAAAGATGGACTTCATAATTCAGGAAATGAATCGTGAAGCCAATACCATACTTTCAAAGTCTGATTCTCTGAAAATTACTGATATAGGAATCGAACTGAAGACTATTATTGAGAAGATAAGAGAGCAGGTGCAGAATATTGAATAAGGGAAGACTAATAGTTATATCGGGATTCTCAGGCGCAGGTAAGGGAACGGTAGTTAAAGGGCTGGTAAGTAAGTATGGCTACAGCCTTTCTGTTTCTGCGACTACCCGTGAGCCGAGAGAAGGCGAAGTAGACGGTAGAGAGTATTACTTCAAAACAGTCAGTGAATTCAAGAGTCTTATTGATTATAACGGATTCATTGAATGGGCTCAGTATGTTGATAATTTCTACGGCACTCCACGAAAGTTTGTTGAGGACGAGATTGCCGCAGGCAGAGATGTCATTCTCGAAATAGAAGTTCAGGGAGCTATGAATATCAAGAAACAGTATCCTGATGCTGTGCTTATCTTCATTTGCACAAAAGATGCTGCTACACTTTCTGAGAGACTTCATGGCAGAGGCACAGAATCTGAAGAGAATATCAGGAAGAGGATTGCACGTGCCGCTGAAGAAGCTGAATTCATTAAAGAATACGAGTATGTCGCTGTCAATGATGACCTCGATACCTGTATAGATACGGTTAATTCAATCATTATTTCAAAACACTGCCGACTTGAGGAGCAGAAAGCTTTTGCTGAGGAAATGGTTAAGGGACTGAGGGATTTCTGTTAGTCCGGTGAAGTAATAGAGTAGTGACAGCTTGTTTCACATTTGATTTCAAGAGAATAAAGATGTAATGAAAGGAGAAAAGAAATGTTACATCCATCATATACAGACCTTATGGAGGTCGTTAACAGTGAAGTAGAACCGGGCGAGCAGCCGGTAGTTCAGAGCAGATATTCCATAGTGCTTGCTACAGCAAAAAGAGCAAGACAGATAGTAAACGGTTCAGAACCTCTTGTAAAGAATTCGAAGAACATGAAGCCTCTTTCTATTGCAGTTGAAGAACTGTACCAGGGAAAGGTAAAGATAGTAGGTGACGAATAATTGTTTACGGGAGTCAGTGGAGCATGCTTCTTGACTCCTTTTTTTATATAATAGAAAAACTTCCGGGAGATGTACATGTCGCGAGCATCATGCTTTATTCATGATAATAACTTCTGGAAATGGCGAAAGTTGATTTGAACGTGGAGACCTAGATAGTGGCAGACAGATTTGCGGATGTGATCATAGATATATCCCACAAGGATATTGACAGAACATTTGAATACAGAGTTCCGGAGGATATGCCTCTCGAGGTGGGGGATGTGGTCAAAATTCCATTTGGAAATGGAAACAGAACCAGAAACGGTTATGTCATCAGAATAAAGGATGAGCCGGGCTTCGATGTGACGAGGCTTAAATCCATCATCGGGAAGAAAGAAGGCGGAATACCTATAGAAAGCAAGCTTATATGTCTTGCTTCTTTCATGCATGAGAATTATGGCGGAACCATGATAAATGCACTTAAGACAGTCATGCCCGTAAGAAAGGTTGTGACGAAAAAGGGCAATGTCAAACAGGTTTCCTATGGATTGTCAGGCCAGAAAACAGTTGAAGAACTGAACCCGGTACAGACAGAGATACTGGATGATTTTATTCAGGATTATGATTTTGGTATAAGAAATACATATCTTCTTCATGGTATAACAGGAAGCGGAAAGACCGAAGTATATATAAGACTTGCTGAGCACGTTATTCAGGGCGGAAAGCAGGTCATAGTGCTGGTTCCCGAGATAGCTCTTACATTCCAGATGGTTCAGAGATTCAGAAATGTCTTCGGGGAAAGGATTTCAATAATTAATTCCAAACTTTCGGCCGGTGAAAAGTACAGGGAGCTTGAGAAGGCGAGAGACGGTTCGACTGATATAGTTATCGGGCCGAGGTCGGCTCTCTTCACTCCATTTCCTGATACGGGCCTCATCATTGTGGATGAAGAGCATGATGGTGCTTATAAGAGTGAGAATACACCGAGATATCATGCAAGAGAGATAGCTGTTGAGAGAGCAAGACTGGAAGGGGCATCAGTAGTCCTGGGTTCGGCAACACCATCACTCACAAGCTATTTTAAGGCAAAGGAAGGGCAGTATAAGCTCTGGGAGATGGACAGACGCGCCACAGGGCAGGAGCTTGCTGAAGTAAAGACTGTAGACCTCAGAGAGGAACTGAAGGCCGGCAATAAGAGCATAATATCGGGAATTCTTTTTGAGAAAATGACCGAAGCTTTTGAGAGACATGAGAAAGTCATGCTATTCCTCAATAAAAGAGGTTATAACAGTTTCATATCCTGCAGAAGCTGCGGCGAGGTGGTTAAATGTCCTAATTGCTCAGTTTCGCTTTCCTATCATAAGGGCGATATTATGATGTGCCATTTCTGCGGTCATACAGAAAAGGCACCTAAGTTATGCCCTAAGTGTGGTTCTCCTTTTATCGCAGGTTTCGGGACGGGAACCGAAAAGGTTGTGACTGAGGTGAAGAAACTTTTCCCGGAGATAAATGTACTTCGTATGGATAAGGATACTACCGGAAGAAAGGGCTCACATGGAGAGATTCTCGAAGCATTCAGAAATGGTTCGGCTGATTGTCTTGTGGGAACCCAGATGATAGTTAAGGGGCATGATTTTCCGTTAGTTACGGTAGTAGGAGTGCTTCTTGCAGATATGGGACTTTTCAGTGATGATTACGAGGCTCCGGAAAGGACTTTTGATATACTTACTCAGGCGGCAGGCAGAGCGGGACGGAGCGACAGAAAAGGTTCTGTCATAATCCAGACCTACAATCCTGACCACTATGCCATTAAGGCGGCTGAAAGCCAGGATTATAAAGCATTTTATGATATGGAGATTGAGTATAGAAGACTGCTAAGGCTTCCTCCCGTAATGAGAATGATGGAAATAATGATAAGCTGTTCCGAACCGGAGGATGCGGATGAGGTGGCGAAAGGACTGAGCGAAGAACTTATCCGTCAGGTTAAGGACGATGAAACGGCAGTGCTCGGGCCGGGAGTTGCCAGAGTGGAAAGACTGAACAATCGCTCCAGACGTATTATATATATCAAATCATTACATTTATCTAAGCTGAGGAAGGCAGAGTTTTTGGTGACAAAGCTTATTGATGAGGTATATAATAGTAAGGATGCGGAAGTGCAGTTTGATTATGAATAAGGCATTAATATAATTTAGGAGGATTGGAAAATGGCAATAAGAAATATTCGTGTTGATGGCGATGACATACTCCGTAAGGTATCAAAGCCTGTAAAGGAAATGACAGACAGAATATCGGAATTGATCGATGATATGTTTGATACCATGTATGAATCAAACGGAGTCGGCCTTGCTGCGCCTCAGGTTGGTATTCTTAAGAGGATAGTTGTAATAGATGTTATGGATGATGATCCTCTCTGCCTGATCAATCCGGAGATTATTGAAGAGGATGGGGAGCAGACCGGTGAAGAAGGCTGTCTGTCACTTCCCGGACTTGTAGGTGATGTTACAAGACCGATGCATGTAGTATGTAAGGCATTTGACAGAGATATGAATGAGATAATTGTAGAAGGTGAAGGCCTTAAGGCAAGATGCATCTGCCATGAGCTGGATCACCTTGACGGGGTTCTCTATAAGGATCTTGCTCTGGACGGGCTTCATCCTGTAAAGAGACCGGAAGAGATGGAAGAGTACGAAGACGATTGACGGAACTGGAACTTTCAATCCGGTTAAGTTAATCTGAATGGTTTTGTTAAGTATTGGAAGGGAATAAAATTGGACGAGAAGAAAGTATGGGAAATACTCGGCATAGAGAAGACAGCCGATGAAAATATTATTAAGGATGCCTACAGACAGGCACTGCTTCATACTAATCCGGAGGATGATCCGGAGGGATTCAAGAAGCTCAGAGAGGCATATGAAAGGGCTGTTTATATAGCAGCCCACGGTGATGAAAAAGAAGAAGAAAAAGAAGTCACTCCGGTAGGAATGCTTATGGAGAAGGCAGGAGAAATCTATGCCGATGTTAAGACCAGAAGAAATCTCAGTCTCTGGGAAGAGTGGGCAGACGATCCGCTCATACAGGGACTTGATACTGTGGATTCCGTGCGCCATGAATTCCTTATATTCTGCATGGAGCATTTTCATTTTCCTACGGATGTCTGGCAGTTCTTTGACAGAGTATTCAGGATATGCGACGAGGCAGCTACGCTCTCAGAGACATTCCCTGAGAATTTTATCAGGTTCATAGTGAGCCATGTGACTGAGGAAGATTATTTCACCTATGATGATGTGATAGAAAGGTCTGAGCTGGACTTCGCTCCTGTTATGGAGATTCCGATCGAGGCTGAAATGGATTATACAGATGAGGGTGAGATACCTGAGACTGATAAGTATATAAGGAATGTTTCAGGCCTTTATCATATATACGGAGGCCTTCAGAATAAATATACGCCCGAGGATAGTATTCCAAAGCTTCTGGATGAGCTTGCAGCAAGGATAATCTGCCTCAGAAAGTCAGATATCTATCATCCTTTTGAGATGATAGGACTTCTCCGTTATCTTGACTTTACGGACAGAAATGAAGAAGGGCTTCCTGTAGCATTACATTTTCTTACTCCCGAATCAATAGAGAGATGGGATAATTATTCATTGGCAAATATGGCATTTTTCATCGTGAAGACTTACTTTAAGCGTGAAAATGCAGATATGGATGAGATAGCATTTGTCATGGATGCGTTTGATAAAGTGCTTTCAAATGAGCCGCATTATGTGCTTGCAAATTACGGAAAGTCCATATATCACTTTATTCAGGGCGACTATGTAAATGCTGATGAAGAGGTGCTTCTTGCGGTTGAGTTCAATGATCAGAATAAGAATATCGAGAATTTCGTAGATGTTGTTGATGAAAAGCTCCTGAAGTATTATGAAGACCGCATGGCTGAGAACCCTGATGATATTAAGGCTGCTGTTGAGGCGGGATGGTGCTACCTCAGAAAAGGAGATACTGAGAAGACACTTGAAATTCTGAATAACACTACACCTGATGAGGAAAATGAATACAGTTATTACAACCTTTACGCAAGGTATTTCGTAAGAGAAGAGAATTTCAAGGATGCTGAACCGCATCTTCTCAAATGGCAGGAATATCTTCTCGATATTTATGAAAAGATGCAGAAGGAGTCTGAAGAGGCTCTCACCGATGTGGAGAAGAAGAGACTTGAAAGGCTGGGTTACAGTTATTATCTTCTTGCTCTCTGTAAGAAGGATAACGGTGACTCTGACGGAGCGCTTGCTCTGATGGATACAGCCATTGAAACATCTACAAGAGAAGATGAAAGGGTAAGATATACTCATATTAAAGGCCAGATGCTTCATGATTTCGGAAGATATGATGAAGCTATTGAACTCTGGAATGGAATGATAGAGGAGATGCCTGATTATACACCTGCATATATATTCCGTCAGGAGGCGTCATTCAACGAGAGAAATGCACAGCAGGTAATCGATGATTTCTGGAATATCACGGAGATGATGCCGGAATATAAGGATGCATATGTATATGCTGCCAAGGTTTATAACATTTATGAAAGAGGAGACCTCTTTGATGAGATGCTTCAGGTGGCTGAGAGAAACGGCATCGACAGCATGGCTCTTACTTTTGAAAAGGGTAAGAGATTCCTCATCGAGAGAAATTACGAGGCAGCGGATGATATCTTTAAAAAGCTTTATCCTGAGATTGACAGTGAAGAATGTGATATAAAGGATAAGTCTGAATTCTATACAGAATACGGAGTAACCCTTTTTAACCTTTCAAGAGATCCGGAGAATGCAGATGAAAAAGACAGCATGCTTGAATTTGCACTGATGATATCAGAGAAGGCTATAGAGGAAAACAATAATTCAAGACGTGCGCATTGGATCAAGACAGATGTTTTAGAGGCAATGGAAAAGGATGCAATACCTGAATATGAAAATATGATTCAGATATTCAGTGACGATCCGGATGTATTCTATGAGTATGGACTGTATCTTGAACGTATGGGCAGGGAAAGGGATGCCATAGAGTATTATAAGAAGACTGTTCAGATATATGACGGACACCGCTCGGCACATGGCAAGCTTTCGGATCATTATCTTGAAGAATTCCTTGATTCAGAGAGTAAGGATGATTATCAGGCGGCTGTTGACCATGCAGAAAAACAGCTCAGGAATTATTCCAGCGCATACTATTATGTTGCCGAGGGGCTTGTTTATATTGAGGGAAATGAATTTGAGAAAGCACTCGAAGCAGGAACAAAGGCTGCCGAAGAAGAGCCTGATGATGTTTATGCTTATAATGTCATAGGCTATTCGCTTATGATGCTGAAGAGATATGACGAGGCTGAGGAAGCATTTAACAAAGGAAATGAACTTCTTAAGGAACAGCCGAAGAAAACTGCCCTTCAGCGTAATTATATCAAGTTCCTTGAGATGAACGGAAGGTATGCGGAAGCCATCGAATATGCCGGAGCATATTACAAACAGTTTGATCTCAGCAGTACGGATACACACGGTACACTCGCCTCTCTTTACAAGAAGAACCGTGATTATGAGAATGCACTTAAAGAGTATGCTATCATACAGAAAATATATCAGAGACGTGCCACAGGCAGTGATCCGGACAGAGATTATATCGGAGTAAATGATATACGTGGCCATTATCTAAACACAGATCTTGAATTTATGTCATACATTGTATCTAATCAAGTGAAGGTCATAGAGACCTGTTTCGTAATGGGTAAAATGGATGAGTATAATAAAGCTTATACTGATCTTGTTAAATACATTAAGCATGAAAATTTCAAGGTTAAATATAAGCTTTTCAAAGGTGACGAAGAACAGAAAAAGAAAGCATTATATATCTCTGCAATTTACAGGGATATAGGAAGGCATGAACTGTTTGTCAGACGTGATTATAATTCGGCTGTCAAATATATGGAGAATGCAGTTTACTTCAAGGAGTTATCCATCAGAAAGAATAATTTCCAGACGCATATGTTCGGAAAGACAAAGCTTGAGCTTGCAGAAGCATATATGAGAGCAGGACGTTCCAAAGATGCATCTGAGATGGCGGAAAAGAGTATTCAGGATCTTATCTATCCTAACAAGACCATAGAAGAGTATCTGTCATATCCGAACGAAAGACCTTACCGTTATGGTGAGATTGCCAAATACTTTTTCTATACGGGCTTCCCTGCCAAGGCTGCACCGTTGCTTGAAAAAATGCATGAATTTCCGTTCTGTAATTTCTGTCGTCAGAAGGAATGTTATGACAGATTTCTGGGTAGTGTCAAGTGATGTATGAAAAACCAAGCCAAGAAAGATGACTCAGATGAACCTTGAAAATTGCAAATATTTTTACCGGTAAGCTCTCCGAGGGCTTAGGGCGCTGCCCTAAGAACCTGCAAGGGACTCGTCCCTTGA
>JAFUVQ010000071.1 GCA_017477505.1 Eubacterium sp.
ATCCGGTCAGTGAAGCTTTCATGAATGCAGTGAATTCATGAACACCATTTCTGGCGCAGGTCTCAAGATAAGGGAATCGTTTATACGGTTCCTTTTTTATTTCAAATGACACCATTTTGGTCTTGACAAAATGCTTCCAAAGGGCGAGATATGCAAGAAGACAGGGAGGCTGCTGAAACGATTCGGCTATGATGTCCGGGTGCTGGACTTGAAGAAGCATGACAAGTCACATGGATATAATCCATTTGAATATTTCAGGTCCGATGATGATATCCTGATGTTTGCAAATAACATGTGGGAAGCCATGGAAGATAAGACTGCTTCAAGGGGTGATCCGACATGGCCGGAACTGGCAAGGGCGATGCTGCTGTCCTTCATGCTGTATCTCTTTCATTATGCACCGCCTGACGAGCAGAACTTCGATATGGTAGTCGAGCTGATGCATAAGGTGAAGATAGATGATGAGAAGGGCAAGGCGGCAACAGTATCAGAACTGGATAACCTGTTCGACAGGATACCGCACGATGACACAGCTTACGGATATTACAAGGACTGGAGCACGTCCTCGGGAAGAACACTTGCGTCCATATACGTGACGCTTTCAGCGAAACTCTCGGTATTCAATCTGGAGTCAATGCGGAAGCTTACATTTAAAGACGAGATGGGGATACTGGACCTTGCAGATAAGAAGGTGGCGATTTTCATGGTCATTCCCGACGATACGGCAGTCTACAACTTCCTTGCAGGCACGTTGTATACGCAGATGTTTCAGCAACTCTACGACTACGCGGACGGACTGCCCAGCGGAGCTCTGCCGCAGCATGTGAGGTTCTACATGGACGAGTTTGCAAATATAGCGCTTCCGAATGACTATCAGCGAATCCTCGCAACAGCCAGGTCAAGGAATATGAGCTTCGTCATCGTGCTTCAGGATAAGCAGCAGATTGAGGCCATATTCGAGAAACATTATAAGAGCATACTCAGTAACTGTAACTTCAGGCTCTTCCTTGGTACGAATGAGATTGAGACATGCGAGTACTTCAGCAAGTTCCTCGGAAAGGAAACAATAACTGTTGCTTCGGAAACGAAGAACTACGGCAAAGGCGGAGGTTCTAGCAGGAATGAATCTAAGACAGGCAGGGAACTCATGACAGCGGATGAACTCCTGAAGCTGTCCAAAAGGAAATGCGTCATATACATCCCGGGCGAATCTGCATGCATGGACTTCAAAGAGGATATGACACGGCATAAGTACTATAGGTATATAGCTGATGGAATAAGGACATGGAAGAACGGTTATGACTGGGGAGAGGATAACATCACCCATGGGAAAATGCAGCTATTGGATAATGATTATCTGGGAGATATCAGGTCGATAGAAGGAAGTGACAGCGATGGGTGGAAGATCATAGATCCAGAGTAGTAGGAAGATAGATGATAAAGAAATAATACCGGAGTTACGGCATTTAGAAGAAAGGAAATAGAAATGATTAACGGAATAAGAAAGATACTTAATGGAAACGAGGATATGAGGATAGAAGAGGAAAAGGGTAAGAATATGGATAAAGGTAGATGTAAAAGGATAAGCGATAGAAAGAACAGGGCATGGAGCAGATATATAGTTGTATGCTCATTGCTAACAGCTATGTTCCTTTCGGTGATGGGAGTGGGGAGTATAAGTCACGCAGCATCTACGGATGGTGTTTGTGCAGTGACCGAACGGCCTGAAAGTACATTATTCGATACGAGCGGAGTTGCTGAACTGGATAGTGCCAAGGAACGTACAGACTCCCTGATCAAATGGGTATGTGCATGGGTAGGTGGGATCATTGCCCTCGTATCTCTCATCATAGCTCTGGTAATGGCATCCAGTCATCAGCAGGAGCAGCGTAACCAGGCACTTGTGGGACTGGCAGTAGGCATCATCATTGCATTTGCACCGCAAGTTGTGAATTATCTCCTCGGCAATCAGGGATAGGAAGCAGGTGGATAGATGGAATGGGTAGTTTTATTACTTAAGGCTGCACTGACATTTTTCTCGGAGAAAATGAATCTGTTCCTGAAGATGCTGACCACGGACCTTACTACCTATAACGGCGGAGGAATGTGGCAGGGAGTCGAGAATATCTATCAGGCACTTCTGATAGTCGGCCTCAGCCTTGCAAATATATTCGTATGGGTTGAACTCATCGAGTCAACATCCAGATGGGCAGAACTGAGGAAGTCATCGGTACTCATTACATTTGTAGTAGAGATAGTGGTAGTGAATGCGCTGATGTATTACGGGAAGGACATATTGATAACGGTCTATTCCATAGGACAGGGCATTACGAGAGGCGTCATGGAAAAGACAGGCATGATAAATGCAAGTGGCCAGAGCCTCTTTAATATTCAGGTGTCGGATGATTTCGTCGAGGCAGTGGGAAGGATGAATATCTCCGCCGGTATAGCGCTCCTCATAGTGATCATAATAGTCTCTGCATGGATATGTGTATCGACCATAGCTGTCCTGCTCACAGTATATGTGAGGATATTCAATCTTTATATTCTGATAGCAGTATCACCGCTTGCTTTTGCCTGTGCCATGAGTAAGAGGACAAGGTTTGTATTCGAAAACTTCTGCAGGACATTTGCATCGGTAACAGTCGAGGCTGTTGTACTCGTACTTGTAATGTACCTTTTCTCACAGTTCTTCAGTTCAGGCATCAATATTGACATGACCCAGGGCAGTACACCATCATCAGATACCTTAGGATGGCTGTTGACACTCATTTCCCCGACACTGGCCATCCCCGCAGGAGGATTGAACCCAGCGAATGTGACATCTATATTCGAATATCTTATCACCATGGCATTTCTTTTTGCGGTGATGCTGGGGATGGTCAAGGGGTCAGAGAATCTGGTGAAGAGGATATTTGGACTGTGAATTTCAACATGATCGAAATCCACAATGCTTGGAAAAACTCGCTTGAGATTAGAAAAAACATGTGGTATATTGTCAATAGAAGGTTGCAGAAATGCAACTGTGGGCTGGTCGCAAGACCCAGGTCCTACCTAATCGGCGGGGAGACTCCCCGCCATTTGATTTATATAAGCGGAATTAAGGAGAGACGAATTGAAAACCATTAGTATGTTCGTTGATGAATCTGGTGACCTCGGGCTAAAAAACAAAGGGAAAACATATTATATTGTAACATTGGTTTTCCATAATCAGGATTATGATATAAGTGAAGATATGAATAAGCTGGACAGGGAACTTTCAAATTTACATTGTCCTAAAGGCGCTGTCCATACAGAGCCTCTTATAAGAAGAGAAGCACCATATGAAGCATTTACTCCAAATGAGAGAAGAGCTATATTTACAAAATTGTTTTTCTTTGCCAAAAAATGTGATATATCATATAAAACGTTTATATTTGAAAAACAGCAATTCAAAGATGAAATGAAACTGGAAGCTAAAATAGCGAGAGAGATTTCTCTTTTTATAAGAAATAACCTATCGTATTTTCAGTCATTTGACGAACTGGTATTATACTATGATAATGGCCAGAAACAATTAAGTAGGATTCTTAATACTGTCTTGGCTACGGAAATTGTAGATTATGATGTTAGAAAAGTTAGACCAAGTGATTATAGATTGTTTCAAGTTGCTGATTTGATTTGCACGTTGGAATTATTAAACAAAAAGATGGAAGAAGGCGAACAATTATCAAGATCTGAACAGTTTATTTTCCATAGTAAAAGGGATTTCAAAAAAGACTTTATGAAAAAGATAGTTGAAAAACGATTTAAAGAATAGATGAATAATTACAGTGTGATATTGATGTAGAATAATATGCGGGGAATTAGCGTTATAAGTAGACAATACTTATAGCGCTTTTTGTTTGGAAAGGAAATATGATGAAACCGATAGAAATGAATCAGAGCCTTCTCAGTATTAAAGAGAAGTTCTATGGATTTGAGATAAGACAGATTGTAGATGCGGTACTGGCGGGAGGAGCATCTCTTGCAGTAAACTTCCTGCTCCCAAGCGAGCTCGGGGTGGTGAGAGGGATAATAGCGTCAATCGTTGCAGTACCGTGCAGGAGGGCTCAATCCGGCAAATGTTACAGCAATATTCGAATACCTCATTACTATGGCATTTCTGTTCTCTGTGATGCTGGGGATGGTGAAAGGGTCGGAGAATCTGGTGAAGAGGATTTTTGGATTGTGATGGGTAGCTGAGTGATATTACCGTGAGTAGTAAAAAAATAATAGTAGCAATTTCGGCACTTTATAAATAGTGTATATGATGATTTCGTGATATAATTCAGGCATTATAAAAGAACGGAGGCAAATCCTAAATGCTAATCAAACATCAAAAAACTCTGAAGATTGTTTCAGTACTACTCACCTTATGTATAGTTATGTCTCTATGTGTTTTTAATCAGAGAATGAATGCTTATGCGGATACTCCTATTACCGATGATGGGTTTGAGTATGACATCCGAAATGATAGCATTTATATTCTTCATTATATGGGTAATGCTACTAATGTTGTGGTACCTGAAACCATAAATGGAAAGCCTGTTACAACTATTGGCTTTAACGCGTTTCAATATCGTACTAACATTGTCAGTGTTGAATTACCTGACTCGATCACATCAATAGAAGACTGGGCTTTTAGTAGTTGCTATAAACTTACCCAGATTAATATTCCGAAGAATTTAGCCATAATACATGATTCCGTTTTTGATTCATGTACTAGCCTTGAGAATATTACTATTCCAGAAAGTGTAACACAGATCGGAAAAGCTGCATTTTCAAGTTGTACATCCTTAAAAAATGTTATTTTACCTGATGGTTTGAATAAAATAGATGATGTTGCATTTGGTAATTGCACGTCTTTGGAAAGTATAGTTATACCGGATAGCGTAACTATGATAGGAAATTATGTATTTACTAGATGTCCATCTGATATGGTTATTATATGCAATCCTGATACTAAAGCGGCTGAGTACGCTAAAGAGAATGGTATAGCTACAAGAACGAATGCTGATCCAGGAGATGACCCAGGGGACGATCCTTTAGTAAATCCATTTACAGATATTATAGAGGGGGCAAACTATTATGATGCTGTTCTCTGGGCATATTATGCAGATCCTCAAGTGGTAAAAGGTATTACAGATACTCTCTTTAAGCCATTTAATAACTGTAACAGAGCTCAAGTTGTTACATTCCTCTGGAGAATGAAAGGTTGTCCGGAGCCGACTGCTACATCAGAACCTTTTGATGACGTAAGTGAAAGTGACTTTTTCTATAAGCCGGTTCTTTGGGCTGTTGAGAAAAGTATTACATCTGGAAAGTCGGCTAAGAAATTCGGTGCATTTGACGTATGTACCAGAGCTCAATTCGTAACATTCCTCTGGAGAACTGCCGGTGAACCGGATCCTGTTACTACGGAGAATCCATTTGTTGATATTTATGAAAATGACTTTTATAAAAATGCCGTATTATGGGCTTATGAGAATAATATAACTGCCGGAAAGGATGCTACTCATTTTAATCCTAAAGGAATCATAAACCGTGCACAGACAGTAATGTTCTTACACAGATTCAGCAAGCTTACCATTGATGATTTTTGTGTGGTTTCTTTTGATACGCAGGTAGAAGGATATACAATTAACAGCCAAAAAGTAAAAACCGGTTCACATGCAACCATGCCTGTGGTTCAGCCTAGAGATGGCTTTACTTTTGATGGATGGTTCAAGGAACCAGAGTGTAGCAATCCATTTTCATTTGAAGAAGAGACAATTACAGAGAATATTACATTATATGCCGGATGGTCAGAAGTAACTGAAGAAGATATCGACGAAATGGTAGTTGATGAAGTATTAGGTTCTATAGTAATTGGTTATGCGGATGGTGATTACTATGATTCTGTAATACATGACCTTACCCTGCCTACAGATTTCGAAGATGCTGACGTTACTTGGGAGAGCAGTGTTCCTAGTGTTATTTCAGCTAATGGAAAGGTTACAAGGTCCGATTCCGTTAATAATACTGTAAAACTTACAGTTACTGTCAGCCGTAATGGGGTTTCAAAACAGAAAGAGTTTGATGTTAAGGTTATAAAGAATAATAATCTGAATCCTGATGATATTAAGAAGAATACTGTTGATGAAATAAAGACACTGAATGAGGATAATCCTTATTTCTTTGTGTATTATAATGATGATAACACTTTTGTAGATTCTATAAATGGAAGATTCTCTGATGTGAAAGTTGAGTCGTCGGATGATGCACTCCTGGCGTTATATTCAGTTAAGGATATTCTTGGGATTGATAACCCTAAAGAAGAACTCATACCTCTTGTTACTAATCATGATAAGTATGGGGTAAGCTATACATTTGGTCAAAAATATAAAGGCATTGAAGTATATGGTCGGAATGTTACTGTTTCTACTGATAATAATGGTAATGTAACTTCATTATCTTCTGGATTTTTCAGCTCAGAAAAGCTAAACTCTACGAGCATGTCTTCATCCATATCTATTGATGAAGCTGCTTCAATTATCATGAATACGTATTCGAATCATGATGTTAGTGTAGAGCATGATAAAACAATAGTGTATGCTCTTAATGATTTTAAAGATACACCAACATATGCATATTTGTTCAATGTATATGATGATGTATTATTGGATAGTGTTATTATCAGTTGTGATGGTACTATCATTGAAACAATTAGTCCTTTAGAATTTGTTAATGATGATATAGGTGTAGATGTAGATATCAATCTTAGTATTAATAGTAAAGGTATAAATGAAAATGGTGTTGAAGTACCATTTCATAGTGAATGTGATTGGGCTTCTCCAGTTAACAAAAAGTACTATTTAAAAGATTCTGAGCGAAAAATTCAAGTTAAGGAAAGAAAAGATAAGATAATTGGTAATAGTGAATATAAAATAATATCAAGTGAGGATTCTGAAAGTTGGGATGATCCAACAGCTATTACAGCATATACTAATATCAGAGATGTTTATGATTGGTATAAAAAGACGCTTGGAAGAGATTCTATTGATGGTAATGGTATGGAGATACTACTCAAGACTCATTGTAATGGAGATTATGAAAAAAATGGAAAACTGATCGAAGATAATGCTGCGTGGTGTACAGAAGAAGAAGCAATCTTGTTTTTCGATAATGCTTCTTCAAATAAGAATTCTACAATTACGTTTGCGTCTTGCCGTGATATATGTGCTCATGAGTACACCCATGGTGTAATTCATTATTCAACTCGAGGTCTTCCGAGTGGGTGGATAAATGAAGGATATGCAGATGTTTTTGGATGGTTTTTTGAAAATAGCCAGTTTGGGGACAGCTTTAAAACATTTGAGATTCTTGATGACTGGGCTAATCTTAGTGGATATCAAGATGCTATCAGAGATGTGAAAACCCCTGGGGCTCATAAGAATCCTTCTAAAATAGGTAACGGGGATCAATATTGGGACCCAAATGCTGATATTCATGTTCTTTCTACGGTTATCTCTCACGCTGCTTATTTAATGTCAGATACTAGTTCTTTTGAAAATGAATGTACAGCAATTCCAAAACAACAACTTATCGAATTGTGGTATGGATCAATTAATAAAGGGTATGACGCAACTACAAATGAAAGAACAGTATATGAGCAGGTACGTAAGCAGGCTACATTGATGGGCTTTTCTTCAGAATATATGCATACAATTGATATGGCTTTTTCTGAAGTTGGTATTATTAATGTCAATGAGGCATATAAAACGGATGCAGTTCTTCAAAATAAGTACTCAGAGGTTCTTCAAGTATATGTAAACTTTAATAATGCAACAACATCAGAAAAGAAAAATATAAACACTAACCCAGATTATCAAGAATTTATTCACTATGTTGTAAGATCAGGAGCCTATGCTTCACAGTATACTAAATTTAAGATTCTCGATTTTAATGAAGATGGAATAGATGATCTTTTAATATACACAGGAACTGAAACAGATAATCCAGAGGGTGAATGGAATTTGTTGCTTACATATGATAAAAACAGTGATAAAGTGATTAAGCTCCGAGGAAGTGATCTGAACAAAATGTATTTGTATGGTGGTGGTTGGTGTAGACATGGAAATTATCAGTCTAGATATTGGATAACCACTTTAACTTGGTATAAATTAGATGAGAATAATCGTGTTGTAACATTTGTTGAAGAAGATGATCAAGTTACACATAATTGCGTTTATTATTATTACTATGATGATAATGATGGTGATCAACATAGTATTGATGAAAAAACATACACTGATAAATATAATGATGTAATAAAATATCCAATAGATTTCTTTGGGGCATATGATATAAACCAGGAAAATGTAGATAAAATAGTAAGTGGTGAAATTCCTGTATATTCAAAATAGTTACATGGATTATTATTAAATTATAGAATGGATTGATTTAAAAGGCGTTATGAGTAGAAATACTTATAGCGCTTTTTATTTGGAAAGGAAAATGTAATGAAACCAATAGAAATGAACCAGAGCCTTATGAGTGTAAAAGAGAAGTTTTATGGCTTTGAGATAAGGCAGATAGTGGACGCATTGCTTGCGGGTGGGGCATCACTTGCAGTGAACTTCATACTGCCGAATGAACTGGGGATGGCGCGGGGGATAATAGCATCCCTCGCAGCAGTTCCTTTTATCATAGTTGCGATAAAAGACTTTTATGGACTTAAGGGACTCAAGTTGATGGCTGCTGTGATAAAGTCAGTAGCTGACATGAAACCTCTTAAGTTCAAATCAGAATATATAAATGAGAAAGTGGTGAAGAAGAGATGATACTAGCAGGCAAAAGAGGATTCATTAAAGACAAATTCAGAATAAAGACCATTCAGCAGGCAATCCCCGGATTCAGGACTCATGAATCGGGGATTTTTGAATTTCAGGGTGGGATATATTCGGCTACATACAGGCTGAAGGATACAGACTTTACTTCTGAATCGGAAGCAGAGCAGGAGGACTTCTTCAAGAGATATTCGGATATCCTCAATTCTCTTGATACGAAGAGCACATACAAGATTACGATATTCAACCGGAATATCAACTACAAGAAGACAAGGTTCATAGAGCTTCCGACGAACATGAACGATTCTTATGACCATATACGTTCCGAATATAATGCCATGAGGCGCAAGAACCGTGAGATGTCCCACGGAAAGATTCAGGAGAAGTATCTGACGGTCACCGCTCCGGCAAAAAATGCAGAGCTTGCTGAACAGTACTTCGATAGGGTTGAGAGGGACTTCAGCAGACGCTTCTCATATCTCGGTTCAGACCTTTCATCTGTAGGGATAAATGAAAGGCTTGAGATATTCTACGATTACTACAGATGCGGTCAAGAACAGTACTATGATTACGACGATGCCACAGCTAAGAAGAGGCGGAGCGGTTATAAGGATTACATTTGCCCATCCACCCTTAGGTTCAGGAACTTTGATTTTGAAATGGGCAGCAAATACGGCCGCGTCCTTTTTGTCCGTGAATGGGGAGTCAAGCTAAAGCCAGAAGTAGTTACACGTATCATGGAACTGAAGGCAAATATGATGTTTTCGATAGACATCATTCCATTTTCTGCTGAAGAAGTGAGAAGGATACTTGAGGATGCAGAGATGTCTGCCGAGTCAAATGTAGACAGGTGGAGCCAGCGCCCCGGCGCAGAGAAGAGAAGGTATTCCATCCTTCCACAGAGCATGCGTAAGGACAGGGACATAGTCGATGCCTACAGTGTTGATGTAAATGACCGTAACCAGAAGATATTCTATGCGAGCATTACGATAACTATACTCGCAGACTGCATGACGGAACTCGACAGCTTTACGGAGAGTGTGGTAGGTACTGCTGCGGAATGTGGGTGCCAGGTGGAGAAGATGGGATTCCAGCAGAGAGAAGGGCTGAATACCGTCCTTCCGTTCGGCCCTCGTTATACGGAAATGTACAGAGACTGCACGACAGAAATGCTGGCAGCATGGATGCCATTTAACTCCGTCAGCATCAACCACCTGACAGGTATCCCATACGGAGTGCATGAGGAGACCAGACAGGAAGTTCTCATAGACCGCCGTCTTCTCAATAATGGTAATGAGTGGGTAGTTGGAGTATCCGGCTGCGGAAAGTCATTCAGGGTAAAACTTACAGCACTGATGGAAGCACTGATCACGAATGGGGACATACTTTTTGTGGATCCCCACGGTGAGTTTACCGGACTAACGAAGGCGCTTGGTGGAACTGTAGTAAAGCTCGGCGGGGCATCCGATGATGTGATCAATGCCATGGATATGGCTAAAGGTTACAGTGGTGGGGGAAATGACATCAATACCAAACTCTCACAGCTGACATCTTTGTTCCACGCACTACTTGACCGTGAGTATACCAGACCTATGGACAGTATAATGGTAAGATGTGCCAAGATACTTCTCGAGAAGTATGCACACGGAGACTATGTAGGGGTTCCGCCTACTCTTGTGGAACTCTATAACCTGATTCTTTCACAGGAAGAGCAGGAAGCAAAGAGACTTGCACTTCTAATCGAACCTTACGTCTTCTCACTCAAATGCTTCTGTGGTGTTACAAATGTAGATATTTACAACCGCATAGTATGCTATGACCTTACCGGTCTTGATGAGAACCTCTGGGATGCGAGCATGTCCGTCGTTATGGACAGCATAAAGAACAGGCTCATTATCAACCGCGAGGCACAGATACCGACTTATATCAAGATAGATGAGGTCGGCAGATTCCTGGACGATCCATTTCTCACACAGACATTTGAATCGTTCTATGCAGAAGTAAGGAAGTATGGCGGTTTCATCACGGGCATAGTCCAGAATGCATCAAAGCTTCTCAGAAATGAACGTGCCAGGAACATGCTGTCAAATGCAGAGATTGTTGTCATGCTTCGGCAGTCATCCATGGACGCTATGGAGCTGAAGAACATATACAAGCTTTCCAAAACTCAGGTGGACCGTCTTGTGATGGCAGAAGAAGGCTGTGGGATTTTCAAGTCAGCTAACAACTTTATCAACTTCGATGGGCGTATAGAGAAGGGATATATCTACGACCTTGCAAATACAAAGCCTGACCATAGTAAAGCTATGCTTTCGTGAGAGGGAGTGATCAGGTGGCGGATATAAAATACAGCAGTTATGTGGATGATTATCAGT
The DNA here is from genome assembly GCA_017477505.1 of Eubacterium sp. Taxonomy (GTDB): domain Bacteria; phylum Bacillota; class Clostridia; order Lachnospirales; family Lachnospiraceae; genus Eubacterium_Q. Next base: position 11,225 of record JAFUVQ010000071.1, read on the forward strand.
TCAAAGAATCTGCCGGGATTAAACATGGCAGAGATAAGATAAAGACGGCGGAGTATACTATTAAGGACGGTAGTACTTCATACGATAGTTTGATGCATTCACAGACCTACTATGTAATAGGAAGTAGGAAGAATAGGAATGAGCGTGAGGAAGACTACGGATTTCCGACTTTTAAGAAAAGGCAGCTTGGAAATGCCCAGTCAGAACAAAATGAATATGGTTCAAAAGCTTCATTTGACCATTTAAGTAACAGGATGTTATCCGGTGAACAGAATGGTACTAAAGAGTCTACGGTCAGAAATGAAGCTTTAAATATAGGGGGAGCAGGTTCCGATGAGGAATCTGCTTCCTCTTATTTTGATGCCGAAATGGAAGGAGAAGTACCTGAAAAGGTAAGAAAAAAGGGATTCAGAAAAGGCTATAAAGCCATAGCTGAGATTGCCGGGTACATCAAGGAACGAGACAGGGCAGGAGAGACGTATACAGAGCCGGATAAGCGTGTAAAACCAGATATCAGAGAGAATATAGGGAATGAGATAAAAGAGGCTAAAAAAGCATTTACAGCGCTGCTTCCTATAGCCGTGATCGCCGCATCTGTGCTGGGAGTCGTGGTAATCGTCGTAGCGTCCATAAGCGCATTGTTCAGTGTATTCTCAGTAACAAATTCGGGCCTTTCAGCAAATGAACAGGCTATATGGCAGTTCCTCAGATCAGAAGGATTCACTGACTACGCTATAGCCGGAGTACTCGGGTGCTATGGCAGCGAATCGGATCATAATCCTGACATAGTCGAAGGCGAATACATCGAAGGTGTTCCTGACAGGACGGTTATTATGGCTGATCTGGATGGATATTGCAGAGCGTATCTGTTTCCATTTTATGACAGGACAGGAGTCGGATATGCTAAGAGGGGATATCTCTATAATGGATTTTATTATCCGGGACTAGGACTTGCACAGTGGACGGGAGTGAGGGCATGGAGACTCCTGCATTACGATATGAACACACATACCGTGTCAGCTGATTATATCAATAACGAATGGAATGATATGGCGGTACAGCTTGATTTCATGATACATTTTGAACAGACCGAGAGCTTCTGGAATAATTACAAAAACATATCCCCCGAGGGGAATGAAACGGATGAGGACTGCATCAGACGAGCAACAGAGATTTTCTTCAGTAATGTAGAGATGCCCGGTAACCATGAAGAAAGATTCCTTAGTGACAGGAAGGCAAAGGCGGTGAACTCATACAATCAGGTACGCGCCTCAGGAGGCAACGGCACATTTATCTGGCCATGCCCATCCAGCCACAAGATTACATCATACTTCGGTGGCAGGTCATCACCCGGTGGAATCGGCTCGACTGACCATAAAGGAATAGACATAAGTGCAGTCATCGGAACAGAAGTAGTCGCGGCTGCCAGTGGAACAGTAGTTTATACGGGATACAATTCAGAGAGAGGAAACTTTATAAAGATAAATCATGGAAATGGATATATGACTATTTATCAGCACCTGAATGGGTTCAACTGCTACAAAGGAGATATAGTATATGCTGGAGATGTGATAGGGTATAGCGGAAATACCGGACACAGTACCGGTCCGCATCTGCACTTTGAAATATTGCTGGATGGAGTACCGGTGGAGCCGATGGGATATTATTAATGATTACACTAATTAACGTTGTATATTCTGGTATAGTCGACGACTGAAATGCATTATTAACAGTTTTCATGTAAAATCCACATATAAACCCAGCGACGAGTAATAGTAATAATCTGGCAATTATGATAGAATTTGAAGCAAATAGTAAATATTCAGCAAAACATGGGAAACCATGTGACGCAAAGCTATAGGGCCTAAAGGATTTATCAATGGCAGCCAGTTGCAGAGTAACGATAGTTTTAGCGTCATATATTATTTTATGACGCTTTTTTGTTTATTTGGAGTGTTATTATGAAAAGAAAGTCTGTTTTGAGCGTTATCTGCATTCTCCTCATAATCATAATTATTTGTTTTAGTTCGTTAAATAATGTTGAGGCAGGAAGTTATGTAAGTTCGGCATTGGTTTGGTATAGTATAGATGGCGAAAAAAACAAAAATGGCGAAAAGTTCAGTTCGTATTTTCACTATTCGGATGATATGCTTTTTGGTGACGCAAATGAATTATCTGAGGATCTGGCAAAAGTTTCAATAGATCTTGCTTCAGCTGCGTATGGAAGTAATAATAACAATATTTCATCGTGTTTGGGACAGATGGGATATGATGTATTAACTGATTCCAGTGTGGATAATTATTCAAGGGTTGATACATACGAGGATAACGATTTTGTAGCTTTTACCGTTGGACACAAATACTATAACGGGAAAAACATATATGTTATTTCTGTAAGAGGAACCCCTAACAGTTTTGAGTGGTTTAGCGATTTTCACTTAACAGATTCTCACTTAAGTGCTAGAGACAAAAATTGGAATTCTGATTATCATTATGGTTTTTGGAAAGCCTCAACAGAAATAATAGACTATCTTAGAAGCATAGTTAGCGGAAAAGATAATATTTTTCTGGTTACCGGACATAGCAGGGGAGCAGCTGTTTCAAATATTGTTGGTGGTGAATTGTCAAAAAGTCAGGAATTTGCTACTAGGGATCATATTTTTTGTTATACATTTGCTTGTCCGGCTGTAAAGGTAGGGGCTGAGAAATATAGTAATATTCATAACTATAACAACCCTGGAGATGCAATTGCATCTGTACCTTTAGCTGATTGGGGTTATGAAAGATATGGTATTGATGTTCCCTTGTCAACAGACTCGGAAATATATAGTAATTTTAAGAACCGTTTTAAGAATGTCAAGGGTGAAGAATATGCTGGTATTCTTGAGACAGATACTTATGTTTCAACACTTAAAACAATTGCAGATAAAAGATCTGATTTTGACACTCCTGAGCATAGATACTATTTTGACATTATAGCGTTTATTCTCAGAGGTAATCTTAGTGATGTTCAGACTGTGGTTAAGATTAATCTTCATTACGGTGGAGTGACGGTGATAGATTCCACTAGTGGAGCAATACTTAGAGTTTTTAGTGATTGGAGTAATAATTCATTTGCTGTAAAGTTAAATGAAATAATGACCGGGGATAATTCCTTGTTATATTCTATAAATCGAGCAATTAATACTACAGGTTCGTATACTGAGGAGGAGTTTAGTAGTTGGGTAACTTCAAATGACAATCTCTGTAAAAAGATTCATGATGCGACCGATGTGACTATTACTACACGTAGCGATTTAGTTTATGCAGGGCAGAAACTGGAATCGGAGCTTGATAATATTTCATATGTTACGACAAATCTTGTTACGTTAGCCGATCTTTTTGTTGGAACCGATAATAACCCTAAAGCGTCAGTTTTTCATGCGCATATGCCGGTAGGCTACGTTTTATGGATAAATTCCATGTATTTTGGTTATGAGGGTTGGTGTGATAACGATACTATTACTGATATACCTTGGGGAAAGATAAATAATATAAATGTTGATCGGGATTGTTTTAAGAGTTGCGATAAGATTGCTGAAATTAGTATACCCAAAAACATCAAAAGAGTTGGGAGATGGTTTTCAGATTGTAACGGATTGAAAAGAATGATTATCAATTCTAATGACCTTGCATTTTATGACTCAGCTATGTCTGGGATTAATCTGGAGTCACTATCAATACCAATAGATTACAGCTATCCAAAAGAGAATGGGGTTCCGTTCAATGGGTGTTCGGTAAAGAAGGTTCATTACACAAAGGGTAAAACAGGTGTGATGATAGACAGAAACAATGATAATGATTGGTCTGATAATTATTATCAGTTGACGTTGGAGTATGCATGC
>JAFUVQ010000072.1 GCA_017477505.1 Eubacterium sp.
ATCATTTTTTCTTAAAAACAGTAAACATATTGCAAAAGGGGCGAAGTGGATTCGCCCCTTATCTTTCATCTTTTGTTATGATACCCCATGACACAAATATCGCATAAAGGTAACTTGCCCCAAATACATTCAACCGTTTAGGTCCTTTTACGCACCCCTCCTCTTTCTGGACAGCAACTGCATTCTCAAAAGCCATGTTTACCGTTGATCTGGTGATGGTCTTACTTTGTTCCTTCCTGCTGATCACAAGCTCATCCGTAGGCATGCCCGTCTTATTGGAAATCTTTATCTCATATGTAAAATCGACACCTGCTCTTTTATTACCTCGGCCGGCAGTCGTAAACTTCTCACCTTGGGAGATGACAAGTGCATCCCACAACGCTGCTCTCCACTCACCATCCGGGTAATATAGCTTTATCCTATCGGTAGCCTCCTTTAACTCACAATCCTCCATATCCGATTTCACCCCCTGCAAAAGTGCGTTTTATTACTGTGAAACCGCACTTTTTGAAAAGAAATTCTTAAGATCCTCTATCGGTATCGGCTTGGAATACTTATATCCCTGCAGATATGAAGCGTGCATGTTGATACATCTCTTCTCATCCTCTTCGTCTTCAACACCCTCATACAAAACGGAATAATGAAGTTCCGCAAACATTCCGGCAAGTTTGCCGACAATCTCCTCTGAACGCTTATCCGACTGGCTGGCTATGACGAGAGACCGGTCAAACTTTATGATGTCAAACGGAAGATTCATGATACGCTCCATATTGGAGTAACCCGTTCCGAAATCATCAAGATAAAACTTGATACCGATACCTTTAAGCTTATCAATCATTTCCTTTAAATCATTGAAGTCTCTGTCTGACTGAGATTCTGTAACTTCAATGGCAATCTTGCTGTTTGGTATGTAGCTTTCCTCTATGATATCGCTCAGTTCCTTCGCAAATGCTTCATCCCTGAGATCTGACATCGTAGCATTTACGGAAATGCGCTTCACCTCATATCCCTCTGCCAGAAGATCCTTAACGGCATCACATGTCTTGTGAAGGATGATCTTGGTCAGCACATGGATAAAGCCCATATCTTCAGCCAAAGGAATAAACTGATCCGGGAAAATCATTCCAAGCTCCGGTAGCTTCAATCGCATGAGAGCTTCTGCGGTATCATATTTTCCTGTCTTGATGTTCAGAACGGGCTGACAGTACACCAGAACTCTCTCATCATTAAGGTCTTCTTTTCTGTAAATGTCTTCCAGCTGAACAAGTATATCTTCAGAGCGATCAAAGGCCTTTACATCTTCGTCGGTTATTTCATGCAGAGTATTTACAGGCATATGCCGCATTATATTCCTGATAAGGCTTAAGTATTCATTCCTGCGGCTTATGTCATCAATGGATTTACCCATCACAATCTTATAATCAAACCGATATTTTTCGTAATCCACCTCAAATGCTTCAAGGATCTTCCTTATGCTTTCTTCACACCTCGGATTTCCCTTCTTCGGCACCATGAGAAGAAGATGACCATTGCTTATCTCAAACAAAACTGATTTTCTGAAATGCGCGGACGGAAATCTCCTTATTTCAGCCTTGATTTCTTCGGGAAGTTCCTTAGCTTCCGCATGAAAATCCGGAAGATACATGCTCATAAAATAAAACTCCAATTTCTTCTCATAATGATACCTTACGGCATCCTTAAGAGCCGATGCACTGATGGTTCCGGTTTCCACATTATACGGATTGGAATGAAGAAGATACATTATTGCAAGAACCGGAAATAAAAAGGTAGCAACAGTGAATGCGGCCTGTCCGTGACGCCCCTGGTTATACAAGATAAAAAATGATACTGCCATCGTGCCAAACAGACCCAGAACTGATTTTCTGTACAATTTGTCACGATATTTCAGTATCACGAATACTATCAACGAAACAAAGGCTATATAGCCTGCCATAAACACATTAGGTCCATAGGAAGCAGTACCGTCATCCCCTATACGAAAACCTTTTCCCGATACGGTCAGTATAATATCGGTTAATATGATTATGGCATAAACACCTGTAGCTACCGACATGATCGGGACTACATCTCGTCTGTCAAGATTCAGTATCACAACAAGATAAACCACATATACAAGGAACAGCGAAAACAGCATTGCATGATAAATCACTCTAATAACATAGATAGGCGTATAACTTCCCCCTGCCATATGGGCATAGTAGTCGTGAAGGATCATATCTGACAGGGCGGCAAGGCCAAGATATATGATCATGTTCAAAAACAGCTTGAAGGTCTTGGTTCTTGTGTTGTAAGAAGTCGCAACCAATATGCCTATAACAAAGCATATGGCAATAACAAGAATGTCCCCGGCCGCCGTATAATTGTCAAAATATAGCTTTTGCCCCATTCATTTCTCCGTGGCGTATAATACGCCTTTTACATTTTTCCTGCATTCCTTTGTTTATCTATATAGAGCTTCTCATCTGCGCGGGTCATACACGCATATACTGAATCATTACCGTCTGTCACTTCATCATA
>JAFUVQ010000016.1 GCA_017477505.1 Eubacterium sp.
CACCGACATCTGAAATAATGGCGAATATCAGGGAGCTGGAAAACGAGATTAGTAAAGAGATGGATGAGTTGGAAAGATTACTTGATCAGCAAAATTGAAACTGTTGAATTGTTAAATTGAGATTTGTAGGGATGATATATGAAATATAAACTTGGAGAAATTTGTGAAATTGTATCAGGAAGTACTCCTAAGACCACAGTTGAAGAATACTGGGATGGAGATATCAAATGGATAACTCCGGCTGAGATAACTGAGGATTCTTATATAATAAATGATAGTGCGAGAAAGATTACAGAGTTAGGAGTAAAGAAAACTGGTCTTACACCTTTTCCAGAAGGTACAGTGATTCTATCTTCAAGAGCACCCATTGGTAAGGTGGCTATTGCAGGATGTGAAATGTACTGTAATCAAGGGTTTAAGAACCTTATTTGTTCCGATAAGATTAACAATAAGTATTTGTATTGGTTTTTAAGGGGTAATACAGGCTACTTAAATTCATTAGGAAGAGGAGCGACTTTTAAAGAAATTTCTAAGGGTATAGTAAGTGAAATAATAATAAACGTTCCTGATATCGATGATCAAATAGCAGCAGTTAATAATCTGGAAAAAATCAATGGTATTATAAAACTTCGTAAACAAGAGTTGGTAGAATTAGATTGCTTGATTAAAGCCCGATTTGTCGAGATGTTTGGGGATGCAATAAAAAACGATAAAGAATGGAAGTCTATAACATTATTAGAATCATTGGAATCGGGAAGGACAGTTTCATACGGAATTGTTCAAACAGGAGATGACTATGAAAATGGGGTGCCTGTTTTCAGACCGGTTGATATTGCAGGTGGTCATATCCCAAAGCGGCAAGAGCTAAAGAGGACAGCCCCTGCTATTTCTGCACAGTATAAAAGGACCGTTTTAAAAGGAAATGAGTTATTAGTAACAGTAAGAGGATCCGTGGGAGAAACATTTCAGACGACGGAAGAGTTTGAGGGGTGTAATGTTGGACGTAACATTGTTCCTCTTTTAACCGACGAGAGCAAAGTAAAACAGAGGTTTTTGCAAGAATTGTTTGCCAGTGATTCGATAAAAAGATGGTTAAAGGGAATAACTAAAGGAATAGCGTTGCAAGGCTTGAATATGAGTGAATTTAAGGAAATGCCGGTAATAACGCCACCGATAGACATTCAGAATCAATTTGTGCTAATTGCAGAACAAGTCGACAAATCAAAAGTTATCGAAGTATATATAGCATTTATGATCAATAGGAGAAGAGTATGGGACTGGTTGAGATTGCAAGTTCAAAATCAGTGTGGCGTGCAATAGATTACTATCATAGTAAGAAAGTGGTAACATGGAATAAGACTGAAACAGGGTACGAAGGCTCTGTAAGTGGAAGTGACAATAATACTTATATTGTGAAAGTGGATGTTGAGCACCCTAGAAAATCTAAATGTACATGTCCGTTTGCAACAGATCATAGAGTTATTTGTAAGCATATGCTGGCTGTGTATTTTTCCGCTCATCCTGAGGAAGTAATAAGAATAAAGAAAGAAGCAGAAGAATACGAAAAAGAAGAAGAGTATAGAGAGAGGATGCAAAAGAAACAATTGTATGAATACGTAAAAATGCTTTCTAAGGAAGAACTGCGCGACGAACTTGTCGAGGCATTATATGAGTTAGAGTACTATCATAGAAGATGGTAGAGTTTCGAAATGCTCTTTTGATGTAGAAGTTAAGGAGGTGCCTATGACTACCAACTTTGACTATTTAAAAAATGAATCAAAATTTTCAACTTTTGCCGATATAGCGATTTCTGCGGAGAAAATAATACTTATGGATTCTGAGGCTAGTATATTAAACTGCCGCAGGGCGATGGAGTTCGCCATAAAATGGATGTATTCTGTTGATTCTGATCTGGAAATGCCATATCAGGATAATCTGCAGAGCTTAATGAATTCAGAAGACTATAGGCGGATAGTCGGGCAGGATCTGTGGAGACGTATGGATTATATTCGCAGATGCGGTAATACGGTTGCTCACGGTGGAAGAAAGCTTGGTAGAGATGAGGCTGTTCTATGTTTAGAGAATCTTTCTATATATTTAGATTTTATTGCATATTGTTATTCAGATAATTATGAGGAGCATCCGTTTGATAAAGGGCTAATAGAAAAGCGTATTGAAGATATAAAGAAATCAAAAGAAAAGGCTGCTGCAAAGAATGAAGAACTGAGACAGGAACAGCAGCGTATTGCTAAGCAGGAAGTAGATCTAAAGAAACTGATTGAAGAGAATGCATCTCTAAAGGAGGAATTATCAGCTCGTAGACAGGAGCAGCAGGAGACTTATGTTCCGAAACCTTTAGATCTGTCTGAATACAAAACCAGGAAACTATATATTGATTCTATGCTTACTGATGCCGGCTGGATAGAAGGGAAGAATTGGATAAATGAAGTAGAACTTCCCGGAATGCCGAACAAGTCTGAGGTGGGTTATGCAGATTATTTGTTATATGATGACACACATAAGCCACTTGCTGTTATTGAGGCAAAGCGTACATGTGTTGATGTGGCTAAAGGTCGTCAGCAGGCAAAACTGTATGCAGATATAATTGAGCATAAATATAAAAGAAGACCTGTTATTTTCCTTACTAACGGCTTTGAAACGCGTATTATTGACGGACAGTATCCGGAAAGAAAGTGTTCCTGCATATATTCCAAGAGAGATTTGGAAAAATGGTTTAATCTCTTAACAATGCGAACAAGTCTTCGTAATGTAATGGTAAATAAGGATATCGCCGGAAGATATTATCAGGAAGCTGCAATAAAGGCGGTTTGTAATTCATTTGACGAGAAGAATAGACGTAAAGCGCTTATTGTTATGGCAACCGGTTCCGGTAAGACCAGAACTGTTATAGCTTTGTGTGATGTATTGTTAAAGAATGGATGGGTAAAGAATATATTGTTCCTTGCAGATAGGAATTCTCTCGTAACTCAGGCAAAGCGAAGTTTCGTAAATCTGCTTCCAAATCTTTCGTGCACTAATCTTGTGGAAGAAAAGGATAACTATAGTGCTCATTGCGTATTTTCAACATATCAGACAATGATGAATTGCATTGATTCAGTTAGTGATAAGGAAGGTAAGCTTTTTACCAGTGGACACTTTGATCTCTTGATATGCGATGAGGCGCATCGTTCCATTTATAACAAATATAAGGACATATTTAATTATTTTGATGCTCCACTTGTGGGGCTTACTGCAACTCCTAAGGATGAGATAGATAAGAACACATATAGTGTATTTGAACTTGAGAACGGTGTACCAACATATGGTTATGATCTCGCACAGGCTGTAAAAGATGGATATCTAGTTGATTATGTTTCTGTTGAGTCAAAGTTTAAGTTTATAGAACAGGGAATTGTATATGATGATCTATCTGATGAGGATAAAGTAGCTTATGAGGATACATTTACAGATGAAAATGGTGATTTGCCGGAATCAATAGGTTCATCAGCACTTAACACTTGGATATTTAACGAAGATACTATCAAGAAGATTCTGCACATTCTTATGGATAAGGGAATGAGGATAGATTATGGGCAGAAGATAGGAAAGACTATTATTTTTGCAAAGAATCATCTTCATGCAGAAAAAATACTGGAAGTGTTCAACAAAGAATATCCTAATCTGCCGGATCATGCGAAGGTTATTGATAACTACATGACTTATGCTCAAAGTGCTATTGATGAATTTTCTGATCCGAAGAAGATGCCGCAGATTGCGATATCTGTAGATATGCTTGATACCGGAATAGATATTCCGGAAGTATTAAACCTTGTATTCTTTAAAAAGGTTATGAGTAAAGCTAAATTCTGGCAGATGATAGGAAGAGGAACCAGGCTTTGTCCGGGGCTTATGGACGGTGAGGATAAGCAGAAGTTTTATATATTTGATTTCTGTGGAAACTTTGAATTTTTCAGAATGAATAAGGGTAAGGCAACGGCCAATATGATTGCTTTGCAGGGAGCAATATTCAGTTTGAAATTTGAAATTGCGTATAAGCTGCAACATTATGAGTACCAGATTGAAAGATTGATGTTATATAGAAAAGCCCTTGTAAAATATATGTCAGAAAAAGTAAGAGAGTTACCGAGAGATAACTTTGCGGTCAGGCAACATCTGAAGTATGTGGATATCTATTCTTCAGAAGAGAATTACAATTCCCTGACTTTTGAAGATACGTTGATAGTTAGAGATGAAATTGCACCGCTTATATTGCCGGATGGGGATGAAGTGAATGCAGTTCGTTTCGATGCACTTCTTTATGGAATAGAGCTGGCTTTTCTTTTAGGGAAAAAATATAGACGTGCCAGAACGGATCTATATAAAAAAGTGGAAGGCATTGCACATGTTGCTAATATTCCAGAGATTCAGGCACAGTCTGATATAATAGATAAAATACTAAACACAGATTATATCGATACTGCAGAGTTGGAAGATTTTGAAGAAATCAGAGAACGTCTCAGAGATTTAATGAAGTATATTCCGAAGAAACGAATTCGATACGATACTAATTTTGAAGATGATCTGTTATCAGAAGATTGGAATGAATCAGAACTTGAAAATGATGAGCTGAAGAATTATAAGGCAAAAGCTGAATATTACATTAGACAGCATCAGGATAATATTGTTATTACTAAGCTGAAGAAAAATAAGCCATTAACTACACATGATATTGAAGCACTAGAGAAAATACTTTGGAGTGAGGTGGGAACAAAACAGGATTATGAACGCGAATATGGAACTAAGCCGCTTGGAGAATTAGTGAGAGAAATTGTTGGACTTGATATGAATGCAGCCAAAGAAGCATTTTCTGAATTCCTTGATGGTGCGAATCTCGATAGCAGACAGATATATTTTGTAAATCAGATTGTTGAGTATATAGTTCATAATGGATTGATGAAAGATTTATCTGTTTTGCAGGAATCACCATTTACGGATCAAGGCAGTATTGTTGAAATCTTTACTGATATGAATGTTTGGATGGGTATCAGAAAGGTTATTGATAATATCAATGTAAATGCCGTTGCGTAAAGGCATTTCGCGCTGTATGAAAAAACTGTTAGATGGATTTATTGGAATATATATAGAAACTATGATTATCTTAAGAAAGAGACAAGGGAATACATAATGGAACACCGGGGACTGTCCCCAGTGTCCCAACATCAGGGGGGACATCAATGAAGAAATACTCGGTACCGATTATTATGCTGGTAATATTTGAAGCGGTTGCTGTAACGCTGTGGCTGACTAAGGATAATCTTTTTTATCTTTTTAATTTCAGTTACATTGGTATTTCCATTGCGTTCGGGCTTGTTCTTTTTATTAAAGAGAATAAGTATGCAAGACGTGTAGTGCAGCTTCTGGTGGGACTGTACATGCTGGTTTATCTCGGGCTGATCTGTCAGGAAAATATGCAGATTGAAGGTTTTTGGTATTATCTGTTCAACGGCGTGTTTGAGGCGGCTACCATTCACTACGCTATTGCCAAAATATTCGGACCTCTAATCTTCGGACGAGGTTGGTGCGGTTATGCCTGCTGGACTGCAATGGTACTTGATTTTCTGCCATATAAAGTGCCTCAGGGACCAAGGAAGAAACTTGGATGGATCAGGTACATCATGTTTGCTGCATCACTTATATTTGTTTCTGCACTGTTCCTTGCAAGAGTCGGAAATATTGAACGTATTATGTTCTGGGCATTTGTTATCGGTAATATAGCTTATTACGGAATCGGGATTGCTCTGGCATTTGCTTTTAAAGATAACAGGGCATTCTGTAAATATATATGTCCGATCACGGTATTTCTGAAACCTATGAGTTATTTCGCCATGACACGAATTGAATGTGACAAGGAGAAATGCATTTCCTGCGGAAAATGTAAGCGTGTCTGTCCGATGAATGTGGATATGACGGATAATTCCAGAAAGCGTGAAAACGGAACGGAATGTATACTCTGCATGGAATGTAAACGTAACTGTCCGAAGAATGCATTGTAATGACACCAGGTCACGCGAGTGAGACTGGAAAAATATTGGAGGTTCATCGTGATTAAACCAATTGTAAAGGACGTTCTGTTTCTTAAGCAGAAGTCAACAGAATCTACGATTAAAGATAAGCAGGTTGCTGATGATCTGAAGGATACTCTTGCAGCAAATCGCAGTATCTGTGTTGGGATGGCTGCAAATATGATAGGATACAAGAAACGGACAATCATCATTTCTATGGGGATCCTTGATATAATTATGCATAATCCTGTTATTGTCAGTAAGTCGGGTGAATATGAAACTGAAGAGGGTTGTCTTTCTCTGACGGGTACGAGAAAGACGAAGAGATATAAAGATATTGAGGTTAAGTACCGGGATGAGGGTTTCAAAGATCAGTCGCTTAAGCTTACCGGATTCCCGGCACAGATAGTTCAGCATGAGATGGATCATTTGGAGGGCATAATAATATAATGTATTGATATGGGGTTTTACAGGGGGATTTATTTTGAAATGTATTAATTGTGGTGGTGAATTACGTTATGATCCTGCCAGCTTTGGGCTGGTCTGTGATTATTGTGGGGCGGTGAAGCAGCTCCACAGGCCTGAGGAACAGGCTGTTGTAGGTGAACTTGATTTTAATACTGCCGAAAGGGATGATGGCCGTGAATGGGGGCTTATCCGCAGAGGCGTTTCGTGCCGTGAATGTGGCGCGGTGACGCTGTATGATCCTAATCAGATCGCGGGTTCCTGCCCTTACTGCGGGTCCAGTATGCTCCTTTCGGCTGAGGATACGAAAAGTGGAATTGCGCCGAATGGAGTAATTCCTTTTTCCATTTCTAAGGAAGAAGTTATTGCCAAGTTCTACAAATGGAACAAGTGGGCTCTCTGGTCGCCTGAAGAATTCAGGACTGGAAAAGTTCTGGGAAATCTGGTAGGAGTGTACATCCCTTTCTGGACATTTGATGCAGATTCGGTTTCTACCTATAACGGAAGGTTCGGATATGACAGGAGTGTCGGAGATAATACAAGAACTGACTGGTATAACAGAAGCGGTGCGGTAGATGTTTTTGTTGATGATTATTCTGTCTGTGGCAGCAGGAGATTTACAAATGACAAGCTTCTGAAATCCGTCATAGCCTTCGGACCGAATGATGTAGTTCCGTATAATCCCGAAGCTCTGATGGGCTTTGCTGCAGAGAAATATTCCGTTGGAATTGATGAAGCGTGGAATATGGCCCGCTTCGGGCTGAGAAAACGCATGGAAAAAGAAGCCTGCTGGAGGGAAAATGCGGACCATTATGACAAACTGCAGATTTCTACAGAGTACAGTAATATCAGATACAAATACGTGCTGGTACCGGTCTGGCTTACTGCCTGCCGTTACAAAGGCCAGGTTTATAATGTGGTTGCAAGCGGTCACAACGGGCGTGGTAACTGCAAACGGCCGGTCTCAGTAGCTAAGATCGTGACACTCGCCATAATCGTTGCAAGCTTCCCGACAGTTTCATTTATTATAATGATGATTATTGCGCTTATCATGGGATGGGGAAAATAATTGGTGTGTTATTTACTGATTTGTTGCGCTTTTGTTGATATTTAATAATTATAATTACAATTGTCATATGAAAATGAAGACTCTTAGTTCTGGAAGTAAGTAAAGGAGAACAAGACTATGTCAAGAGATTCTGAAGTTAAAAAGTATACTGAAAAAACAATGGCTGATAGACCTTCCGGTATAATAGACGGATATGGATATGAACAGTTCCAGCCGGCATTTATGAATAATGGCTGGGATATGAATAACTATATCGAAAAGAATATACTGAGAAGGCTTTTTTCTATTGCAGCAGATAAGAATAATGCACATTCCGCTGCAGTGAGAGCTAAGCTCTATGAGATGTTAACAAAGAGAGTGTATAGCATTCATGATAGAAATGAAGTATATCGTGATTTAACTGCATTTTTACAGAAGGAATTTCCTAAAAAATCAAAAGCAGAAGCTGATGTTCAGGGTAATGACCTTAGATATTATGTTGAAACAGTTGTTTCCAGATCAAAGGACAAAGAAGAAATAGAGATGAGAACTCAGAGACACGTGGCTAAAACTATCGATGTCATTGAGTTTATTCAGGGTATAAATCAGAAGAATCTGCCTAAGTATGAGACGCTTAATCTTACAGGTCATCCTGACCTTAACTTTGATTCTATCAAACTTAATGAAGCCAATGCTGATAGCATTATAAAGCAGTTTACAGAAAGGTTCGGACCTTTGATGGATTCGCAGAATGCTATAGCTGGCGATAAGAATATCTTCCAGTTTGTAACTAAGCATTTTAGAGTTATGAAATCTGGTGAGAAGCGCGCTGTAAATATTGATACCCGTGTAAAGGATGCGATTACAGCTGCAAAGAAGAAAAACAGAGATTTTAAGCCTGCCAAGGGACAGGAACAGAAGTATCTTGATGCACTTGCTGCTGCATACATTATGTATAATATGCAGGATAGGACTGCGGATATTTTCTTCGAGCCATATATTAATGCAAAAGCAGAAGTATATGACAAAAAGGATCCTGTTGCCCAGTATCTTAATATTAACAAGAAGAAGAGTATAGCTATGGGTGATATGCCGCCAGCATTACTCGAGCATAGCGTAGAAAAGCTTAATGCAGAGAACAGATTCCATGTTGAAAGAAATGATCTCGTTGCATATGACAAGTACAGCGCTGTATTTAAGACAGAACAGCCGTTTAAGGTTGATGAGAAGAAAACTATATCAAAACTGACACCTAAAAAAGTCATTGACAAGATGCAGAAGAGCAACTGGGATAAGGATGATTATCTCGAAAACATTGTCAATGTTGTTTTTGATGCTTATGATCCGGAAAAGAAAAACAGTCCGGTTTTGGAAAATGTTATTAATAAGCTCTATAATTCAAAGCTGGTTAAAAGAGTATATGAAGTTGAAAACAACGAAAGTGATTTTGTTGATTCAGAAGATGATAAAGGTCTTACCGATGCAATTGAAATTCTGACAGAAATCAAGGGTATGCTTGATGTGCATAAGATCGATAAATCATTCAGAGCTATATCTCAGGTTATTGACAGAACTATAGATTGTAAGATCAGTGATCTTGCAGAAATGAAACTTCGTGACATTGATGAAAAGGAACAAAGCATCAAACTCAATGATCCGGGTGAATTAGGCGGATACACATATACGTCTCTGTATAGAGAATTTAAAAATAAGACATGGTTTAAAGATTTTCTGAAGGTTCCGGGATCTGATAATTTCCTTCGTAGGATTTATAACCTTTCTGATAGTCCTAAAGTGAAAAATATCCTTAGTAAAGGCATTTATAATTTTGTTCAAAATGGAAGTCAGATTGGAAAGGATGGAATACAGGAGGCATTTGAAGAGATGTCAAACAGTCTTTCTAAATATCTGGCTGACAATCCAAAGAAATCTGCTAATGATGCTAAATATGATAGTATTAAAGCCCTTCAGGAACGTACAAGGCTTATGGCTGATTATTATGTTCAGTTCAATCTGGAAGCAAGAAATGAAGCAAGAGAGAATGTATGGACTACATTAAAACAGAAATGGGAAGACAGTAGAAATGCCGAAAACCCGATTAACAGGACAGCGGTTCTTGAAGCTAAATTAATGGTAAGGAATCAGCCGAAGGCACCGAAAAAGGTTGTTATAAATGAAGATACACGTAAGCAGTATAACGATCTCTATGAGCCGATTACCCTTCTGAATAAGATTGACAGGGCTGATACGAAAACTCAGAATTATGACAGTTTACAGAAAGATCAGTTGTTAGATTACATGCGTCTGGAAGAGAGACTTAAGCCGTATGCTCTTCTTGGCGACAGCAACCGTAAAAGAACTATCAACAGGCCTGAATATAAGGCGATAGTAGAATCATTTGATAATAAATTTGCAGATCTTAAAAAACAGCAGTACGAGGTTTATAAGAAGAGGAATCCTGATACTACAGCTGAAGAATTTGAAGATGTTTTCTTAAGATCATTCAAGATCATGCTTTCAGATAAAGACGGAGTATATTCTGAATTAACACGTAAAAATATGGATCGTATTGTTATGGCCAGTGGCATTCAGGAAATGAACTACGGTAACCGTCGTGATGAATATTATAAGACAGTGAATGATTTCTACAAGGTATGTATCATACGTGCAATGTCTGATGATAATGCCAGAGTATATACAAATCCGTATTATGCCGTTGAAAACAAAGGAGAAGTATACCTTCGTCAGTATAATTCCGTGGATAGTATAGGTCAGTTCCTTGACCTTAATCATAAACAGCCTGAGCCTGAAATTGCAGTTGAGAACAAAGAAGCAAGACTTGCTGCATTAAACACACTCCTTACACAGGGACCACAGCAGGAAGCTAAGGAAGAAGAGGCAAAGGTTGAAGAAGTAAAGGTTGAAGAAGCTAAGGTTGAAGAAGTAAAAGTTGAAGAAGTAAAGAACGAAATCATTGATGAAAATGAGAATAAGAATGTAATCAATGAGGAAAAAGAAGAAAATGAGATAAAGGAAGAAGAAGCTCCAAAGGAAGAAGTAAAGGAAGAAGCTAATCTCTATCCGGATCTTGATAATGTAGAAAATAAAAATGTTGAAGTTAAGGAAGAAGGAGCAAAACTCTATCCGGACCTTGACAATGCAGGTAATAATGCTGAAGTAAAGGCAGAGGCACCTAAGGAAGAGGTAAAGGAAGAAGTAAATCTCTATCCGGACCTTGACAATGTAGGAAATAATAATGCCGAAGTAAAAGAAGAGCAGAAGGTAGAAGAGGCACCGAAGGAAGAGGCAAAAGAAGAAGTTAAGGAAGAGGAGCAGAAGGTAGAAGAAGCTCCGAAGGAAGAAGAGCAGAAGGTAGAGGAAGTAAAAGAGGAGCAGAAGGTAGAAGAAGTTCCAAAGGAAGAAGCAAAGGAAGAAGCTAAGATTTATCCAAATCCTGACTATTATAATATTAATGATTATGATGCTCCGGATGAAGAAAAGGCAGCTGAAGTTCCGCAGGAAGATGCAGTGGATGTATCTGATGAAGAATTTGAAAAGGCATTGGCTGATCAGGAAGCCAGTGAGCGTGAAGAGCAGATTGCTCGTGATGAACAGTATGCACGTGAACTTGAAAATTCAAAAGAAGGAAATACTCCTGAAGGTCATGAGTTTATGGATGTTCAGCCTAAGGACTTACTGGTAAATGGATATCTTAAGAATCGCAAGAAACATGATAATCAGGTTGCTGACCAGTATGATCTCGCATACGAGGCTATCAGAATCATGCAGACTACAAAGACTGATTCTGTAAAGAATTTACCTATCTTCCATGATAAAAATGCTACTAATAACAGAGCAAGAGAATTAAAGGAATATGCATTCCTTGGACATCAGTATGATAAAAAGATAGATACTCCAAACTATAGACAGGCTGTATCCGTATTCAATTCTATGTTTGAGAATCTTTATAAGCAGCAGCTCAATGTTCATCTTTCTTCAATGAACAACGAAAAGCGCTCAAGATTCAACATCAATGATTTTGAAAATGACTTTATGAACGGCTTCAAAATAATTCTTCCGGATGGTAAAGAATTTAAGCCGCTTCAGATGAAGAACCTCATGAGAGAGGCCGGATATCACGAAGAAAATTATCATTCTTCTAACAGAGCGGCAGAGTATGACAGGATTTATAATGATTTCAAGAAGGTTTGTATCCTGAAGGCATTTACTGATCCGAAAGCCAAGGTTGTATATTCACCTTTCTACAAGAATATGGATAAGGAAGGAGATGTCTATGTAAGACAGCTTGATGGCAGAAATGAAATAGGCAAATACCTTGATTTTAACCATATGCCTGATGGTGAAGGAATGGCTGTTTCATCAAAGGATGAAAGAGATTATTTCCTTGACAGCTTCCTTTATGAAATACAGCAGAGCAAGCTTCCGGAAAATGATCTGCCTAGCCATTCTGAGATAAATGATGGTGAAATCGGACAAGATGATGACTATGTAAAGGATACTCTTGACAGACCGCTTACTCAGACAGAATTTATTGACGAGTATTATGATAATTATGTAATGGAAACTCTTAGAAACGGACAGCTTATAGGGGTCCGTGATCCGCAGGTTAAAGTAGGCGGTTTCAATATAGATGTAGCAAGAGAATTGATGTTCCATCATCGTTGGAATGTAAATTCACCGATGGTTGAGAATTTCCTTCGTCTGTTCTTCGATGTTTATTCAGTATCTGATGAGAAGACTAAGAGCATCCTGGATACTCAGATGGGCGTTGTTACACATACAATCCAGACTAATGACGTTAATACAGATGATGTATTCAAGAGTGTATCCAATGCCCTTAAAGAGGTAAAGGGGAATAAGTATGTTGATGCATTCGTACATTTCATTGATGCTAATAGAGCATTTATCAAGGAAAATGTTGAGAAGCTCGTAGAGGAAGCACATTTAGTAAATGAGGAAAAGGATCTTAAGGACTTTTTGAAAGACGAAATTGATTATTCAGAAACGCAGAAACAGCTTAATGATCTTATTGGCAAATACATAGTTAAACCTGACGAAGAACCAATTAATCTGCCTACAGAAGAAGAAGTCGAGGCAGTTAAAAAGGCTCAGTTTGAGAAATCCGTGAAGCTTAATTATCCTGAGTTTGGTGATTTTGATGATAAAGCGCATAAGGATAATATCGAAGGCATTAAAAGAGGAACCGAGAATCTGAAAGCTCAGATGCCAAAGGAGCCTAATAAGGAATTCTATAACATCAATTCACTTGATGATGAAGAAGAGAAGAAAGAGGAGAA
>JAFUVQ010000017.1 GCA_017477505.1 Eubacterium sp.
AATCATGGTTTCAAACATACATTTCACTTCATAATTGGTCAAAGCAAGTTGATATGTCGGTCTTCCGGCACTGGTAAACTCTGCACTAACAACCTTTAGATATCCTGATGCCAGAAGAAGACTCCATATTGCATTTCTGTTTTGTGATAACTGACTAAATACAATCTGTTCATCTATTTGGGTTTCGATTATTCCACCATTTAGAAGTCCTTCGAAATCCGTCTTTATATTCTTATCACTTTCTCTTATAAGTTTTCCTATCAGTCCATTCCCACTGGTATTCGCCCAGTAGGTATCGTACTTTCTCTTATCAAGATAGGATATGACTGACCAAGGGTTATATATATCTGATACAGTTCCAAATGTGAAGCCGTCATACCAGAACTTTACATTTTCCTTTTCTATTTCAGGTATCCCCTGCTCATCCATAGCAGCAAAAACCTCGTCCTCCGTGAAGCCAAAAGATGTCGCATATTCGTCAGATGTGGTCGTAACTACATTCAGATTATTCAGATCTGAGAAGATAGACTCCTTGCTTACTCTGGTAATCCCGGTCATGATTCCGCGTTCCAGAGACGGGTTGGTCTTAAATGTATTATTGAAAAGCGCACGTGTATATGCCACAAGTTCATCCCAGAAGCCATTTACATATGCCTCCTGCATAGGAGTGTCATATTCATCCAAGATGACGATACATTTTTTCCCATAGTAACGATAAAGCCATTCGCATAGACGATTTAATGATAGTGCAGCTACAGAATCAGACATACTTCCTGAAATCTGACTATAGATTTCTTTATCTCTATCTGTAAATCTTTCATCACTAAGCAGCCATTCATATCTTCTGAACAAATCTGTAATCAGTTCATTAATTACATCCCTTGTTTTCTCATAGCTTGTTTGTTTAACTCCGGCAAATGAAAGAAATATCACCGGATATTTTCCCTGAATCCGGCGGTACTTTTCATCCTTCCATATATCTAGCCCCTCGAAGAGATCACCTCTTCCCTCGTACTTATTCGAGAAGAAGCATTCAAGCATATTCATGTTGAGAGTCTTGCCAAACCTGCGAGGACGGGTAATGAGGGTGACAGAGTCACCGGATTCCCACCATTCCTTGATAAATGAAGTTTTATCAACATAGAAGTATTTATTCTCTATCAGATTACTAAAGCTCTGAACTCCTATCGCAACTGTTTTTGCCATTTACTATCTCCTCCCAAGAGTAGTTTGCACAACTATATTATATCAAAATAAGGATACCGGGGACAGTCCCCAATGTCCCATTATTCCCCATATTCGAATGATTCCAGGAATGCTGTAAGTACTTTATCGCATTCATCCTTACAACTGACTGAATACTCAAATTCTATCTGAACATAGCGGTCATTAAAGAACCTTGTTTTTCTATATACAACTGTATTGCCTGAATTAAGATATCCCGATACTACGTATACATCATCTTTTCTGAATTCATATACAAGTTCATTTCCGTTACCAGTACTCAGATAATCTTTATAACTCTGAAACTCCTCATCGATAGTCATGGGAATATTACTCTGCATAGTATCGGTAATAAAAATCTTCATATGCAGAGCAGGATTCTGGAATGAATATACATAGTTAACTGCTGACTCCGAAGGAGATATATTCTCAAATCCTGACGGTATGACAAATGATGAGCCATGTACTGTTTCAAACCGTCCTGAGGCATTATTCGCTTCATTTGTATCATCCTGAACATCCACATCCGATGATAAACTCTGCTTATAAAGCGTCCAGTAATTCTGACCATCTATTGTTTCATATCCCATGACAGCATAGAGTGTATATTCTGTTTCATCGCCATAATATGTGTATTCATCAAAGGTGATATAATAATACTGGCCATCATACTCTGCCTTAGTTATTCTTCCGCCATACTCTCCGCCAAATACCATAGGGAAATAATAATATTCTTTTCCATCATCACCCTTATCCTTGTATGCGGCCTGCTTCTGCTCTAAGGCATCTAATCTGGCAGATAACTTGCCAAGATCTGCATGAGCGATGTTTTTTGCCATCCATTCTACTTTATCAGCATCACATTTATAATATCCGTATCTTTCGCCATTCTCAGGAGGCCACCAGCCTCTCGGATCGGTCATATCTTCAAAGTATTTACACCATCCGCCATCAGTTGATTGGGAGTTTAATGAATGCCAGTCACCCGGAATTGTAATAGTTCCGAAGCAATGTAATATGGAATCTAAAATATCTTCTCCATAATATGAATCAAACTCACCTGTTTCAGAATCATACTTCTTGATCTGACTGGAGTTATCAAGGAATTCCTGAAGTGCTTCCTTATCCGGTAAGGTATCAACCGGAACATCCTGCTTAGTACCTGTAGTTTCAAGTCCCAGTGCAGTTTTGAGGAATACTATAGCATCATAGACTGTGTAGCTTTGTTCAGAGAGAGTCTGAACATTACGCAGCTTGTCGGAAGAAACTGAAGGAGGTTCAGGATCTGTCCCTCTATATGATGATATATCATCATAACTTGTCATCAATACAGTATTATAAGAAGCCAGCATTTCATCCGTTTTTTTCCTGAAATCATCATAGTTAACGCTGGCATCTGAAATGCTGTATTCAGCAGGATCAACATAATCCAGATGAGCCAGAGCAGCCGAACTATTGATGACAGGCTTATAACTGCCATCATCGTCAATAGTACAAAGCTTCTCATAGAAAGAAAAGCCATCTTCTCCCGTTTCATTATGATAAAATGTATATAGGATCAGTCCTTTTCCGGCATCATTCTTAAATATACGATTAATCGGAAAACCTGGATATACTCCGCCAAGCATAGCCCAAAGCTTACCTTCGCCTTCGTCCGAGCCATTAATATCCCAGTTTTCTATCTTTCCTGTATCAGGATTATAACTCCAGACAAAAACATCAGCATTCCAGGCTGTAGGGTTATTGTTCTCATCTGTAAATGTGATTTTAGAACGTTTTACTGCAACCATCTCCGGAACTCCGTCGCCCCAAAAATCTCCGATAGCTACAGTCTTATGTCTTATATCCTGCGAGCCTTCACTGAGCGGATATCCCGATACAACTACAGAATAATCCTCATAGTTATCCTCTAGTTCTGCAAGGTATGCTTTATATGCTGCAGTAGTGTTTTCAGAAACAGCTTCGCTGTTTTCATTTCCATCTTTATCTTCTGAAACAGCTTCAGTAGTATCCTGCTGTATCTCAGTAACTGCCTCAAAGCCATTATCAGCTGATTCCTTACCACAGCCGGACAGACCTATTACTGCTGATATAATCAACGTCAGCGCCAGAATTTTTTTACTTTTCTTCATATCTGTCATTTCCTCTTTTTTTAATTAATACGCCAAGTTTATTCATGAAATATGCGGGAACAAGTGTAAAGAACAAAACTGCAGTCACGTATAAAAATACATTTTCAATATATAGAAACGGCTCTGCTCCAGACTTGATGAATTCAAAGCTGAACAGTTCGACAAAGAACGGATGTATCACATATATCTCAAGTGTCATTGCCCCAAGTATGCTGAGCAGTTTGTTGCCGATTTTTATCTTCATACTGATCATGATAACGATCATAACAATTGCATATGCCGAAATCATCTGCCCGATGAGATAAACTGTATCATTGTAACCCAGTTTGAACAGGCCGAGTATTTCAGAATTGTATTTGTAAAGTGCATAGCTTATAGCAAAAATAATAAGCATTACCGACAGTCGTAATAGGTATTTCTTTTTAAATGAATCGATTCTTTTTCCCTGATTCTTTGCAAAAACTATACCTACTCCAAAAAGATGTATAGTGTTATACCACCAAGAACCGGGTGAAAAGATCATAGCCAGTATTATATACAACACCAAGCCGGTCCAGAGAACTATAAACGATGCCTTCTCATTTTTAATCAGCTTGAAACATATGAAGAATACCAGATATGCATATATGAGTGCATAGATGAACCACAGATGTGTACATACATTAATCCATACCGGCTTATCTACATTTATTCCTCTCGCGCGTTCAGTAATAAAACATACCAGCCACATGAAAACGGTTGGTACTATAATACGAAGAATTCTTCTTGAAAAAAAGCCTTTAAAGAACTCAGGTTTTTTCTTCATGCTGATATACATTCCGTACCCTGAACAGAAGAAAAACAGAGCCACGCATAAGTATCCTATACTTACAAAAAAATCCAGCCCGTGATGAATCTGCTCGGCCGGCAGCCAATTGGCAGATGTCTTATGAGAGCAATGATGAAAGATTATGACAATCTCTGCAAATCCAAGCAAAGCCTTTGTCTGATCAAGAGAAAGAGCATCCTCATTCCATTCTCCCCTCTTCATCATCTTAGCTCCCCACACGAGCATCACTGCCAATATCAAATAGTAGATATAAACAAACTTATCCATAAGGCATAATAAAATCAATCAGTATACATAGATATTTTTTCAATTATTTCCTGAATCGGTTTAAGACTGACATCCAGTGCGATTACACTCTCACCATCAGCAAGCATATCGGTAACTGTCATCATGACCTCACCGGTCTGCATGTCAACATATGGCTCTACAAATGTAATCTCATCATCGGACTCCATAGTATCTATATACCATGGGCGTTCTGTAGCAACATAATCCGTGCGATACCTTTATTCTGCATTTCAGGAATCACCGCCAGTCTGGACAGTTCACCTTCCGGAGCCAGTTTATCGTCCCAGCAATGAAGTCCATCCACTTCCTCTTCCTCATCAATTGAAATAGCTGCACATATGCTTCCATTCATTTTCATAACGAATAATGCATCACGGGAAAGATCGTCATTGATCGTTTCATCAGACGGATAATCCTCAGTCCAGGGACAGAACTCCCTGCCCACCTGAGTTTTATATAACTTCAGGATTTCATCTCTGTCATTTTCAGATGCCATAATAATATCATATTCCATATAAAAATACACTCCTTAAAAATGAGGAGTGCATAAAATCGCACTCCTCACTTTAGTTTAGTAAATGAGTATTTTATCTCACGGATACACTTCCCAATGCATAACTTCCGCTGCCATTTGAAGTAGTCATTTCTATTCTCAACAATGAAGTAGATGAAACAGGCAATGTGAACTGTCTTACTGCCATAGTTGAAGTAAGATCTATCGTAGTATATAGTTCATTATCACGATAAATATAAAGTGTTGCGGCACTTCCCGGTTTATCATCTACATGACCTATAGTAAATGTAATCTGACTGAGTCTTTCAACATTAAAGCTAGCACAGCAATTATTGGTGTAGTATCCATTGAACAGAACTCCATCATAATACGTCTGACCATTCATATTATATGAATTAATTCGGTCATCGTTAGTTCTGATTTCAGTTCCTTCTCTTGAGAATGACTGAGTAAGGAAAGAATTTGTATCGCTGTATTCAGGAACTAAACATGCCTTTGACGTAGTAGAGTCCAAAGAGATTCCTGCTATTCCATATGAACCGCTACCATTGGATGTACTCAAACTGAATCTCACAGTACTGCTTGACGATACATCAACTGTAACCGGAAGAAGGCTCATATGCCATCTCAAATCATATCTGTCATATAGTTTATCATCTAGATATACAATAAGTGTCGCATCAGATCGGGAAGCGTTATCAACATGACCTAATACAAATGATAATCTGTTGACATTTTCAACATTGAAGCAAGCTTTACAGTTATTTGTATAATAACCGTTCAATATAAATCCATTATAGTAGGTTCTGCCATCCATGTTGAAAGCATTTGCAACATCATCACTTAATCTCACATCCTGATTACCGCATGTGAATGCACTGTTAAGGAATAAGTCAACATCACCATATACAGGAATTGTAAATTTCTTAGAAGTAAGATTATCAATTTTAAAATTAGCTATTCCATATACTCCACTACCATTTGATGTAGTTAAAGCAAACCTTATAACAGATGCATTTGCTACATTGATTGTATATTCTGACAGATTCATTGTAGCCGTCAGGTTAAGTGTAAGTTCTGTTTTTTCATCAAGAAAGACTTTTAATGTGGAATCAGATTCTGATCGGTCATCAACGTGTCCTACTGTAAATGAGACGGTATTATAGTTTTCTACATTCATACTAGTGGTACAATTATTTGTATAGTAACCATTAAGAATAATCCCATTATAATAAGTTCTGCCATTCATCCGGAATGCATTTCTCTTATCATCACTGGTTTTCTTTTCAATGCCTCCTGATGTAAAACCACTATTAATGAAATAATCAATGTCTTCATATTCTGGAACAACATATTTTTTTGATGTGTTTGAATCAACCTTAAAATCAGCTATTCCATATACTCCGCTACCATTTGATGTTGTCATACGGAAACGTACAACTGAAACATCTGTCACATCGAGAGTCATATTAACAAGTGGCATATGACTGGACAATACTATAGAATCATTATATTTATTATCGTAATAAATCTCTATTTCTGAATTACTCTCTGCGCTATCATCAACATGTCCTACAGTAAATGAAAGTGTATTGACATTTTCAACATTAAAACTTGCATCACAATCATTCGTATAGTAGCCACTAAAAATCATACCATTATAGTATGTTCTTCCATTCATCTTAAATGCATTACGCTTATCATCGCTTAAACGTTTTTCCGAACTATGTGCAGTAAAATTGAGTGATAAGAATTCATCAACACTGTCATATTCCGGTATAGAATATGTTTTAGGAAGTATTGAATCAACTTTGAAATCTGTAAGTCCATAAACACCACTTCCATTACTTGTTGTAAGCGAAAATCGAACAACTGAAGAACCAGAAACATCAAGCGTTACATTTTGAAGTTTCATATGTTGTTTTAACTCATATGAATCATAGAATTTGTCATCAAGATAAATCTCAATTTCAGCATTACTTCCTGCTCTGTCATCAACATGTCCCATGGTAAATGAAATCTTATTTATGTCCTGCACATTGAAGCTGGCAGTACAGTTATTAGTATAATAACCACTAAAAACGAGGCCGTCATAATATGTCCTGCCATTCATATTAAGAATACCACTAGTGATTATTTCAACGTTACTGGTATTATAAGCAGTCTTCAGGAAGCTCGTTGAATACTTCACTACTCTAACTGCATTGTTCTGTATTCCTCTGGTAAGGAATGCAGCGCACTGATCTCTTCTTGCAGGGCTGTTTGGCTTCAGCTTACTATTGCTAACACTTCCTACTCCTGAGAGGATGCCACGACTGATAGCCCAGCTGAGTGCTTCGTGAGCACCGTTTGCGATTTCATTATAATCTTTATAAGCAGTCAGGTTCACTGATACTTTGATGGAAGTATCTATACCAAGATAATCTGCAAATCTTCTCAGCATCATGGCAAACTGCGATCTAGTTACGTTATTATCCGGTTTAAATGTATTTACGCCATTCTTTGAAAATCCGCTGATAATCCCAAAGCTGCTTGCCCATCTTACGGCTTTGTAGCATCCGAGTTCCTTTGGAACATCACTGAAGTTTAAAGCCATCTTTTCATTTGCGCCCGGTTCTCCTGCCATTTTATAAAGCATGATAGCATACTGTGCACGTGTTACATTCTTTGCAGGCTTGAAGTTAACTCTTCCCTGCGAATCACCTGTTGAGAAACCGCTTACTATGCCGTTGGTGTAAGCATAGTATACTTCATTTGCAAGTGCGTCACTCCTTGATACATCAAGAAACGGCCAAGGATCATTAGCCTTAACACTGAAGCTTGGAACCAGTGATACAAGAAGAGCTACGCATATTAAGATAGATGTTATCAAATGTAATCTCTTATTTGTTTTCATTACTTTTTCCTCTCTCTATAATGCATGTTACATGCAACATGTACCGCTACTTCGCCAGATGCGAAGCATCCTGCTCATACTGTTACATAAAAACGGCCACCATACAGCTAAGTATGGCAGCCGTAACGGATATTATTCTTTAATATCTGATGTACAATGTGGGCATTTTATAGCCTTGATGTCGATATCACTCTGGCAGAAAGGACACTTCTTTGTAAGTGGAGCTGCCTCTTCTTCCTTCTTCTTACCAAGTGTCATAAGCTTGTTCATAGCCTTGATCATAAGGAAAAGAATCAACGCAACTATAAGGAAATTAACTACTGATGAAACAAAATTACCCCAAAGTATTGCATTGCCTTCCGGTCCCGGAAGCGGAATCTTGCCTCCAAACTCTGTACCGCCGAAAATACTGATAAGCGGTGTGATGAAATCGTCAGTAAATGCAGTTACTATTGCAGTAAATGCTCCACCGATGATAACACCGATTGCCATGTCCATTACGTTGCCTTTAAGAGCAAATTCTTTGAATTCTTTTAAAAAGCTCTTCATGAGTAACCTCCCTATACATATAATTTTTTGTTATGTATTTTAGATTTCGGTATACATAAAACCAATGCATATTATATCATATCAGTTCAAAATGTTCCATAATTTTTACGCTGATTCACCTTGAAAATAGTAATTATTTCAAATTCAGAATACGTTAAACTTATCCTTTGGTGAATATGAAGTATGAAGCAGCTCTTCAGCCTTTTCTGATCCGGGTTCTCCGAGGAAATCTTTATAAAGCTGCTGTACCTGCGAATTGTCACAGGAAACTCTGAGCGGCATCGAAATATCCTCATCATAAAGTGCTTTCATACGAAGCTCTTTATAGCCATATCCCATCTTTCCGTTCTTCTTGGAAGCTGGTATGATGGACTGTCCGCCACCATTGATACATCCGCCCGGACATCCCATGATTTCTATAAATACATATGGTGACTCTCCCGCCTTTACTGCTTCAAGAAGCGGCTTCGCAGCTGTCATACTGGATGCAATCGCTATCTTAAGAGTCTTGCCTCCGACTTCTACTTCAGCTTCCTTAACACCGTCCATACCGCGGCATGCCATGAAGTCAACCTCCTCAAGTGTCTTTCCGTCAAGCTTCTGCTTAACTGTACGTAGTGCAGCCTCCATAACACCGCCGGTTGCTCCGAAGATTACTCCGGCGCCTGTATATTCGCCCATAAGATCCTGGTCGAAGCCCTCATCAGCAAGCTCTTCCCAGTCTATTCCGAACATCTTGATAAGCCTTCCGCATTCTCTGGTTGTAAGAACAGCATCAACATCAACGTATTCACCTGTCTTACATTCTGGTCTGATTATCTCAGACTTCTTTGCAATACAAGGCATCACTGATACTACATAGATATCCTTGGGATCAATTCCGTTCTTCTCAGCCCAGTAAGATTTTACGATAGCACCGAACATCATGTGAGGTGACTTGGCTGAAGAAAGATGCGGAAGTAATTCCGGATACTGATATTCTATAAACTTGATCCATCCCGGTGAACATGATGTAAACATCGGAAGAGTTCCCCCATCAGAAATTCTCTTCAGAAGCTCTGTACCCTCTTCCATAATGGTAAGATCGGCACCGAAGTTAGTATCATATACTCTGTCAAAGCCGCAGGCTCTGAGTGCAGCAGCCATCTTACCCGTTACATTTGTACCTATAGGCATTCCGAACTCCTCGCCAAGTGAAGCTCTTACCGCAGGAGCAGTCTGAACTATCACAGTTTTGTTAGGATCATTCAATGCATCTATTACAAAATGAATATCTTCTTTTTCTGTAAGTGCGCCGACAGGACAGTTGATAACGCACTGACCGCACTGCATACAGTTAACATCATTGAATCCCTTATCAAGAACAGGACCGACCTTTGTATTGAAACCTCTGTTCTGAAGTCCGAGGATACCGAGTCCCTGAACTTTCTTACAGGTATCTATACATCTGCCGCAAAGCACGCACTTGCTGGTATCTCTTACGATTCCGGGACTTGCATCTTCAAATGTCGGCTTTGTATGCTCACCCTCGAACTTATTCTCTCTTACTCCGAGTTCTTCGCAGAGAGTCTGGAGTTCACAGTTCTGATTTCTCTTGCATGAGAGACAGTTCTTATTATGATTTGACATGATAAGCTCTACGGAATTCTTCCTACCCTTAAGAGCTCTCTCTGAATTTGTGAAGACTTCCATGCCTTCTGCTACAGGAGTCGTACATGCCGAAAGGAGTGCCCTTCCGTTTTTGACCTCAACAAGGCAGACTCTGCAGGCACCTGATTTTGTTATATCTTTCAGATAACAGAGTGTAGGAATATGGATTCCGTTAGCGCGGGCAGCTTCAAGTATGGTCTGTCCTGCTTCAGCCTGTACATCTTTTCCATTGATCTTAAGATTTACTGTTGCCATATCCTCACCCCCTTACCTTCTTTCAACTGCGCCAAAGCGGCATGCTGAGATACATGTACCGCACTTGATACATTTTTCAAAATTAATAACATATGGTTCCTTACCGGGAACACCGGTAATACAGTTGACCGGACAGTTCCTTGCGCAGAGTGAACACTTCTTACATTTATCAGGATTGATTCTGTACTCAAGAAGCTTCTTGCAGACTCCCGCAGGACACTTCTTGTGAAGTATATGAGCCTCATACTCTTCACGGAAATTCTTTAAGGTTGAAAGGATAGGATTCGGTGCTGTCTGACCAAGTCCGCAGAGTGCGGTATCCTTAATCTCATAGCAGAGCTGTTCCATCTCATCCAACATCTCAAGAGTACCTTCACCCTCTGTGATCTTGGTAAGCATCTCGAGAAGTCTCTTGGTGCCGACACGGCATGGGGTACATTTACCACAGGATTCATCACAAATGAATTCCATATAGAACTTAGCCACGTCAACCATACAGTTATCTTCGTCAAGAACTATCATACCTCCTGAACCCATCATGGAACCTGCAGCAATCAGGTTCTCATAATCGATAGGTGTATCAAGCTCTGCTTCAGTAAGACATCCGCCTGAAGGCCCACCGGTCTGAACAGCCTTGAACTTCTTGCCGTTCGGACAGCCGCCGCCTATATCATAAATGATTTCCCTAAGAGTCGTACCCATAGGAATCTCAACAAGTCCTGTATTAACTATATTTCCGCCAAGTGCGAAAACCTTGGTACCCTTTGACTTCTCAGTACCTATACCTGCGTACCAGTCTGCGCCTTTGTTGATGATCTGCGCTACATTTGCAAGTGTTTCAACATTATTTATGGAGGTCGGTTTACCCCAGACACCTGAAACTGCAGGGAATGGCGGCTTAGGTGTAGGCATACCTCTCTTGCCTTCGATAGAAGCTATAAGCGCTGTCTCTTCACCACATACAAATGCACCGGCTCCGAGTCTTATCTCTATGTCAAAGTCAAACCCTGAATCAAAAATATTCTTTCCTAGAAGGCCAAGTTCTTTAGCCTGTTCAATAGCTATACGAAGTCTGTTAACTGCGATAGGATACTCGGCACGTATATATACATAACCCTGATGAGCACCTGTTGCATATGCCATGATGGTCATACCCTCGATGATCGCATGCGGATCCCCTTCAAGTATTGAACGATCCATAAACGCTCCCGGATCACCTTCATCAGCATTACAGATAACATATTTCTCGTCTCCCGGCTGATCTTTCTCAAACTGCCACTTAAGGCCTGTAGGGAATCCGGCTCCTCCACGTCCTCTGAGACCTGATGCCTTCATGATATCAACAACCTCCTGAGGCGTCATTGATGTAAGTACCCTGGCCAGTGCTGAATAACCGTCAACCGCTATATACTCATTAATATCTTCAGGATTAAGCTTACCGCAGTTCCTAAGTGCTATTCTCTGCTGTTTTTCATAGAACTTAATCTTATTGATATCCTTTATAAGCTCTTTGGTCTCAGGATCGATATCAGTAAGCTGAAGTTCTTCTATAACCTCACCACCGATAAGGTGGTCTGTTACTATTCTTTCCGCGTCATCCGGAGTAACATGGCTGTAGAAAACCTCATCAGGATATACAGCTATGATAGGCCCCTTCTGACAGAGTCCGAAACATCCGGTCTTTATGATATTTACATTGTCCTTAAGTCCGTACTTAACACAGGCTTCCTCGAGAGCTTTGCCTATAGCAGGTGAACTTGAAGCTGTACAGCCTGTACCGGCACAATAAAGAACATTATAATGAACAGAAGACTTGCTCTCCTGCCTTGCAAGGATATACTCCTCATCTTTTTCACGAAGTGCAACCTTATGAAGGCTGGCTTCACGTAAGTCCTGTAATTCTTTTAAACTCTTCATAGCAGCCTCCTTTCTACATATTTCCCTGCTTTTTCTCTTCCTCGATTATGAGTTTAAGAGCTTTAAGCATCTTATTGTCTTTAGTTGCATCTCCGATTACTTTTCCGTCAAGAACTGCTACAGGCGCAAGTCCGCATGCGCCGAGACATCTTGTTGCATCAAGTGAGAACATTCCGTCAGGGCTTGTTCCGTTAACCGGTGCACCCGTAAGTTCAGTAGCCTGATCTATAAGCTTCTGACCACCCTTAACATAGCAGGCAGTGCCAAGACATACATTGATGACATGCTTTCCCTTCGGTTCCGTAGTAAACTGTGCATAAAACATTACTACACCATATACTTCAGCAACACTTGTATCTGTTGCATCAGCAATCTTCTCCATTGCTTCAAATGGAATATAACCCAGCTCTTCCTGAACATCATGAAGCATAACTATAACAGGGCCGGGTTCCTTCCTGTGTCTTTCAACTATCGCATCGATTGTCGAAAGAGCTGCCGGATTAAGTCTTTCCATCTCATACCTCCTCGATTTTGTTTTGCAAACCTTTGATTTATGCGGTTTTGCTGAAAATGAGAAATTTTCTCAAAAACTGTCTCAAGTATATCAAATTTTGCTCTTATAGTCAAAAAAAATCACCGAATCCGGACGTTTTTACTTAGTCGGAAAACATCCTGATCCGGTGATAAAAATTATAAATTATTACTCAACAAATTGCTTGTAGAATCTTACGAGGAAAGCGGAACATTGATTCCTCATGGCAGGTGAATTTGGATTCAGTTTACCCTGCGGTGTACCTGAAAGTATGCCCTGATCCACTGCCCATTTGAGACTGTCAAATGAACTCTGCTTTATCTCACTGTAATCTCTGTAACCTGTAAGATCATTATCGGTCACAACGTACATATCAGAATAACCGCATTTGTCAGAATACCCCTTCAGCATTATTGCTATCTGAGCACGGGTTATCTTATTGGCAGGTTTAAAATGATATTCATCAAAACCATTAATGACTCCGTTACTTGCTGCCCACATAATCGCATCGTAGCCTGATGAGCCTTCCGGTACGTCCACGAAATCATGAACTGTCTTCACGTACTGAGGTCTTCCTGCCATATTATAAAGCATGATAGCAAACTGAGATCTCTTCACATAATCAAGCGGTTTTACGATAACCTGTCCATTTTCATCCGGCGCAGTGAAACCACCTATAATTCCTGCATTATACGCAAAGAGCATTTCATCGGCCAGAGCATCGCCCTTATTAACATCCTTGAAAGGCCACTTTTCAGCTTCTTCATCCGGAAGCGTACGCCCTGCTGTACCAAAGCTGACCTTACTCTCGTAATAATAGCCCGATGCAGGTCTCTTTGCATAGAAAATATATTCCGTATCAGGTGTGAGCCCTGTAAATACAGGACTGTCCTGCCAGTTCTTGTTATCTTTGGAGTATACACAGCCATCGATAGTTTTAAGAGTAATGGATGTTTTATCCACTGACTTAACTCTTGGTCTGTCCGGTGTAGTATAGTAATCCATTACCTTAACAGATACAGTAGCTCTGACTGTATCATCTGTCATATCCGCTGCCGTCACAGTGTAAAGACCTGCTGCTGATGCCGTAACAATTCCATTTTCAACCTGAAGCCCATCATCACTGGAGCTCCAGATAATCTGATCCTCGGTAAAATCTTCCGGCGAAGTATTAGGACTCAGCGTTAACTCTTCTCCGACATCCATAGTATACTGGGCTTCATCGAAGCTTATAGTCCTTTCATTTACCGGCGGAACCTCACTGGCATCAGTTCTTACAGAAAGTCCGTCACTCAGAGGACTCTCTCTGTAATATCCCTCAGCCGGTCTCTTGGCATAGAATGTATATTCAGTATCAGGTGAAAGATTCGTAAACTCGCCTGATGTCTGCCAATAAACACCATCACATGTGTAAATAAGCCCTGATTCCTCCTGGATTGTTACACTGGTATCATCTTTTGAAAGAAGAACCGGTTTATCAGGTTTATCAAATGTATCCATGACTCTTATGGTCACACTTGCATTTACACTGCTATCTTCTACATATGATGCTGTAACTGTATAGGTTCCACAACTGTTGGCTGTAATTGTTCCATCTTCTACTGAAAGTCCCTCAGAATCACTACTGTTCCATACGAGTTCAGAAACCAGGAAGTCATCAGGTGATAATATTGGATCCAGATACTCAGTATCTCCCACATCAAGAACATATTCATTTAAACCGAATATAATCTCTCTATTGATTACAGGCTCAGCTTCAGTGCGTACTGTAGTTCCCACGCTCGGATCACTTGGATAATAAACATCATTTCCGGCCATTCTTTGATAGAATGTGTACTCTGTATCAGGATCAAGTCCGTTAAATGTCGGACTGGACTGCCAGTTCACCATATCCTTGGAGTATTCAGCATCATACACAGCTGTCAGTGTAACAGATGTTGTTGAAGTATATCTGACAGTAGGCGCAGAAAGCTGATCTCTCTTGCCCATTACCCATACCTGACATGTCGCAAATATTGAGCTGTCTTCAGGACTATATGCCCTAACTGTCAGCTTTGCAGGTGAAATACCTGTAACTGTACCACTGGAAAGTGTTGCGTAGCTTGAGTTGGATATAGTCCATCTGAGCATATCGGCTGTGATACTTGAAGGTGTTATAACAGGATCAAGATCGATGCTTTCATTTACATTTACCCTGTATATATCCTGTTCAAATGAAATGGACGCGGCCGCATTGCTAGTCTTTACAGTAAGCCCTTCGCTTGGGTCACCCGGATGATAAATGTCATTTCCTTTATATCTCTGATAAAACGTATACTCGGTATTAGGATCAAGTCCTGTAAATGCATTGCTGGTCTGCCAGTTTTCTTTATCCATGGAATACTCTGCATTATAGGTAGAAACCAGATAAACCGAAGTACTTGTGTGTGATCTTTCCTCCGGTGCAGCCATAGTTTCTCTTTTACCTATTACCCACACCTCACAGCTTGCTTTTACAGAACTGTCGTCAGGGTCTGAAGCAGTTATCGTTACTTTAGCAGGACTTCTGCCCGTAACCACACCATTTGCAACCGATGCATAATAAATATATGAAGTGGTCCAGTTAAGCATATCCATCGTAACATCAGATGGCTCTATAACAGGATCAAGAGTAATCTGCTCTCCCACATCTATCTTATAAATCTCCTGAGGGAAGCTGATGGAAGCAGCTGCCTTTTCAGTTTTTACGACAAGCCCATCACTTGGTTCGCTTTCGTGATGAATATCATTTGCCTTTGACCTTCTGTAGAAAGTATACTCGGTATCCGGAGTAAGATCGGTAAATGTTGCAGAATCCTGCCATGTTTCAAGATCTTTTGAATACTGGTATTTTATACCGTCCGAATAATAGCTGCTCTGATCAACCAGCACAACCTTTTTCGAGCTTACTGATGAAAGCGTTGGAACATCAGGTTTTGAATAGGTTCCAACAACCCATACTTCGCATTCGCCATATATAGAATTATCGTCAGGGCTGTATGCGGTTACTAACGCTTTAGTAGGCTTCTTTCCGGTTACAACACCCTTTGAAAAGTCAGCATAAGAACTTGAACATCCAATCGTCCAACGAAGGTTATCCTTGTCGTAATCAGAAGGCTCGATAACCGGTTCAATAGTGATAGTATCCCCTACATCCAGCTTATATATTTCCTCAGAAAAACTTACAGATGAAACCTCTTTCAGAGTTCTTACAACAAGGCCGTCACTCGGTTCACTTGGATGATGAGTATTATTACCTGCTATCCTCTTATAGAATGTGTATTCCGTATCCGGCGTAAGATCTGTAAAGATATTTGATGTCTGCCAGTTTTCTTTGTCGTAGGAGTATTCATATGAATTATTATATACTCGTTTGATAGAAACCTTATTTGAAGTTACTGCTTCAAGCTCCGGCGCGTCAGGCTTTGCATAAGTTTCCATGACATAAACTGTACATTTGGCAAAAATCGAATCGTCATCAGGACTCTTTGCAGTGACAGTTATGGTACTGGATGCTTTACCTGTTAATTCGCCTTTGTAAAATGTTGCATAATATGACGATTTGTCCATACTCCAGATAAGGTCATTTTTATCTATGCCTTCAGGAACTATAATCGGTTCAAGAGTTATAGTCTCTCCTACATCAATAGAGTATTCAGACTGTGGAAAACTTATACTTGTAACTATAGGCTTTGTAGTAACTGTTGTTCCTTCACTTGGTTCACTCTCGTGATGAGTATCATCTGTTTTTCTTCTAGCATAAAATGTATATTCTGTATTTGGCGTGAGATCTGTAAAGGTGTTTGAACTCTGCCAATTCTCTTTATCATACGAATACTCGCAACCATACTGATAACTCAACTTAACAGTAGTCCCTGAATACGAAGATATTTCCGGAGCTGAAGGTGCGTTATACTGTCCGATAACCCATACAGAACAAGATGCAGAAATTGTGTCATCGTCCATACTTGACGCTGTGATAGTAGCTTTACCAACAGACACACCTTTAACAACTCCACCGGTAACAGAGGCAACATATTTACTTGTAGATTCCCATTCAAGATTATCTGCTAAAACAGTTGATGGATTAATAATTGGATCCAGTTCCAATGTATCACCCATCTCAATTTTATATATTTCTTCAGGAAATTCTATAGATGTAACTAAAGCAGTAGTCTTTTGTGTTGTCCCTTCACTTGGGTCAGTTGGAAGAGAATAGTTTCCACTACCCTTTATTCTTGCAAATAATGTATACTCAGTTTCTGGAGTAAGTCCTGTAAACAAAGGACTATCCTGCCAGTTTTCACCATCTAGTGAATACTGACCATTGTATATACTTTTTAGCTTTATTGTAGTAGCAGATACAGAATCCACAGTAGGTGCGCTAGGAGCATTCGATTTTACAACCTTAATGAGCTTACAGGTACCCTTAATTCCACTTCCATCCTGTGCCTCTGCTGTAATAGTAACCTCTCCTATGGTATTCCTTTCACCCTTAACTAAACCATTTTGATCCACTTTTGCGGTATTAGTGTTACTGGTAGACCATTTAATACTTTTCACAGTTGCATTTGACGGTGATATTATCGGATTTAATTGAATAGCTTCATCATTGATAAGATACGAACCATCCTCTTCAAATGTAATGCTATCTATGAAAACCGGCTCTACCACCTTAAGTTTTGCAGTACGGATCACATCATGATCTACGCTGGCATATGCTTTAATAGTAGTTTCTCCAACCTTCAACCCTGTAAAAGAAGCATAGCCATCTATACTAAGAACATCAGACTTCATACTAACTATACTTTCATCAAATGTATATGAAAAATGTGCATCGCCAGATTTTTCCGGAAGTGCATATGCCTTAATTTTTATAGTCTGCCCCACGCCAACTATATATTCATCTTCAAGATCTATATCCGTAGGTCTTGGGCTGATAACAACTTTTGTTCTGGCAGTAAATCCGCCTTCCTGTGTGGTAGCAACAAAGTATGTTTCACCTTCCTTGATTCCCCTTATCTTACAACTGTTCGAACCATTCCAAACAGGCACAGCTATACTCGGATCTTCTGAAGTCCAGATAACATTTATATTAGATGCATTCTCAGGAACTACAGTAGCCTCACAGGTACCCGGATTAGCATCACCTGTTCCTTTTCCATCAGGATCCGCATAGGCATAAGCCCTGGTTGTAGCAGTAACTCCTGTAACAGGTTCGGTTTCACCGAGATAGAAAAGGTTCACATTATATGATATAGGAGTCGGGATTCCGGTTATATCTACCCTATATGAATCACCATCTTTATAATAAATCTCAGTTGGTGCAAAGATAATACAGGAAATATATGAGGATTCTCTGTCAATACGCCAGTTATCCTTATCATCATCAAATACCCACTTATCTCCTGTCTTAGTATCAGTAACCGTTAGTTTTACAGTGGATTTATCTACATTCTGAGGAACTATAACTGTCCAAGCATATCCCGGGCCAAAGTATTCAAGAGGCTGATTCTCACCAGGATAAGCAACCACCTTATCTTCACGAAGATTTGCATCTACAAATGTTGCTGAATACCAACCACCTGAAGATGATTTTGCAGCGCCAAATCCGGTTTTAGTATAATAGTAGTCAAGAAGCTGTCTTCTATGTCCAAAGTTAGCATCCCCATTAACTTCTGTCATATATCTTCTTATGGTTCCTGCTATATTCTGACCACTGCCGGCAATATTAGAGTTAAATGATCCATAAAGAGCCTTGCTAAAAAGCTCATCACTCATACCGGCCGGTTGATCCGGTGAATGACTTAAGTCTCGATTGACAGCCATAACTAGAGAAGCCGCCTGAGCATATTCGCTTTCTTCAGTTCCTATGGTAACAGGTTCAAGACCGGCAATATACCTATAGAGATTGAGCATATTAAGAGCATCCTGCTGTACCTCATCAGTAAGTTTACCGGCCGAATAAGGCAATGTTATAGATGGTTCTACAGAAAACTCCGCCTCAAAATCCTGCACCGGATGATTCTCATAATATGTCCTAATTTCTTCCTGCGTGCGGTAAATGGTATCCCTACCCTTAGTCGTAGCCGCCTTTACTTCAAAACTAGGCTCCCCATTAAAGGGCAGCAGATTAAAAGCCGCAAGGAACACAGCCATAACCAAACAGATGATTCTTTTAGTTCTCTTCTTCATGTCATTCACCCCTTGTAAGTTTTATTTACTGAAATTAGATAAAACTGCACACATAGTCATTATAAAACCATCTCCATTTTTAGTCTATAAAATCCGAGAAATACTACTAGATTCAGAATAAATCTGCTATTTTTTCATTTATCGAATCGGTTTCATATAAAATAAAAAGCCTCCCGATTCTGTGGAATAACACCACAAAATCCGGAGGCTTAAATTATCATTTATTCATTTGAAATGAACATCTTAGTAGCAAACGATCTTTCCGAAATCTTCCTTAAGTGAAGCACCTCCAACAAGACCGCCGTCGATATCAGGCTGTGCGAAAAGCTCTGCTGCATTTCCTGCATTTACAGATCCGCCGTACTGAATACGTACTGCTTCAGCTGTAGCTGCATCATACATCTCAGCTATGCACTCTCTGATGCCCTTGCAAACTTCTTCAGCCTGCTCTGTAGTAGCTGTCTTGCCCGTTCCAATAGCCCAGATAGGCTCATAAGCTATAACAAGATTCTTAACATCATCAGCTGCCACGCCGTAAAGGTCTGACTTGATCTGGAATCTGATCCAGTCCATAGTAACGCCCATCTCTCTCTGCTCAAGTGATTCACCACAGCAAAGTATAGGTGTGATGCCTGCTTCTATAGCCTTCTTTACCTTCTTGTTAAGGAATTCATCTGTCTCATTGAAGTACTCACGACGCTCTGAATGTCCGATGATAACATACTTAACACCTGCATCTACAAGCATTGGTGCGGAAATCTCACCGGTGTAAGCGCCCTTATCCTCAATGTAGAAGTTCTCAGCACCTACTGCAACGTTTGAGCCCTTAACTGCTTCTACTACAGGAACTATGTCTATAGCAGGAACACAGTAAACAACATCAACATCATCATTCTTTACAAGATCCTTTAAGGTATCTACAAGCTTAACTGCCTCACTTGGAGTCATGTTCATCTTCCAGTTACCAGCGATAATCTTACGTCTAGCCATTTTTTATTCTCCTTATTTATCATTTGCTGCTGCCACACCAGGAAGCTCCTTACCCTCAAGGAACTCAAGTGAAGCTCCACCACCTGTTGAGATATGGCTCATCTTGTCGCCAAATCCAAGCTGGTTACAAGCTGCTGCAGAATCACCACCACCGATGATAGTTGTAGCATCTGTCTCTGCAAGTGCCTGGGCAACTGCAATAGTACCTGCTGCGAGTGTAGGATTCTCAAATACACCCATAGGTCCGTTCCAGACAACTGTCTTAGCTGTCTTAGCTGCCTCTGCGAAGAGTTCTCTTGTCTTCTCGCCTATATCAAGACCTTCCATATCTGCAGGAATAGAATCTGAAGCAACTGTCTTAACTTCGATAGGTCCATCGATAGGATCAGGGAATCCTGCTGCTACTACAGTATCGATAGGAAGAAGAAGCTTCTTACCGAGCTTCTCAGCCTTTTCGATCATTTCCTTACAATAATCAATCTTTGTGTCATCAACAAGTGAAAGACCAACTTCCTTGCCCTGAGCCTTAAGGAATGTGTAAGCCATACCACCACCGATGATAAGTGTATCACACTTCTCAAGAAGGTTAGAGATAACATTAAGCTTATCAGCAACCTTAGCACCACCAAGGATAGCTACGAAAGGACGTACAGGATTCTCAACTGCATTTCCGAGGAAATCGATTTCCTTCTGCATAAGATATCCCACAACAGCTGTATCAACAAACTGTGTTACACCAACATTTGAGCAGTGAGCTCTGTGTGCTGTACCGAATGCATCATTTACAAATACATCACAGATAGAAGCAAGATCCTTTGAGAAAGCTTCACCGTTCTTTGTCTCCTCAGGACGGAATCTTGTATTCTCAAGAAGGATAACCTCTCCATCCTTCATGGCATTTACAGCTTCAACTACGTTAGGACCAACAACCTCTGGATTAGGAACAAACTTAACTTCCTGTCCGAGAAGCTCTGCAAGACGAACTGCTACAGGAGCAAGTGTCTTTGTCTGCTTATCTTCCTCAGTCTTAACCTTTCCAAGGTGTGAGCAAAGTATGATCTTACCACCGTCAGCTATAAGCTTCTTGATTGTTGGAAGTGCAGCAACGAGTCTGTTCTCGTCTGTAATCTTACCTTCCTTAAGCGGTACATTGAAATCGCATCTTACAAGGACTCTCTGGCCCTTAACATTGATATCATCAACTGACTTCTTATTGAGTGACATTTTAATACCTCCCATTTAAATGATTGAAGTTTGAATAAAATAGAGGTCCGGCCCAAAAAAGACCGGACCCCTGTTTTGTTTTAATATGTTTCGAGGTCGCTTAGCTTATTAGTCATTAAGAGTGCTATCAAGCTCTGCGAAGTACTTAATGGTTCTAACCATCTGACTTGTGTATGAATTCTCATTATCATACCATGAAACAACCTGAACTTCATACAGATCATCTGCAATCTTGCTAACCATTGTCTGTGTAGCATCAAAGAGTGAACCAAATCTCATACCGATAACGTCTGAAGAAACGATTGGCTCTTCATTGTAACCGAATGACTCTGATGCAGCAGCCTTCATAGCAGCATTGATGCCATCAACTGTAACGTCTGCCTTCTTAACAACAGCTGTAAGGATTGTTGTTGAACCTGTTGGTACAGGAACTCTCTGAGCAGAACCGATGAGCTTTCCGTTAAGCTCTGGGATAACAAGGCCGATAGCCTTTGCAGCACCTGTTGAGTTAGGAACAATATTAGCAGCACCTGCACGAGCACGTCTGAGGTCACCCTTTCTGTGTGGTCCGTCAAGGATCATCTGGTCACCAGTGTAAGCATGAATTGTGCTCATGATACCGCTCTGGATCGGAGCATAGTCGTTAAGAGCCTTAGCCATAGGTGCAAGGCAGTTTGTTGTACATGAAGCAGCTGAGATGATCTTGTCATCAGCTGTAAGTGTCTTTTCATTAACTGAGAAAACGATAGTCTTGAGATCATTTCCTGCTGGAGCTGAAATAACAACCTTCTTAGCACCTGCATCGATATGAGCCTGTGACTTATCCTTTGAGCAGTAGAAACCTGTACATTCAAGAACAACATCTACACCAATCTCACCCCAAGGAAGCTCTGCAGCATTTGCCTTAGCGTAAATCTGAAGTGTCTTTCCATCAACTGTAATTGTATTAGCCTCATCATCAGCTGAAACAGTGTGAGCTGCCTCACCGATCTTTCCGCAGTATCCACCCTGTGCTGTGTCATACTTAAGAAGATGAGCAAGCATTGAAGGCTTTGTAAGATCGTTGATTGCAACAACCTCATATCCTTCTGCGCCAAACATCTGTCTGAATGCAAGACGACCGATACGTCCGAAACCATTAATTGCTACCTTAACTGCCATGTTTAATTCCTCCTAAACATATATTTTTTTAATGCTTTTGCAGCAAATATTTGTGAAATTACTCACATGCCACCATTTTACCCATTTTAAGAAACTTTTTCAAGTGTATATTAAAGAATATTTCTGTTAACGACTTTTAAAAGCTGATTGTTTCCGGTGCGGCTGTAAATGAGCTGAAAGTTGCGGTGGCATTCTGTAGATAGAATACTTCCGTATTGCCGTCATCCTCGGAATACATTCCTCTGAGGTCCGGATATGCATCAAGCATGGAAGCTCTTGCCTCTCTCCTGTCATCAGGAATGAGTTCAGCGGCCACTCTTAACCATGTTCCATCCTTAAATGCACAGATTTCCGCTTTCGGATTTAAGTGAAGCTGTTTTGAAACATCCTTAACCTTACCGGTCTGGATATAGAGCTTGCCATCGAAAAGATTGATAGTTCCGAATGGTCTTACTCTTGGCTGATCTCCGTCTGCTGTTGCAAGATAATAAACTCCTGCGCTCTTTAAAAACTCTAAAACTTTCTCCATCTTGTTTACCTCTCTTTTTTATAATACTACCTGGATGCCAGGTATGCCGTGCTCCATGCTATCTGCAGGTTGAATCCGCCTGTAAGTGCGTCACAGTCTATGATCTCACCCGCAACCCTGAGTCCTTCTATCTTCTTTATTTCCATAGTCCTTGGGTCAATCTCCTTAACCGCAATTCCTCCGCTTGTTATGATTGCCTCATTGAAGCCCATCAGCCCGTCATATGTCATACTGAAATTCTTAAGCGTCTGAACAAGTCTTTTTATCTCATCCGGCGTAAGCATTCTGGTTTTTTTATCCGGATTGACATTGCTCTTCTCTATAACAAAAGGAATTATGGCTCTTGGGAGCAGTTCGCCCATAGAGTTCTTTACTTCTCTGTCCTTAAATGCCTCAAAATCTCTCCTTACACGTTCTTCAAGCTTTTCCTCCGTAAGCGCAGGTTTTAAATCAAGCGATATCATCACTTCTTCATCATTAAACTTATGAAGAAATGAGGAGCCCGAAAGAACCAGCGGCCCGCTTATTCCGAAATGTGTAAAAAGCATTTCACCCTGTTCACTGTAAA
This sequence comes from Eubacterium sp., assembly GCA_017477505.1. Taxonomy (GTDB): domain Bacteria; phylum Bacillota; class Clostridia; order Lachnospirales; family Lachnospiraceae; genus Eubacterium_Q. The sequence goes on from JAFUVQ010000017.1 coordinate 23,472, forward strand.
TCGTCTTCTTCTTATTCTTTTTCATATATGAAAATGTAAGCTTAACGTTCTTTAGTGAAAGTCCCATCATTTCCTTACAGAAATCTTCTTTTATTCTTACAGGAACAAGTGAGGGATAAAGCTTTGTAACATCAATTCCGAATCCTTTCATATACTTTAAGCCATCCCCGTCTGAGCCTGTCTGGGGATATGAAAGTCCTCCGGTTGCAAGAACAACGACATCAGCATTATAAATCTTCTTATCGCTGTTAACAACCACTCCGAAAACCTTCTTTTCTATATCTTCAGGATTATCAGATTCAGGATTGGTTCCTTCTTTGTGGATTATATTCAGAGCGATATCATCCACCTTCTTATTCAGATGTACTTCAACCTTCTTCCGTTTCAGCTCCTGTTCAAGAGCCTTTATAACATCACTGGATTTATCACTTAAAGGAAATACCCGGTTTCCTCTCTCAGTCTTAAGTTTAAGTCCGAGCCTCTCGAAGTATGCTTTTACATCACTCTGATTAAATGCATATATGGCACTGTAGAGAAACTTGCTGTTAGTAACAACATTACGTAAGAATTCTTCCTCATCCGAATCATTTGTAAGATTACATCTGCCTTTTCCGGTGATAAAGAGTTTCTTACCCAGCTTTTCATTTTTCTCAAAAAGTGTGACCTTATATCTGTCTGCAGCAAGTGCAGCAGTCATCATACCCGCTGCACCGCCGCCTATCACGATCATTTTCTTCATTTTACCATTCCACCTGTTCAAGTCTCGCTCTAACATTCAGATTATACCATCATCTTAAAGTGATACTCAATACAAAACTGAAAGGACGGCACCCGGATATAATACCGAAAGCCGCCCATTTATACTATTTTATTTCTTCGTAAACCTGAATACATTCGACTTATCATCCGGACTGAGTTCTTTTACATACTCCAGATACATGTCAACTGTTGAATCAGCCATTCCCTTTTCCTTTATGCTTTCAAACATCTTTATGGAACCTGCTCTGTCGCCCAGATGGAACAGTCTTACCGCCTCACGGAAATCATCCTTATTGGCCATACGGATTTCCCTGAGATCGTCAGGAAGCGAATCAAGTTCTTCATAAAGCGACTTTACTTCATTAACACCCGCAACCTGTACCATTCCGAGATATCTGAGATTCATACCGTCAGGATTCGGAAGCTTATCAAGTGTTTCCTTTGTGAAGATCATTGCCGTCTGATAAGTCTTGGTAAGGGATTCAAGTCGGGAACTTATATTAACACTGTTGGATATTACAGTTCCTGAAAGTCTCTCTTCTTCTCCTACTATACCGATTCTGGCGATTCCGGTATGTATTCCGACACCGACTTTGATATAGCTTATATGAAGCCTGTGTGCAGTTTCGGGATCAAGAACAATAGACGAATAAATCTCACGTCCTGCCAGAATAGCTGCCTCCGCAGTATCAAAAAGTGCCATGACCGCATCACCTATATATTTATCAACAAATCCGTTATATTTACGTATTATAGGACCGGCAATTCCGTAAATTATATTTACAAATTCAAAATTCTCTTTAGCTGTAAGCATTTCGGAATTAAGTGAAAATGATCTGATATCACAGAACAGCACTGTGAATTCACGGCTTTCCGCATCACCGAGGGCAAGGTCCGTAATCTTCTCTTTTCCGAGAAACTCCTTGAATTTTTCAGGAACAAATTTATAGTAGAACTCCTCATTTTTCTTATTTTCCTTGAAAAGAGTATCCAGATTCTCTGCCATTGAGTTTACCTGTCGACAGATATCACCGATTTCATCTTTTGACCTGGTTGTGATACGAGCGGAAAGATCCCCCTCTGAAATCCTTGTAACGGTATTTGAAGCTTTCCTGATCTTGGAAGTCATCCTGACAACAAGAACAGACATAATGATAACCATGGCAGCTGCCACAGGAAGCATTATAACCCATATGAGCCTCTTATCCCTGGTAAGTTTATGATACATTGAATATGAATTTGTACATACATACAGTATTCCGACCTTATCACCATCTGAAGAATATAATGTAGATGTTCCGCAATAGGTTCCTATATCAGAGTCAGCCTGATAGATCTTTGTTCCTCTGACTCCTGTTTTCTTAAGATGATAATCACCGGCAAAAAAGACAGGCGAGCATTCCAGCGGCGCTGTTATCTCATTTGAGGCAACTATACAAAGCCTCTCATTTTCTTCCTTTTCAAGAGAAATAAACACATCATACTTATCACTCCATTCGGTCCTGTTTCTATTTATAAGATTAAGAACCTTGTTATGAAGCTTAAGCAGTTCCTTTTGATCGATATCCGACAGCATCTCCACATCGGAAAAGCCATCCATATCCAGATTCTGTCCTACAAGTTCCGTAACCGTAAGAGTCTCATCGATAAGGATAGAATTATAAATATAATCCACAAGAGATGACAGGAAACAGTAAATCACCACTGCATTTATGATTATCGGAGGAATATAGGCAAGCATCTGTTTGATCATGATTGTCTTCTTTACAAAGACAATATAAAGAATCAGAAGTATTGCGGATACGATAACCATCACAATATGAAGTATAGGAAGAACACCGTAAAACCAGTACAGGAAATCAAGATGATATGAAACATTTAATACTTCTGCAGTATCTCCGTCATACAGGAAAACCGAATCCGAAATAGCGGCTATAATTCTGTCACCACAGCCTGAGATAGCAGAAACATACTCTTCTTCCTCTGATGCGTATTCATAAAGATCGTCTATCGTAAATTCATCTATGATCTCACCATCCTCAATACGATAAATGTATGAATCCTGTATGCTGGTACTCATATAGATTTTATCATTACAGATTGTCATAAAATAAGGAAGGAAGTTCTCTGATCTGTCATCCACCGGCGTGTCAAATACATATACAGGCTCCCCCAGTTCTTCGCTGCCGTCAGTCCTGTAAAGTCTGCCGTCAGTTTTAAGAAGAAGAAATTCATTTTCAGAAGCCCACGCCCTGCAGATATATGAACCGTCCCCCTCCGACTCGTAGGTACGGATAGTGGTTCTCTCCTGAGTTGTAGTGTCCATACGGATAAGTTCTGTTCTATTCTCATCCACATAGGCAAAATATATACCGCCGTCATAATATGAAATATTATTTATGCGTCCTACCCTGGTAGGTTTATCGGGGAAATCATTGTAATCCAGAGAATAGAAAGTATCCATCTTCCCGGAGTCTATATCAGCCCGGAGTATCGCATCCTCCTTAACCTCATTTCCGTTTTTCAGAAACTTGGATGAAAGTACATAAAGCCTGTTCTGATCATCAAAACAAAGATCCCTGTATGAATATTCCTTCTCGGAAATGGGAATCATATTACTCTTGCCCTCAGAACTTACAGCCATTATGTAAAAATTGTAATTTGAGCATTCCAGATATGCATAAGCACCGGATGAGGATAAAGCGACACTGGTTATCATCATAGGCTCGGTTCTGGTTGAAATCCTGTAATCCGGAAAATTATACATATGCGCAGGGGCCGTCTTCGTAAGAATAAAGCTGACCACTGTAAGCAAAATGGCAACAAGACAGATTATGGGTTTTCCGAATATATCTGATATCTTCTTCATATTCCTAACTCTTTCTATTTATAATCTTCCTACTATAAAAAATATACGCCCGGAAAATGAACCGGGCGTAGTAAAAAAGTCAAATTCTATTATACAGGATAAGCACCGGATTCAGCAGCGGTAACATCAACCTTCTTCTGCTGTGCTTCTCTATACTTGAAGAATTCTGTAGCAACCTGCGGGAAGAGTGCGTATGAAAGCACGTCCTCATCCTGCTGCTTATACTCTGCAACAGCCTTCTCCATCTCAGGAAGCTGTGGCGGAATCTTGTCTGCAGGTCTGCATGTAATAGGTTCTACATCACCGATAGCTTTCTTCTGAACTTCCTTATTGAATGGCTTAACTGTCTGGCCATACTTTCCGGAAAGAAGATCCTTGGACTGCTGTGTGAACATCTTATATCTTTCAGGTCCCTCACCGCCGTTACCGTAAAGGACATTAAGAACTGCCTGTGTACCTACGATCTGTGATGAAGGTGTAACAAGCGGTGGCTCACCGAAGTCTTTACGTACACGAGGAACTTCCTCAAGAACGGCACGTAACTTATCATCCTGTCCTGCATCCTTAAGCTGTGATACAAGGTTTGAAAGCATACCGCCCGGTACCTGATAAAGAAGTGTCTTGATATTAACACCCATAACCTTGGTGCTCATAAGACCGCTGGCAATATACTTCTCACGAAGAGGTGCGAAGTAATCAGCAATCTCTGCAAGAAGTGTCTGATTAAGACCTGTATCGTAAGGTGTACCCTTGAAGGTCTCAACAAGTACTTCTGTAGCAGGCTGGGATGTACCCATAGCCATAGGTGACATTGCTGTATCGATAACATCACATCCTGCCTCAACTGCCTTCATGTATGTCATGGCAGCAACACCAGATGTGTAATGTGTATGAAGCTGTATCGGAAGGCTTGTACCCTCTTTAAGAGCCTTAACAAGTTTCTCAGCCTCATAAGGAACAAGAAGACCTGCCATATCCTTGATACAGATGGAATTTGCACCCATCTCTTCAATTTCTTTGGCAATATTCTTCCAGTAATCAAGTGTATAAGCATCTCCCAGTGTATATGAAAGAGCTATCTGAGCATGTCCGCCTTCCTTGTTGGCTGCCTTAACTGCAGTCTCAAGGTTACGAAGATCGTTAAGACAGTCAAAGATACGGATTATATCAATACCGTTAGCGATTGACTTCTGAACGAAGTACTCAACTACATCATCGGAATAATGATTGTATCCAAGGATATTCTGACCTCTGAAAAGCATCTGAAGCTTTGTATTTTTAAAGCCATCTCTGAGCTTTCTGAGTCTCTCCCATGGATCCTCTTTAAGGAATCTGAGACATGCGTCAAATGTAGCGCCGCCCCAGCACTCTACTGAATGGTAACCAACCTGGTCCATCTTATCTATGATCGGGAGCATGTCCTCTGTAGTCATACGTGTAGCGATAAGTGACTGATGCGCATCACGGAGGACTGTTTCGGTAATCCCGACTTTTCTTGTTTCTGACATTATTATACCTCCAACTTTTGTGGAACATAGTAATCATTCATAAAATATACAGTTATCGATTGAATAATTACATTATCATTAATAGTTAATAAAACTAGTGCACATTAAATATAGCAAGGAATGAACCTGCTGCTACCGCTGTACCTATAACTCCGGCAACGTTTGGTCCCATTGCATTCATGAGAAGGAAGTTTGTCGGATCATATTCGGCACCAACCTTCTGTGATACTCTGGCTGCCATCGGAACTGCAGATACTCCGGCTGAACCGATAAGAGGATTAACCTTACCCTTTGTAGCGAGGCACATAATTTTTCCAAATATAACGCCTGTAGCTGTACCGAGACAGAATGCGATAAGTCCGAGAAGCACGATTTTAAGAGTGCTTACGTTAAGGAATGCTTCTGCACTTGTGGTAGCACCTACGGATGTACCGAGAAGAATAACTACGATATACATCATAGCATTTGAAGCTGTTTCAGTAAGCTGCTTTACAACACCTGATTCTCTGAAGAGATTACCGAGCATAAGCATACCTACGAGAGGCGCTGTAGTCGGAAGTATAAGAACAACAACAAGTGTAACTATGATTGGGAAGAGAATCTTCTCTACCTTTGTTACAGGACGGAGCTGAGGCATCTTGATCTTCCTCTCCTTCTCCGTTGTAAGTGCCTTCATGATAGGCGGCTGGATAACAGGAACCAGTGACATATATGAATAAGCAGCCACTGCTATAGGTCCCATAAGTGTTCCACCCATTCCAAGCTTACCGGCAAGGAATATTGATGTAGGACCATCGGCACCACCGATGATTGATATAGCTGCTGCTTCCTTGCCTGTAAAGCCAAGGAAGATAGCCATGAAATATGCTCCGTAAATACCGAACTGAGCCGCCGCACCCAGTAAGAAGCTGGCGGGGTTCGCTATAAGCGGTCCGAAATCGGTCATGGCGCCTACGCCCATGAATATAAGTGAAGGGAGAATACTCCATTCATCAAGTTTGTAGAAATAATGTAAAAGTCCACCTTCCTGTATGATATCCGGAAACATGTTTACCAGAAACATACCGAAGGAGATCGGAACAAGTAAGAGCGGTTCAAATCCCTTGGCTATAGCAAGGTACATGAAGAAGAACGCAAAAAGTATCATAATATAGTTCTTCCAGTCAAGAGTTGCAAAACCGGTCTGACTTGCGAGATTCGAAAGTACGTCAAGCATCTTCTTTCCTCCTGCAAGATTCTAAAAGTAAATTAGTCAAGAGTTGCAAGTGTATCGCCTGCTTCTACTGAATCACCAACAGATACATTTACAGAAGCTACTGTTCCGTCCTGTGGAGCAACGATCTCATTCTCCATCTTCATAGCTTCAAGGATAAGCATAACCTCACCCTTCTTAACTGACTTTCCTGCTTCAGTCTTAACACTGAGGATCTTACCAGGCATAGGAGCTGCAACTTTAACGCTGCCTTCACTGCCCGAAGCAGCCTTTGGTGCTGCTGCAGGTGCAGGAGCTGCCTTTGGCGCAGGTGCTGCCTTTGGTGCTGCAACAGGTGCTGCTGCAGGTGCTGCGCCGCCACTTATCTCTTCAACAGCTACATCATATGATGTTCCGTTAACTGTAATTCTATAATTCTTCATTTTATTTTCCCCTCTCTTAAACTATCTGACTCTTCTTATGGAACGGACAACCAGTCCGTCTGCACTGTCTGTATATGCTGCAGGCTTCTCTCCACTGCCACTTCCGAGGTATGCCATGAGTGCCGCTGTTATAACAGCAGTGAGTTCTGTATCATCAACAAGGTTCTCATTATCGTCTGCCACAAATGCCGGTGGAAGCGGTGCCTTCTTATCAGCAAGAGCATTCTGGCTAACTGCAGGTTTCTTCTCAACCTTCTGCTCTTCCTTCTTCTTTCCACCGAAGAGTACAGGAATGAACCTCATGAGATAAATGATAAATGCAATAAATATAAGGACAACGAATACAGTACCCATACCGATACCTGTATTGATGCCGGCCCTCTTAAGAAGCTCAGGCTTTGCATATACAGCACTTACCTCACAGTCTACAGCAGTATATGGTGTAAGTCCGCTGTTATTCATAAGTACATCATCAAGGAAGAGGTCAACCGACTCTGTATTGAATCCATACTGTGCATAATAATCAAGGATATACTTGTTAAGGTCGTCATATCCTGCTGACATTGCTTCCTGGGCAAGCTTTGAATAAATCTCATTTTTCTGGAGATTATATTCTCTGTTTTCTTTATAATATACTGTTATATCTACATTTCTGTTCTTGAAAATGCATCTTGTGGTGCAGAGTATCTGACCGTCAGAGCCGTCAACAATCTTTAAATGATCATCATTCTGCTCAAAATCAACGAAAGCACCTACATGATCCGTATCCTGAGCCATCTTGAAGCCCTCTACTGCGGCCTTCTCAAGGTCAGAACCATCATGTATATAATAATCATATTCAAGATCGGAAACATTCTGATACTTATCAACTATGGACTGGTTGATAGCCTTCATAACACTCTTGTTAAAGTCGAAGTTTGTAGCTTCTTTAGCTTCACCGCAGCCTGTTACAAGAACCAGAAGAACAGATATCATAAAGAGAAGTAAAAATCTTTTCTTCATCTTTCAATCCGCCTTTCTATATAGATACATGCTTTTTATAAGGTCTCTCTTCGATCTTAGTAGAAAGCATCTCAAATGCAGCAACAACTCTCTTTCTTGTTGCGTCAGGCTCGATGATGTCATCTACATATCCGCGTCTTGCAGCTGAAAGGGCTGAACCCTGAATATTCTCATACTGCTTCTTATAATCTGCAACAGCCTTTGACTTGTCATCAGCTGCCTTGATTTCTTCATCATAGATGATCTTTGCAGCCATCTCGGCATCCATCATGCCAACCTTGGCATTTGGCCATGCATACACAATGTCAGCACCGACTGACTTTGAATTCATTGCTGTAAATGCTGTTCCGTAAGCAACGCCTGTTATAACATTTACCTTTGGAACAGTAGCATTTGCAAATGTCTGGATGAGTCTTGCAGCTGCCTCTGCAGCAGTCTTCTCCTCATCTATGGTTGCTGTGAAGCCCTTTACATTTGTAAATGTAAGTACAGGAACGTTGAATGAATCACAGAAGTTAACAAACCTGGCTGCCTTCTGCATTCCTGCAGATGTAAGCATATCGCTTCCATCCTTAACCTGGTTAGCTACAACACCTGTTGTAAAACCGTTGAGTCTTACAAATCCTGTAACCATTTCCGGAGCAAAGTGCTCTTTTATCTCATAGAAAAGATTGTCATCAGCTATGTTCTGAATAACTGCCCTTGCATCATCCTTGAGTGAGTCAAGGTTAGGAATTGTTCTGTTAAGGTCATCCTCAGAATCTGAGAAGCCTTCTTCATCACAATTAGAAGGAAGGAAATCTATAAAGCTTCTGATCTCAGCAAGAACCTCTGCATCAGTCTTGAGAACCTTGTCAACAAGTGATGTATTCCTGCTGATATAATCTGCAGAAGCTGTATCAAGCTTCTCTGTGTAGTTTCCATCCAGTGTGTTAGGACTGTTGACGAAAAGCTTTCCGCTTTCTTCTGAAATAAATGTAAAATCGGTAAGTGTAGGAACTACTGCAACTCCTCCACCGCATGTACCAAGGATAGCTGTTATCTGTGGTACAACTCCTGAAGCCATAGTCTGCTTCATGTAAAGCCTTCCAAAAGCATTAAGGGCATCTGTTGCCTCTCTCAGTCTGAGACCTGCACAATCGATAAGGCCTATAACCGGTGCTCCCATCTTCATAGCCATATCATAAAGCTTTGCGATTTTCTTCGCATGCATCTCTCCGATAGATCCGGAAAGAACGCTTCTGTCCTGGCTGTAAACATAAACTAATCTTCCGTTGATAAGTCCGTATCCGGTGATGACACCATCCTTCGGAGTATCAACTGAATCAAGATTGAAATCAGTGCTTCTTGCAGTAATTAAGCTTCCGACTTCAACGAAACTTGCGTCATCAAGCAGAGCATTTATCCTGTCGCTTGCTGACATGCTGGCATTTACGCTCATCATCAGTCCTCCATAAAATATATTAAAAAAATTGCTTAACTGTAATAAAACAGCAGTCACAAATGACTCAACAAAGCCAATTTAGACCTAGTATATTCTAGTACACTTCAACTAGGATTTCAACCTTAAAAAAAAGAATTTAAAAAGCCGCATTTTCAGCTGATTTCAAGCAAAAATGCGACTTTTATTTTTGTTTAAAATAAGAATTCAAAAATGTTTACAGGCTTATTTATATGTCTTAATTACTTCCTTATTCTTAACTATATAATCAATAAGTGAGATAACAGTAAGAAGCATGGCAGCATATATAAGAACATACTCTATAATTGTGATAACTCCTGCCGCTCCGGGGAAATATGTTCCCAGATTGGCTATAAGCATTATGACCATCACCATCTGTACAGTAGTCTTCACCTTTCCCCACATGGATGCAGCGATAACCACTCCGTTATCTGATGCGATAAGTCTGAAACCGCTGATAGTGAATTCTCTCGCAATAATAATGATGACTACCCATGCCGGAATCCTCCCAAGCTCTATAAGAGCTATCATAGCCGAGCAGACAAGAAGCTTATCCGCAAGAGGATCCATAAACTTTCCAAAGTCTGTTACAAGGTCATACTTTCTGGCTATCTTACCGTCCACCATATCCGACAGTGATGCGATTATAAATATTCCGAGTGCTATCCAGCTTCCCGCCGGAATACCCGGCACAAGAAGAAATACAAGGAAAAATGGAATGAGTATGACTCTGAACAGTGTTATCTTATTGGGTAAATTCATCTTAAAACAGTCTCCTGATCATCTTTTTATTTAAACAGAGCAAGTCAGATTTCTTCTCTTTACTTCTTAAAGAGCGTTGAGAAAAGTCCACGTCCGAGGCTTGCTCCAACATTTCCTCCGAGGGTCTTTCCAAACTTACCGAATTTGCCTCCGGCAACCTTTCCTGCCTCACGTCCGAGCGTTCCGGCCACAGTATTGCCTACCGAGTTGATTGCCTGATTCTTCTTTCTGTCTTCGGCAGCCTTCTTTCTTGCAGCTTCCTTCTCTTCACGTTCTTTAGCTCTCTGAGCCTCACGCTCTGCTCTTTCAGCCGCACGCTGATCTTCTCTCTCCTGTTTTTCACGGAGTTTTGCTTCTTCTTTTTCGCGTCTCTCGGCTTCCTTTGCTTCTTCCTTTTCGCGCTGTTCCTGCTCTAAGGCTTCTGCTTCCTCGATTCCGCGTCTCTCCAGGAATTCATAAGCTGAATCAGGATCAACCGATTCATAATATTTGCTGTAAAGAATACTGCCCTTAACAATTCCGTCACGGCGGGAATCATCTATACTGCCAAAGCTGCATCTCGGCGGAAGTATATATCCCTTTCTGACAATTCCGGGGACGCCTGAATCCTCAAGGAATGAAATAACTGCTTCACCTGTTCCGAGACTCATGATAGTTTCATAGGTATCGAATTCAGGATTAACCCTGAAAGATTCCGCAGCGGCTTTAACAGCTTTCTGATCCGAAGGAGTATAGGCATGAAGTGCATGCTGAATCTTGTTACCCAGCTGAGCCAGAACCGCATCCGGAATATCTCTCGGATTCTGAGTACAGAAGTATACTCCCACACCCTTTGATCTGATAAGCTTAACAACCTGTTCAATCTTCTCGAGAAGAACCTTGGAAGCACCATTGAAGAGAAGGTGTGCCTCATCAAAGAAGAATACCATCTTCGGCTTATCCATATCTCCGACTTCCGGAAGTCTCTCAAAGAGCTCGGATAAGAGCCAGAGCAAAAATGTGGAGTAAAGTCTGCTGTTACTGATAAGACTCTCGCTGTCCAGAATATTGATCATACCCTTTCCTTCAGGTCCGAAAGTAAGCCAGTCAGTAAGATTAAGCGCAGGTTCCCCGAAGAACTTATCACCGCCCGCAACCTCAATGGCAACAAGGGCACGGATTATAGCCGCTATGGAAGCCGGGCTCATCTTTCCGTACTGAGCCTCAAACTCCTTATTATGATCGGAAACATAGTTCAGCATAGCTTTAAGGTCTTTCGTATCTATAAGAAGGAGTCCGTTATCATCAGCTATTTTGAATACTATGGAAAGAATGTCGCTCTGGAGATCATTTAACTCCATAAGACGTGACAAAAGGAGCGGTCCCATCTCGGAAATAGTTGTTCTGAGAGGAATACCCTTCTTTCCGTATATATCCCAAATGGTCACAGGATAACCTGTAAATGCAAAACCTGCATCTGCAAGTCCGAATCTTTCTATTCTCTTCTGCATGTCCTCGCTGTCCATACCCGGATTAGCAAGTCCTGCAATATCACCTTTAACATCTGCAAGGAATACCGGAACACCCATATCAGAGAAACTCTCGGCAAGAACTTTAAGTGTAACAGTTTTTCCGGTTCCCGTGGCACCGGCAATAAGTCCATGTCTGTTGGCGTACTTAGGGAGAAGAACTATTCTTTCACCCTTGTCATCATTTGCAACCCATACATTATTATCGCAATACATCCCTTAACCCTCCATTTCGGTTCCTTTCATGTCATAAGGCCCTGCCTCCTCAATACGGACCCTGACTATCTCTCCGGATATAATATCCCTGTCAGTGCTGACAAAAACCATTCCGTCAACATCGGGAGCGTCCCTGAAGCTCCTTCCGACATACACATCATCCTCCGGAATGTACCCCTCAATTATAACATCTAAATCAGTTCCTATAAAAGTATTATTTATATCAAATGAGATTTCCTGCTGAAGCTCCATAATATCATCTCTATAGGCTTCCTTGATTTCTTCTTCTATCTGATCGGGGAAATCTGCAGCGACCGTGCCTTCTTCTCTTGAATATGTAAATACTCCGAGGCGGTCAAATGAAAGGCTGTCTATGGTTTCCAGTAATGCCTCGTGCTCCTCTACGGTTTCTCCAGGGAATCCTGTTATAAGAGTAGTCCTTATGGCTATATCAGGAATTCTGTCACGGAGTTTTTCAACTATAGTAAACAGCTCATCCTTATTCAGTCTTCTTCCCATACGTCGAAGCACATCATCCTCGGTATGCTGAAGGGGCATATCTATATAATGAAGGACTTTGGAATTTGAAGCCATCTCTTCTATCATTTCATCATAGATTTCTTCCGGATAACAGTACATCAGCCTTATCCATTCAATACCGTCTATTTCTGAAAGCTTATGAAGCAGCTCATGTAAAGTCTTCTTACCATAAAGATCGGTACCGTAGCAGGTTGTCTCCTGAGCCACAAGAATGATTTCCTTCACTCCGTTTTCCGCAAGCTTCTCGGCCCTTTTGATAAGCATATTCACAGGCACGCTTCTGAAAGGACCTCTGAAATTCGGAATCGCGCAGTAGGTACATCTCTTGTCACATCCTTCTGCAATCTTGAGATATGCCATATAAGGAGTCTCTGTAAGAAGCCTGTCCTCTTCTATAACAGGAAGTCTGGAAAGCGGTTCATACATAAGAACCCCCTTCTCTCCCTGTATAACCTTATCCAGAGCATCCGCTATATGGTCTATTGCAGTCGTTCCGATAAAAGCATCCACTTCAGGCAGTTCGCCGACTATCTCGTCCTTGAAACGTTCGGACATACACCCTGCCACCACAAGATATTTAAGATTTTCTTCTTTAAGCCTGGCAGTCTCAAGAACAGTATCAATACTTTCCTGAAGAGCATCCCCTATGAAACAGCAGGTATTGATGATAGCAATATCCGCCTCATTTTCTTCATTTGTAATAATATAGCCCCGCTGACTCAGCAGGGCTATCATCTCTTCACTATCTACTCTGTTCTTGTCACAGCCAAGAGAAATCATGAGTACTTTATACATATTCAACTCCGTTTTGCTTTATTCCTCTTCAAGACCATTCTGCATCACAGCTGCCTCGTAGCAGTTATTCATGAGCATGGCGATGGTCATAGGTCCTACTCCGCCCGGAACAGGTGTGATTTTACCGGCAACAGGCTCAGCCTTCTCATAGTCAACATCACCACAGAGTTTCTTGCCTTCGCCCTTTCTGTGGATACCTACATCAATGACAGTTGCTCCCTCCTTGATATAAGTATTATCGATAAATTCAGGCTGTCCTATAGCAACCACGAGAACATCCGCTCTCTTGCAAACCTCCCGGAGATCTCTGGTCTTGGAATGACAAATGGTAACTGTTGCATTTTCACGAAGCAGCAGCATGCCCATAGGCTTGCCTACTATATTACTTCTTCCTATAACAACTGCCTCCGCACCTGAAAGTTCGGTACCGCTTCTCTTAAGCAGCTGAATGATTCCTGCAGGAGTACATGATACAAATCCTCTCTCACCAATGCTGAGACGGCCAACTGATTCAGGATGGAATCCGTCAACATCCTTATCAGGTGAGATTGCTCTTATGACTTTGCTCTCATCAATATGCTCCGGAAGAGGAAGCTGAACAAGAATGCCGTTTACATTATCATTTTTATTTAGCTTATCAATGATGCTGAGAAGCTCTTCTTCCGTTGTTTCAGCAGGAAGTTCGTAAGACAGAGACTTTATCCCTGTATATTCACAGGCCTTTTTCTTATTACCTACATAAACTGTGGAAGCCGGATCATTTCCGACCAATATTACAGCCAAAGAAGTCTCAATACCCTTTTCCTTCAGTGCTGCAACCTTAGCCTTAACCTCGTCCTTAATATCCTGCGAAATCTTCTTACCATCTATTATTTCAGCCACTTTAAATCCTCCTCAAAAAACAAAACAATAAACTAAAACAGTCCCGTAATATCACCATTATCATCTATATCTATACGTTCTGCCGCAGGACTCTTTGGAAGTCCCGGCATAGTCATTATGCTTCCGGAAATCATTACCACGAAGCCTGCGCCCGCTGACACATATACTTCACGTATATTCATCTTGAAACCGGATGGACGTCCGAGTAATGTCGGATCATCTGAAAGTGAGTACTGAGTCTTGGCAACACAGACCGGAAGATTTCCATAACCCATAGCCTCAATCTTGGCAATGGCATTTTCCGCTTCCTTACTGTAAACAACTCCGTCAGCACCGTAAATCTCACGTGCAAGGGTAGCCATCTTCTCTTTGATCGGCAGTTCTGTGTCGTAGATCGGTGCATAATGTGACTCTTCCGAATCAAGTATACGAAGCACCTCTTCAGCAAGGGGGATTCCACCTTCGCCGCCCTTTGCCCAGACTTCGGAAAGTGTAAGCTTAACTCCCATATCCTCACAGTATTTCTTTACATATTCTATCTCGGCATCTGTATCAGAAACAAATCTGTTAAGTGTAACAACTACCGGAAGTCCGAACTTCTTGATATTTTCTATATGCTTTCCGAGATTAACAATTCCCTTTGAAAGTGCATCTATATTCTCGGCATCAAGATCAGCCTTTGCTACACCACCATTATATTTGAGTGCTCTGACTGTAGCTACTATGACAGTCATGTCAGGTTTAAGACCTGCAAGACGGCACTTGATATCAAGAAACTTTTCTGCTCCGAGATCTGCTCCGAAACCTGCCTCTGTAACTACATAATCGGCAGTCTTAAGAGCAAGTCTGGTAGCTCTTACAGAGTTACAGCCATGGGCTATATTTGCAAATGGTCCGCCGTGTACTACCGCGGGATTTCCTTCAAGAGTCTGGATCAGGTTAGGTCTTATGGCATCCTTAAGGAGTGCTGTCATAGCCCCGACGCATCCGAGCTGTTCTGCAGTTACCGGCTCATTTGCATAAGTATATGCAACTATCATGCGACCGAGTCTCTTCTTGAGGTCAAATATATCCTCAGAAAGACAGAGTATAGCCATTACTTCCGTTGCAACTGTGATTACGAAATGATCCTCTCTCACAACTCCGTCCATACGCTTGCCCATGCCGATGACGATATTCCTGAGTGCCCTGTCATTCATATCAAGACATCTCTTAAGAACTATCCTGTTAGGGTCTATTCCAAGCGCATTTCCCTGAAGAAGATGATTGTCAAGGCAGGCTGCGAGAAGATTATTTGCTGATGTTATGGCATGAAAATCTCCCGTAAAATGAAGATTCAGCTTTTCCATAGGAACAACCTGTGAATATCCGCCGCCGGCTGCTCCTCCTTTTACTCCGAAGCAAGGTCCGAGTGACGGCTCGCGGAGCGCTATCATAGTCTTCTTTCCAAGTCTCGACAGAGCGTCTCCAAGCCCTATGGTGACTGTAGTCTTTCCTTCACCGGCAGGAGTAGGATTGATTGCAGTTACAAGGATAAGCTTTCCGTCCTTATTATTGCTCACACTGTCAATATATGAATCCGTAAACTTGGCCATATGATTTCCGTAAAGCTCAAGTTCTTCTTCCTTTACGCCAACCTTAGCTGCTACTTCCTTTATATTCTTTAATTCTGCACCAAGAGCAATCTCGATATCTGTTAACATGTTACCTCCATATTTAAGACGAGTACTATTGAATCACTAAATTACCGAATAACCCCTTCGATAAAACTCTGTTATATAGCAGATGCAGTCCCATTTATCAGAGTGATACAAACTCTTCAAACTGATCCATGGTCATAAGTACCTTTCTTGGCTTTGTACCCTCTTCAGGTCCAACAACTCCGGCATCAGCAAGCTGATCCATTATTCTTGCAGCCCTGTTAAAGCCTATTCTGAACATTCTCTGAAGCATTCCTATGGATGCCTTATCCTTCTCGATGATAAGCCTTCCCGCATCTTCAAAATATTCATCATACCTTTCTTCATCATCACCGCCGGCAGCTCCGCCGCCCGACGAAGCCGCTGAATCTATGGACTGCGATACAGCTTCATCGTACTGGCTTTCACCATTCTGCTTCTTTATATATTCAACAACCGCAAGACATTCTTCATCATCAACAAGGGCACCCTGAACTCTTTCAGGTTTTGGCATTCCTGTAGGGAAGAACAGCATATCGCCTTTTCCGAGCAGCTTCTCCGCACCGTTCATATCAAGTATGGTACGTGAATCAACACCACTTGAAACCGCAAATGCAATTCTTGACGGCACATTTGCCTTTATAAGCCCCGTAATGACATCAACAGAAGGTCTCTGTGTAGCGATTACAAGATGTATTCCCGCAGCTCTCGCAAGCTGTGTAAGTCTTACGATGGCATCCTCAACTTCACCATGAGCAACCATCATAAGGTCGGCAAGCTCATCTACGATGATAACTATCTGAGGAAGCACTCTGAGGTCCGGATTTTCATCTGAAGGTTCTGCAGCTTCAGCTTTGGTATTAAAGCCTTTAAGATTCTTTACATTATATTTTGAGAAAAGCTGATAACGCTTTGTCATCTCGGCAACTGCCCAGTTAAGAGTTCCTGCTGCCTTTTTAGGATCGGTAACAACCGGAACCATAAGATGAGGAATTCCGTTATAGCTCGTAAGTTCTACCATCTTAGGATCGATCATCAGAAGTCTTACCTCATCCGGCGTAGACTTATATAAAATACTCATTATAAGAGTATTTATACATACCGACTTACCCGAACCCGTAGCACCGGCAACCAGAAGGTGAGGCATCTTGGCGAGGTCAGTCACTACTGTCTTGCCGCCAATATCCTTACCTACGGCAAATGTAAGCTTAGAGGAAGAATTCTTATATTCTTCCGACTCAACAAGTTCTCTGAAGGATACCACACTGTTCTCACTGTTCGGCACTTCAATACCCACTGCCGACTTACCCGGAATAGGGGCTTCAATACGTATATCAGCGGCAGCAAGGGCAAGCTTGATATCATCCGCAAGTGCTGTTATCTTTCCGACCTTAACGCCTACATCAGGCTGAAGTTCATATCTCGTTACAGCCGGACCCACACTGCAATTCATGATGCTGACACTTACTCCAAAGCTTTCAAGTGTATCCTTAAGCTTCTTTGCCGTAGCTCTGACATCATCTTCTGTATTACCGCCTTTTCCGTTCTTCTTCTTTTTAAGAAGGCTGACCGGCGGAAGTCTGTATTCTTTCTTAGGTTTATTAATCTCTCCGACTTTGGAGACATTCTTCTCTATTTCTTCGGAAACAGCTCTGGTTGCCTCCTCTGTTTTCTGTGCGGCCTCCCGCTTTGTTTCCTGTTTGATTTCTGTCTTTGTTCCTGACCCGGCTTCTGCCCTGGTCTCCGCTTTGGTTTCAGTCCTGGTTTTCTGTCTCTTTTCTATGAAATCAGGAATCAAAGGATCATTTTCTTCATCCGGTATATCGTCATCATCCTTTTCCCTGCCCGAGATTCCCTTAATAGGAAATGATCCGAAATCATCATCAATATTCTTCACGGCATGAAGTGTGATAACCTCTTCATCCTCTTCTTTTTCTGCTTTTTTTCTGCGTGAATTCTTTACGCCCATAGTATTAGGCATTTCAGGAGGAGTTGTCTCCTTCTTAAGCTCACGCATTTCTTCATCAGGCACCCTCTTATTCTTATGTCTCTTTTTGTATCCCTTCTGGGTCGCTTCAGTGGAAGTAACCTTTATGGAATCAAGAATATTGCCTTTCTTCTTTCTTGCGGGAGCATAGCCCTCATAATCATCGTAGTCGTCATAGTCACCGTAATCATCGTAATCGTCATAATCATCAGCCGGTGGAGAAAGTTTCTTTCTTCCTCCTCTTTTATCCGGCAGATTATCCTGCTCATATTCTTCGTATTCTTCATATTCTTCTTCGTCGTCATAACCGGAATAACCCTGTCCGACTCTGCCTTTAAGAGACGCCGCAAATGATTTTGCATATTCAAGTACGGATATCTCGGTAACCTCGATAACTATAACAAAAAGAAGAAGTACAACAATAATGATAAGTCCGGCCTTACCTATAAAGCTTCCAAGAAGTGAAGCTATACCACCGAATATGATACCGCCGCCGACCTTATCATGGAAACCGTCCATGTAGAGAGATTTTGCCGTATTTTCCTCGACCCCGTTAATGAGCTGAAGTATAAAATCAGCATCTATCAGAGCCACTCCGGACCATATAACCTTCTGAACAACTCTTCTCTTTCCGCCGTTTGCCATAAGGAAAAGCAGGGAAATAATAACATATATCGGAAGTATATAAGTAATAGCTCCAAATATTCCGAAGAAGAATCCTGCCACATAATTTCCTACAACACCACAGATTCCGAAGGAACTGAGTAAGAGGAACAGGCAGAAAGCAAGCATCACAAAGAAAGCTATCTCCATCTTGGTTTCAGGAGACAGTGAATTATCTACCAATGGCTGTGCTGTCTTGGACTTTGTGCTGCTTTTAGCTTTTGATGTATTCTTTTTTCCGGTATTGGACGATGCCATAAAGACTCTCTCCTAACTTAGAATTTTTCATCAAAATCCTCCGCTTTTGGCCGACTTTACTGTCTTTGCCTCTGGCGGAGGATTCAGTATTATGCGGATTAGAATGTGTAAACTACTTCATTTTCATCCTTCAAAATGTCAAATGGAATATAATCATCCTTCATTGTTTCGCCATTAACTGTAAGGCTTGTGAAACCTGATTCCTTAGCTCTCGGATTCTCAAATACCATATGGAGCTTTTTGCCACGGAAGGTCTTCTCAACCTCATATCTGTCCCATTCAGAAGGGATTGCCGGTGCAATCTTAAGGCCTCCGAGGTCAGGTCTCATTCCGAGTATACCCTCAACCGAACCAACCATAACTGTTGATGCAGTACCTGTAAGCCAATGTACATGTGCTCTTCCGAAATATGGGCTGTCCTTTCCTTCAGTGAACTGTCCATGTGAATATGGCTCGAGTTTTCTGATCTCTGCCTTGTCATTCATAGCTGCAGGGCTTGAATTTGTAAAGTATTCAAATGCTCTGTTACCGTGTCCCATAAGAGCTTCGGCAAGTATGATCCAGCCCTGTGGCTGTGAGAAGATACCGCCATTCTCTTTTGTTGATGCATTGAAGAGAAGCATGAGTGCTCCGTCAAATGCATGATCCTTATATGCAGGTGCCATAAGCATACATCCGTTTTCAGTAGCAAGTATATCATGTACTGAATCAAGAGCCTTCTCAGCCTGTTCCTCACTTGCGAAACCGCTTATGATCGACCAGCTCTGTGGATTAAGCCACATTGAAGCCTCCGGATCATCTCTCTTACCGATAACCATTCCGTCATCCTTGAATCCTCTTATGAAACGGTCTTCGTTCCAGCAGAGTGTCTCAAGTGTCTCACCGAGCTTCTTCTGTATATCATCAATATAAGCAATATAGATTTTATCCTTCTTATGCTCTGCAAATATCTTGATGATATTCATAGCATAATATAACTGGAATGCAACGAAGGTTGACTCGCCATCCTTACCAAGACGGAGGCAGTCATTCCAGTCTGCATGAAGTCCTGCAGGCATACCGTGTATTCCAAGGTGATTCATGGAGAAATCAATAGCTCTCTTAAGGTGTCCGTAAACACTTGCATTATCACCATTTGCAAATACTATATCCTCATCGAGGAAATCAATATTTCCTGATTCGGAAATATACTTATAAACTGTAGGGAAGAGCCAGAGTGCATCATCTGCTCTATAGGCAGGATGTCCTGTTGCTCTTACATATGATTCATCATCAGGTGTATCTTCATGACCTGCATTGTGATCGAACTTAACAAGCGGAAGTCCTGCACCGTTATTAACCTGAGCTGAAAGCATAAATCTTATCTTCTCAAGTGCCATCTCAGGTGCAAGATGGATAACACCCTGAATATCCTGAACTGTATCTCTGTATCCATATCCGTTTCTAAGACCGCAGTATGTGAATGATGCAGCTCTGGACCATATAAATGTCATGAAGCACTGATATGCATTCCATGTATTGATCATAGCATTAAATGCAAGGCTAGGAGTCTTAACCTGGAAGTTATTAAGCTTTCCATGCCAGTAGCTCTTAAGCTCATTGATCTCGTTAAGGCATACAACATCAGGTATTGAATAATGATCAAGTATCTGTACTGCCTCTTCATCACTCTTAAGTCCGAGAACGAATACGAATGTCTTTGACTCACCCGGATTAAGGGTAAGCTTTGTGGAAAGTGCTCCGCAGGAGTTAAGGTTATAGTTAAGCTTATTGCCGAGGTCTCCCTCCATAACTCCTACAGGATTTCCGTAATTATGATAATTGCCAAGGAATTCTTCCTTGTCACCGCAGTATGATGCAACATCAGCCCCTGCAAGTCCGAAGAATCTTGAAGCTGCCGTGCTGCCGTTAACTGCGTCTTTCTTTACATTTTCATTTATAACCTGCTTAATGCGGTTACCGAGGAAATACGTTCTGGTTATGAATAATGTATACTGGAGATTGATCTGATCCTGCTCATAGTTACTTTCATTTGTAAACTCCGAATAACCGGTTACAGTGAGGTTTCTCACTCTGTCAGAATCATTCTTTACATTTACACTCCATACTTCATATGTCTTATCAAGAGGCACATAGTAGCTTGTGCTTGTATGAATGCCCTTGTAATCGGATGAGATTACAGAATAGGCTGTACCATGACGGCATTCGCTCTTAAATGCAGAAAGATCGGTTCCGCATGGCATCCATGAATTAGACCAGAATTCCTTTGTGTCATCGTCTCTTAAATATACATATCTTCCCGGCTGATCAAAGCTGTTGAAGATATAACGGATTATACGTCCGTTGGCGCCGGACTTTACGAAGCTGTATCCACCGGCATTGTTTGAAATGATTGCGCCGTATTCAGGTGAGCCGAGGTAATTGGCCCATGGTGCCGGTGTATCCGGTCTGTCTATCACATATTCCTTATGTGCTTCATCAAAATAACCAAAACGCATATGTTAACCCTCCATTATGCATTACTCAACAATACTCTTAAGTGCAAGGCTGATCTTGCCTTCTCTGATATCAAGAACCTTTACATTTACAGTATCGCCGATATTAACTACATCTTCTACCTTCTCAACTCTATGATCTGCAAGCTTTGAAATATGTATCATTCCATCCTTGTTAGGAGATATCTCAACAAATGCGCCGAATGGCATGATTCTTACAACCTTACCTGTATAGATCTTGCCGACCTCGATAGGATCAACTATAAGGTGGATGATTTCAAGTGCCTTTGCAATGCCATCCTTATCTGTTCCGCTTACTGATACAAAACCGTCATCATCGATATCGATCTTAACACCAGTCTCTTCGATGATTGAATTGATTGTCTTTCCTCTCTGTCCGATAACCTCACCTATCTTCTCAGGATCGATCTTAAGCTGTTCGATCTTAGGAGCGTAAGCATTAACTTCAGCTCTCGGTTCAGGTATACACTTAAGCATAACCTCATCAAGGATAAACTCTCTTGCCTGTCTTGTTCTTGCAATAGCCTCACGGATTATGTCATCTGTAAGACCATGAATCTTGATATCCATCTGTATAGCTGTGATACCCTTCTTTGTACCGGCAACCTTGAAGTCCATATCTCCGAAGAAATCTTCAAGTCCCTGGATATCTGTAAGTACTACATAATCATCATCAGTATCACCTGTTACAAGTCCGCATGAAATACCTGCTACAGGAGCCTTGATAGGTACACCTGCTGCCATAAGTGACATACAGGATGCACATGTGGATGCCATTGATGTAGAACCGTTTGATTCAAATGTCTCGGATACGGCACGGATTGCATACGGGAATTCTTCCTCTGAAGGAATTACAGGAAGAAGAGCTCTCTCTGCAAGTGCACCATGTCCTATCTCTCTACGTCCCGGACCACGTGATACCTTTGTCTCACCAACTGAGTATGATGGGAAATTGTAGTGGTGTATATATCTCTTTGAAGTTACATTTACATCAAGTCCATCAACCTTCTGTGCCTCAGCAAGAGGAGCAAGTGTTACAATATCGCAGATCTGTGTCTGTCCTCTTGTGAACATGGCAGAACCATGAACTCTAGGGATTATATCTACTTCTGCTGCAAGAGGTCTGATCTGTGTGATCTCACGACCGTCAGGACGCTTATGATCTTTAAGAATCATCTTACGTACTGTCTTCTTCTGATACTGATAAAGAGCATCTCCAAGCTGTGCAAGGTACTCTTCATTGTCAGCGAACTTCTCGGCAAGTCTGTCTCTGATAGCATCGATATTTGCATCTCTTACCATCTTGTCATCCGTAAATACTGCCTTCTCCATCTCGTCCTGAGGAACCTCAGCTTTGATAGCCTCCATAAGTTCTTCTGATACAGCGTATCTTGTATATTCAGCCTTCTCCTTACCACACTCGGCAACAATCATATCGATGAACTCGATAACCTTCTGGTTAACCTTATGAGCTGCAAAGATAGCCTCGAGCATCTTCTCTTCAGGAACCTCATTTGCACCTGCTTCGATCATGATAACCTTTTCTCTTGTGGAAGCAACTGTAAGCTTAAGGTCTGAATTCTTATTCTGTTCTGAATTTGGATTGAAAATGAATTCTCCATCAACAAGACCTACCTGTGTTGTTGCACATGGTCCATCAAACGGAATATCAGAAATTGATACAGCGATAGCTGTTCCCAGCATAGCTGTAAGTTCAGGTGCGCACTCAGGATCAACTGAAAGAACCAGGTTCTCAAGAGTAACGTCATTACGATAATCCTTAGGGAAAAGAGGTCTCATAGGTCTGTCGATAACACGGCATGTAAGTATCGCATTCTCGGATGCCTTACCCTCTCTCTTATTGAAACCACCGGGAATCTTTCCTACAGCATACATCTTCTCATTGTACTCAACAGAAAGCGGGAAGAAATCGATCCCCTCTCTCGGCTGCTTGGAAGCTGTTGCAGTTGAAAGAACCACAGTGTCTCCATAATGAATGAGAACAGCCCCATTCGCCTGCTTTGCTACTCTGTCAACATCTACACGAAGAGTTCTTCCTGCAAGTGTTGTCTCAAATTTTTTGTACATTTCCATGTCTCCTTATAAATATATTATTTAGGATTTTAAGACACCGAAACGACTGAAACACTCACCTTCCTTACGACGATGAGCATTTCAGTAGTCTCGGGCAGTCTCAAAAATCCTTTAAATTCTACCATATCAGGGCATTTTCATCAAGTTAAACTTTGTATGCGGGATACTATCTCGCGGGCTATATCCGAAGCACTCTTATCATCCGTGGATATGCATATATCAAGTGCTCTGCCGTATTTAACAAGTCTTCCGGATTTAAGATCTGCTATTCTTTTAAGAGCAGTTTCTCTGTCACAATCCTTAAGCAGAGGACGCCCTGTATCATCCTTCACTCTCTCATAGACGGTCTCATCGGAAGCATCAAGGTAAACCACCTTACCGAGTTCCTTAAGATACGGAATATTATCTTCTCTTACAACCACACCGCCACCGGTTGAAACAATGGTTCCATAGAGTTCATCTGAAAATGAAACCAGCATATTATGCTCCAGCTTACGGAATTCTTCTTCACCGTACTTTGAAAAGATTTCATTTATACTCAGCCCCGTCTCCCTGACGATCTCAGCATCCATGTCCAAAAATTGCATTCCTGTGATGGCTGCCAGTTCCCTTCCTACACTGGATTTTCCCGAACCCATAAAACCGGTCAGAACTATATTGTCGCCGTAAACCTTTTTCCGGAGTGCGGCATAAGTCTTCCTTACAGCTTCTTCGGGAATCTCCCTCCCCGTCCAGAGTTCATGACTCTTTACAGCCTGATATAGAAGCATTGAAAGTCCGTTATCACCGGCTATCCCGATTTCAGCGAGTTTTTTTGTAAATGGAGTTTCTTTAGGATTATAGATAAGGTCATAGCCAAAAGCAGCTTTTTCATAAAATGAATCGTCATCAACCAAAAGTC
Organism: Eubacterium sp.; assembly: GCA_017477505.1. Classification (GTDB taxonomy): domain Bacteria; phylum Bacillota; class Clostridia; order Lachnospirales; family Lachnospiraceae; genus Eubacterium_Q. The sequence goes on from JAFUVQ010000017.1 coordinate 47,508, forward strand.
CGTCTCCCGGCTTAAGTCCGAGGGATGTACACTGAATAAGTACGAACTGCTCGCTGTCAATAGTGCTGATATCCGAAACCGCAACCGGAACCGCAACCGAAGTCGAAGTCATAGCCGAAGCTGAATCCGAAGTCGAAGTCATAGCCGAAAACTTCCGGTTCATCTCATCAGCAAGTGCTTTAGCCTTCTCGATGGTACGGTTCACAATATAAACCTTAGCGCATCCGGATTCCATACACATATAAACAACTGCCCTGGCAGCACCGCCCGCCCCAAGAATAACAGCATCATGTTCCGATATATCAAGAAATTCATCCAACGCTCTTTTGATACCGTAAACATCGGTATTGTAGCCCTTATAACCATTCTCTGCGCGAACAAGAGTATTTACCGCACCTATAGCTTCTGCAGTCCTGTCTATATCCACGAGACTTTTCATGATATCCTGCTTAAAAGGAACCGTAATATTGAGTCCTTCCACGCCCATCGCGAAAGCGCCTTCTGCGGCCTTATCCGGTTCATCACTCACATGAAATGCGGTATAAACGGAATCCTCATCAATGATTTCTGCCAATGTATTATGTATGAATGGTGATAATGTATGTTCTATCGGATTCCCGAAAATTCCAAACAGCTTTGTACTTCCTTTAATCATTTTTAAACTCACCTTCTTATTACGTGAAAAACGCAGTGACGATAATTGTCACTGCGTTTATGCTCCGATTACTTTCTGAGACCAAGCTTCTCGATAAGCTCTCTGTAACGGTTAATATCCTTGCTCTTTATATATGCAAGCATATTTCTTCTCTGACCAACAAGCTTAAGAAGTCCTCTTCTTGAATGATGATCAAGTGGATGAGTCTTAAAATGCTCATTCAGGTCGTTGATTCTTTCCGTAAGAAGAGCAACCTGTACTTCTGCTGAACCTGTGTCATTTGCATCCTTGCCATACTTGGCAATGATTTCTTTCTTTCTCTCTGCTGTTATCATAGCAAAGTCCTCCTTAAAAAATTATATGTCCTGCAACCGAGTTACGGGTTGGAGATTCCCGAGTCCCAGTAGCGGCTCGCGAGTATGTTATCATATGACATATGTAAATGCAAGAGGAACTTGAATTTTTTCCGCCGGCATTTATCCATCATCTATTCATCATCTATTCGTTATAAATTTTAAGCACGTTCTCAAGTTTTGAACTCATATTACTCAGCATCAGGTCTGCCACTACCAGCGCAGTCATGGTCTCCACCACAACCGCAGCACGAGGTGCAACGATGGGATCGTGACGTCCCTTTATGTTTATGTTCACATTATTGCCGTCTTTATCAACCGTAGCCTGCTCACTGTAGATTGATGGTGTAGGCTTAAATGAAGCTTTGATAATAATATCACTTCCATCACTCATTCCACCCAGGATTCCACCGGAATGATTGGTCTTCTTAAGTACATTTCCATCTTCGGAATAGAACTCATCATTATTCACGCTTCCTCTTGAAGTCGAAACAGCTGTTCCGTCACCGATTTCCACAGCTTTTACCGCGCCTATGGACATGATAGCTCCTGCAAGTCTTGCATCAAGCTTATCAAATACAGTTTCTCCGATTCCCACAGGAACATTTTTAATTATACATTTTACAGACGCTCCGGAAGAATCCCCTACCTTCATAAGTTCATCAAGATAAGCGGATGCCTTTTCATATGCATCTCTGTCAGGCATGCAGAGCGGATTCTCTTTTATAAATGATTCGTCGAAACTATCTTCATTTATGCTTATATCCCCTACGGAATCAACATATGTAAGAAACTCTATACCAAGTTCAGAAAGAAACCGGACGGCAACTGCACCGGCCATAACTCTTCCGGCCGTTTCCCTTCCGGAGGATCTTCCGCCGCCTCTGTAGTCCCTGATATCATACTTCTCATTGAAACAGTAATCAGCATGTCCCGGACGGACTATATCCTTTATATTGCTGTAATCCGCCGATCTGTGATCAGTATTCTCTATCATAAGCGAAATAGGCGTCCCCGTAGTTTTGCCCTCGAATACGCCTGAAAGAATCCGGACCTTATCTTCCTCATTTCTATGGGTAGTAAAACGGGACTGTCCCGGCTTACGTCTGTCCAGAAATGCCTGTATGTATTCCTCATCTATTGTGAGTCCTGCAGGGCAGCCATCCAAAACTGCTCCTATGGCAGCGCCATGAGATTCTCCCCATGTTGATACTTTTAAAATTTTACCTGTTATAGAACCTGACATTTGTATACCTCTAACTTCTGATCAATAATCGAGTAACAGAAAACACAGTTTCCTGTCACAAAAAATGTGTCAAATCGTCGGAGCGACCTGACACATTCATTATTCTTTAGCTCTCGGATGCGCTTTGTCATACACTTCTTTAAGCTTGGTATTCTTATTCTTCAGATATATCTGCGTCGATGATATATCCGAATGGCCGAGCATTTCCTGAACCGCCTTGATATCTGCACCGTTATTAACCATATGTGATGCAAATGAGTGGCGTATGGTATGTGGAGTTATATCCTTATCAATTCCGGCCTTGGCAGCATATCCCTTGATAATCTTCCAGAAGCCCTGTCTGGACATCTGCTCACCTCTTACATTTGTAAAAAGATATTCGGAAGCTTCACACATGGAAGGTCGAACTTTATGTATATAATTGCTGAGCGCCAGCTTGGCCTGCTTATCAATAGGAATAACTCTTGTCTTATTATTATCCGTACATTCAATATAGTCAAACTGAAGATGAACATCCCGAAGTCTTAGTGAGATAAGTTCCGAAACTCTCATGCCTGTAGCATAGAGAAGTTCAAGCATAGCTTTATCTCTGATTTCTTTATTTGACTTACCGGAAGGCTGTGCAAGAAGCTTTGTAACTTCTTCAACAGTCAGTGCCTCAGGAACTCTCTTTTCCACCTTAGGTGTAGAAACTCCTGTTGCCGGATTCTTCTTCACAATCCCCTTCTCCTGAAGGTATGAGAAGAATGATCTCAGACTGGCCACACTTCTGGAAATAGTCGAAGAACTGAAGTCCTTACTCTCCTGATAAAGTATATATGAATTAATGGTAGTGCTGTTAACTTCATCCATTGAAGCTATACCGGCATCTTCCGCATAATCAACAAACTTTAGCAGGTCTCTTCTGTATGATTGCAGAGTATTATCCCTTGCATTTTTAGTTGTTTTAAGATACTCAACATATCCTGAAACTAATTCCCGCATACCATTCCCCTGAAAACTATTTCCACCGAAATATATTAACAATATGTTACAGTATAATTACAAATTTACATAAAATCAACATAAAAATTTTATGGAAACCTGCGATTTTTCAAGGATTTATGCGGCTTACACAAGATAATGAAAGCAAACGAATTATGTCTACAAAATATAGGCAATAATCAAAAAATATTTTTTTTATTATTTTTCTTTATCATCGTCAACTACCAGTGTAGCAGACCCATAAGCCTTAAGCGGCTTTCCTGTTTCATCAAATTCAGTGGTATATCTGACATGGAAAGGAACTCTTCCCACCGTAAGCGGAATGATAGCCTCAAGCTTTTCTACCCCACTGGCCAGCTGCTTCATCCAGTCTCTGTACATATCAGCGTAATCCGGTGGAAACAGACCATTTTCAATCACAGGCTCAGGATAATTATGTATTACCGGAGGAAGTTGAAGATCCCTCATGCATCTGAAACATGGTCTCATATCCCAGGTACTGAGATTAACCTCCCATGCATATACATTTGCATGTTCAAATGCATTTTTCAGAACCAGCTCTTTTTCATCTCTTTCGGCAAGCATCTTCTTTTCTTTTGTAATATTCTGAACCATGGCATAGAAGAGATATTTATCCTCACCTTTACCGATAACCCTTATGTAACTTCTGATGCAGATCTTATCGGTACCGCATATTTTTGTACAGATTTCTCTCCAGTTCTCCACTACCTCTTCATCATTCGACTCTATCGCGCGGAGTAAGGCATCTTCATAATCCTTACGACTCTTCTCATCATGATCGTCCCATGGGTTAGCCTTAATAATCTCCTTCTCAGTACGTCCGTTACCTACTTCTTTAACGTATTTCTTGTTCATACGTAATATCTCGATGGTCCTGTCAGTCGTACTGTATACAAATACACACGCAGGCCCGGCAAAATTACTGAAAATCAGTGTTTCCATGGATTCAGGATTCCAGAACTTCCCGGTATCCATATCGTTATAAAGCTCCATAGCCGGAGTAAGAGGTTCGTGGTTAATCTCTTTTATAACACTTATAAAATCTTCAGGCGGCGTAGGTCTGGAATAGAGATATCCCTGTATATAATTACATCCGATGCTCTTCAGATAATCGGCAATCTCCATAGTCTCAACACCTTCAGCAATCACGGGAGTATTGAGCCATTTTGCCATCTGTACTATGGAACTGAGGATAGTACCTCCTCTTCCGCCCATATTACCGGACATGAATTTCATATCCAGCTTGATTATATCAACATCAAGATCCTTAAGGATGTTGAGTGAAGAATATCCGCTTCCAAAATCATCCATTTCAACAAGATAACCATATTCGTGCAATTTTGAAAGAACGGATGAGACAAGTTCCATACCGCCTATGGCTGAAGACTCTGTTATCTCTATGCGGAGATACTTCACAGGAACATCGTATTTCTTACGTATTGCTTCTATCTCTTCCACATAATTGTGATTATATATATCATAACGGGACATATTGACTGATATAGGAACAATGGCAATGCCTTCTTCCATACATCTCTTCTGGAATCTGCAGACCATATCAAACACATGCAGATCCGCCTTATAGATAAGATTATTCTTCTCAAGAACAGGAATAAAGTCAGAAGGATATTGAAGTCCATACAAAGGATGCTTCCACCTCATAAGCGCCTCCGCCCCGACCATTCTTCCTGTGGAATGATTTATCTGTGCCTGATAACAAACGAAAATATGATCATAATTGACCGCGTCCTCAAAACTGCTGAGAAGCTCCGCCTCAGACATTCTTCTTTCGCATAATGTATTATCCATGCCGCACCCCCTAGCGTCTGATAACGCAATAACCTGTATATTGAAAATGGATATCATGTATCATTTTAACACATTCTTAGAATCAAAACCATAAGCAAATATGGAAATGATGGTCTTACAGTCAACAATACTTCCATCAGCAACAAGAGCTCTTGCCTCACCCGGCGTCAGTTTTACAACATCGATAAATTCCTCAGCATCAAGCATCCTTTCAGTTTTCTTAAGACCTGTTCCGATATATACTCTCGTTCTTTCCTCCACAAATCCAGGTATGGGATTTACTTCAGCAAGAAATGTAAGTTCTGAAGGAACATATCCTGTTTCCTCTCCGGCTTCCCTTCTGGCACACGCCTCAAAATCCTCTCCTTCAAACTCCAGAGAACCGGCCGGAATTTCAAGACATACCCTTCCCGGAACAGGTCTGTACTGTTTTACAAATATAAGTTTTCCTTCCTCATCCACGAGAAGCACTGCCGAACCATCCTTATTCTTCACATAGTCATAATTTATTTTTTTACCATCGGGTAAAAGATACACATCTTCATATACAGTTATCCTGTTTCCCGTATATTTAAGGCTGCGATCTAAACGTTTAAATTCAAGATTTGACATTGTGCTGTACCTCACTATGGATGTATATTTTATAAACTCTTCCCCTTCGGATTAAGCTTCTTTATTATACATTATTATAAAACAGTTTTATACTATTCTAATCCCCGAAAGATAACAAAAGAGCAACAATTAGGGTTTCATGCCGAAAACCCAAAAGAGCTGCGCAAAAATGCGCAGCTCTAAATATTACATCTTATTTAGCATAATCAGTAACTCGTGATTCTCTGATAAGGTTTACCTTGATCTGTCCGGGATATTCAAGTTCATCTTCGATTTTCTTGGATATATCCCTTGCAAGGAGTATCATATCAGAATCATTGACAAGTTCCGGAATAACCATAACTCGTATCTCACGTCCTGCCTGAATAGCAAAGGTCTTGTCTACACCCTTAAATTCATTTACAAGGTCTTCCAACTTTGTAAGACGGGTAGTATATGTTTCTAATGTCTCACGTCTTGCACCAGGTCTGGCAGCTGAAATTGTATCAGCAGCCTGAACGATACAAGCTATAAGACTTTCAGGATCTGTATCACCATGATGTGATGCAACTGAATTAACAACAATTGCAGATTCTTTGTACTTTCGACAAAGATCAACACCTATAGTAACATGTGATCCTTCTAATTCATGATCAACCGATTTACCGATATCGTGCAAAAGTCCGGCTCTCTTAGCCATTTTAACGTCTTCCCCAATCTCTCCGGCTATAATACCGCAAAGCTGGGATACTTCTACTGAATGTTTAAGAACATTCTGACCATAGCTTGTTCTGTATTTCATACGACCGAGAAGTTTGATAAGTTCAGGATGAAGTCCGTGAACACCACATTCAAGTGCAGCATTTTCACCTTCTTCTTTGATTTTTGCCTCAACTTCCTTTCTGGCTTTCTCAACCATCTCTTCAATTCTGGCCGGATGAATACGTCCATCAACTATGAGTTTCTCAAGCGCTATCCTTGCAACTTCCCTTCTGATAGGATCGAAACAGGACAAAACTACTGCCTCAGGTGTATCATCAATGATAAGATCAACACCTGTAAGAGTTTCAAGGGTTCTGATATTTCTACCCTCTCTGCCTATGATTCGTCCTTTCATTTCGTCGCTAGGAAGCTGTACCAGAGAAATAGTGGATTCTGATACAACATCTGCAGCACATTTCTGAATTGCAGATACTACGTAATTTTTTGCTTTCTTATCGGCTTCTTCTTTTGCTCTTGTTTCCAGTTCTTTGATCATAACTGCCGTTTCATGCTTTACATCATCTTCGACAGTCCTAAGTAAAAATTCCTTTGCTTGTTCAGAGGTGAGTCCGGATATTCTTTCCAGTTCCTGTAAACGCTTATTCGAAAGCTCGTCAACTTCGGCCTGTTTCCTGGCAAGATTCTCCTCTTTATGAGTAAGAGACTGTTCTCTTCTCTCAAGTGCAGTAGTCTTCTTGTCAAGATTTTCCTCTCGTGACAGAACCCTCTTCTCCATTCGCTGAATCTCATTTCGGCGGTCCTTAACTTCCTTTTCAATATCATTCTTGGTTTTAAGGGCCTCCTCCTTTGCGGTAAGAAGAACTTCTCTCTTCTTTTCTTCAGCGGACTTAAGTGCATCATCTATAATACTCTTAGCCTTGTCTTCTGCCTTACCTATCTTTGCTTCTGCAATATTCTTGCGATAAGCAATTCCAAGGAACCAGGCAACAACAGCGACTACGATCACTATAAGTGCAAACACTATAATCGTCGTTGGTCCCACAGGAGCACCTCCTTATTAAGTTTTTAATGTCGTCGACTAGATATAGTACAACATATGAATATTATTTGTTTTTAACAGTTATGTCAAGTATTTTTTGTATAAATTACATAAATATTCATTATGACTGGTCCTTATTTATACAAATAGAGGGTATAACGCCATAGCGCCATACCCTTCTATCTTTAGTCACTGCAGGTATTTCAGCACCTCGCCGGGTTTAAATCCCCGTCTTGCCAAGTACGATACTATCCTTCTCTTTTCTTTTTCGTCTTTGGGTCCGGGACCGCCAAACCTTTTGTCAAGAATATCCTTGATGATATCTTCACTGTCAATCTCATTCTCGGAAAGCATCTCGTCAAGAATCTCTTCAGCCATGGTCATATCCATATCCTTATCACTAAGTTCTTTTCTTATCATGCTTCTGCTTTTTTTAGTCATATTGGATCTGACATAGCTTTCAACAAAACGTCTGTCATTCAGATAACCATAGCTGTAAAGCATTTCTGTAACCTTCGCTATGGTGTCCTCTGTATAGCCCTTAAGCCTGAGCTTACTCTCTATATCTCCTCCGGACAGTTCTCTTGTACTAAGAAGATTCATGGAGCTGTTGGCAGCTCTTCTATACATGATTTCATGAATAACTTCAATCTTACTGTCAGGAATCTCGCCCTCTTCGGGAATATCCTCTCTGGAAAGATCACTCCTGTATAACGGTCCAACATATATATCATCTATAAAAGCCTTATACTGATTACCTACATGCTTTAAAATGATATATGCCATATATTATGCCTCATCATCAGGAAGATCACTTTCTCCCTCTTCAGGAGCATACTTAGCTCTTACCTCTGCCTCAACCTCAGCCATCACATCTGGATTCTGTTCAAGGTACGCCTTTGCATTTTCACGTCCCTGTCCTATCTTTTCACCGAGATATGAATACCATGCACCTGATTTAACAATGATACTGTTTGCTGTTGCAAGATCAAGAATATCACCCGACTTGGAAATACCCTTACCAAACATGATATCAAATTCTGCCTCTCTGAATGGAGGTGCAACCTTATTCTTAACTATCTTAACTCTTGTCCTGTTACCGATTACCTCGCCCGCTGCCTTAAGAGTTTCAATACGTCTTACATCAAGTCTTACTGATGCATAAAACTTAAGAGCACGACCGCCTGTTGTAGTCTCCGGATTTCCGAACATAACACCAACCTTCTCACGGAGCTGATTGATGAAAATTACTATACAGTTAGTTCTGCTTATAGCTGCTGTAAGCTTACGAAGGGCCTGTGACATAAGTCTTGCATGAAGGCCCACATGACTGTCACCCATATCTCCTTCAATCTCAGCCTTAGGAACAAGAGCTGCAACCGAGTCAACTATGATAACATCAACAGCCCCTGACCTTACCATGGTCTCTGTAATCTCAAGAGCCTGCTCACCGTTATCGGGCTGTGAGATATAAAGATTATCAATATCAACACCTATATTCTTTGCATATACAGGATCAAGCGCATGCTCTGCATCGATGAAGCCCGCTATACCGCCCATCTTCTGAACTTCAGCAACAACATGAAGTGCTACTGTAGTCTTACCACTTGACTCAGGTCCGTAAATCTCGATAACACGTCCCTTAGGAAGTCCGCCTATACCGAGTGCTATATCCAGGCTGAGCGATCCTGTAGGTACTGATTCTATATTGAGAGATGCGTTCTTGTCACCGAGCTTCATAACAGTTCCTTTGCCGAACTGCTTCTCTAACTGAGCCAGCGCCGCATCGAGTGCCTTTATCTTATCTTCATTTGCCATTAAAAAATCCTCCTTCAAACATACGTTCGTTGTTATGAATATAATACAACAATTTCAAAAAGTCAAACATATTTTCGATTTTATTACACCTTTTTATTCCAAACCGAACTTGATTATAACACAGTACACAACCTAATTAAACCACCAAAATACTCAATAAATCGAATAAAGAATGTCGCTCACGACATGCGCCGCGCCGAGCGCGGAATGCGAAGTATCCTACCTCTCGTGCAATCATACATTAAGTAATCATTCACCAAATGATTACTCATATATCATTTACTCCTCCACGTATACATATACCCCAGGTTCAGCATCACGATTATGTACAGTGAAATTATGATTATCATATGCCTCCTCACTTATGAGCTGTATGGAATGAAGTCCCTGTTTCACAGGTTCCTCCGAGTTACCTTCGATCCAGATTACGATAAAGCGCCAGCGGGCACCATTTTCATCATATATATCAACCATAGGCTGGTACTGATACCAATACTCAGTCGAGCCCTGATTGTGACTGCCACTCATAGCACAGCACCTGTCTTTCATCTCACTGACAGTTGGAAAGTTTGCATATAATGTATTAATCTGATCCTCGATATCGGTATCATTTGCAAGAGCATAATCTGAAAACAAAATCTTCAAACGACTTACATCCTTTGTATCAACCGCCTCAAGAATTTCATCTAGGAGCTCACCCTTACCAAAAGTATCTCCAGCACCATTATAGTGGCGGGTCTTAATCTGCTGAGCGATAGTCATATTCGGATCATACTTCCCCTCAAGACATCCTGAAAGAAACTCTGTGCTCATAATTATTAGGATCAATCCCAAAACAAGCTTTTTATATTTCAAATATCCTTTAGAAATCATATCTGCGAGTCACCTCATCTTTAGTAAGTTTATAAACTTAAGATATAAGCATTCACACTTGATTATTCTATGTGAAGCCTCACACGACTAAAGTCGCGTGCTTCCCAAAAATGTACAAAATTATATAGTGTACACGTAGTCTCTTTAGGAGACGGGAACTACGTTACTACAGATACGACCTTAATCAGATACCTTACGCTACAAGAGGCGAAAGCTCCGCATTTAGGTTAATTAGTGTAGACAACGTGCAGGTGCTTCTCTTAGCAACCTGAGGAACTTTTGCCTCAAGTGCTAACCTCTCCCTCGCGGGCAAGGATTTTAGTATTTCACGTACAAAGTATCTGCTACCTATATTATATGAAGCTGATAGGTCACAATTATATACTTTGCCGTTCTGGAATCTGCATAAGCTGTAACATTTCAGATCTGCTTCTTTACCTCGGAGAACCCGTCCGCTTCCATCATATGCTAAACGACTCGTTCCCCAAGCGCAGATATGACTTGTGCGCATACCTAATCTGTGAGCCTTATCCGTGACCATAGACTGAACGTACTGACTTCTCCACATATGGAGTTTCTGTTTCTTAGAGCCACGTTTCTTACCCGTACGGTCAAGGTGCTCAAAAACAATAGTATCCGCATTGTAGAGAACCGCTTTATCTATTATGAAATTCGTGGTCTTTACGGATATATCGTCATTGATACCCTTAGCTTTAGCCCAGAGCTTCGGGGTCTTATAGTTACCATTCTGCTGTGCTTTTTTTACACGGTTAATTGAATGTTTCAGAGAGTCGTATTCTTTAGGCAGCTTAAGAAAATGTCTGCCTAAGATCGTGCCATCTGACTGCATTACCGAGACCGTTGCAGCACTGTTAAGACCTAGATCGACAGCAAGGACCGTCTGGTTACGGATGTCTGTATCAGTTAGTTTGATTTCTTCTTCAAATGGGAAATCCAGGAACCACTCCTTGCCTCTTTTCTGAAGAGTGGGAGCGCATTGTTTACGAGTTGAACATCTTCGGTTTATATAATCCACATCAGACTTACGGAGCTGAACGGTTATCCAGTCCCATGTATTACGGATGAACACTTTAATCTTTGCCTCGTAAGTTCCTGAAGGTTTATACATATCTGTCCTATACATACAAGGATACACATAACCCGCTCTTGGATATGACGGTTTTGCACCTCTGATTCTTATATCAGTGATTTCCCAGTTGGAAAGATTACTCATATATGATGAGACTTTTCCGATAGCTTCGTTAATAGCCCCACGTCTTAAATAACAAGGAAACTTATAGAATTTATGATCAAAATCATATCTAATATTCGGGTGGGCAGATGTTCTGTGTGTAAGAGCCTCAATATAAGAAAGTCTGTTGTGCCCAACAAGCGTATCAATTACAGCCCATTCAAGGTAACAAACATCAATATAAAAATCTACCGCTTCACGATAGAGTTTTATAGTCTCTGCAAAAATATGATTATAATGTTTGATTTTGGTACTGTATGTAGAAATTATTTTCATTTCAAATATCTCCCATCCATATAAATTATACCATAAAAAACAACTATAATCAAACATATGTTTGTGTATCGTACGATAATATACACCTGTTATGGCGGCTAACCCATGACTAAAGTCACGGGCGTGCGCCGTTAGTAACAATTTTGGTAACGTCAAATGTATATTTTTGACAAGAAGCTTTATGGAGTGTATCATGGTACTATTCGTAAAAATACACTATATAAAGAATTAGATAGAATTAGATAAACAAAAACGGAGCCATAATGAAAATTTCAGCAATCATATCTGAATACAACCCGTTTCATAACGGACATGCATACCATGCTGATACTACCCGCCGGGAAACCGATGCAGACTATGTCCTGTCCATCATGAGCGGTAACTTTGTCCAGCGTGGCGAGCCTGCTGTATTGAACAAATATGCTCGTGCAGGAATGGCTCTGGATAAGCTGGATGCCGTATTTGAACTGCCAACAGTTTATGCAATTTCAAATGCCGGTGATTTTGCAAAAGGCGCGGTTTCAATACTTGATGCCATAGGTTGCATAAATTACCTGTCCTTTGGTGTTGAAACTGATGATATGAATCCCTTTGACAAGATCTGCGATATTCTTACAAAAGAGCCAGCAAACTTTAAAGCATCACTTAGGGATCATCTTAAAGAAGGAACAATATACCCACTTGCAAGAGAACTGGCTCTTAAGGATATACTTGGTGATAAAATATCAGAGATAGCCTCATCTCCGAATAATATACTTGCCATCGAGTATATATGTGCACTCAGAACCTTAGATTCTAATATCATCCCGCATATTATAAAGCGTCGTGGCTCTTATCACATTATGCATGAATCACCGAGTTCCATACTGAAAACACAGAGACAAATAGTACATAAACAGATTATAAATGATATTCTTAATTATAATAATTCAGATAGTAATATAGATAATACTTCAGAGTTTCTCAGTGCCTCCGCCATCAGAAGGCTTATAGCTGACAAAAATGATATATCAGAGCATGTGCCATCAATAGTTCTTGATGCAATAAAAAAGACACCATGCATAACTGAAAACTCAACACTTGATACACTTCTTAATCTCAGACTTACAGAACTCACAGATGATACACCAATCCATGAATTATCCGGAGACATGCTGAACCGACTCAGGAGTATCACTATTCCTGTTTCTTTCGATGATGCGGTTCAGCAGCTTAAAACCCGAAACATCACATATACCAGAAGCTCACGTGCGCTCCTGAACTTAATACTCGGTATCAAAGCCGATGATTTCAACGTGATTACAAAAGGCGGTTACGCACACTATGCAAACCTTCTCAGCTTCAGACGTGATTCATCACCACTGATAAAACTGATTCAAGATGCATCACGCATACCGATAATCAACAAAAAAAGTGATTACCATCCTGTACAGGATGCCGAATCACTTTCATGGTACTACGACTGCAAAGCAACTGATATCTATAATACGCTGTATTATTGTAATTCCAAGATTAATAATCCGTCAGAATTATCATCTAATCTTGTAATACTATAATTCATGTTACAGTTGAAGTCAGCTGTATACATCTAAAAAAATATAAAAGCCGGAGGCAAAACCTTCGGCTTTTATTATTTATTATTCTGTAATCCTGACCCTCTGATTAATCAAGGAAATCATCATCATCCTCATCATCATAA
>JAFUVQ010000073.1 GCA_017477505.1 Eubacterium sp.
AAGCAGCTTCATAACAAGGTTATTCATCTTTCCTGCTTCATCTATAATTACATCACAATAAAAATCAATATTATCAGGATCAGAGATATTGTCTTTCAGACCTTCGGCATAGCCCTGTACAAGTGCTATAGGAGTCTTTAATTCGTGGGATACATGGGACAGGAATTCCTTCCTCATCTCATCTATCTCCTCTTTCCTCTCTATATCCTTTTCAAGTTCAAGATTTGATGTCTTAAGGTCGGATATGGCATGCTCAAGCTTTTCTGAAAGCTCATTCATGCTGTGCCCAAGTTCACCTATCTCATCATTATTATTTACATTTACCTTTGCATCAAAATCAAGAAGTGACATTTTCCTGGCGATAACAGACATATCTTTTATAGGATGCACTATCCTGTCCGTGAAAACCAGCATTACTATCATTTCCATGAGAATAAGCATAAAGGTTATGGCCAAAGAAAGTCTTGATATAAATGTAAGGCTGCTGTCTATACGTTCAACCGGACACCTTATGACTATATAATTGCCATTATCCATCCTTCCCACAAGTTCCAGGGACTCCGCCCTTCCTCTCGCATCGGAAGCCTCTCTTATCTCATATGGTTCCTTTTTATACTTAAAAAGCTTAAAATCAGTATCCAGAAGTATCTGTTTCAGGTCATGCTTTACCGAATCTGTAAGAACAACCGATGAATAAACCTTGAGTGAGCTCTCATCGATTATATAAATGGTAGCTCCGGAAGGGTTCTCAATGTTGCTGATATATTCCCCGAACTCATCATTGGATCTGTCCAGCATAAACTGATATATCTTAATACCTGCAAAAAGCTCATTACAGGATCTGTATGAAGCTATAAGATTACTTCTTGTATTATATAAAATTATGTCCTTCAGGAAAAAATTAACAAACATTACAACAAGACCCATGGTTACGACCGTTATGATCATAACCATGAGTGTTATCTTAAATCTTATGGAAATAAACCTTTTGGGTCTGTCTTTCAGCTTATTTCTAAGCGTCTCGCTAATCTTCATCTACAACCTCAAATTTATATCCAAGAGCCCATATAGTCTTAATATATTTACCTTTATCACCGAGTTTTGCCCTGAGCTTCTTAACGTGTGTATCGATAGTTCTGGCATCTCCGTAATAATCATAATTCCAGACATTATTCGGAATCTTCTCTCTTGAAAGTGCAACTCCCTGATTATCTATAAAATAGCTCAGGAGTTCAAATTCTTTAAATGACAGTTCAACAAATTCACCGTCAACGGTTACTCTGTGAGCGGATTTATCTATAAAGATACCGCCAGCTTCCACATTTTCTTCTTTATCTTTGGATGTGGTACGTCTGAGTACAGCCTCTACTCTCGCCACCAGAATCTTAGGACTGAAAGGTTTTGTGATATATTCATCTACACCGATTTCGAATCCCTTCAGTTCATCCTTCTCATCCGACTTTGCAGTCAGCATGATTATAGGCACCTCTGAAATCTTCCTAATCTCGGTACTCGCCTCATAGCCATCCATCTTAGGCATCATAACGTCCATGATGATAAGTGAAATGTCATTTATAGAGTAAAACTTATCTACCGCATCTTCGCCGTCTGACGCCTCTATAACAACATATTCCTTCTTTGCAAGATAATCCTTGAGCAGTTTTCTGATCCTGGGTTCATCATCTACAATCATTATCTTGGTTTCGCCCATATTCCATACCCCCATTACAAATTCAATGCATTCTTACGATCCGGCTTTGACCGGGACTAATTGATCAGGATTCCATATTTATTACATATTTCAAGGAGTTTCCTGTCATATTCATCCATCATATCATGCGATTCTGCAAGTGAACTCCTGGCGGATTTCAGCTTATCGGAATCCATCTCATTTGTTGCATCCGCTATATCCTGCATAGCTTTGAACTGAAGCTCCGCGCTGCCTACATAAAGGCTGAGTAGCCCGGTTCCTTCTTCCGTGGTAGTGCCTATGCTTTTTAGTCTCAGGAGATACTGATCATATTCATTTACAGCATCAGTAAGCTTTGGCCCCCATACATCCCTGTCGGCACTTTCACCTTCCGAAAAGAAATCATTAAATACCTGTACTGCCGAATCTCTTCTGTCAGATATTGCAGGGAGTTCATCATTTACGAGGTTTACAACCTCTTCCCTGACAGCATCAGCCTTTTCATCGGAAACCGGCTGAGATTCATCTGTCTTTACATCCGATGATCCACAGCCGGCAGGAATCATGCAGAAAATCAATATCAGCATTATAGCTATAATCTTCTTCAATTATCAATCCTCCATATAATCCATCAAAAATGTATTACACTTGTACGGATATCCTCATTTACGAACAATTATACAACGATAGAGCATTCATCGCAAGACCTTGAGCCATATGGATTAAGAGTCCAAAGAAAGCAGATCCGGTCTTTTCTCTTTTGTATTTTCAAGAGACTGCTCATCTCTCCATCTTTCAACCTTTGCATGATCACCGGAAAGCAGTATATCGGGAACCTTGAGGCCAAGATACTCGGCCGGTCTCGTAAACTGGGGATATTCCAGTCTATTTTCCGAAAATGATTCGCTGACGGAGCTGTCATCATTTCCCAATACTCCCGGACAGAGTCTGGAAATGCTGTCAATCATTGCTACGGCAGCGATCTCCCCACCGGTAAGAATGAAGTCACCCATGGATACTTCCTCCGGTTCGATAAGATCATTTATACGCTCGTCGATTCCTTCGTAGTGTCCGCAGATAAAAACCACATTTTCCTCACGGGAAAGCTCTTCGGCAAATCTCTGGTCAAAACGGCGTCCCTGAGGAGTCATATAAAGCACTCTCAGTTTCTTACGTCTTTCTTTAACAAGAGGCACTATTTCCTCTGTCATTTCTTCTTTTGTAACAGGAAGAGCCTCCTCATTCTTATATATATCATTCATAAGGGCTGTAAATGCAAGCCAGACAGGTTCTATCTGTATAAGCATTCCGGAACCGCCGCCATAAATGTAATCGTCCACATGGCGTGTCCTGTTCTGGGCATATTCCCTTATGTTCACTGTATTCAGATTTATGATTCCTTTATCTATGGCTCTTCCGGTTATACTTTCACCCAGAGCATTACGGATCATATCCGGAAAAAGCGTCATTACATGAAAATTCATTACATCATACCTTTTATGAGTTTTACTCTCATTACATTTTCTTCTGTATCTACATTTAAAATAAATTCATCGACAGCGGGGATCATTATCTCTTTGCCGTTTGTCGTCTCAATGATATATACATCATTTGCGGGAGTCTCCATATAATCCTTGAACTTTCCGATGATCTTTCCTTCAGTATCTATAACTGTCGCTCCTATAATGTCAGCGACGTAATATTCACCTTCTTCAAGAGGTATGGCATCCTCTCTTGAAACATAAAGTTCCTTCTTAAGCAGAGGTTCAACCGATTCAATGGTATCATAACCTTCAAACTTGAGTATGACCTGATCATTAAAATATTTTACTCCTGTAACAACGAGTGGCACTTCAACGCCTTTTTCCGATACAGCCGTACATTTTTCCAGATAATCAAATCTATCCACTTCTGATGTAGTCGGGTAAACCTTGACCTCACCCTTGATTCCATGAGTTTTGGTGATAACACCTATCCTGAATTTATCTTCCACTTTGTTTCTCCTATTAAAAAGAGTGCCAAAGCATCCTAAGATGTTTTGACACACTCAGATAGTTACCTTATTTGATATCTACAACAACTCTCTTGTCAAGCTTTGATGAAGCAGCTTTAACAACAGTACGGATAGCCATAGCAATCCTGCCCTGCTTTCCGATAACTTTACCCATATCATCTGGGGCAACCGTAAGACAGAGCTTTATCATTTCATCATCTGTTGTTTCTGTAACAACTACATCTTCAGGCGAATCTACAAGGGACTTGGCAATGATTTCAACTAATTCCTTCATGCTAAGCATCCCTCCCTATTATTTCTCGATACCTGCCTGCTTGAAAAGCTTTGAAACTGTCTCTGTAGGCTGTGCTCCGTTTCCGAGCCACTTCTTAGCAGCGTCTGCATCGATCTTAACCTCTGCAGGCTCCTTGTTAGGATCATATGTACCTATCTCATCGATAACAACACCGTCTCTCTGAACTCTTGAATCAGCAACTACAACTCTGTAGATTGGGTGCTTCTTGTAACCAAGTCTCTTTAATCTGATCTTTACTGCCATTTTTAAATGACCTCCTTAAAATATTAAAAATTATTATTTGTTATATTTAAAAGCCAAAAGGCATCTTAAATCTTTTTTTCTTCTTACCGCCCATCATTCCGGACATCTTCTTCATCATCTTCTGCATTTCTTCAAACTGCTTAATAAAGCGGTTTACTTCGCTGATGTCAAGTCCGCAGCCTTTGGCAATTCTGTGCTTTCGGCTGATATTCATAAGTGACGGTTTCTCTCTTTCCTCAGGTGTCATGGACTGGATGATGGCCTTTGGCTTAGTCATCATGCTGTCATCAATCTCAACACCCTTCATCTGCTTACTTACATTTCCCGGAAGCATTCCGAGTATATCCGTAAGACTTCCCATCTTGTTCATCTGTTCCATCTGATCCAGGAAGTCATTATAGGTAAATGTACCCTTTCTGAGGTTTTCCTCCATAGCCTTGGCCTGTTCCTCGTCTATGGACTCCTGAGCCTTCTCGATAAGACTCTCTATATCACCCATGCCAAGTATACGGCTTGCCATACGATCCGGATAGAAAGGTTCAAGATCGGTAAGCTTCTCACCCATACCTGCAAACATGATAGGTTTGCCTGTAACAGCTTTGATAGAAAGTGCCGCACCGCCTCTGGTGTCACCATCGAGCTCTGTAAGAACGACACCGTCAACTCCTATACGATTATTGAAAGTCTCTGCAACATTTACGGCATCCTGACCGGTCATGGAATCAACAGTAAGGAGTGTATATGCTATATCGATATTGTTCTTGATCTCCTCAAGCTCTTCCATCATATCGTCGTCTACATGAAGACGACCGGCAGTATCCACGATAAGAAGATTGATCTCATTCTTATCAGCATGCTTCATGGCTGCCCTTACTATATCTATCGGTCTATGCTCTATGCCCATCTGGAATACAGGAACACCAACCTTCTCTCCATTTATCTCCAACTGCTTGATAGCTGCAGGTCTATATACGTCGCAAGCTACAAGAAGCGACCTTTTGCCTCTGTTCTTCAACTGTCCGGCAAGCTTAGCTGCTGTAGTGGTTTTACCGGCACCCTGAAGACCGCACATCATGATGATGGTCATCTCATTTGAAGGTCTGAGCTTAAGCTCGGCATTTTCTGCACCCATGAGATTTACAAGCTCGTCACGTACGATCTTGATAACCATCTGACCCGGGTTGAGTCCCTTCATAACCTCTTCACCGATAGCTTTTTCGGTTACGGTATTGGTAAAATTCTTGACAACCTTGAAGTTAACATCAGCTTCAAGAAGAGCTCTCTTAACTTCTTTCATAGCCTCACGGACATCGCCCTCAGTAAGAGCCCCCTTGCCGCGGAGTTTCTTAAATACATTTTGAAGTTTATCTGATAAACTGTCGAAAGCCATAGCGCCTCCAGGTAACTATAATTCTTCTATGATGTCCTCTGTTATTTCAATAATTCTATTTATACTGTTATTTAATGCTTCATCTGATTCTGTCTTATTCAACTCAGATATTAAATCATTACAGATATTCAATATATCCTTCTGCTTCTCTTTGACAGATTCAAATCTGTCAATCAGCAGCAGCTTAGCTTCATATCCCTCAAGAATTGCATCGCAGCGCTTGACCAGATCATATACACCCTGTCTTGAAATGCCATACTCACTTGCAATTTCACTATACGAAAGATCATTCAGAACCGCATCCGCATAAACATCCTTCTGATGCTCAGTCAGCAATTCTCCATAAAAATCATATAAAAGTGTACGTCTTACAATATCTTCCATACAGATACCTCTTTGTCAAGCTTTCTTACTTTACAACATATGAAAGAGGCTGTCAAGTATTTTTTCTTGACAGCCCTTCTGACTTTATAAATATTCTTATAACTAAGCAATTTCCTTGTTAATATTCATCATAATATCCCTCTCTACTATTCTGTTTTATCAGTAGATACAAGCAGGCAGCCGGAGTTATGAGCGAACCCAGACATCCGAAAAATGTCAAACAAAGGTAAATATTATCGTTATCAAGATTATGTATATAAATGATATTCAGCAGATAATTCAGAACCGATCCGATAATTGATAAGAGTGAAAACAGCCAGAACAGCGGTATGATGTTCTCTTTTCCTTTATTTTTATAGAAAATGAGCATGAAAATTAGAGATACTGCAACTCCTCCAATTATAATAATGGAATTGGAATATGTAGTCAGTGCCAATATATTTTTGCCGTCTGCATTCCGGAGAGTCAGTTTATTGATTACCATTTTTATTACAGGCGTAACTATCGGAATTATAGAAACGATTATAATCCACAGCACCTTAGTGCCATAATTCCTACGGGCATAAAGCCATACCATGAATCTTCCGACCAGCCCCATTATGGCAGCGATAATGCCTGTGATATAAACAATTCTATTATAAATCCCATCACGGAAAAAGTGAGAATCAAGTTTATCTATACTATATAGATAATTAATGAGCCGTGTTGTCATCCCGAGAATTGTAGTGATGCCCATAAGTACACCCCAAATCCCCAGAACTCTTAATCTTTCATTCATTCCGAAGCAAACAACGAGTCCAATTACTATCGTAATTATTCCCATCACGGGATTCAGCCAGGTGTTAATGAACCTGGCGATATCCATAACTGTTAATGAAGCCATCAGGCATCTCCTCCTCTACGAAACCAGAAACACTATATCCTATCTTAAGATATGTGGTTAGCATTTCTCTGCTTCTATCCTCTTGTATAATGTCTCAGCATTGGCAGGAGTTCAGACACCGTCTTTATAACATAATCCACTTCTTCTTCTGTATTTTCTTCCGAAAGACTGAATCTGATGGTAGATTCGATATCTGCTTCTGACAGTCCTATATCTCTGAGCACCTTGCTGCCCTTCTTCGAAGGTTTATTTGTGGAGCAGGCTGAACCGCTGGATACATATATTCCACGGTCCTCAAGGGCGTGAAGCATTACTTCCGAACGGACTCCACGGAAACTGATACTGGCTATATGAGGTGCATCGCCGGAATTATCAGTGACATTTTCATTCAGAGTGAGTCCCTTGATAAGTCTTCCCTTCAAGGCTTCCATCTTCTTAACATTATCAGAAAGCTTCCTGTAAGTAAGATCAGCAGCCATGCCGAAGCCGGCTATTCCCGGAACATTTTCTGTTCCTGACCTCATACCCCTTTGCTGGCCTCCACCATATATTACAGGACGGAGTAATGTACCTTTCTTCACATATAGAGCAGCTATCCCCTTCGGACCATGAATCTTATGAGCACTTACTGTAAGGAGATCCACACCAAGCTTTAATACAGATACTTCCATCTTGCCAAATGCCTGAGTCGCATCCGTGTGAACAATTATATCTTTGTCATAATTCTTAACAGCCGCCGCAATTTCCTTGACAGGATTAATACTGCCAAGTTCATTATTCACCATCATTACAGAGACCAGAATAGTATCCTCTCTAAGTGCTTCACTTACCTTTTCAGGCGATACAATGCCTCTGTCATCAGGAACCAGAAATGTAATATCATAGCCTTCCTTTTCGAGAAAATGTGCTGTTTCCAGTATTGATGCATGCTCGATAGATGAAACAATGATATGCTTTCCCTTACGTCTTTTGGCCAGAGCTGTTCCTATAATCGCCATATTATTGGATTCCGTACCGCAGGATGTGAAATATATTTCATCATCCCTGCACTTCAGAATTCCGGATAATGACCTAAGAGAGTTCTTTATATACCTCTCAGCCTCAACGCCTTTCATATGCAGTGAGGATGGATTGCCGTAATCCTCCAGTAACACCTTCATCATTATTTCAGCAACCTCAGGATAAACCTTTGTAGTTGCCGAATTATCCAGATATACTTTCATTTGAATAAACCTTTTCCCAAAAATAATATTTCTATACTATACACATTAATATAAACGTAAATCAAAAAAACTATATCCTGCCGTCACATTAGTCTCTATGTGAACTACTCCGACTTATAGAAGTCGGAGTTTCCTGCTTCAACCACTACTGCGCTGGCTACGATGATACATAACGGCTCGTCTTACACAGTGTCCACAGGCGTATAAGTTTGGGCTATTCCATCCCTACTGTCATATTTAGTTTCATGCTACTTAAGTCAGTAGTAGTAATCCTTCGTTTAGGATATTGATAGCAGCGTTCTGGTCACGGCTTATTGTAAGACCGCAATCACATGTCATTTTACGGATAGCTAAATTCTTCATTTCAGGATGTAGCATACCACAACAATG
>JAFUVQ010000018.1 GCA_017477505.1 Eubacterium sp.
ACAAGCCATTCCGAAAAACAAACACATCAGTTTCAGAAAACAAATTAATTATAGCATAGATTATCATGGTTTCAATGTCACTAGTCAGCAAAAAAAGACATATCGTAGCTACTATTACGTAACTACGATATGCCATATTTCTCAAAATTAACCTAATATTGAATGAATATAGCTCTTCAAACCATCTTCTGATTTTAAATCATACTGTTTTCCTATATACCTAAAATACTCAGTTATTGCCTTCTTAGATATAATCTCATTAGATTTAACATCATCGCCATAACCTCTTCGAGCATTTACCCAAGGAGTTTCATGATGTGTTATTTTTTCCAGTGTTTTACCACCATACATTCCAAACGTATCAACAACTAAATCAATAACCTCTTTCTCTTCAGCAGATAAATTATCTTTCGATCCATTAAATAAAGCAAAACGAGCATCATCTATTGGATTATACTTAAAATCTCTAAACAACTCAAAAACCTCATAATATACAGGACCATGTATCCAGGCTCTACAATCCTCTTCGAATATAGGTGTATCATATAATGCTGAGTATATACCCCGAACATAATAAAGAAGCTTTTGTAGCATTAATGGAGTTATTTCCTCTAAGAAGTTCTGAATTAGTAAGAAACTTCTTAACTCACCACCCGCAGTTCCGGTGTGAACTTCCACAGTATCTCTATCTTCATGTCCTGACTTACGATTATCTTATCTATTCCGATTTTAAACTACTATAAATTCTTAGTATATTTTATTCCAATAAATGGTTCGTACTTTTTTCTGACTCTTTTTACCATTTCATTAAAACTATTCTTTTTTATAACAACATCATATTTTCCTGCAACAGTTCCAAACGTTAATGTCTGGGTAATACCACAATTGTTTTTCAAATATGTAAGCATCTTATCCTTCGATGCATTTTTATTATATATTTTTATATAAGAATAGCCTCTATGCTCTTCCGAAGAATATCTGACTATCTTTAATATCTTATCGTATTCCTGTTTGATCAGTTTATCATAAAATGCGTTGATCCGTTCATCTGTATCAAGCAGCATGATATATACAACTTTTTCATCACACGGATAATCCCTCTTAATATAGTTTCTATAGGGAGATGTCCGCATGGTCTTAACCAGATTCTGATTCACCTCATCAGGCGTATCGTTATAATATATCAGCAGCGTATCATCTATTATGACATTTATATAAGGATACATGTTATCTGCACTTATCAGATCAACCAGCTCTTTTGCTGTATCAGGTGATATTACAAAAACAGATTTATATTCATTATTCTTTACGTCATAAAGAGCCGCTCCATCCATTACAACTATCGGATATTTAAGGTTTATGTCTGATAAAGGCTCCAAAACTGAAGCCGGCGTGCGGACTGTAGAGAGTGTAAATCTCATTCCATCTTCAATCATTCTGTTCAGCTCAACCTTGGAAAATGCACTCACCTTATTATTCTTGTCAACTAAGATATCATCTACTCCCGATACAAACAGCGTTTCTCTATCAGGGTTGAAACAGATTCTCATATTATTTAAGAAAAGTCCTATGACTATTCCGATCATTGTATCCAGAAATCTGTTCCATACAAAACTATACGGATTAATATCCCCGATATGATTTATGACAATACTTAAGAATACCACGCATGAAAAATAAGAAGCCTGCTTCTTATTTATTAGCACCGTCGAATATATTACCAGTATCACACCTATAAAAATAAAACCAATATTAAACAGAACACCGTAAGCTTCTCCGGAAATATGGTGAGGATATATCAGAATATATATCAGTCCGTATACCGCACCGACTACAGTTCCTGTCATTCGCTGTAAAGCATTTGATAATGTATTGCTCCGGTACATTTGTATGCACCATAAAGCTGCAAGCTGGGAATAAAAAACCATGCCGCCTTCACCGCGTATGATATTTATCACCATACACAGCGAGACAGCTACGGCTGATTTTATTATTCTCATCCCTATTCCGGGAATTGCAAACTCATGCTTATCTTTCATAGATTATGTTCCAATGTTTCCCTGATTGCTTTTATAAAATTCTCACTATTAAGAACAGTAACTTTTTTCAAGGATGTAATAAGAGCCAGATCCTTAGTCATTTTTCCCGATTCAATAGTGCTTATAGTAGACGCTTCAAGTTTATCAGCAAAATCAATAAGTTCCGGAATCTTATCCAGTTCACCTCTTTTTCGAAGTGCACCTGTCCAAGCAAAAATAGTAGCTACCGAATTCGTTGATGTCTCTTCTCCCTTCAGATGCTTATAATAATGTCTCTGAACAGTTCCGTGAGCTGCCTCATATTCATATACCCCACTTGGTGATACAAGAACAGAAGTCATCATAGCCAGCGAACCAAATGCGGAGGAAAGCATATCACTCATTACATCACCATCATAGTTCTTACAAGCCCAGATAAATCCGCCCTCAGATTTCATAACTCTGGCAACTGCATCATCAATCAGTGTATAAAAATAATCTATACCTGCCTCATCAAATTTTTCCTTATATTCAGCTTCAAATATCTCATTAAAGATATCCTTAAATGTGTGGTCATATTTTTTAGAAATAGTATCCTTCGTTGCAAACCACAGCGTCTGTTTAGTATCAAGGGCATAATTAAAGCAGCTTTTTGCAAAGCTTTCAATAGAAGGTTCCAGATTATGCATACCCTGAACTATTCCGGCAGAATCAAATTCATGAACCAGAACCGAATCTGTAGATCCGTCTTCAGCTGTATATACCAATTCCACCTTTCCCGGTCTCGGTATCTTCATCTCAGAAGCCTTATATACATCTCCATACGCATGTCTGGCTATTGTTATAGGAGCCTTCCAATTCTTTACACATGGTTCAATACCTTTGACAATGATAGGCGCTCTGAATACTGTACCATCAAGGATAGCTCTGATAGTTCCATTTGGACTCTTCCACATTTCCTTTAGATTATATTCCGCAACACGAGCAGCATTCGGAGTGATTGTCGCGCATTTTACAGCAACGCCATATTTCTCTGTCGCATAAGCCGAATCGAAAGTAACCTTATCATCCGTTTCATTCCTGTTTTCCAATCCCAGATCATAATACTCTGACTTCAGGTCTATAAATGGCAGGATAAGTTCATCCTTGATCATCTTCCAGAGGATTCTGGTCATTTCATCCCCATCCATTTCTACCAAAGGTGTTTTCATCTGTATCTTATTCATAATTCTTTATTCCTCCTCTGTTTATCATGCATGTTCAATTAGTTTTATTACCGCCGTATTAGCATAGGTAATCGGTTCATTATGAATAAAAAAGATAATTCCATTGATCGGAGAATACAGCGTTTCTATAATGTTCCCCTCATATGGATTTATAATATTTGCCAGCGGTCTTCCGGCCTCAACCATATCCCCGGCTTTTACCAGCGGCTCATAAAACCCTGACTTAGCTGTCCTGACCGAGATAAAATCCTTATCATCGATCAATCGGATATTTTTCTCGCCGATAGCACTGTACTTTATCATTCCGCTGTTTGCCATAAAGTTCATCACGGCCAGCACGGCCTGACCTGCACCTGTACTGCTGATCCTTGAAGTTGTATTTGTGTACAGGGAAAATGCAGTCGTATCCCACACCTGCAAGTTATAATTAAGCGTTGCTGTATCATATGGTCTCACAGTTCTTTCAACTATATATTTAAGCCCGAACTTTTCAGCATCTTCTCTTTGTGTGAATCCCTCTTTCATATACCTGATATGCGGTACAAAATCTCCGGGCATATAAAACGAAGTAAACTGTATTCCGTATTTATAGTCTTTTATCTCTTTAAAAACTCCATCTGCAATTCTCTGAGTTGTCTCTCCCAGATCGTAGCCGGGAAACATTCTGTTAATATCCGTATTGTCTGTAGACCAGAATCTTTTCTGAATATTGACTGAGTATGGATTGATGGATGGAATAATCAGTATTTTCACTCCATCCTTTATTCTCCCCTCTTCCTCAAGCTGTTTCATTTTTTTTACAAGCTGGGAACAGCAATATATCTGCTGCACTTCATTTCCCCTTGAATTACCTATTATACAAACTGATTCTTCCCCCTGACCGAATTCATAACCGGTAACTCTGAAGTCATCACGATACATTCCTTTTATCTCATATATTATTCTCTTATTCATAGATGCAGACCTCCTCATTCAGTATTCTTCCCATGAGTGAACCTTCATCTACTATAGGATAATCTCTGATTGTAAAAAGCATTCCTCCCTGAGGTGCCCTCACCTCATCAAGCACTTTTCCCTCCAGGGGATCCACAATTCTGCCAACCAGATCTCCCTTTGATACAAATGCACCATGCTTTACCTCTGGAACAAAAAGCCCGCTAGCCGATGCATTTAAGTAGCTTACATCCTCCGGATTCTCTGATATCATCGGAGATCTTACTTCAGGCACTTCTCCCTTCCACATTCCGAGTTCTTTCATCGTATTAAATATGCCGTCTATCAGCTGCTCTCCATATTCTCTGGTAAGTCTCATTCCCACACCCATTTCAACTACAAGCACAGGTGTTCCGATACTGTTCAAACTATGCGCAAATGTAGCCCCCAAAACTGTACTGGCTCCGTGTACCCATATAAAATCTACATTTGAAAGTTTAGCCAGTGGAACAAGGGTTTCCGCATGTAGTTCATTTATTCTTATCTGTGGTATTTCCGTAAGATATATATTGCTTGCATGGATATCAAAAACCAGGTCAGAACCGGCCACATCCTCCATAATTCCTGCAGCTATATACTCTGTCATATTGCCATCTTTGTTTCCGGGAAAGAGTCTATTCATATCAAGATCAAATGCAGGTATTCCTCTGGTAATGGAATCAATTCCAAGAGGATTCATAGCCGGATATATATCGACTATTCCCTGCAGATTATCATATTCTTCCATTATCCTTCTTTGAAGCTCGTAGCAGACATACTGCCCTTCAAGCTCATCACCGTGAATACCTGTAACGATGCTGATCCTTTTTAACGACGCATCATCTTCACTCATTACCTGGGGACATATTCGATTCTTTTTAATCATCAGTTTTTCATCAATAGGAAGATCTACCGATGTTACAGTCTCTATCATCATGTACTCCTTTTTCAGTTTATCTGTTTGCTGCTTATGACATCTTTATCAATAGTATTTCTCTACGATGCACTCTATCTCCTGGGTCTGAAGTCCACCACCCCACATAACACCTCTGTTTATGGCACAGTCTGTAGCATCTCTTCCTACCCCCAGCTTTATATACTCATCCGTTATCTCTCTGTTATGTGTCGGATCAAAGGCTATAAAGCTTCCATCGCATACTGCTTCAACCCAGGCATGACTCTGTCCTTCCCCCACGATAAGGCCGCATACGTATCTTGCCGGAATAGAAAAGGTTCGAAGAAGACTGATATATATATGGGCATAATCCTGACATACACCTTTCCCATTTGCGAAGGCCTCTTCAGCAGTAGTTTCTATCTCAGTGCTGCCTTTTTCATATCGTATTCTTTCATACAGCTGATTCATAATAAAACGACATTTTTCTTTTTCATCAGTTAGCCCTTTCGTCTCGGCCGACAGCTCATCCACAAATCCCATTATCTTTTCTCCCGGAATGCATTTACCATAGGGATATTTATACATTCCTATCTTGCCGGTGTTCACCCCTCCCTGAACATTTACCTGATAGGTTTCGACAAGACCCTTGATGACAAATTCAAATTCCGAATGGCTCTCCGGTTCCTGACCGATAATCTGAATATTTCCAAACGAATCAACGCCTTCTGAATATTGGACATACGGATTTATGCTTATTTCATATGATATATTTCTTTGTCTGAAATCATCTGCCGGTATTGACTTTATCGTAAAATAGCACTTGTCCACCGGCTTTGAATATTTGATTTTCATCTTATATTCATAGTTCAAAAAAGCCACATTATCACCTTCTTAATATGAAATTATTTTTTCAACATTCGTGATTATTTTTTCATAATCAAGATTTACGTCATTTATCAGTGTACTCACCCTGCTGAGTGACATATCATCATACTTCATTCCACTTCTTAACACTCGTGGAATCATTCTGCGAACCTCCCGAACCAGACGTAGTTTCTCAACCTCCATCCTTGCATACAAATCAATTCTCTCGATTCTTTTTCCTGCTTTAATGATATTTCTTATCTGATCTGAATCGATCTGATCATCAACCAGTCCCCAGAATGAAAGAAGATCATCCATAATCTGCTGAAGGTCGATAAGGGGAGCATCGCTTACAGATGCATTATTCATTGCATATATCGAAAGCTGAATATATGAAAGTGCCTCAGAACCTATAGTTTCTCTAAGAACTATGGCATTATCATAAGCCCTGTTTAGATTACTTATTATGGAATCCGGCACACTGATATCAAAGGGATATCTCTTTAAAAAATCCTCTTTTGATTCATATATATTCGGAATATCCAGGGAGTCACAATATTTCTGATAGCTGTCCTCCGATTCATCAATCATTCTGTCAAAGCTTTCAGAATATATCTTTAGTGTTGTATATACTCTCTCTGTGTATCTTCCTAACCAATAAAGGTGGTCAACCTGTTCTACTGAGATAATACCCATGTATCTTTAAATCCTCCTCCCTGAGATGAATTGACAATAAATGAATCCGGATTTCTTGAAAACCTGGTAAGGCCACTCGCCCAGACGTAAGGTTCATCAGCCATCAGGACAAACGCTCTAAGGTCTGCCTTCCTTGGTACTATCTCACCCTCATCCAGAATCTCAAGATCCTGAAAATCTATAATCTCCTGTGCTATAAATCTTCTCGGTTCATTCTTTAATAAAACAATAAAATCTTCCTTCTGTTGCTTTGTCATGGTATTTCCAAATACCACCCCGTAACCACCGGCTTCGGCCACATCCTTAAGAACCAGCTTGTCAAAGTTCTCAAGAACATACTGCATATCCTCTTCGTAAAACGGAAGATATGTCGGTGCATTTTTAAGAATCGGCTCCTCCGACAGATAATATCTGATCATCTTAGGAACAAAATAGTATATTCCCTTATCATCTGCGACCCCATTTCCCGGTGCATTTATCAGCGCCACATTGCCTTTTCTAAAGACATCATAGATATGTGGTATGCCTATAAGAGACTCCGGATTAAAGTTCATCGGATCAAGATATTCATCTGATATTCTTCTGTAAACCGCTCCAACTTTTTCCTTCGAGCCATTTGAACTGATATAATACAGAACATCATTTTCAACAAAGAGTTCCGACCCTGTCACAAGATGTGCACCAGTCTTTTCAGCAAGATATGAATGTTCAAAATAAGCTGCATTATATCGTCCCGGCGTAAGGATAACAGTATGTCCGCCGACATTTACATAGTCCATGGTCTTTCTCAGCAGATCTGCATAATTACGGTTATCCATCAGCTTGACATTATGGAAGGTTTCCGGCGAACTCTTTCGGCACAAGTCTCTGGCAATCATCGGATAAGATGCACCTGACGGCACTCTGAGATTATCCTCCAGGATATACCATTCATTATCTTTACCCTTTACCAGATCTATTCCTGAAATATGAGAATATATTCCTTTCAGCGGCATAACATCTTCACATTCAGCCATATATCCTGAAGACGCATATATAAAGTCTTCAGGTACCACACCGTCCTTAACAATTCTTTTATCTGAGTAAATGTCCTTTAAGAAAAAATTAAGGGCTAAAACTCTTTGTTTAAGCCCCTTTTCCAGCATTTTAAACTCGGTATATTCAATAATTCTCGGAATAGAATCAAATGGAAACAACTGTTCCTTAAATGTATTATTCTTATAGATACCAAACTTAACACCATAGCGGGCCAACAAAGTATTTATCCTGTCAGTATGCTGAACAAGCTTCTGATTATTCATTTTGTTCGTCCTCCCTTCATGACTCAGGACATTTACAGTCCATTTTTTATTCATTGTTTTAAAAACAAAAAGGCGCCGGTTGAAACCAAAGTTTCACCAGCGCCTTTGCTAGTCACTATAATAAACAAAACTCAGATGCTTTACAATGTGCAATCTGCCCAGTCTTGTTGGATAATATATACAATTCATCCTCTCATAAAGGCATTACTCCTATAATCGGTTTAGACATTATTGCCTCCTTTTAGCTCCTTTACAAAGCATATTGCCCATCCTCCAAAAAAAGAGGCGTTTCACCAATAAGATGAAACGCCTTTGCTTCTAGAAGTGAATATAGCATATTTTTTTATTTTGTCAATATTTTGCGAAGTTTTGTCATCTTTTCAAATCTATTCAAATGACTCTTTAGCTTTTTCAGCTGTCAATCTTCTTTTCTCTAATGTGTTATTAAACAGTTCCTCCATTGTCTCTGGGAACTCTCTATATATCACCTTGGTTCCTTCTTCTGTAATTCCGCCTTTAGTTGCAACTCTCGAAACCACTTCTTCATATGACATATCCTTCTCGAGCATAAGGTTTCCTGTCGCAATCATAGTATTCAGAACCATTTTCACTATTTTATCCTGTGGGATATCAGTATGACTCATAGCGGCAGTACATACCACATCAAACATAGATGCTATGAATCCCGGCATACAGCTTACCAGTTCCGATCCCATTCCAACCTCATTTTCCGGCAATTCAATTACATTTCCAATAATCTCAAGCAATGAGGTAAGGTTATCTTTATCCGACTGATTCACCAGATCGTTATAGCACACTATTGTCTGTGATTTATTAATTTCTGCCGTCACACTCGGTATTACTTTAGCTGTTCTATGATTTATAACTTTTTGGATCATTTCAAATGTAATGCTGCCGTTCAAAGTCACAAGCAAAGCATCCTTATTGATACTTGGTTCAATTTCAGCTAATACTGCTTTCATATCACTCGGACGCACACAGACAAAGACTATATCAGCCTCACTTGCAGCTTCCGTGTTGCTGCATATAACAGCAATATCTCTTACTTCCTCAAGTTTATCTACTGTCCGGTTAGCAACCAACAAGCTGTCTTTACCGTATAATCCAGATTCCGAAAACTTCCAAAGCAGCATTTTTCTCATGCTGCCATAGCCTATTATTCCAATCTTCATGCCCTTATCCTCACTTATGTATTTAATCTAGTGTAAATTCATCCATTTTAAGTTTCACGTTTAGATTTCAATAAGCATACCCCTCCAGTATATATATCGTTTCTTAGTAATTAACTATCTGATTTACTGGAATAAACTTTTACAAGCCATTCCGAAAAACAAACACATCAGTTTCAGAAAACAAATTAATTATAGCATAGATTATCATGGTTTCAATGTCACTAGTCAGCAAAAAAAGACATATCGTAGCTACTATTACGTAACTACGATAT
>JAFUVQ010000074.1 GCA_017477505.1 Eubacterium sp.
GACTATCCAATAGATTGGGCAGTGGGAGATTTTTCGTAGATAAGAGATATTTGATGGTGCGCCGTCACCTTAATCCGGAGGTGGTGTGGAAATCAGATAGGGTCCACCTATCGGGCCTTGCCGTAACAGTCGGATATACAAGGAGGGATCACTATGAGCAGGAAACTTGCAAGTATACAGGAGATTATAAAGATCGAGCCTATAGAGGGAGCCGACAGGATAGAACTGGCGTATGTTCTTGGATGGCAATGTGTAGTAAATAAGGGACAGTTTAAGCCCGCGGATAAGGCCGTCTATTTTGAAATTGACAGCTTTCTTCCGATAAGAGAAGAATTTGAGTTTATGAGGGCTTCAAGCTATCGAAAGACCGATATCATGGGTGAAGGATTCAGGCTTAAGACAATGAAATTTCGAGGACAGATATCACAAGGGCTTCTTCTTCCTATATGTCTATTTCCGGAGATCCCGGAGGACGCTCAGCTGGGAGATGATGTGACTGATCTGCTTGGTGTAAGGAAGTGGGAGATTGAGGAAAGGGCGACGACTGGCGGAACAACTATAGGTACTCTCCCATATGATGTACCTCATACTGATGAGACGAGAATACAGGCGGAGCCGGAACTGCTTAAAGAGTTTTCAGGACTTGAATATTACATCAGTACAAAGATGGATGGGTCTTCTCACTCAGTATCTCTTGATGAGAACGGATTCCATGTCACAGGGCACAACTATGAGTACAAGGATGATGGAAAGAGTGCATTCTATGAGCTCATAAAAAGTATGGAACTTGAGAAGAAAATGAAAGCATATGCTGAGAAGAATACTCTTCATGTTTTAACAATTCAAGGAGAGTTTTGTGCGCCCGGAATTCAAAAAAACAGATTGAAACTATTAAAGCCCGAATGGTATGTGTTTACGATCCGCGAAGACGGAAAACGAATTGGGCTCAACAGAATGCTTGAGATCTGTAAGGAACTGGAGGTGGCAAGTGTGCCGATAGAAGAGGTAGATATGGATCTTCCTTCAAAGTATCCTACGGTTGATGCACTTCTTGAAAGAGCAGATGGGGAGTATCCGAACGGCGGTAAGAAAGAAGGGATTGTAATACGCCCTACGGAGCCGGTATTCTCAGATCGCATCAGCGGAGCCCTTTCCATGAAAGTAGTGAACAACAAGTATCTGCTTAAGAATGAGGATTAATGCTGTGATCTATGTGACCGGTGATTGCCACCAGAATTTCGAGAGGTTTAACAACAGCATATTTCCCGAGCAGAATGAAATGACCAAGGATGACTATGTGATCATCCTTGGGGATTTTGGCGGTGTGTGGAACAAGGATAAGGAAAGTAACGAAGAGACCATGTTGCTGGACTGGTTGGATTGCAAAACTTATACAACGCTGTTCATAGATGGCAATCATGAAAACTTCGATCGCCTCTATGCTTATCCGGTAGAGGAATGGCATGGCGGGAAGGCTCACATGATACGCCCATCAGTTATTCATCTGATGAGGGGACAGGTTTTCGATATAGATGGCGCAAGTTTCTTCGCTTTCGGAGGAGCATCAAGCCATGACATCGATGGAGGGATCCTGGAACCGGATGATCCTGATTTTAAGAAGAAAAGGAAGGAATTAAACAAAGGCATACTACCTTATAGGATCAATCATATCAGCTGGTGGAAAGAAGAACTGCCGTCGCAGGAAGAGATGGATGAGGGACGAAGAAATCTTCTGAATCATGAGAATTCTGTAGACTTTATCATAACGCACTGTTGTTCATCCAGTACACAGCCACTTCTTGGAAGAGGATTCTATACGACGGACATCGAGACAAAGTATCTCGAAGAGATTAAGCAAACTGTGAAATATAAAAAATGGTTTTTCGGTCATTATCATGACAACAAGAACGTGAGTGCAGAAGAAATCCTGTTGTATGAGCAGATCATAAGGATCAGATAGGAAATCTGATATGGGAACAGATGAGTATTTAAGAGGATTATCCGGAGCCGATTCCGGCAGGAAAACCCGAAATGTGAATGTATTTGATCAGACCGAGCGTAAGATTAAATGTATAGAAAAGACCCACGACTATCTTGGGGATGTGAATCCTATAACCGAAGAGGATCTTGAAATAGGGAAACTGTATACTTTCATAGGGGGTTCCGCTGAAAGTTATGGGAACATGGTCTATCTTGAAGAGCTTCCGTCTAAATATGGTTATCAGTCATATCTGTTTGAAGAGCAATTTGAATATGATGAAGCAATAATACTGCAAGAACAGGAGAATTGGCTACATAACGAATTGCAGAAGGGCGAAAATGATATAAGGTGCGGAAGAACGTATCCGGCAGAAGAGGTATTTGAAAAGCTGCGATCGGAGATCCGTTTGATTGAGAATGAGCAAGAAAAAAAGTATATGGGATCCCGGCTACTTTATTATATTAAGCATAATCCTGATAATTGGGAGCAGGAAATAAATGATCGTCTGATCAGAACAAGCCATAAGGGTAATCTTGTCTGCTTTAAGTATGGCATAGAAGCTGATTTTTCTGATTCGCTTGTTTGTGAAGCCAGAGGTATCATTATTGATGTTAAGAATCAGACAGTTGTTTGCAGACCCTTTGATAAGTTCTTTAATGTACAGGAACAGTATGCAGCGGATATTGACTGGAACACAGCCAAAGTACTTGAGAAGATTGACGGCTCTCTCATAAAGCTTTATTGGTATAACGGAAAGTGGACATTTGCAACCAGTTCTACCTGCGATGCCTCCGAGGCTTCGGTTGCAGGATATAAAGGTGTTACCTATCGCGACATCATAGCCAGGGCAGATAACTACAGCAGAATCCCATTTGATGATCTTAACAAGAATCGCACATATCTATTTGAACTTGTTTCTCCGATGACACAGGTTGTGATCAGGTATGATAAGACATCGTTGTATTATTTGGCTTGCTTTGACAACATGACCGGAGAAGAAGTTGATGTAGATTTAATTGAAGAGTTTAAGAGACCGCGAAGCTTTCCGCTTAAGACTGTGGATGAATGCATAAAGGCCGCAACTGAATTAAACAGGGATTCTGAGGTCAATATCAAAGATGAAGGATTTGTCGTGGTCGACGGTCTGCATAGACGGATCAAAATAAAATCCCCGGAATATATAGCACTTCACAGGGCAGTTACAAATAAGGTATTTACTGTCAAAAGAATGACTGAACTGTATCAGCAGGGTGCTGATCTTGTTAAGCTTGCAAAAGACTTTCCGGGCGAGGCTCATATCATAAAATACTATGACTGGCAGTTCGAAGAGGTCAGACATAACATCAATGAAATGGCAGGCTATGCCCGGGCACTTTATGAAGAATATGATCATGACAGACGAGCCGTTGCATCTGAGATAAAGGATTCACCGTATGCATGGGCCGGTTTTGCAGCTATAGGCAACGATAAGTCCGTAGAGGAACTGATGCAGGTGCTCAGCCACTCCAAACTGGAGAAATTGATTACGGAATATTGCTACGGATAAAGAAGAAAGTTTTTTTCGCGCGGTAAAAAAACAGCAAAAGACACCACGAAGTGAAATAGAGTTGGCTAAGGATAGAAGATCTGATTATCACCGAAGGAAGGAGGCTGGAACTTATGAGTGATTTACAGGAGCTTACTAATGAGCTTATGCAGGATCCGGAGTTTGTTAAGGAGTATGAAGCCATACAACCGGAAGTAAATATTACAA
>JAFUVQ010000019.1 GCA_017477505.1 Eubacterium sp.
AAGAAGATATTAATTTTTATTTGTAGAAGGGAGTATTTATGGACGTTAAACTTATTTCCAGAGAGAACGAAGGAGAGCTTCTTCTGTCAGGTGATCTTGATACTAAGACAGCAAAGGATGCCGATGCGCTTTTTGCACAGATGGCTGAGAGATTCCAGAACATAACACTTAATATGAAGAAACTGGAATATGTATCCAGTGCAGGTCTCAGAGCCATCCGTAACCTTTATATCAAGGTTAATCAGAATGGCGGAAAGCTTATGCTTACTGATGTAAATGAGAATGTTATGGAAGTTTTTGAAATGACAGGACTTGCAGGACTTCTCAATATCAGAAATTAATTTTTTGATTTGTTGCGCTTTTGTTGTTTCTTAGGGGTTATACTGTCTCATAACATATTAGTTTAGGTTTAGAGGGTTTGTTATGCGAATTGCAGAATTAGCTAAAAAATTCATAGTGACGACAGTAGCAGCCGCAATGGTGCTGGGATATACGCCGCTGGCAAAGTCAGTGGATTCTTTTGCTGCGGGTGAAACCGCAACCGGTACAGATGCCCTGGGAGCAGGCGCAACGGTTGAGGAAAAGACATATTCTGTTACTGCGGACAGTACTGTACCGGCATACACGGCGTATAAGAATATGGCAACATGGAGAGATCGTAAGTCGTATAAGGCTCCCGAGAATACTTATGATATAACGATTGCGACGGGTGCCACATCCGGCGAAAAGGTTCTTTATCTTGCAATTAAGTATAAAGATAAGGATAAAGTTTCCAGAACTCAGTTTATATTCCCGGCTCTGGATGCTACCAAGAGATGTTCTGCGCTTCTTAAGTATTATTCTGATAAGGGAAATGCGGTAACAAGATCATTTGGAAAGCAGATTGCTGAGGAATTAAACTATACTACTGCAGATCCGAGCGATAAGCCGCTTGAGACCTGGACAGTACAGGATTATGCATTCCAGACAGAAGCACCGATATATACTCTTGAGGGTATAGATATATACCTTGAGAGCGGAACATGGAACTGTCGTGGACTTGCTCTTTATAAGGTTGATGAGTATAAGGGCTACGAAGAGTATGGCATGATCAGCGGAGAGACCTTCCTTGATTTTAAGGGTACTCTTGTTGCCGAGGCTTCCATGACTATGGAAAAGACTCTTTCCGGCAGCGGTCAGGATAAAGTCTTCAGAGTTGGTGGAGAACATGGCGCTAAGGAATTCAAGGTTATAAACTACCTTGATAAGCAGAACCCTCCTGCAAGAAATTATTCAGGTCAGGATCAGCTTTATTCCTTCAGATTTGATTTTGCAGATGTATATGAAGGCGGTATTGAAGCCTTCATGAATCCGTCCGCCAAAACCGTTAAGGATTATAAGGGAATAGTTGAGGATATGTCCCTTCAGATACAGTATCTTGATACACATGGCTGGACAAGAAAAGTCACATTGCCGATTGTCCTGAGTTCTTATGGGCAGGTACTCCGGGCTGTACCTAATAGTACAATATTTGGTTTCGCACAGCGTGGTGAGACCATAGCTTTCCAGGGAATTCTTCCTGAATTCAGCCAGTTTGTCGGAACTCCTGTTCTGGCAATAGGTGATACAGCCAGAAATACTCTTGGTGATAATGTTAAATGCAAGAGCTATACGGGCACTATGTCCTCGAATCTGTCAGATACCAGGAATGATAGGATAAATCTTGCAGGTGTATCATTCTATAAGGGTGGTTGTATGCCTTATATCCGTGACGGAGTAGACAGTGACGGAGTTGCTCTCAGCGGAGCAAATATTGAATATGTTTTTGAAGGGTCACCTATACAGTATTATACGACCACTCAGGGCGAAGGCAGACAGATACCGTCCGGTGCGTCCACTAAGATTGAGATGTCTCAGTTTGGACCTAACAGTACTCTGATAGCAGAGTCTTCTGTAATGTCAACCCAGTATCTTATTACACTTGATACAAGTCTGATAGGTAATGTGGGTTCTGACAGCGACTTTACAGTACAGTTCCATTATAAGGATTTTGACGGAAAGGCAAATGTTACCCCGAGATATAAGGTTAAAGATTCTGCCAATAACTTTATGGGTCAGTGGCAGACTACATCGGGAGCTAATTTTATAGAGAAATCCGGTCTGGTTGCTGGTGGATCCATATCTTTCCTTGTTGATGCTGATAACGTTCTGGACTTCACGGGTGTTGAACTTGATATGGGTGGCGACAGCTGGACTATGAAGAATCTGACAATTTCCTATGTTCAGAGCTACCAGAAGAGACGTGCATACAGGAAGGATGTTGAATCAGCAGGAGCACATTCGAATTTCTGGGTTGAAAGATCCATGATATCCGCTCCTATATTTACACTTGTCGGTTCCAGCGCCAAAATCACCGATTCAGATGGTTATTCGGTAGATACAAGCGGAGAGAGAAAGAAAGAAGTCAGATATAAGACCGATCCGGAAACCGGCGAGAT
Source organism: Eubacterium sp. (assembly GCA_017477505.1). Classification (GTDB taxonomy): domain Bacteria; phylum Bacillota; class Clostridia; order Lachnospirales; family Lachnospiraceae; genus Eubacterium_Q. Next base: position 2,478 of record JAFUVQ010000019.1, read on the forward strand.
TATATATGATCCCGTTACCAAAGAGCCGATAATGGAAGATGTTCCTCAGGATGAGAGAAAAGACGACGGGGTTATTATCTCAACTGACGTTACATTTAAGAATGACGAAATATATAAAATTGAATTCAGTGATGATTCTGATATAGATATAAGATCCCTGGAGTACTCAGACGTAAGATACAAGATGAGTTATGAGCAGACTCAGGTCAACTGGGGATTCTTCAAGAAGAGAAAGACTTATAATGTAGCAGTTTCTGTTTCAAAGGATTCTCTATACGATACAGGAAACGGAGATTCCGGTTCAAAAAACCATTTCTATTTCCAGCTTATTTTTAAGAACGGAAACAGCGGTTACGTTATGGCTAACCAGCAGATAACCAGCGATGGTTTCAGATCCGGTTACACTGAAACATTTACCATTTCGACAAATCAGAATTACGGCGAGTTGAAGGGTATAAGGATTATCCCAGAAGACGTCACCTCAGATTCCGAGCCATTCGATAAGCTCCAGGTAGACAGGGTAACTGTATCAGAGCATAATAATGGTGGATGTTATATATCATGGATTATAGATAATATCGGCTGGATAGAGATTGACTATTCTGACGAGCTCGAAAGTGTTACACCTAGAGGTCAGAGAGCCAGATCAGCAGCTGAATTATCCAAGCTGTATAAGGTTTCTTATAAAGAAAAGGATGTTAAGCTTGCATGTGAGATAAGCTGTGAACCTTGGATAGGAGAATTTGATCAGTTCATAGGTACCATGAGAATGGAGGTAACTTATACCTCATCTAAAGATGATAAGCAGTATGCACAGACATTTGACGCAGTTCAGTGTATGGCTGATTATATGAAAGTAAATGTCAAATCTGTTGAGACTGAAACCGATCCAAGTAAACAGATAGTCGCGGCGGAGGGACTCGGAACGGTATCCGATTCGAAGTGGATGTTCCGACCGTACCATACGGACAGACTGATGCTTCCGGCTATTCCGGACCTTAAGTCTATAGACAGCATATCATTCTATGGACAGAATCTGGGTGAGCATGCAGCTAAGTGGATCATAAAGAATATCAGTATTCTCCAGGTTGTTGAGGATGGGGCAGTTCAGCTGACCGCAAGTAATGAGCTCTATAGAAATATGAGCTACAGAAGAGTATGTAACAATACCAATGACGGTACACTCGAAGCATCATTTGCCATTGGTGGTGAGGGCGCTATAGAGGATATCCCACTTTCAAAGAATGAGATAATCTGGAATGCAGATGATTCATGGGCTACACCTGTAACAAGGCTTCCGGATTCTACTGATGACGAGCTGAATATTTATGTTTATCCTGTTGCAGGTACAACAAAGGGTAATCAGGCAGATGTCAACATTTCACTTAAGTATGATATACCATTCTCACAGTACAAGATGGTTTCATCCAAGAGGCTTACACTTACAACTGATGCCAGGGGCAGAGAAGTATATGTAGCCAAGAATATTCCGGCAGCTGATTTTATAAGCACGAAGGAATTTATAGTATATTGTGTAAGTAATAATGTGGCCTTTGATCACGCTCTGATCCAGCATTTAAGAGAAGGCACGGTCATGGGTAACTATACATATAACCTTTTAGGCGCTACTGCTGTAAGAGGTGCGAGTGGCTTCATTTCAACAGATCAGGGCAGCTATGACCTTACTGAAGAGAAGATAACCATCGGACTGGGTGCAGGAACCAAGGAGAAGATCCTTCAGTCTGAAAATACAGATATAGCGGTATCATTTATCTATACATCAACGCTGGATGATATTGATACGAAATATTATTCACCATATGTATATATAACCGACCAGGGTTATAAGAAAACAGCAGAGGGAACCTTCATAGAGCTGGAATATGATGTTCCGTTCGTAAAAGAGATAGTGGGCTACAACATAGCAGGTTATGGAACCATTGAAGCACTGGTAACAGGCATGGCATCCGCTGTTTATGATGTTGCACCTGAAGACAGGCAGCTGAATGTGGCATCAGGTAAGATGCAGACTATGAAGAGGACCAAGAGCAGCTTTGCCTGCAACAATGAAACATTTGCACTTACAGACAGGCTTTCATCCAAGGGTGTTACATCCAAGGAACCATATGGAAAGAACAGCGTGACACCGGTTGAGCTTACATTTGATACAGTAGGTTCAAGTGCTACCAAGGAAAGCAAGACAAGATCTTCAGTTAAGTTTGTCTGCCACTATATTGATTCTGAAGGAAATAAGAGAGATGACCTTATCTTTGAGGATATTACATCTTATATTCAGAATGATACGCAGCAGTTCTATAAGGATCAGTCTCAGACAGTTAAGTTCTTCGCACCTCAGATGGGTGAGGATCTGATCATTAACAGTATTGACGTTGTGCCATACAATACCAATATTGATACAGATGTAAATGTTGCGGATACGATTGCGGATAACAAAGATGATAAACCGTTGGATCAGACACTTGCTGAAGAGACAGGTGACGGAAATACTGCTAATACAACAAGTCCTGAGACAGTGGATCTTGCTGATAAGATTATAGACAGCAGGGCTGCTTATTGGGAAGTATCAGATGCACACTGTGATTTCGGTTTTGGAGCAAATACATTTGATGCTCATATAAATAAGAAGTTTGACGGACTTGACAACGGTGGAGTCATGAGACTTCTTGATGTAACAATACGTACTACATATGCGAAGAATAATGAGCAGGCACAGACTGTTCAGGATCATAATGCACAGGTACTTGCTGAATCTGAAGATAAGATTCAGGGAACCGTCATACTTGGACCTCCTAAGGTAAAGGGCTTTACTGTTAAGGCTTATGAGTTGATAGGAGATGCCGAGAAGGACGTTAGCGAGGATACAGTAAAGATTGAGGATATGTATTATACATTCTCGATTCCAAAGTATACTGTTCCGAACGGTACCCAGGGTGAAGTCAAGAAGTATAAGCTGGAGATTTATCCAAATGATGCTCCGGACCTTATCGATACAATACTTGTAAATGTTGCTCCGAAGGAGATAGCTGTTAAACTTACAACCAATGTGTCAGTAAATAATCTTACAGGCACAACCGTTCAGAACAATCTGGCTCAGATATTCGCTTCACAGGGAGATAAGGTACTTGGTACTGTACTTGTCGAAGGTTCGGATAAGGGCTATGATGTCAAGGTTTACAAGGTTGGAGACGGCGCAGATAACCCTGATACAGAGGTCACGGCTGCAACAACAACCAAGGATTCATATAACTTTACATTTAATGTACCTGCCGACGGTGCTGAAACCAATACACTTTATAGAATAGTAGTATCAAGTGTTGAAGAACCGAGCGTTAAGGATACAATAATGGTAACCGTTGCCGGTGTTACTCCGGCTTCTACACCTACACCGCCGGCACCGGGTGGCGGTGGAGGTACTACACCATAAGGAAGGCTGACTGATGAAGAAGAGATATTTTATAATAGCGATAGCAGTATTACTTGTGATACTTGGAGTGCTTGTATATATAGGTATTGCGGGGTCATCATCGAATACAGATCTTTTTGCACAGTCTGATTATCCGGTAAAATATTCCCTTAAAAAGGGCAATATGGTAGTTAAGCTTGACGGGCACCGCTCCAGGGATCTTAAGTGGTCATTTGATATAACTGATGATACCAAGGTAGCGGTTGCCCAGAGCGGCTTCGAATTTAACGGCAAGGCTAAGTATATAATTACTCCTAAAGAGGAAGGTCTTACCAGGGTGCGTTTTTTCCGAACCAGAAATATTGCCGGATCTGATATAAATGTTGCCGAAATCCATATGCCTATATTTGTGACAAATACAAACGGAGTACTGAATGTAACATTTCTTTCCGATCCGTATCTGGTGGATGCACCGCTTATAATAGGAGAATCTACTGCAAATCCTGTGTTTATTGAGGATAATGAAGAAGGATCCAGTGTTATCAGATTCGCTAACGGACAGGGTGACTGGGTCGTAGAGAATCCGGATAATGTATTGAGCATTAATATTTCCGCTGATGGAAACAGAACTATAGCAACTCTTACAAAGATTGAGAATGCAGGTGCTGATGGGGTTGATGTTCATAATACAAGTATAGTTCTGTCAAGTGCGTCTCTTGAAGTCAGAGAGGAACTGGCTGTTACATTTGAAAATGATGGAACAGTTACGGTAAAGAGGGCTAAGACTTCTACGAAGAAATAGAACTGAGGTATTTACTTTGTTAACAAAGAAGAGTAAGAAAAATCCTCTGCTTATGGAAGCAAGAAAAGTACTTCTTAATCAGGTTACACTCGGTAAAAATGATCACCTCGTAACGGTAAATGAATTCAGATTCCAGTTATGGGGAGCAGCCGATGGCGAGGGAAGTCTCAGAACCTGGGGAGTTTCACACAGGGAGTACAAATATAAGCATAATTCAAAGCTGTCCAATAAGCAGGTAATATTTAAGGTCGCGAAGCGTTTCGGCAATATGGGAAGAGTTATTGATTTCCAGAGTGATCCGGATGCGGTTGGCTGCCTTGTAAGGACATATATATTTTATCCTGTGGTGCTGGCTTTTCATGAGAAAGATGGGGAACTGGAGCTTGCGGCGTTTACTCCAAGATGTCTTGTTTCCGGTTTGACGAACTGGATCGTGGCGAGAAAATTCGAAAAGTCCATGGATGACATGATAGAACGAGACAGAGAAGGTGAGTCGACCTTTAAGGAAGGACTCAGACTAAGAGCTGAAGAAGCTGAAGAGAGACGTAAGGAAAAGAAAGAAGCAAAGCTAAAAAAGAAAGAAGCTGCAAAGGCTCTTAGAGCCGGAAAGGCTTCTGCTATAAAGAACGAAAAAACGGAAGAGGATGATTATTCCGATATTCTGGAAGAGTTCAAAAAAGTCAGTGATGATTTGGCTGAAGATGAGACTGATGAAAATGAGTAAGGTCGGAGGTATTGTTTATGGCGGAATTTGAAGAATTCCTAAATCTGGGCAGTATTGGGGGTACTGACGAGGATGAGATAGAGTGTTCTTACAGTGATGATGGAAGGGTTATTACCATAGATGCTGTTGATGGCTCTATAGACATAGTCCAGGATTTTATAAATGATAAGCTATTTCAATTTGGCTGTGATCATAAAGCGATGAGTGAGATAAGGCTGGCTGTAGAAGAGATAATGGTCAATATCATTTCGTATGCTTATAGACCTGGTGTCGGAAAGGCTGAGGTTGTCTGCGAAGTGACTCAGTCTCCCCTTACAGTTATAATTCAGTTCATGGATTCGGGAAAGCCTTTTGATCCGCTTGCTCAGGGGGATGCAGATACTTCGGGAAAGCAGTTTATCGAGAGAGCCGGTGGTTTTGGTATTCATCTCGTAAAGAATACTATGGACGATGTTGAATATGAATATAAACTTGGAAAAAACATTCTTTCCATTAGGAAGAAACTGGAATCCTGAATAAGAATGAATTGTGGATGCCATTGATGGGCTGCAGTGGCCGCCTGTCGATGGCATTTAGTATATAGTGTTGCATGTAGATGAATAGAATAAGTTCATTTATATGAATCAGAAACTCAGTAAAGGAGGATAGGAAGTAATGCAATATAGAAACCTGGATGAGCAGATTAAGGAGTTTGACGGTTCTTTAGGACTTGAAAATGATGATTCATTTATAATTGAGAATCCGGAAGATCTTAACGGAGATCAGCTGATTAACAATAATAGCAGCAACGATAACAATAACAATGAAAATGAAAATGATCTGGATGTCAGTATTGATCTCGGTGGCGGCGCAGTAATAGGTGATAGAGAAGATATAAATGATCCGCGGGCTTTCGAGGAATTTGAGGATCTTGATCCTGAAATTCAGCAGAACGAGGCTGAAGCAGAGCGTGAGAGACAGGAACTCTTTGAAAATGAGGAAGAGATAAATGATGCTCCTGCGAATGAGGAAGAAAATCTCTATGAAGGTTTCCTGGGAGATGAGTTCGACACTATGGATGCCGAATATGCTGCTATGAAGGAAAATGAGAAGGCTGAGAGAGAAGCGGCAGAGATGGATGCCTGGCGTAAGCGAGAGGAAAAGAGAAAGAAAGATCTCGAGAAATACCAGAAACAGCAGGAGAAGGAGCAAAAGGAACAGGAAAAGAGAAAAGCAAAAGAAGCAAAAGAGGCTCGTGAGGCTGAGACCAAGGTTGGTGTAGTCAAGATCAAATCTTACAGAGAGCTTGGAAAATATGATTATGTTTCTGAGCAGCATGGCTATAAGGACCAGGATTTCCAGGAAGGAGTCATGACCAAACAGGCGGAAACCGTTCATCTCATGAAGCTTACCATGAAAGAGGTGGTTAAGCATGATCCGTTATATGGGGATCCGATGCGTAGACGTAATCATGCATCTGAGCCTCAGGCGAAAATGATGAAGGACCTGAATGCTTTTGATAACTTTATGAAGGAAATAAGCGGGCGTACCAGACTTTCTCCAAGAGAGATGGAGGTATATGACAAGCTTTCATTAAAGGCATACAGATCTGCCAAAGAGTATCATGAATATAAACTGGAACAGGATCAAAAGAAGATGGAGGCCTTTGATAAAAAACATGAGAAGGACAAAGTTAAGCCTAGATACGAGCAGGATCCTGCAGATTATGGAAAGATAGAAGGTACTAACCGGTTACTTGAAAATATTGAAAGACTTCGTAAAGAAGCATTTGATAAGGAAATGGAAGAAAAAGCCAAAGAACTTACTGAAAAATGTAAGAAAGAGGCTGAAAAGGCGGAGGCTATCAGAGGTGACCTTAATAAGGCAACAAATGCTGAGGAAAGAAAAGCTCTTCAGAACAAACTTGAAGATTCAATTGCAAGATCCATTTATTTCGGAAAGAGGATGGAAGATCTCCAGAACAAGAACGAGCTTTCCATTAAGCCTGACGAATCCTTCCAGAAGGCTATACAGCGTATAGACAAGTCCATCGAGCCTACAGAAGCGGAATTAAAGGGAATCAAAGAAACTGAGTTCTGCAAATCACAGGTAGAGAAGGCTAAGGAGATGGTCAACAACGGTGATATACTCACAAATGACGATATACAGAAAGCACATGGTGAGTATATAAAGGCTGCCGGCAGAAAGCTTTCACTTCAGAAATGGCGTGAGCAGAATATGCGACCTGTAGTACAGCAGCAGAACCCGCAGCTACAACAGCAGAATCCGCAGACACAGCAGAATAAGAATAATCTACAGATACAGCAGGGACCAAAATTTTAATGATCATATACACTCGCGCGTAAGGTAGGGTGCTTCGCATCCCGCACTTGGGGCGGCGCATGTCGTGAGTGACATGCTTAAATCTATATAAATGAGGGATTGATATGGCAAGTTTAGCTGAACAAAAAAAGGAAATATTAGACAAGATTAATATGACATTAAATAATCTTGATGCCAGGAAACGTGAACTGGATGCGAAGCTTGATAAAGAGCAGAATCCTGTAGAGATTGCTCGCCTGAAGGAAGATATCTCAAACCTGGAGCAGCAGCAAGTGGCTGTTCTGGGAGCCAGAGATGAATTCGAGAAGCAGTATGCGGAAGCAAAGAAAGATGAAGAGAAGCAGAAGGTAATTAACACGGTGAAGGCTGCAATCATCATCGGAGTTGCTTTTGGTACACTTCGGATGGCATGGCAGAGTGAGAAACGAATGGAGGAGGACAGAGAGACTGTTCATGCCGATATGGAGAAACGGGCTGTTGAAAAGGTTTTTACCGAGAACACTTTCCGTTTTGTTACAAAGGATATGATCGAAGAGATCAAGAATAATGAAAAGTTTATAGATATGGCAAAGAATGATCCCGAGCTTCTTCTTCGTGAGGAAGATGAGCAAAGAGATAAGTACAATAAACTTATGGAGAGAGTCTTCATACAGAACGGCCAGAAAATGTCAGATGATTTTGAAGAGAATGAAGCGCATATGCGAGAAGTTTTCGCTCAGAAGAGTAAATTTGAGGAAGCGGCACAGTCTGTTGTTCTATTTATGAAAGGTGATGCTTATAATAAGTACGCTACTGATGAGGACAGGGAGTTCTTTGAGGCGGTCGAGAAAGAAGTGCTTGAAATTGCAGTGGAACACAGAAGACTCCGTCAGGAATTCGTCAACGGCGAAAGTGATTTCAAGAAAGGTAACGGATTTACAAAGGAGCTTGTCGATAGAGAACTTGCGCTTAAGAAAAAAGTTGATGAACATACGGCAAGGCTTCTTGCGAGAGTCAATGAGAAAGCTACAGAAAATAAAATGAGTCCCGAAGAACTTGACGGTAATGTCAAGGTTTACCAGGGAGCCCTTGAGGTTCAGGGTTTCATAAAGCTTCAGATTGAAAACGATATGTCATTTTCCAGTCAGAATGATTTCCGAAAAGAAACAGAGATGTGGAGGGTATACCAGGCACTTCCTACGGGAACTGTTCCTGCCATAAAGAGAATCACCAAGAAGGCAAGTGAAGAGTCAAAGGCTCAGAATAAGATCAAGAGATTACAGCAGGCTGTTGCCCGTGAAGGCAGGCAGTCACTTCTCGGTGGCATGGCAAGTTGGGCTATGGATGAAACAACACTTGTTATGAACCGGTTGAAGAATCCGGCGCCTATATCAAAGGAAGAGCAGAAGACTATAAAGGAGCAGCTTGCTTCACTTATTGTATATCAGCTGGTTGACAATGATGACAAGCAGAAGTCAGTGGAAGCAGATAAACCATATTTCGATGTTTTGAAGAACAGTGGTGATAGAAGAGATGAGTTAAAGTCGGCGGCAAAGCAGATCGCAAAAAGCCCTGAATTCGAAAAGCTGTTTAAGAATTTCAAAAAGAAAGATAAATTCCGTGACACCTGTATCAGATTCCTGGCGAATGACGCTGAAAGGCAGATGGCTAAAAGCATCGACAATAAAGGAGTCAGAATAAATATTACAAGAGTCAAAAGACGTAACACAATTGCAGTACCATCAACGAATCAGTGAGTTATTGGGACATTGGGGGCTTATCCCCGATGTCCCGCTTTGAATGTCTTGGGTAATGACAAAGTGTTGCTCTTTTGTTATACTCTTGGTGTTAATATTGGTTCAAATGAAGTTCAGTCGATGTATTTGACTGATAAAGAGAGGACAAAATGAAAAAACTCATCATTATAATTATTTCTGTAGTTTTAGGACTTGGTATTATTGCCGGAATTGTAAGCGGAATCCTGTACTACAGAAGTTTTATCCGTGTATTTAAGAAGACGGATTATCCTGTAGCATATAAGGTTATTGATGGCAATCTGGTCATCGTTCTTAAGGATAAATCAGGAAGCAGTAATGAGTGGACAGCTATTACTGATAATACAAATGCTGTTTCGATGGAAACAAAGGGAAAGGCGAAGGCATCCAAGGCTAAGTTTATCGTCTCTCCAAAGAATAACAGTATTGCGAATGTTTACTTTGTAAAGAGCTTTAATCTCGGTAAACTATCAGTTGCTGAAACACTTATAAGCTTCGCTGTTTACGTATCGGATGACGAGGAAACCGGAGCACTTCGATGTGACGTTATTGATTATCCGACTCTTTCAACAGGCGGTACTGTTATCGGAGCTGATACGGCCTATCCGATTGCACTTTCAGGTTATGCACCTTTAATAGATGATGACTATTATTATGATGAAACTGCAACTGAATCGGATGCGGCAGCAGCTTTAATTCACGGAAATATCGATTTTGTAAATGGTAAGGGTGACTGGACGGTTGAAGCCGATACTACAGAGGTTTTTCTCCGTGAATATGACAGAGGTGACAGAGCTTATATCTATATTAACTATTTCGGATTTGGCGATGTTATTCCTGAAAACGAAGAAGATCCTGATGATGATGGCGATAACGGTGGTAACGGTAAGAGCTCGGGAGATAATTCCATAACTGACACAGGTATTGATATAAATAATAATACTGAAACAGATGCAACAGAGGAAGTGGGAAGCTGTGAGCTTACATTTTCAAATGCTACTCTCGGTATATCCGAGAAAAAGAAGGTTACCTTCTATAAGGATGGACACATGATTTTCAGTCCGGTAGAGGAAAAGAAGAAGTAATTCAGGGAGAAATGAAAATGATAAGAAAAGGATTATTGAATTTAAGTAAGAAGAGCGTTCTAAAGGCTGTTCTGTCAGTCTCCTTAATGATGTTATCTGCTTCATTTTCGTATGCAGATATTCCTGCAGTATATGCCGATGGCGAGGTGGAAGATACTAAAGATAAAGATGATGGTGATGACGAAGTAGAGGAGAGTAATATTCTTAATCCTAAGCTTGGAAGAGTAGAGTTCTGGGATTGGAAGAGGATTAGAAATATAAAGGAAGTGTTTGGAGATAATAAATACCATCCGATACTCTTTCTGTCATTAAGAAATAATTCATATGGAAAAGCTTCTTTCCTTTCTTCCTATAGTGATAGAAATCATGTCATGCTTCCAACCTATACCAACAGGTACAATATGTTCACCGATGCGTTCCCTTCAGTTCCGGGTAATCCGGAAACCACAGTCGGTGGAGATTACGGATATTACGGCAGAAATGATAACGAGGCTCATTCTCCTGCATATTATATGGATGCTGAAGAAAACTTTTATCTGCATCTCTCAGAAAAAGGACGTAAGGGCCTGGACATAAAATACAGAAACCAGGATCGATTCTTTACCACAGGAACATCTATGGGAGTTCCATGGCTGAAGGCTTCACAGTTTGGACCGGATGGCGGAAGAACGATGATGTATATTACATTTCCTAAAAAGGAGCTTTCAGGTGGGGAGGCTATGCTGTATCAGCCTGACAGCTCGGACTATTTCCTTTATGTAGGAGCTATTTGCGGTCCGGGAGGCTCAAGAAGTGAGCCTACGATGTATGCTTCTCATAATCAGAACACAAGCCCGGCTCAGGATAACTGGCATCTTATAGCTTATTCTCCTGAAAAAAGAGGGATTGCAGGTGGTGACACAGTATGGGCACTTGTAGGTCTGAATAATGATTATGTTAATAGTGTTGCCGAGACTTCGTGGGGAAATAATCTCATGATAGGTGATGATGATGCCTGTGTCATGACAATGTTCAGGGATAAGAAGATTGAGATCATTCCTCAGGGAACCAAATCAGATCCTATGAAAAAGAGAGACACAACAGATTATCTGTGGTATCCATATGCCGGAACACCGCACCTTTTTACATCACTTGTGACTCAGACAATTGAGGAAGGCAAGATTCTTCCTATTACTGCCGGAACTTATATGGAGCAGAAAAAGGATTCTGATACGAGCTCTGTATCCAAGACTGAAGGACTGATCCTTCCTAAGGGGGAGACTCTTACTATAGACGGTGGAACAGTTTATGTAGATACAAACTTTATCCACAATGGAAAGATCAGGATTATAAATGGCGGAACACTTGTTGTCAAGAATGGTGGATGTATCTCACCATATACTGATCAGTGCGCCGGAGAAGGTACTATAGAATGTGACGGCGGAAATATAGTAGTTATGCCGGGTGGCAGGATTTACGGATACTGTACCGGAATAGATAAAAACTCAAGCAATCCTTACAGTCAGACCAATGCACCGCTTCGTCTTGTAGGCGGCGGAACCATGATAAATTACGGAACCGTAGTTCTTACTTATGGTGTAGTCGGAAAAGGAAGCAAGATTGAAGTTCGTAAGGACGGAGTGCTTAAAGTCGGCTATAACAGGAAAGACCAATTGGAGATGATGTATAACAACCAAAACAATTACGGCCTTTCTGATCCGGTAAACTATCCTGAAAATGCGAAGACCATAGGACTCTTTGGTATAGGCGGATACTTTGGAGAACCTAAGGTTGATCCATATGTTCAAGCGTATACAAATACTGGATCCGGTATTCATATAAATAACAAGATTGGTAAATCCAGTACTTCGAATACATCTGATGATCGTTCTCAGTATATTACAACTGTGTGCACAACTTCATTATCGACGACTATCGTAGGCGGTTCTTTGGGTAATGTTGTGACTATACCTGGCGTCGGAGATGTCCGAAAAGCAACTACAGAGGATCTTCAAAAAATTGATACCGCTGGCTCAGAAAAAATCGGATTTCACACTGGCTCGGGTTATGAAAAAGCAACAGTTGTAGTAGAGAAAACCGCAACATTTGACCACAAGGGTAAGGATGGCCTGGATACCGCTCCGGAAGACAGAGTGAATATCATCGTACCAGAGTATTAATTCTAAACATCATAAATGGGACATGGGGACTGTCCCCGTGTCCTATTTTTATAAGGAGAAATAAGTATGGGTGATCTGAGAAACAATATAAATATTACGGAAAAGGATATAAATGAGCTTTTGAAGGAGGCTTCAAAGGCATATGGCAGTAAAAATGTAGATGTAAATAATTATAAGAAGAGATTCAAAGGTCTTCATACTGTGCAGGAAAAGCAGCAGCTCTTCCTCGAGATTGTGAATAAGTATCCGAGTGCATGGGAGTTTGAAACCTATAAGGATGATCCGAAGACTGAATCTAATGATGTAATCAATAAGAGGTTCCTTGATCACGAGAAGACTATCCTTCCTTTTGAGATGCGTAATTCGGGAAATGAAGATAAGATCGAACAGTACCTTGTTAGTAATCCGAAGCTCAATATTAAGGGTAAAGCAAGACTTATGAAGCGTCTTGAAACCATTGATAAGGTTAGGATTATAAATGATCAGTCCAAGTCCAGGAGTGAAGGGGTAGAGCCTTTTAACAATCGTCCGAAGCTTATAACGACTCCTAATGGCGGAGTGAGGCTTGATATTCATATGCCGAAATATCAGACCAGTGGCAATGGATGCTGGTCATGTACGACACAGATGCTCCTTCAGGGACGTGGCATCCACAATGTAACCCAGGAGGATATCCGTTCTTTCAGACCTGATTACAGCGATGGAAAGCTGGCATCAGAGTCCAAGAAGCCTCCGGTTCTTGATAAGGCCTTTAATAAGGGTGAGATGCAGAATGTTATAGATATGGGTGATGCTGCGCTTAATTTTGCACCTGATACCATGATGAGATCTCTCAATATTCTTCGTCTCGGAGAGGCAGAGATAGTACTAAAAAAGAAGTTTACCCAGAAGGAGAAGGAGGACTATCTGAATAATGCTGTAAAGCTCATAAGAAAGCAGATTACGGAGACCATCATCGATACGAGGTCACCTCTCGGAATTTCTGACGGGGGTCATTATATAACGATAGTGGGTATCGAGGGAGATGATATTCTCACTCAGAGTTCTACAAATAATCCTGCTGATCAGATAGTACGTGAAAATATAAATACGTATTTTAAAAATATACTCAGAGGTAAGAGGCATGTCGAACTGGCATGGCTCGAGGATATTCAGCTTGCACAGAATGGAAAGACCTTCTATAACGTACCGAGCAGTACACTTGAGCTGAATCCTGACGGAACTCTTAAGATGCCGCCTGCGCTTATTCTGGACGATAATAACCGTGAGAAGGCAGAGCAGGAATACAATGGTTTCAGAGTAAGGCTTTATGCAGGTAAGGAAGACACTGATAAAGATCGTCAGTCCAGAGATCTTCTTGTTGACGGTGTAGTTAAGTATGAGCAGGCTTATTTCCCGAAGAAAGTAAATGCTGATAACTTAAGGAGAAAGGCAAGGGACAGGAAGCCTGAAGAGGAACAGCAGCTTCGTCAGTCTACGACTAAGCTCCTCGGCTATGATCCTATCGAGGAAAAAGTCGTCAAGGAAACTAAGGACGATTTCAGCATAAGCAGTAACAGACCGACTCTTGAAAATGTTGAAGAAGTTTCTGTCTTAAAGGATGATGCACTTAATGTTTCTCAGGCGAGACTTGACCATGAAGAAAGGATAAAAGACAGGGTCGAGAGTTATGTCCGTAATGCTTCCGTGGGACGTGTTGCAAGAACAAAAGAGATAGTTAACAGTCTCAATACTATAGTTGGGAAAAATGCTAACTGGACTCCTGAAAAGGAAGCGGATATTACAAATAATATAGGTGCGATAGTAGCCTTTAAGTTAAAGGAGTCTTATGATGCCATGATTCCTGTTCTCAGGACCATGGGTAATAATAAGAAAGCTGATGAGCTGAAGGCCAGATATGATAAGATCATGGAGGGTCTTAGAAATAATCCGGACAATGATCTTCGCGGCGAAAACGGTAAGAAGTACAGAGGCTGGAAGGAAGGCGAAGGCATTGTTATTGGAGACGGCAAGATAAAGATCACACATGCATTTTCAAGAAATGAAGAGCTTTACGATGCAGTTAACCTTCTTGCTTCTATAAGTGATTCAATCAGCATCGGCGTGGATCTTAAGCAGACCAAGGTCAATAATACAAGCGTGACCTACGATCCCTCACCACTCTCAAGATGCGTGGAAAGCATTCAGGAGATAGCAAGCTATGATAATGGTAATTATCTCAAGGCATGTGCAGAGAATCCGAAGCTCTATGAGATGATGAAGAGTACGACCAAGCTTCCGACAACTGATATGAAGGTGCTGAAAACACCTTACAAAAAGAGCAGTAATATGATGAAGAGTTATCTCAAGATGGGACTTGGTGCGAGCACCATGCTTACCGGAGAATATGATCTTCAGAAATATAAGCAAAATGGTATTTATGTATATGGTACTAATGGAACTGAGTCTTATAAGAGCGGTGCCAAAAACTATATTGAGGGTTATAATGCCCTGATGAGTAAAGGCAAGCCTACCAAGGATGGCAAGAAGGTTTTCGACAGTATTGGACTGGATACAACTACATTTAATACTCAGAATCTTGATGTTAAGCCGGCAGTAAAGCAGCTTCCGAAGAGTGAATTCCAGATTAAAGCTGAGCAGGAAATTGCTGATCAGAAAAAACGCGAGGCTGAAGAGAAGAAGAGGCGTGAAGAACAGAGACTTGCAGAAGAGCAGAAGAGACGTGAAGAGCAGAAGAAGCTTGAGGAGCAGAGAAAGCTCGAGGAGCAGAAGAAGCTTGAGGAGCAGAGAAAGCTTGAAGAGCAGAGACTTGCAGAAGAGAAGAAGCTAGCTGAAGAGAAGAGGCTTGCTGAGGAGAAGCTTGCCGCAGAGAAGAGACTTGCTGAAGAGAAGCTTGCCGAGGAGAAGAGAATCGCCGAGGAGAAGAGGAGACTCGAGGAAGAGGCTAAGAATAAAGATCAGGACAAGAAGGAAGACAACAAAGAAGAAATCAAGAACGACATCAAAGACGATATCGTTAATGACAACAATATAAATATCATAAACGAAGCAGAAGAAATCCCGCAGGGAGTGGATGTTATTCCGCTTGCACATGGAAAGCATATTGTTATTGATGATGTAACTTATAAAGCAGGCTCATTTTCAGAACGATGCGCTGAGGCCGGTATCAGGGACGATAATCTTTCACGTGCAATATTCAATCTTTATAATGAGAAAACCGAACTGTATGTAAAGATTATCCTTGCAGAAGGCGCAACTCGTGACATGCAGATGATGGCGCTTGACCTGATTTCAAAAGCATCTATCAATCCTGAGGATAAAGTGGCTCTGGCTTCACGTGACTATTTAACAAAGTTTCTTGGAAAAGATATAGTAGATGACAACAATATAGACATCATTAACGAACCGGAAGAAATCGCAGAAGAAGTGGTAGTTCTTCCGCTCGTACAGGGAAAGCGTATTGTTATTGATGATGTAACATATAAAGCAGGCTCATTTTCAGAACGCTGCTCAGAGGTTGGCATCAAGGACGATAATCTTTCACGTGCAATATTTAATCTTACTAATGAGAAGACAGAGCTTTATGTAAGGAATATTCTTGCAGAGGGCGCAACTCATGATACTCAGATGATGGCACTTGAACTGATGTCTAAGAAAGCTATCAATCCTGAGGATAAAAAAGCCCAGGCATCTCTCAACTACATAACAAAGTACATTGCAAAAGAGAGAATTAAAGACAAGGGTGACGTTAAGCCTGAATTTGATGCAAGTAAGAAATCTGCGAAGTCCGAAAGTATGGAGGATTTCATCAGGAGAGTTGAGGCAAACGACAGAGCTATCCAGGAACAGAGAAAAAAGGCAAATGAGCTGAGTGACAATGTCGACGTAACCAAACTGAACAAGAAGGATCAGAAGAATCTGAAGAAGAAACTTAATGATCTTGAGAAGACTGATCAGAAGGCTCGTTCAAAGAACCTGAAGGAAATCGATAAGAGCCTTGACAGACTGAATAAAAATAAAAATGAAAATGTGATTAAAACGGCGGAAACTAAGTCTGCAATCAAGACTGAAGTCAAAACACCGGTAACTCCTGCTGAAACACCAAAGCCGCTTACTTCTGCAGAAAAGAAGAAGGCAGAGAAGCTGGCAAAGGAAAAGGCTGCAAATCAGGAGAAATACAAGGAATATATAAGGGCTCATCTGGGATACAGGTTTACAAAAGAGAGCCGTAAAGTAATGCAGGATAAGCTTTCAAAGGCTATAGGTGCCCAGATAGTACTTGATACAAAACCGGAAGCCAAGTATGACGTTTCAAAAATTCATAAGATAGCAGCAGTGGTAAACAAGAAATTTGCATTGGACAGTCTTTCGGATGAGCAGATTAAGGGAATTCTGAAGCACCCTGAGGATCTTAAGGACAATATGAATAATCTCTACATTACTACATACAGTGTAGTTAATGGAGATAACTTTAAGAAGAAGCTTGAGGATTTGGTCGAGATAAGTCCTTATGCAACTGAGAAGGATCCAAAGTATACCAAATTCATTGATACCGTAAAGAAATTTGCTGAAATGCCGGTACCTGAAAAGGCTTCCCACCTCAGGGATGCGGCCTTTACTCTGACGTCTGCTGCTGAAAACTTCCTCAGCAAAAAGAGAAAGCTTGTCGGTACAGATAAGAAAAAAGTCGATTCAGCGCTGCATACACTTGCTATTCTTAAGGAAGAAGCACCTGGTATTGCAAATGTAGTTAACCGTATCGTTGAAAACACCAATAAGCTGTATGGCTACAAGAAGACTTCGAAGAATTATATCAAGCTTGGAAACTACGGCGGGGATAAAGTGGAAGCTTTAGCTGCTGAGAAGAGAGGAGAATGGGTTAATTTCGAAATTACCGATGAATTCCTCGAAGGGCATGAATATGATCTTCAGTCAAAGAAAGACATGGAAGCAGTCAAAAAGGTCAGAAGTGCTAAAGACCTGGATAAGTATGCTACGGAGCTTTATAAGGAGTCAGATAAGGTCATCAAAAGTGTTAATGAAATGAATAAGCATGCGGAAATTGTTCATAAAGAGACAGATAAACGCTTAGGCGAAACGAGTAACCCGACTTCAAACCTGGCATCAACGACGCCAAAGTCAAAGTTGGGAAAAGGAAGGGTAAAATAATAATGGGAGGTAGATGACATGCCACCAAAACCATATATACAGTTTAATCCGAAGACTCATACTTTCTATGATCAGGATGAGAAAACAGAAAAAACTACGATTAACGATTATGCGCCGGTTCTGGAGAATCTTACTGAAGAGATTATCACAACAGGTAATCTTGAAACTCTTCAGAGTTTTTGGGATGAGAAAAAAGATACTCTGAATGAGCAGGAAAAGGTTTATATGCAGAGCCGTATCAATGCCGCAGTAGAATTTGAGAAGGCCAGAAATAAATCCTTGGAGAATCTTGCAAAGGGTCAGAATCCGCCTGTACCGGAGACTGATAAAGTCAATGGATATACCGGTCTTTCAAATATCCATTCTGAGAATTATCAGACAAGCGGCAATGGCTGCTGGTCGGTTGCATATTCAAACCTCCTCAGAAGCCGTGGGGTAGAGCTTTCTCAGGAAGCTATACGTGGCTGGAGACCTGACCATAAAAAGGATCCGGCAACGCCTCAGGAAAAGAAAAACCAGGAAAGAATAAGGCATTCAGCTGCCAAGCGTATGAATGAGGATACTGTTAATAATATCATGGATATGGCAGATATTATGGCAGAGGTTCTTCCAAATACAGCCATGTCTTCCATTAAAATAGATCCCTTAGATAAAAAGACTTTTTTTGTGGATGGGAAGACTCCGACTGATGAGGAGATGAAAAAAATTCAGAATTACTTTGATATTAAGGCAGAAACTGAGCTGAAAAAGACAATCCTTAATGCTATTTCGTATAACAATTCTCCTATCGCCATGCTCGTTGGCGGGCATTATATGACCATTACGGGTATAAATGATGATATGACTAAGCTTCGTGTAGAGGATTCAGTCCAGGCAGAGTCAAAAGACCGTACCAGGGAGATGACTTTCGAAGAAATCATGAAATTAGCCTTCTATCCTCATCAGAATCCCGAAGGAAAAATGGTTGAGCCCATTGGTATAGAATTGCAGTGGCTTCATGATTTAAAACCTATAGAATATGAAAACAAGCAAGTTGAAAATAAAGCGATTCTGATTGAGCATGATAAAGACTTTGTTAAAGTTGATGCTGAAGGATCGGTTAAGGTAGATGTTCCTAAGACTAATAAAACGGCCGGCGTTTATGGAAATATAGGAAATGGACAGTATCTTGGTGCCGGCGTGAGTGACATAAAAACCTTTGATCTTAAGGGACTGTCAGAGTACGTCGGAAAAAATGTTACCTCACTTTATGGTACAGACGGCAACTTTCCATTTGCAAATACAGATTCATATTATCCGAAGAAGGTTATATTCCCCGGAGATCCGGAGCTGAAGAAGTATATCACGAATCCGGAAGTTACGACTACGTTAAATACAACTACAGTTCAGACAGATACCATACAGTCGAACCCTACAACTACGGTTCAGACGGATACAATAAACATCCCTCCAAACTTTATACAGAACTCCGATGTGACTCAGAAGGGTGTGGAGACTATTATAAATTCCGTAAATAATCAGAATCCACCAACGACAGAACAGCCGCATCAGTTCAGCGAAGAATTTAGGGGCAGTTTAATAGCTCTGGATGACAAGATAGAGCTTGTTCATGGAAAAGACAATAAATTTGCCAAGGATCGTCTTCAGCAGGATTTCAATCTCCTTATCGATGAGATAAAGAAGGATCCGTTTATCCAAAACAGTATAAATGATCCTAATTGGGAAAATACTTATAGAAATGGATTTGAGAATAATCCTGAAAGCTTTACCGTGAATATGATTCATAGTATGGTGAACAATTTCGGTCTTCAGAATCAGGTGAACCTTATAAGTAAGCCGGCAGGTCAGGTTGACCCAGCTGCTTTAAATCTGGTTAACCCTAATCAGCCACAGCCGCAGCCACAGCCGACGATAATAGCTAATTCGGATACGACCCAGATAGTGAATAACATCAATCTGACAAACCATGCATCGAATATAATAAATAATACAAATCCGACACAGACGCAGAATCCGAACGGCCCTGTTTATATACCTCTTCCGGTAAGAGAAGTTGGATTCAACTCAGGTTTTATAGATCACTTAAAGGAAGTAAGACAAAAGGTTGACGCGGCTCAGAATAATAATATGGCTCCGGATGCACTTGAAGCACATATGGGACCGCAGGTACGAAGGCTGAAGGAGTATATTAATACCAATCTTACTTTTAAGAATGAACTCGGGTCTGACTGGGAGCAGAATTTTGACTCACAGTATGCCCGGAATCCGCTTGGAACTGTAAATGGTATGATTAATACCATTTCAACGAAATATTTCTTGCAAAATGCAGTTCCTGTAAGCGGAACGGAGAGGTTTGTAAATCAGCCTGCGCCGGTACAGACGCAGCCAAATACAACCCAGACGCAGCCAAATACAACCCAGACGCAGCCAAATACAGACCAGACGCAGCCAAATACAGACCAGACGCAGCCAAATACAGACCAGACACAGCCGAATACAAATCAGACACAGCCAGATACTAACCCCGATAATCCATTAAGGGATCCCAATAATATTGATATTGATGCAAAGATCAAGCAGAACTGGGATGCTATGAACTGGAAGGGAGAGGAAGCCGGGGATGATCTTGATGATGACGAATTAGACATTGACAATGATACCCGCCGGTTATCAGTTGACATCACTGATGAAGATGCCGTACATGATAATCAGGAAATGGATGTAGAAATGCGAAGCACTATGCTCGCAGAAATCATTTCTCTTGCTGAGCTGAAAGCAAGAAAGGTAAAGAGAGGTGAAGTAAATCCTAAGGTTTCTGTGGATGAGATGAATACTCATGTGCAGAAAATAATGGATGATCCGGCTTTCAGAAGGCTATTCGAGACCGGAAAGGATAAGCAGATCATTGAGAATAAGAGCCTGTATGACCTTAGAAGAGGACTCAGAGAATGTGTTGATGAGATAAAGAACGAGAAGAAGTATGACCAGGGGGCAAGAAAAGATCTCATACAGAAGAGAAGCAGATATCTTGCCAAGAAACTGGAGGATACAAAAACCGGTTCTTATGACAAAAAGGGATGGATCAGCCGTAAGAAGAATACAACTGAGTTCGACAGCGTACTTGCTGCGATAAAGGATACCGGGAACGGAAATATATCCAACAGGGGATTAAAAGAATCTGTTGAAATCGTTAAGAAATATCTAAACGGCAAGGAAGGCGAGAGAAGCAGAGGTTTCGGTCGTGAAAGATGGGATCTCTGTATGACATACCTTAAGGAAGTAATGCCGAGGAATGAATTTGAGGCTTACTGCAAAGAAATCAATAAAGCGCGTAAAGTCGAGAATAAGCCATCAGACGATCTATTTGTTTCACCTGAAATGTTCGGTTATCCGAAAGAACCTGTTACCAGTATGATGAATGAGTTGAAGAACCGCATCAGAAAAGGACAGGGCACCGAACGGGATTTTGCAACCGCAATCGCCATTAGAAAGCTTTGTGATGAGAATGGAAGATTCAAGCTTAATACTAATGTTGATAGCAAGGAAGCAAGAAGACGTATTACCCGTGAGACCGAGAAAATCATGAGACAGGATAATTTCAAGCGATTTATGAGTGATGTGCCTGCCAATGAAAGAGTAGAGATGCTTAAGGGTAACTGTAACAAGCTTCTGAAATATGAACAGCGTGTACGCCAGGCAAATATGGAGATAGATACAGGTACCATTCATAGATCCAACACTATGGTAGCACGGGAAAACAGGCCGAAACAAAGGCTCAGTATTTAATTTGAGGCAGCAAAATGATAAAAGAATTTGAAAGTGACCGTCTGATAATCAGGGGCTCTAATATGGATTATCTGGAGGCTATAGCTTCCTATTATACGGAAAATCGTGACTTTTTTGAGAAGTATGAGCCTGAACGAGACGATGTATATTACTCTCTTGAATATCAGAAGAGACTTCTTGAGTTTGAAGTTGCAAATATGGAGAAGATGATCTCTGTGTATTACTATTACTCGCTTAAGGAAGAACCGGATAAAGTCATAGGATCACTGAGTTTCTCCAGAATAAGAAAGGAACCTTATGCCAGCACGATATTCGGTTATAACATTCACGAAGCATATCAGGGCCATGGTTACTGCACCGAGGCCTGTGAGGCTTCTATAGACGTGCTTATTGAAGAAGCGGATATTCACAGAATTGAGTCAAGAGTGCTGCCGGATAATCTAAAGAGTATTCGGGTACTTGAAAGACTTGGGTTTTTCTGTGAAGGATTTGAGAGAGCAAGCATACTGATAGGTGGGGATTTCAGAGACCACCTTAGATATGCATGGATAAATGAATATTATTAGTTTGCAAAATGGGATCAGTGTGTCTGGTCCCATTTTTGTTGCACTTTTGTTGCGTTTTATCATGTATTATAGGAAAGAAACAAGCAGTCGATTTATGATACTGGCAGCTGATTTATGATACAGGCTGTCAAGGAGGTATTTCATGAAGGAAAATGATTATAGCCGTGAGGAAGGCCAGGACATTCTTGATCAACAGGATGAAGAAATAAGAAAAGCCAATAATCAGCTAAATGAAATCAGAAAAAAGAATAAGAAAAATGTCAAGGGGCAAAAGCAAACCAGACAGGAGCGTGACAAAAAAAGACTGCGTATAAGGGAAGAGACTAAGAAGAAGAATGCTGATGGCCGTGCGAGACGCGAAAAAAACAGGCAGGAGATTCGCAAGAAGTACGAGGATAAAAAGAAAGCCAAAGAGAATCAGCTTAACAATCTTTTCTCTGAGTTTCTGGATGATGAAAATGATCTTGATAATATCATCGCTCCGGGACAGAATGACCAGTATGTATTCAATCAGGAAGAATGGGATATTGTTGATGAGGCTCCGGTAGATGAAGCTGCTGAACAGCGCAGGCGTGAAGCTGAACAAAAGGCCTGGGAAGAAGAAGAGAAGCAATTAAGGGCAGAGGCTGATCAGCTTGTGAAAGATTACCAGCAGGAAGAACAGCGACGTCAGCAGGAAGAAGAGCGACGTCAGCAGGAAGAACAACACCACCAGCAGGAAGAACAACAGCGTCAGCAGGGAAGAGACGAATATGAGTGGCACCTGAATACGTTTCGTGCTGATGCAAACGAAGGTTTCAGGAGCATCACAAAAGTCTATGGCCCTGATGGCAGGCTGCCCCGTGGATTGGGCTATGAACATCCTGAAGAATATGATGATATTCAATTGGAGGTTCCGGAGGGATTCAGTAAAGAACTGATTGCGGCCATCGTTATAGGCGCAGCTATGGATAGAAGCAGGCTGAATGAGAATCTTTCAGAACCTGTAACAGATGCTGATCCGATCAATGATAACAGGAAGCATTTTCTGAACAGCATACTTAAAGGTGATCCCAATGATAAGAATTTTGTTCCTATCATGATACTGGCTAAGAAGGAAGCGGCTCAGGCTATTAAAGAATATAAAGAAAACGGAACTGACAAATCCATCAAGAGATATCTTCGGAATTTTGCAGATTATGCTGCCGGGAATTCCTCAGAGTTAGATGCTTCAAAAGGTATAGATACGGAGGAAATCACTACATCGCAGTTAGGGCAGATGTTTTGCCAGAAGTATGTTATTGATGGTAAATTCAAAGTTGAGCCGAATACTCATGATACAACTAAGATTCAGAAACTGAGACTGAGTTCATACTCAAAACAGATGGATAGTCTTATGAGTGCCCAGTCATCCAAGTTGAAACTGGTAAATGAAGCGGCTACACTGTCAGTTCAGCAAAAAGAAGCCCTGGCTGAGGAGATGATCCTTAATTCATTTATTTCAAATATAGCAACAAAAAGCAGGAAGGATATTCCGCAGAAAGTAGCCGACAATCAGAAGCAGGCTTTCAGAAATATAGGAATAGATGAGACAAGCCCTGATTGGAATGGGACAGCCCTTAAGCAGGATGGAAAGACCGCACTCCAGGCAAAAAAGGCGGCTAACGCCTATAGCAGGAATCAGATAACTGAATTTGAGGCTCTTACGGGCGCTCCTACCGGAATTAATGTTATTAAGGGGAAATATCGCGATGCGATAAAGAATTCAGACTTATACAGAAATGTAGTAAATGCAAACTCAAAAAATGCAATGCTTGATGCACTTATGGCTGTTGAGAAGGAGTCAGCAAAGGGATTCAAGGAGGTATTTCCTGATATAGAAGTTACCGGATATTCAGTTGCCTTGAATAATGGCAGAAAGGAAAAACTCAGTGAAGAGCTTAAGGAAGTAAGAAAGGCTACGGTTGATGCATCCTTATCAGAAGAACTCACATACAATGTGAATACATATGGATTATTATCACTTAATCCCCAGTCTGTTACGAATAATGCCCGGATGATAGAGGAAATCTATCAGACGGTTAAGAGTAATAATTATCGTGGCGGTTCTCCGAATTATGACGACATGAAGAATAAACTTGAGGAACTGAGGAATTATACACGGGATCTTGCCAGGTATAATGACACCATAGGTTCCAGGGACGCAAAAAAATATCAGAAGCTTGTGAAAGAGTTTGATGATCTGTCAGAAAAGTATCTTACGGAAAAGACTACAGTAAGTGGTTCCTATGCCCGTAACAGAGTGGCAGGAGTGAAGAATGCCAGACTTAAGATTTTGGCAAGCATGCCTAATATAGACCATGCAGTCAAGACAATGCAGGAGGATAAGCTTGAAGAGGTCATAGGAGATAAGTTTAAAAATTTTGATGATTTCAGTTCGGAAAATCAGAAAAATACATATTACGGAAATAAATACAGGTCAGTTCACTCGAGAACTATACCATTTGGCGCTAAAAAATATACCCTGGGAAGAACGGCCGGTATATCCGTAGCAATGCTTGCCCTTGCGGCAACCGGTGAATATACTCTTGAGGATCTCATGGATCCCGAAAAGAAAAAGAATGAAAAGGCTGAAATGTTTGATAAAGTGGCTACCGCCATGAAGAACAGCAATAGGCCTGAAAACCAGAAGTGGATAGCTGAGCAGATATATAAGGGACAGAAAGCCACCGATAAGATATTTAACGAAGAAATGAAATATGTGGATTTCAGCAACCCGGATGTCCTGAAGGATAAAAAGATGGGAATGCTATGTAATCTCTATGAAGCAAGATTTGATGCTGAGCAGGAACTGACAAGAGAATGTTCCGATGAATATATAGCTATTGCCCGGAAAGAAAATCCAAATATAAGGACAAAGGCAGATATAAAAGTTGTCGAGTCTCCGTTGACCGATATTTCCAAGACAATTAATACTATGAAAACTTATGCCGTTAAGGCGGTTACAGAGAAGAATCCGGATGTTTTGAAGGATGCTGTGGCAAATCTTATGGCTTGTCGTCCAAAGATTGATGCATACCTTAAGTTAATGAATGATACCCGTGAGGAAAAGGGAGACAATCCGGTTAATGAGTGGTTTCCTGAGGGTACGTCGGATGAATTCAAATTAAAAGTTGACGGAATGGCTAAAGCTATAACGGATACAGGTGAATATCTTGGTAAGGATCCGAAGATGATCAAGAACCTGATGCCGAAGCTTATTGATGGCAGTTATATGAAGAATGTCAAGGTTGAACCGGCACCGGAGATAGGAGCGGCCAGGATTACTTCAGGTTTCCCGACTGAGACACGTATGAAGATGGATTCCGCTAATATGGTATTTCTCAAGAATACGGATGCTGCACTTCAGCGTCTTAAGACACAGCATTACACAAACAAGAAGGATTTTGTAATGGATTCGGCATATGCCATATTCGGGCAGATGTATCGTGCGGCCGGTGGAAGAATGCCGTTAGATGCGAAAACCGGAAAAGAAATAACTCTTGATAAGTATATGGAGATTCAGCTGAAAAACGGTATATTTGAAAAGTCTCTCAAATCAAAGAAAAACCCGAAAGAGTTTACCAGACCGGTAGATGTCGCAGCTTATGCAGAAAATCACGAGAAGATGGGGAGATTGATTCAGAAGAATATAAACGCTGCACTTGATAAAAAGGGAATCAAGAATAATAATAATACTGTTGTTCGTTCTAATACAACCAGGACGGTCAGCAGTGGAAATACAAGTATTACCCAACTATAAGGAGGAAAAGGGGCAATGAAAGAGAATGATATATTAGAAGTTAATGAAGATTTTAGAGATGAATTTGTTGATCTGGGAAAAGCAGAGGGCTTTTCAGAGCCTGCGTCACAGATGGATATTATGACTTTTGCCAATAGCCTTGCAGTAATCGACATGACATTTGGAGACGATATGAAAGCTCTCAAAGAGCATCAGGAAGGATTACTTGGATTGGCATATCAATTATATGAAGCTTATTCCAAAAGGGAAGATCATAATATTGATCAGAGAACACCTTTTACTAAAAATGATATGAAACCGGTTAATAAAGAGGTAAAAAAATTAACGGATTTTATAGATAAGCATATAAAGGAAGACAAGTATCCACCTTCTTCTTATATGCATAGAACCAAGGTTGCTTATAGAAAGCATATGGAGATGGTGTTAAATGGGGATTTTAAGAAGATAAAAGAATTCTCAGGTTCAGACGCTGAATTGTATCATGCCTCTTTGAATGAATATCCCCAGCCACGATTTATGGATGATCCAAAAGGTGATTACAAGAATGATGTTGCCAGGTATGAGGCATATATGAAACAACATCCTTTCCTGGAGCAGTTTGAGGAAAAGTATCGCTATTATGAGGAAAACCTTCTTCCACATATAAAGGATAAAGAGAGGGGACTTTTAAATAAGGATAAAGAAAAAGAGTTTAAAAAGGCTACCTATGACCATCTTCTTAAGATGCAGGGCTACTTTTCCGAATTGAAGAAAATAAACAATGATCCGGAAACCGGTAAGGTGGGACCTTTTGCCCAAAAACGCAGCCAGGATCAATGGATTAACGGCAGAACCGGCGGGGCTGCTGAAAAAACAATAAACAGAGAGCTTGATGCGCTGCGCCATGGATGGGCTCCGGATGATTTTAAGATGATCCATCAGCTTGATACACTCATGGAACATCTTGAAAGTGGACATAAGAAGAAAACACTGACCGATCAGGAATATGAGAAGGCAAGTATCCTGTATCAGACATTTAATAATACTTACATAACAAATAAAGAAGAAAGAAAGCAGGCACTGGATAGCCTCAAGCCTGTCTACGATCTTTTGCCTAAGGTTAAAAACCCGGCGTTCGGTTTTGAACCCGCTGAATGTAAGGCACTCTATAATACTCAGAAGAAGGCTGATGTTTCTGTAGTTTTACTTGATCGCGGGGATCGTCTCCGTAGTGACATGATAAAGAATCTTGAGAGATTCTATAAGGGACTTTCGACGGGACACCGTGTGGGAACCCATACGGATAAGGGCGAAATGAGAGAACTGAAGGATAAAACTCTGGAAGTTATTGATATGCTCAGATCTGACAGAAGAGATATCTATACGACTCCGGAGTTCCAGGAGGCATTCCGCCAGCTTAAAGTGAAGTCTGATAATTATACAAAAGCCAAAAGAGCAAAGTTTGAGCGTGAGGTAAATGAATCTATAGATGAGAACCTTCAGCAATCAAATCCGGCTGAGTACAGAAGGTTAAAGAAAGCGGCAGCTAAAAGGATTGAGGAATGGCGTCCAACTACCAGAATGGGTGAAACCAGATACAATACAGCTCTTGAGATGAATAAACTTTGCGCACAATATGAGCAAAGCCTTAAGGAGGAAAAGAATCCGGCACAGCTTGAAAGTGAGAAGAATATCAGGGAGGCAGGACATAATATCATTCATATGGATGATATCACTTTTAACGGCACAAAGCCATATGATCAATACGTATCCCTGATGATGAATTTTTACGGGAAGAATCCTGCATATATACCTGAATTATCAACCGGGACTAAAAAGGCAGTTAAGACTGAAGAGTTTTTGGAAAAATGTCCTCCTGTAGTCTGTGATGGAGTTTCTGATAATGATTTTGCGGTTGTTGCATTTAATGCTGCATACAATGTTGATATGTTCGATGAGCAGCAGATATTAGAGCATTGGCCGATCAAGTCAAATGAAAACAGTTATAAGGATATGCTTCGTCGCAATAGAACAATGTATACAAATGATATCGGACAGTTTCTGCCTCGAGATAACTCTATAAACCATCATGCTGAAATATTAATAAATCCTGCCAGAAATAAGGCGAAGGACGCCTTTGAAGCATATAAAAAAGGTGATAAGGAACCGTTGGCCAAAATTCTTGCAAACGGAATTAAGGAACTGACCTATGATATAATCCGTGTTGACAAAATTGAATCCAAGGATGGAGACTTTGCCAAATCAACGGAGATGCTTTCCAAAAGTATGGAATTTGCCAGAAAGGATCCGGAGCTTTTCAGGAAAGTAGAGAATCAGATCGGTGAAGCTAATATGGAACATGTTAAGGATATGCTTCGTCTCAAAGGAATGTTTGACAAAAGCATCGAGTCCGAAAGAAAACTTGAGCTTGCGGCAGAGAACAAAAAACCGCTTACCAAGAAAGAGAAGCAGGAGTGTATAGATAATATAGCTATGTATGACTGGGTTTCAGCTGTACATGAAAAGTTGAGACGAACGCAGTACGATATGAGCCAGGAATGTAAAAATGTTGATAAAGAACTTGAAGAGCAGCTTCCGCTTATCTTTACGGGACAAAGAAAAGATATTACCGAAAATGATCTTCAGGCTAAGGATTTTAAAGTTAAAGCCAGAGTAGCAACCTCCATTCCGATGATCACAACAAATATCAGAACTCCTAAGGGATTTAATGCGCTTAAGAATCTTTCACGTCAATTGACCAAAGATATCTCAGCCGGCATGTCTGAGGCAGAGATACTTAAAGCAACCAAGAAACTCCATCAATCCAGAAAAGATGCTATTAACAAGAAATACTCTGAAGCGGCAGAAAAGAAGAGAGCACAGAACAAGAGAGAGATGGAACAAAGTAGAAAGAATAATGCTCCAAAATCAAAAGGCGGCATTTAATATGGAAAGAGGGCATGGATTTGCTGATGCAAATCCATGCCCTGAATTTTTATAGACCTGCGGCAGAACTCTGTGTATTGCTTACATTATTCCAAATACGTAGCTGACCGTTAGCATGACTGCGATAAAAAGAATCATCAGTATTATATTTTTAATATGTTTTTTCCTCTCGGCATTGAGGTTGGCAATGAATTCTCTGATAAGCGCGTTACTGTAGAAGTACCATTTGGTCGGAGCTCCTACGCCGGAAACTCTTATGCCCTGGGAATATGCGATGTGACCGCTTCGAAAGACATGATAATTTGTGGTTGAGAAGGCTAGATTTGTTGGTGTATTCTTGTCCGTGGAATCATTTGGAACAGTATTGATTCCTTGTTCAGCTTCGAATTTCTGTATGACCTCATATGAAAATTTCATATTCTCCCGGGTGTTTGTGGACTTATCCTCAAGGAGAATCCTGTCTTCGGGGATGCCGCGGCTAAGAAGGTAATTCTTTATGGACTGTGCTTCTGAAATTATCTCGTCGTCACCTTTTCCGCCGGAGGCAACGTAGTAGATGTCTTTGCCGCTGCTTTCTTTTTGCTGTTCGGCAAAACGGATGGCCCTGTCAGCCCGGCCTTTAAGAAGCGGGGTTGCGGTTCCGTCTTTAAGCATCGCGCAGCCGAGTATGATGATGTAGTCTTTGTTAAATGTAGGTATATGATTCTGTGCAACCTTCGTACAGATATAGGTTCCGGTCATCAGACATTCCAGATAAGTCAGTACAGCATAGATGGAATACTCAATGAAGAAAGTTATATGCATTCCTTCGTAAGAGTGAACATCAAATACATTGTCCAGAATGTCATATGTGTGATATCCCGTGATCGTCATTGCTACAAGGAACACCCCCAGCAGTATACCGAGCATGTTGGTGATACTACGTCCTTCATGCCTGATAAGCGAAATGTTACTGATGATAAGATATACAGCTAGAATGAAGATCAGAGGAAAGACCAGCATTGAAAAGGTTGTAAATACTCCTATAATTTCCGAATAAAGCGAGAACAGCTGGGATTGCCAGTAACGCCGGGTTACAAAAAGACCGAAAAGCCATATGAGGAGGTTGAGACTGAGGAAGACGGCTATGCCCACGTAATACATGAAACGATATGAATACATGGTGTCGCGGACAGTCTTCCATATCATTGCAATTATGTTGATCAGCATGATCGCTACAAGGATGGGAATCTCAATCCTGATGATGTCAATATGGTCTATGGTTCCGATAAATTCATTTTCATATATAAGAAACAGGCGGGAGATATTAAAAGTATTGCTGCAGACCGGATTGTCAGCATTTTTTAATTCTACTGTCAGGGTTACATCGCCGCTTTTTTTTGCTTTTAGATCTATTCTGGTATAATCATCTTTTTTATTATAAGTGATGCGGGTTATGTCAACCAATTCCGGATGATCGATTTTGATGGCAGAGATTTCATTTGATTTTAGTTCTCCGAATACAATCCATGAATGTCTGCCTCTTATGAGAAAAATATTCAGTATAGTAAATGCGGCAAGCAGGACTAATATAATGCCGAATCTAATCAAGTATTTTTTCATTTTAAATTTCCTGAAATTTTATAATTTTTTTGAAAAAAACCGTATTTTTGTTACGCTTTTGTTGCTATCTATGGATTATAATAAGAAAAAAAATACAAAGCAATACTATTTTAGATAGATTTACAGTCTGAAGAAGGGAGGGCTGGTCATGAATGCAACATTTGATATTTCAACATTTGAAAAAATATCTGACTATATACAGAATAATCAGATCATCTCACTGATCATTGGATTAGCGATAGCGGGTGGAATCATATTCCTCGTAGCTAAGAGGCTCATGACTATGAGTGTGAGAATATTACTTGGAATACTGACAATTGTATTTACGCTTTTCATGGGACCGAAGCTCAATACCTTCATAATGAATAAGATGAATCAATACGGACTTCATGGAATTATGGAGCAGAAGCTGAGCCAGATAGTAGATGGTGACATCGAGACCAAGGTAAGACGCGAGTACGAGATGGAGACAGGCAGAAAGCTTACTGAGGACGACAGAGAACTCATCGAAAGGCTTAAGAGTGAAGCTTATGTAGTTAATCCGAATTTAAATGATGAGCTTAATATGATAGTAAATGCAGGAATGCCTCAGGGCTTTACAAATACCATACTCCTTAATATCGAGGATCATGGTACACCTGACATCGAAGCTGATAACTTTGCGGATTTCGCGGCAAAGTTCATGATACTCAGAATAACGACACTTATGTCATACTTTGCAGCGTTCTCGGTAGCTACCAAGTTATTTGGAGAGTAGAGAGAAAATAATCCGGCTGAAATAATCCGGCAATAGTAAAGTGATTATATATTAAAACGGCGGGTGCAGAAATTGCATCCGCCGTTATTCGATTGCACGTCATCTGACCCGGGGATTCAATGCCGGAAGTTCGACGATTATATGACTATATCGTCGGGATCGATGGTGTTCTCCGGTTCAACATATTCAGGGTATTTGAAGCCGCCGGGGCTGGTGGTATCATATCTGAATACTTCACGCATTCTTGCATAATATGAGAAATATGTATATCCGTGATCGTCATAACGCCATGCATAACCCCATGGATTTCCGGTAAAGGAAGTCATGCAGTCGGGGTTTGCTGCGCAGAATGCATCTATCTGTTCCTGTGAAACACCGTTGCCTATGCAGCAGAATCTTTCGAGATTCATGTCATTTGCAGGGCTGATGTCACGGATTTTTGTGCTGCTTATGTTAAGGTATTTCACGGAAGTATTTCCGGAAACCAGGGAAAGATCGCTGACTGAGGTACAGTTGTTGAGTTCGAGCCATGTGAGATTCGGGCAGTTCATAAGCGGCGAGATATCGCTGACACTGGAACCCGAAAGTATTATGCATTCCAGTTTCGGCATTTCCGAAACAAATGATATATCACTGATTCCTTCATCATGACCAATATCCATATAGACTGTCTCAGTGCAGTATTTAAGAGGTTCGGTCATTGAATCGTCTACACCGTGCGTCATACGTATAATCGTGTCATCCGTTAGCGCAGACTGGTTTCCTACATGGATTCTCCATACTACCTTTGTATCAGGAAATTCATCTCTTATTCCTGCCATGACAGCGTCATCTATTCCGCAGTCATCAAGAACAAAGAGCTCACATTTTCTGAGAATGGATAAAGCCTGACGGATTTCATCCGCCCCGTCATTTCCTATGTCGTCTTTTACATATTTGACCACGGTGTCCTGAATTGACAGGCGCTTTCCGAAGAGGTCGAATCTGTAAATGAATTTAACCGCCGGGGCCGCATCGAGCAGCTGCCTGACATCATCGGGAGTAAACGAAGAACTGTCATTTCCTTTCATGAGATTGACCTTCTCGAGTGACGGCATCTGGTTCAAGGCTTCGATGATCTCCGGAATATCGTCGGAAGTGCATTCTGAGAGGTCCAGGGAAGTTGAGTCAAGACTGTATTCTTCTCCGTGAATCGTTGCTGAAGTAGGAGGTGCTTCTGTTGTAGGTTCCTCCGTAGTTATTTCACTGGTTGTCTCAATCTGCTCCGTCACATCCACATGATTGGAAGTTTCGGTGGTTCCAGGTCCGAAAGCGCAGCCGGAGGCTGCGAGTGTGATGGCGAGCGAGTATACTGCCAATAATCTCTTTTTTCTCATTTGTCTATTCTCTTTCTGTATAGTCACTAAAATAGTATGCTCATATGACTGAATTAAGTAGAATAATCCGGGTTCATAAATCGTTTTGATTTATAATACACAATTTCATTATAAATGAAAAGACAGTTATAGAAAACTGCACAAAATATACATTTCATTTCACAAATAACGCAAGATATGATAAAATTTTATAGACTATGAGTCACTCATAGCAGTTTAAATGCAGGGTGGGGGAAAAATGCATTTTACAGAAGCTAAAACTATACTTACGCCGCAGAATGGGCTGAATATCTACAGGGGAGGACCTAACATCAGATGTATCTACAGTCCGCTCAGAAATACGAGCAGTCATGTGGATGATTTTGAGGATGTCGAGGTCAAAGAGAATGCGGATTCACTTCTCGCGACAGCTCTTAAGAAAAAGCGTAACAAGACCATGATAATCATGGGGACGCTGGCGGATCCTTATGTACCTGAAGAGATGAAACTGGAGCTTACGAGAAAATGTCTCTTTGAGATCAAGAGATACGATTTCGGTGTATCCATAAGGACCAAAAGTGCATCCATCAAGCGCGATATTGACATTATCAGTGAGATAAATGAGAAGACGAAAGCGGTGGTGACAATTCCGTTTCCGACCACTGACAACCGTATTTCGGGACTTATCGATCCTGATATGTCAGCGGTTTCCGAGAGGACTCTTCTTATCGAGGCACTGTCCCGGAGGAAGATTCCTGTTATAGTTGCGCTTGATCCGATTATCCCGCATATCAATGACACCGAGGAAAGTGTTCTGAGTGTGCTGAATATTGCGGCCGGCTTCGGTGCATTTGCCATCGAATATGGCGACCTGAAGTTTACCCTCAGCCCGGGCAGCAGGGAGTATTTTTACAAATGTATCGATGAACGTTTTCCGGAGGTCAAGCCTAAGTACAAAGATGGTTTCAATAAGGCCATGAACGTTAAGACTGAGGAAGTTGCGTCGTCGAACAGGAAATATCTGATTCAGGAAATCGAGGAATTCTGTGAGAAGCGAAGTCTTATATCGGATCAGGACATGATCAGGGATTATAAGAGAAAGTATGAAAACAAACAGAGCGGCGAGCAGCTGTTCTTTGATTTTTGAGAGGGAGAAGGAGGATAAAGTTATGCCACTTAAAGAAACTATTGATGATATTGGCGAAAGAGCAGGGGAAATATTCGACTCCATAGGGGAAGCAGCCAGCAGTGCATTTGATACACTCAGTGCAGCGGCCAGTGATACTGTTGAGGTTCAGAAGAAGAAATCCAAGATTAACAGCAACAAGAGAATCATCGATGCTGACTATACTAAGATCGGTAAAGTTATCTACGAGAGATTTGCCGAAGGCAGTTTTGCCGATGATGAGCTGGCATGCCTTTTCAATGAGATTACCGAGTCAAAGGTGAAGATACGCGACCTTCAGATTGAGATCGAGCATATCAAGGCTGCGAGGAAAGAAGCAAAGGAGGCCAAGGCCGAGGCAAGGGCAGAGGCCAGGGCTGAGAAGGCTGAAGCGGCGGCAAGGGCAGAGGCCGGAGGCGCAGCTGATATAAAGGGGCCTATAGTTGAGGTTGAACCGGAGACTGAAGAGACTGCTTCGGACGTGACGGAAGCAGCTGCGGATGTGGCAGATGTTGCTGCGGATGTGGCAGATGCTACTGACGCGACTGAAGCTGCGGTAGATACGGATGCAGCGGATACAACGGAAGCTGTAGTAGATGCAGCGGATTCAACGGAAGCTGCTTCGGATATAGCAGATGATGCAAAGGCTGAGGAGCCGAAGACTGAAGAGTAGTTAATGCTACGGGGGTAGTTATAATACCAATAGAAAAGAGGAAATAAAAATGGATTACAATGCAGCGAGCCTCGCTATGCACGAGGAAAATGTAGGCAAGATGGAGATTCTGTCCAAGGTGCCTGTTGAGACTAAGGACGACCTTTCAACGGCGTATACTCCGGGTGTTGCGGAGCCATGCCGTAAGATTCATGAGAATCCGCTGGATGTTTATAAGTACACAATAAAGGCAAATACAGTTGCCGTTGTTTCGGACGGAACAGCTGTTCTCGGACTTGGTGATATCGGTCCGCTTGCAGCTATGCCTGTTATGGAAGGTAAGTCAATTCTCTTCAAGAGATTCGGAAATGTAGATGCTTTCCCTATATGTCTTGACACTAAAAATGTTGATGAAATAGTTGAGACTGTCAAGAGGATTGCTCCTACATTCGGAGGAATCAATCTTGAGGATATTTCCGCACCTCGCTGTTTAGAAGTTGAGGAAAGACTTAAGAAAGAACTTGATATTCCTGTATTTCACGATGACCAGCACGGAACTGCTATCGTATGTTCAGCCGGAATCATGAATGCTCTTAAGCTTGTCGGCAAAAAAATGAATGAAGTTACGGCAGTCGTTAATGGCGCCGGTGCTGCAGGAATCTCGATTACAAAGCTGCTCCTTTCATTTGGCCTTAAGGATGCCATCCTTGTGGACAGACAGGGTGCTATCTATGAAGGAAGAGACGGACTTAATCCTGCAAAGGAAGAGATCGCAAAGATAACAAATAAGAATAAAGAAAGCGGAAACCTTGCCGACGTTATAAAGGGTAAGGACATCTTCCTCGGAGTTTCCGCACCGGGCGTTCTTACAGCAGAGATGGTAAGTACTATGGCTAAGGATTCCATTATATTTGCTATGGCAAATCCTACACCTGAGATTATGCCGGATGAGGCAAAACGCGGCGGAGCAGCAGTTGTTGCAACGGGAAGAAGTGATTTTCCGAATCAGGTAAATAACGTGCTTGTATTCCCCGGTATATTCCGTGGCGCACTGGATGCAAGAGCAACAGCCATCACCGAGGAGATGAAGCGTGCAGCAGCTATGGCTATAGCTTCAATCGTCAAGGATGATGAGCTTTCACCTGATTATATCATCCCTGATGCCTTTAACCCGGAAGTTGCCAGGGTTGTAGCTGCAGCGGTTGCAGATGAGGCTAAGAGACTTGGAATTACAAAATAGTAGATAAAGCGTGATACCGGGGACTGTTCCCGGTGTCACGTCGGAATAAGGAGTTTATTAGATGGAAGGTACCGGTAAGCTTGGCCTGGTCGAGCAGAATGTAAATAAGGTCATTAAAGGCAAGGATTATGTAGTGCATAAGGTGCTGGCTGCTGTTATTGCGGGCGGGCATATACTTATGGAGGATATCCCGGGAGTCGGCAAGACAACCCTGGCAACTACATTTGCAAAAACCATGTCCATGGCTTACAAGAGAGTACAGTTTACACCGGATGTTCTGCCGAGTGATATTCTGGGATTTTCCATGTACAATAATGCAACTAAAGATTTTGAATACAGGGAGGGTGCGGTTTTCTGTAATCTGTTTCTTGCGGATGAGATAAACCGAACCAGCCCGAAAACTCAGTCGGCGCTGCTCGAGGTTATGGAAGAGGGTACGGCTACGGTTGACGGCGTAACGAGAAAGCTTCCGGAGCCATTTGTTGTTATAGCTACAGAGAATCCCTACGGTTCATCGGGTACTCAGATGCTCCCGGAGTCGCAGCTTGACCGGTTCATGGTCTGTCTTTCCATGGGCTATCCGGAACACAGCGATGCAGTAGAAATCCTGAAGGGAAACGCTCATAATCTCGTTTCCAAAGTGGAACCGGTTATCACTGTTGACGACATCATCGCTTACAGAAAAGAGGCAAATGATCTCTTCATCCGTGATGAGATTTATGAATACATCGTTGATATAGTTGAGGCAACAAGGAAAAATGATATGTTCAGTGCCGGCGCAAGCCCACGTGGAACCATCGCGCTTCTTCGTATGGCGAAAGCAATGGCAGTTATTGAAGGCAGGGACTTCGTTACTGCAAAGGATGTACAGGATTGTGTCAGAGATACGCTGGGACACAGAGTGAAACTCGGTCAGAAGGCGCGTGCGCAGGGATTATCCATGGATAAGGCCATGCATCAGCTTCTTGAGAGTGTACGTGCGCCAAGAAGTTAACAGCCCTTCCGGAATTTGTGGACCATTAAAATTCTAAGTTCACGAAGATAAAGATTAAGGATAAGATTTTGAAAACAAGAATAAGATTTGGACGAATAATAGTTTACATAATCTTATATTTGACCGCTATCGGTTTTTACAGATTTCTTCAGAGCCACTACACACTTATCATATTGGTAACCATGTCAGTAGCACCGGTTCTGTCTATATTATCATGTCTGATACTACGCCGTTACGTAAGCATATCCCTACGTACGGCGTCTGATATTTCAAGGAGAAATGAAATATCATATCTTACAGTTGAAGTCATAAACCCTACATTTATCCCGTCAATGGATGTTACGATTCACATAAACTGTGAAAATACATTTTATAAAAATAAAGCAGGAACAGGCGTGAGCCTTCCGGCGAGAGTACATCGTACCTCCGATGTTATGCTGCCCATGAAACTGAGTATGAACGGGACGATCCGTTATGAAGCAGATTATATCAGAGTCCGCGATCTGATGGGCTTTATAGATATGGGCAGGAAGGTCGATGTGAGTACCGAGCTGTCCGTGATTCCCGAGAGCACACCTGAAAGTATGATATCCATGTCGGAAATGAATCAGGGCATGACGGAATCCGAGGAAACCAAGAAGAAGGGACATGATTTTTCGGATGTCAGCGACGTGAGAGAATATATTCCCGGGGACAGACTGATGAGCATACATTGGAAACTCTCCGCAAAGCGGGACATCCTTATGGTGAAGGATCGTGAGAGTATGTCCGACGAACAGATGGTGGTTCTTATCTCCCTTTCCGGAACACATCAGGACGTTGACAATATACTCTGCCTGGGCTACAACCTGGTCGAGGGACTTGTGAGGGAAAATATATATGTGAAACTGCTATGGTGGAATGAAACCCTCTTTGAATTTGATGAGCGTCAGATAGGGTGCCTCGAGGATCTCCGGGAGGCTTTCGCAGGAATGTATTACGCTCCGATATATAAAGAGAGCGGACGCATCAGAGACTATATGGCAAGCATCAAGCCATTCCTTCGCTCCTACGTCGAAGTTATGACCAACGAGAGCGGTGAACCGGATGCAGTGATTGTGGAACAGTAGAAAATGGGACATTTGGGGACAGTCCCCGGTGTCACATGGTGTAGAAGTATGAAAGAAAAATGGGCTAAATTCTACAAAAAGTTCAAAAAGTGGCGTAGCTGGGACGAGCAGGCTGAGACTGTTGAGATATGCGAAGGTATTGCCATCGACGAGAGTATGTATGATATACATGAGAATCGTCTGTGGACGCTGGTGCTGAAAGGTATCATCGTGTATTTTCTCTGCATGGGCGGCATGGGCTCTTACCTGACGGCTATTGGCTGTAAGTATTCGGATATTACTCTGAATATCATCATTTTTACCACCGCCGTACTCTGCGCAGTGCTTTACCACAGCTATAAGGTGGAGAATCTGGGATACCTGATATTCTTCATTATTTTTGCTGCGCTTATATATCTTTTCAGAAATTATATCAACTCAGGATTTTATGCGGTAGTAAATGATACTATAAGTGAGGCTACGGATTACCTTAAGATGGAAGGTATGCAGGAGTACAATGAGCGTATATCCAACCGTTATCTCGCCATTACGATTTCCATGTCCTTTATCGGGGTTGTGGCGAATATACTCCTGAATAACTACATTTCCCGAAGAATGAGATATATCGTCGGACTGGTCATCTCCGGCAGTATGCTGCTGGTTCCCCTCTATATCGAGCATGAGCCCTCCACGATTTATACCATAATGCTGGTTGCGGGAATTCTCATGAGTTATTTTTACAGAGGCGGCGGCCATTATAAGCTTCACAGAAGTGAGAGTGTGATGGGCGAGAACCTTGTGGGAGTCGGGTACAACACCAATTCGGGGATAGTAAGAGAAATGATGATCGTTGCAGTCGGCCTTGCATTTCTCATTGTTAGCATCATAACGGTTATTTTCCCGAAGGATCGTTATGATTCCATGCACAGAGATTATATCTATAAGACAAATACCAGTGAATATATGACCAGTTTCCTTGCTTACGGTGTTATGGGACTCCTTAATTTCTATCCGAATAACGGTGGTCTTAACAGCGGTGAGCTGGGTGGAGTGTCTGCCGTTCATCTGGATTTTATGACGGATCTTACGGTGTGGTACGCACCATTTTCATATGATACGCTTTATATCAGGAACTTCGTGGGAAGAACCTATCGTCCGTACAAAAATTACTGGGAGCAGGAAAATGTGGCGGATGAGGCGCGTCCTATGTACACTGATGAGACCGAAGCTCTTAAGGCAGCCTTCGAAGAAGAGGGCAAGGCTTCGGCAAAGGCCAGATTCCGCGTGAAGAATGTGGAGGCGCCTTATCTTCCTTATGTGCCTTATTATTCAGAGGATGACAATGAGCCTATTGCCTACGGCATGACCTCCGAATATACTTTTTATCCGCGTCTTGTGGGAAATGATACGAAGGTGCCGACGAAGAAGGTGCCTAAGGT
Organism: Eubacterium sp.; assembly: GCA_017477505.1. Lineage (GTDB taxonomy): Bacteria > Bacillota > Clostridia > Lachnospirales > Lachnospiraceae > Eubacterium_Q. The sequence goes on from JAFUVQ010000019.1 coordinate 41,267, forward strand.
GAGCTATACCGGGGACGGAGAGCTTGTGACGAAGCTCGGCGGTTATACTGTCTACATCTCGGAGGACGGCGTTTACAGCTTTGATGACAGAGTGAAAGAGTCGGAAACCGAGGAAGTCGAGAAGAAGGTCAGAAAGCTTACTGAGGAAGAATATATAGATCCGATGTATCTCTACGTTCCGAGGGATAATTATGAGGTTATCGCAGACTTCTGCAACGAAGCAGGTTTCGGCGGGACTGATGAAGAGATAATAGAACAGGTCGATAATTATTTTGAGGTAAATATACCGTATACCATCAGACCGGGAGCCACGCCGAGGAAGCAGGATTTCGTTAATCATTTCCTGACGAAGGGGAAGAAAGGCTACTGTTCGTACTTCGCAAGTTCGGCTGTTCTTATCTTCAGATATTATGGTATTCCCGCAAGATACGTTGAAGGTTATGCGGTTTCATATGATGACATGGCCCGTGGTGAACTGGACGAAGATGAGAAGTATGAAGATTTCTACGAGGGCTATTCAGAGCTCGGTGAGACCGGTGTTGTAGAAGTTAATGTAAGTGATGTTTCGGCTCATGCCTGGGTTGAGGTTTATGATAAGGACTATGGCTGGACTATAGTTGAGGTAACTCCGCCGGGCAGCGAAGAAGATACTGTGGACTTCTGGAGTAACTTCCAGAGAGCCTTCTCGGACGGTGATGTGGATACCGAAGCAGATCCCGGAAACGGAGGAATAAATCTGTCTATAAATGATTCCGTGATGAGAAAGATAATCTATGTCATCTTCTGTCTTATCGGACTTTTCGTACTGGCAGTGCTTGTAAGACTTATGATGCCATGGGTAAAATATAACATTGCCTATGGAAAGGCGGGATTAAATGACAGGCTTATCATGGAATACAGCCGGCTCATGAAGCGGCTTTCCCGCCGTGATAAGGATCTTGCAGCCTGTGTGAATTACCGCAGCAGGATAGAGTACCTGATCAAAACCGGCAGAGTCACCCTTGATGAGCGTGACACAGAGCGGTATATAGATATCATGGAACGGGCCGGATTCTCGAAGACAGAGATAAGTATTGAAGATTATGAATTTGCACGTGGGATAAATACGCAGGTGGGACGCCGCGGATAGTCTGTGATGTCCCGTACAGGCGGGACGCCGGGGACTGTCCCCAAATGTCCCGATAAAGGAGTAAAAAATGTCATTTGAAGATTACGACAGAGCCCTGAAGATGGGCAAAAAAGCATACAGAAATTCGATTATCAGGGGCGAGTATCCGTACCTTCCCGTGTTGGATGATATCCTTTCGGTGGCTGAGATAAGGGGCGATGTGAACCTTGGGCTTGTGGATATTCCGCTGGACCGGGTTGTGGGCACAAGTAACAAGGGACGCACCTATTCATTTGCCAGCAACTTTATGCCTATCCTGGATTTCAAGACAGAGTTCGGCTCAAAATGGTCCAAACTCTGCGATGCTCATCTGGATGAAGGCATTCATGACCCGATCAAGGTATATGAATATCTTAATTATTTTTATGTTGTAGAGGGCAATAAGAGAGTCAGTGTGCTTAAGTATTTTGATGCGGTATCGATTCCGGCCTATGTCACAAGAAAGGTTCCGAAGAAAACGGATGATCCGGAGAATGTGATCTATTACGAATTTATGGATTTCAACCGCATTACGAAGGTGAACTTCCTGTGGGTTTCCAAACCGGGAAATTTTGAGAAGATTCTTGATCTTACTTATCCTGAGCATAAAGAGGGATGGACAGAGGATGATCTTAAGTACTTCACGGCATTTTATTACAATTTTGCAGCGGCATTTAAGGAGAAGGGCGGTGAAAAGCTGTCCGATATAACCACGGCCGATGCAATGATCTCATACCTTGAAGTATATGATTATAAGGATGTGGTCAATCAGCTCACCGGCGAGATCAAGCAGAATATCGCTGCCATATGGCAGGAGTTTGTCATGAATACCGATGAGACTCCGGTGGATATAAATATGAATCCTCCGGAAGAGAAAAAGACTATACCGATTTTCTCCCAGCTTTTCAATATGGGGCCGAATGCCGCAAGACCGCTTAACGTTGCATTTTTATATGATAAAGAACCTTCAAGCAGCGGATGGCTTTACGGACATGAGCTCGGAAGAAATCACATAAAAGAGGTTTTCGGAGATTCTGTATCTACGCTTAAAGTGACCTGCACAGACACGGGTGATACTGCGGTCGAGGTCATGGAAGATCTGATTGAAAATGAGGGTACGGAGGTTATCTTCACAACTACCGCCGAACTGATCGATGCCAGCCTTAAGGTTGCGGTCAAGTACCCGAATGTTAAGGTCCTGAACTGTTCTATCAATACCCAGCATAGATATATAAGAACTTATGATGCAAGACTTTACGAGGCAAAGTTCCTCTCCGGCATAATCGCAGGAACGCTTACCGGTACTGATAAACTTGGTTATATGGCTGATTATCCGATATATGAATCGGTTGCGAATATAAATGCATTTGCACTCGGAGCCAAGATGGTTAATCCGCGTGCCAGGGTCTATCTCAGATGGACTACTATGAAGGATGAGACCAGGCACGGAATCAGGGATGAGTTCTATGCCAACAATGTTGATTATGTTTCCGATCAGGATATGATCGCACCGGACAGGGCATCCAGAAATTTCGGACTTTACAAGCTTTCCAAGGATGAATCTCTGAATATCGCCATGCCTGCTTATAACTGGGGTGCGCTTTACGAGAAGATCATTAATATAATCATAAAAGGACAGTGGAATTCCGGAGAAACAGAGAACCTGGGCAGGGCAGTTAATTACTGGTGGGGTCTTCCGTCAGGTGTTATCGATATAATTCTTTCGAAAAATGTACCGCAGGGCGTTGCCCGCCTCGTGGAAACCATCAAGACTCTGATGGCGAAGGAGGAATTCTATCCATTTGAAGGGCTTCTCACAGACCAGAACGGCGAGGTCAGAAATGAGGACGGAAACCGCATGTCCGCCGATGAGGTCATAAGAATGGATTGGCTTCTGGACAATGTGGACGGAGAAATCCCGGTAATGTCCATGTTACAGGACAGCGCCAAAACCATAGTTGAGCTGAAAGGTGTAGTGAAGGATGATACATCTTTGGCGGCAGATGGTGCATCCGTTGATAATGCGGACAAGGGAATTGAGGGGGCAAAGGACGGTTCCGGTACAGGAACTATGAATTAGATAGAGTAAACATCAGGGGAAGACCATGAAGATACTGTTACTGGCTGACATAGAATCTAAATATTATTATGACTTTTTTGAGAAGAGTAAGCTGGATGACATAGATCTTATCATTTCCGCAGGGGATCTGGAGGCGGACTACCTGTCATTTCTCGCAACCTATGCGAAATGTCCGGTGCTTTATGTGCGGGGAAATCATGATTCGAAATACGAAGAGAACCCGCCGGAAGGCTGTATTCCGATCGATGATAAGGTTTATGTATATAAAGGGCTGCGTATCGCAGGACTGGGCGGAAGCATGTGCTATAACTATGGCTCGAATCAGTATACTGAGCGGGAGATGTCTGCCCGCATCATGAAGCTGATGCCGAAGATTCTCTGGCACAGGGGCATAGATATTCTTGTGACACATGCCCCGGCGCTGAACCTGAATGATGGTGACGATCTGCCTCATCGCGGCTTCAAATGTTTCGTCCGTCTTATCGACCGCTTCTCGCCTAAAATGTTCATTCACGGTCATGTGCATATGAATTACGGACGGCAGTATAAGAGAGTGGATAAGTACAAGAATACTACGGTCATAAATGCTTATGAGAAGTATGTGGTTGAGATATAGCAGAAATCTGCATCAGACGCATATGAATCCCGAACCCAATAGTGTTGGCAATAATAAGAGAAATGTGTTAAAATGCATTAGTTAATAACCCATTAGAAACCGAGGTATATTTTTAATGAATGAATTTGACAGCCTGAAGAAGGTAGTATCCAATTATGTAGATATTTGTCAGAGTTCCGGCAAGATCGACCAGAATCTCTACACTAAATATGATGTTAAGCGCGGACTCCGTGAGTCAAATGGTAAAGGTGTCCTTACAGGCCTTACCGAGATTTCCGATGTCTGCGGTTTTAAGAATGAAGGAAATGAAAGAATCCCAATCGAGGGTGAACTTTATTTTCAGGGTTATAATGTTTATCAGCTGGTAGAAGGCTTCAAGGGGACCAAGCATGGTTTCGAAGAAACTACATTTCTCCTTCTCTTCGGACGTCTTCCCGATGCTGAAGAACTGAAAGAATTCATGGCTGTTTTGGGTAAGCTTCGTCCGCTTCCGGATGGTTTCCTCCGTGATGTTATCATGAAAGCACCCAGCCATAATATCATGAATATAATGCAGAAATGCGTGCTGACTCTTTACTCTTATGATGAAGATCCGGACAGCCGCGAGGTGGCACAGAACCTTCAGCAGTGCCTTGGCCTTATTGCAAGATTCCCTGTCATTGCTGCTTACGGTTATCAGAGCTACAGACACATTTATAAGGATGCCAGCCTTATAATCCACAGGCCGCTTCCGGAGCTGTCTACAGCAGAAAATATACTCCGTCTTCTCAGACCTAATGCAAAGTATACCGAGCTTGAGGCTCAGGTTCTCGATATATGCCTTGTGCTTCACGCTGAGCACGGCGGTGGTAACAACTCTACATTTACCACACATGTTATAACATCGACAGGAACTGATACTTATTCAGCGGTTGCGGGTTCCCTCGGCTCACTGAAAGGACCGCGACACGGTGGTGCAAATATCAAGGTTCAGGAGATGTTCAGCGACCTCAAGAAGCATGTTAAGGATTGGGAAAATGAAGATGAGCTCCGCGCTTACCTTCAGGGACTTCTCGACAAGAAGGGATTCGACAGGTCAGGTCTTATCTATGGTATGGGCCATGCGGTTTATTCAAAGTCTGACCCAAGAGCTGTTATCCTTAAGAATTATGCAAAAACACTTTCAGATGCGGAAGGTTTCACCAAGGAATTCGCTCTTTATGACAGAGTTGAGCGTATAGCTAAGGAACTCATCATGGCCAACAGACCGGTTATGAAGCCTGTATGTGCAAATGTAGATTTTTACAGCGGACTTGTTTATACGATACTGAAGATTCCGGGAGAATTCTTCACTCCGATGTTCGCTATTGCACGTATATCCGGATGGTCAGCACATCGTATGGAGGAACTCATCAATGATGGCAAGATCATCAGACCTGCATATATGTATGTCGGACACCATCAGGATTATGTGCCGATTGACGAACGCTGAAAGCGTTGATCCAGTCTGATGCCGAAGCTAACCATACTGACCTGATTCCGAAGGAAATACCCTTTACGATAAGGTTAAGAAAAGAGGACAAAATGTCATATACGGCATTATATAGAAAATATCGTCCCGATACTTTTGATGAAGTAAAGGGACAGGAACATATTGTAACCACTATCAGAAATCAGATAAAATTCAACCGTATAGGTCATGCCTATCTCTTCTGCGGAACACGTGGAACCGGAAAGACCACGGTGGCCAAGCTGCTTGCAAAGGCTGTTAACTGTGAGCATCCAGTGGACGGAAGTCCATGCGAGGAGTGTGCAAGCTGCAGGGCGATTCAGGCAGGTTCGTCTTTAAATGTGGTTGAGATCGATGCGGCATCCAACAATGGCGTTGATAATATCCGCCAGATAAATGATGCGGTTCAGTATTCTCCGACTCAGGGGAAATATCTGGTATATATCATAGACGAGGTTCATATGCTGAGTTCGGGGGCTTTCAATGCACTTCTTAAAACCTTGGAAGAACCGCCGGCATATGTTATATTTATACTTGCAACAACAGAGTCTCACAAGGTTCTTGATACCATCAAGTCACGTTGTCAGAGATTTGATTTCAGAAGGATTTCCCAGGAGGTTATCCAGGGACGGCTGAAGGATCTTCTCACTCGTGAAGGCATAGCTGCAACAGACGAAGCTATTGCATATATCGCTTCTGCTGCTGATGGCTCGATGAGAGATTCGCTTTCAATACTTGATCAATGCATATCATTTAACCTTGGAGAAGAACTGACCTATGAGAGGGTTCTTAATACCATAGGTGCGGTTGATATAGATGTTTATATGAATATCGCTGAAGCGCTCCGCGATGACGATGCAGGGCGCATGCTTGACGAGATTGCCCATATTACCCTGGAGGGGCGAGACCTCACAAAATTCACTGAGGACTTCGTCTGGTTCTTCAGAAACATGCTTTTCATGAAGCTCTCGAACGGTATTGAGAAGGCTATTGATCTCACTAAGGAAAATGCAGAGCGTATCAGAACGCTTGGTCAGGACTTTACTGAAACTACATTGATGAGATTTCTTGAAGAACTGCAGGAGCTGACCGCTAAAGTAAGACTTTCAAGTATCAAGAGAGTGACTTTGGAGATGGGGCTTATAAAGCTTCTTAAGCCGGAAATGAACGGTGACATCGGAGCGCTGCAAAAACGTGTTGAGGAACTTGAAAAGAGAGAATTTGTCAGCGCTGATATGCTTGCAGGGATGCAGGGAGCGACCGGTATGACTTCGAATAGTATAGTTGGTTCGGGTGCTTCAGCAGGAGTAGGTGATACAGACAGGTTAACCGACACTGATACTGCATTAGGTCCGGGGAGTGTATCAAATATGGCTATTAACGATAGTTCAGAACTCGGAGAAACAGATGGGACTGTAGCAGGAACAGGCACAGCATCATCAACCTCATACAGTAATGGCGAATACACAGACATCGACCTCGCCGAACTGCAGAATCCGCTCGCAGAGAAGATAAAAGATAAGGTTCATAGGACGCCTGAAGAATATATTAGGGAACGGGTTGAAGAGAAAAAAGCTGAAGCCAGAAAAAACTATGGAGATGCACTCTACTCAGATATAGAGAATCTTGCCTCACAGTGGAGGACAAAGGTAGTTCCTAAACTGGGTGATCTCTATGAAAAGCAGCTTCAGATGGCAAAGGTTGTTCCATACAAGGGCGAAACCGGAGATGTGGCACTTCAGATAGTATTTGAGGATGGACTGAAGTCGACGGTTGCGTACAGCTTTATATCGACTCATTTGGATAAGATATCGGAAGCGGCATCGGACGCCATAGGGAAAAAGGTGGAGGTCACTATTCAGACTCTTTCACAGAACGAAATGCTTGAAAGGGGAGTTCAGTATGAATCCCTGGACAGATATATACAGAAGATAGATTTTGAAGTAGAAATAGTTTAACGGAGGATTTTATAAAATGGCAAAAAGAGGAGGATATCCCGGAGGAATGATGCCGGGAAATATGAACAATCTCATGAAGCAGGCTCAGAAGATGCAGAAGCAGGTTGAAGAAACCCAGGCTGCACTTGAGGCAAAGGAATATGAGGCTTCATCAGGCGGCGGTGTTGTTAAAGTAACTATCAACGGCAAGAAGGAAGTTACAAAGATGACTATAGCTCCTGAAGTGGTTGATCCTGATGATATCGAAACACTTGAAGAGGTTGTTATGGCAGCTGTAAATGAAGCTATCAGAATGCAGGCTGAGGACGAGCAGCAGCAGATGGGCAAGATTACAGGCGGTCTCGGCGGATTCGGAGGACTTGGTTTCTAGTATGGAAGTATACGGAGGAGAAGTCACAAGGCTCATAGAGGAATTGTCACGGCTTCCGGGTATAGGCGGCAAAACAGCGCAGCGCCTTGCATTTCACATCGTCAATATGCCTGAGGAGAGGGCTATGGCTCTTTCTGAAGCTATATCAAAGGCGAAGAAGAATATCAAATACTGCAAGACCTGCTGCACAGTCACAGACAAGGAAGAATGTCCTATCTGCGCATCTCCTGCAAGAAATCACAGCACGATCATGGTGGTTGAAACTCCCAGAGAGCTTGCCGCATATGAACGTGTCGGAAAGTATGAGGGCGTGTACCATGTGCTTCATGGTGTTATCAATCCGGCGGCCGGTATCGGGCCGAATGACATAAGGCTGAAAGAACTCATAGAACGTCTTAAGGGTGAGGATGTGAAAGAGGTCATAGTTGCCACGAATTCCAGCGTGGAAGGTGAGGCTACGGCGATGTATATCTCCAAGCTTCTGAAACCGGCAGGAATACTGGTTACTAGAATTGCTACAGGGATTCCTGTAGGCGGCGACCTGGAAAATATAGATGAGATCACACTTCTAAGGGCGCTGGACGGAAGAACTGATCTTTGATTCAGTTAAAGTTGAAGGTGTTTACATATTGACATTGCTAAAGGAGGGTTACAAATGAAGAGAATCGGAATGCTTACCAGCGGCGGCGACTGCCAGGCACTGAATGCAACAATGAGGGGAACAGTTAAAGGCCTTCAGAATCTTTTTGGTGAAGTTGAGATATACGGCTTTATCGATGGATACAAGGGACTTGTTTACGGCAATTATAAGAAGCTTAAGCCGGAGGATTTCAGCGGGCTTCTCGCAAAGGGCGGTACTATTCTCGGTACATCAAGAATGCCTTTCAAGGAGATTGACAATCCTATGCCGGACGGAACAGAGAAAGTTCCTGCAATGAAGAAGACATATAAGGATCTTAAGCTTGATGCACTTGTAGTTCTCGGTGGAAACGGCTCACAGAAGACTGCTTATCGTCTTTCACAGGAAGGCCTTAATGTTATAGGACTTCCTAAGACTATCGATAATGATATCTATGGAACGGATTATACATTCGGTTTCCAGAGCGCTATCGATGTTGCAACACATGCCATCGACTGCATTTATACAACAGCTGAATCTCACAGCCGTATCTTCGTTATGGAGATAATGGGTCACAAGGTTGGCTGGATCACACTTTATGCCGGCATCGCAGGCGGCGCTGATGTTATCCTTCTTCCTGAGATTCCTTATGATATCAAGAAGGTTTATAAGGCAGTTGAAAAGAGAGTGAAAGAGAAGCATTTCGCTATCATCTGCGTTGCAGAAGGTGCAATTTCCAAGGAGGTTGCAAAGCTTCCTAAGAAGGAGAGAAAGGCCAAGATGCTTGAACGTACATCTCCTTCGGTTGCATATGATATAGCAGATCTTATGAGAGAAAAATTTGACAGTGACATCAGAGTTGCTATTCCGGGACATACACAGAGAGGTGGAGCGCCTGATGCATATGACAGATTCATTTCTTCCAGATTCGGCGCACTTGCCGCAGAACTGATCAAGGCTAAGGATTTTGGAAAGCTTGTTGTTCTTCGTAATAATGAGGTTGTTGCTATTCCTATGGAAGAATCAGCAGGCAAGCTTAAATATGTTGAAGTTGATAACCAGGCTATTGCAAATGCAAAGACACTGGGAATCTGTTTTGGTGATTAGTAAAGAGTAACTGATGAAGAATATTTTCAGGGTGTTGGCGGGAATCCTCATTTTTGTGGGGATTTTCGCCGCTACTGCATTTACAGCTAATTTAATATATAACCGGGGACGTGATATGTCCACTGCCGAGATGACGGATGCAAAGCTGCCCGAGATATGCTTCATGTACAGGGATTACAGGGTAAACAGGATACCGGCCTATCTCGGCAAGCTTGACGTCGGCCTTATGCACGATGCCATCATTTCCGTTGATAAAGAAGAGAAGGTTACGGTTCTTATAGAGAAGGACAACAAGTATGCGGAACAGGTTCTGTATGAACTCCGTGATGTGTCGGAAGGAAACCTCATAGAGGACGGTGAGATGACTGTCGGTGAGTCCGGTGCAACCGATGACTCGGAACCATACAGTGTTTCATTTCGTATGAACCTCACTGTGGGAAAGGAATATTCCTTAGTTATAAAGCTTGTCAGTGAGGGACATGACACGCTTAATTATTATACCAAGGTTGTCCGTCTTGACCGCGATTATACAAAGCTTTTCATTAACTATGCTTATTCTTTCAACAACTGTACATTTCTCCATGAAGGAGAATTCGAGGGGACTGAAGATGGAGTTTCCGAGGGAGAAACACTTGTGTATGTGGCAGGGGAGGATGAAGCGGAGGAGCCTGAGCAGCAGTATATCATTTCCACAGCAACTGATGCGGACGCGCTTCCTATCGTCACGCCTGTTGAGGAGTTTGATGAGAACAATGTTGTTAAACCCGGTACACTGTATTCACTTTTCGGTACCAATACGAAGAATGCGGCTTATGACCTGGGAACCGTAAATATGGACTCTACCTATGATGAGGTCTGCTGGGGCGTGCTGAATCCCACGAGAGTTACTGAGGTGGTTCCTGTTCTGAGGGAGCTCAGTGACACTTCTGCATTTGTTGAAAATGATTATATTATGAAATCCACCAAGAGTGACAGTGAAACCTATTATAAGGTGAGGGAATGCTACAGGTTGAATTATTCCGACAGTACCGGAAGACCTGTGCTTGGTGATTATCAGAGGACGGCCGAAGAGATTTATGACGGTACGGGAGTTAAGCTTGATCAGAGCAGCCTTAACCTCGGACTGAATCATCCGGATTACGTGGATGTTATCAGCACAGATGATTTTAAAATGAATGCATTTACCACCTGCGGCAGTGTCTGGGTTTATGACTATAAGGCGGCTGAGGCGGTTCAGGCATTTACGAATCTGTCAAAAGCTGATATCAGTAATCTGTCCATGGATGGAAGATACGGCATAAAGCTGCTTTCCATCGATGAGGAAGGGACTACGTATTTTGCTGTATACGGCCGTATCAACCGGGGTAAACACGAAGGCAGAAACGGCATAGTTCTGTATAAATATGATGACGGTGATTATTCCATAACAGAGCAGTGCTTTATTGAGACTGAGGAACCTTATGATGTTCTTCGGGCCGAGGCTGCGAAGTTTATGTATTTTGATACAGAGAAGAGATTTTTCTATACCTGGATCAGTGATTCCTATGTCTGCTTCAATATAGATAAGAAGAGAGTGATTCAGGTGATTCCGGATCTTAATATTTCTGATATGCATGCGGCCCAGTGCGGCTATGTTCTGGCATATCCTGATACGGATGTACCGGAGGATGTGCAGAAGATAACTATCAGCAACCTTGCTACAGGAAAGGATTTTGAACTGGAGAAGAAAGGCAGGAAACTCTGCATCCTCGGTTTCCTGGGTGATGACCTTGTTTATGGTGCGGCCATGCCGTCAAGTGTCGGATTATATCCTGACGGAAGACTGAAGGCTGAATACAGTGGTATCTATATAGTGGGACCCGACGGAGAAGAAAAACAGAGCTACGAAAAATCGGGAATAGTTGTAACCGGCTATTCATTTACTGACGGTGGAATAATACTTAAGAGAAAAGGCAGAGATGAAGAGGGCAACAAGGTCCCGATAGATGATGACAGAATAAGCTTTAACAGAAGTATGTCACCGGTATCCATCAACAAGACACTTGTATTCAGTAAGACCAGATATTCCGAACTCTGTCTTATGATGCCTCAGGGTATCTACCTCGGAAGGGCGCCTAAGTCAATGGTTGCAGGAACGAGGGAACTGAATAAATCTTCATTTAAGATAGACGCCGAAAGGCTCGGTTATGATTATTATGTGTATACTATCGATGGACTTTCTTATATGACGGGCGGCGCCGGAGATGCCATTAATTATACAAAAGAGCATGAGGGCGTGGTTGTGGCCCGGGACGGAACGGCCATTTACAGAAGATCGAAACCGATACAGTACTATACTGTGGCCGGAAAGTTTTCGTATTTTGACGGCAGCGGAAAGGACGGTTCCTATGTTGCCTGTCTTAAGATGGGGCTTGCGGCAGCCGGCTATAACCTGATCGAGAATCAGGAGGAACTCAGTGGAAGCACTGACTGGGAAGAAGAATTCCGACTTGTTTCAAACGGAACTGTATACGGAATTGCGGCTTATGGAATCAATACCGAGACCGGTCTGGAATACCTCAGTAACGGCAGCCCTTTCGCAGTCCGTCTGGGTGACCGTTATGTCATGGTTGTAAGCTTCAACCAGCGCTATATCAGGTACTATGACCCGACTGCCAAAGAAGAGGTCAGAGTCGGCCGAAAGACCTTCGCCAAGGAGGTTGAAGAGAGCGGAAATGAGATTTATACATTTATAAAATAGATGTACTGAAACAAAGGCTTCGTACGTAGTTGCTTAAATATATTATGAGCGACTGTGTATGGAGCTTTTTGTATAATAGGAGACTGCGTTTTCGATTATATACAAACCTCCGGGGTTAATCCATAATATAACCAAAACTTTATATTTTGGATGAAGGTATTAGGTATACGTTCCATAAAACAACCATAAAAGCATAATAAGTAACTGTAAATTGATATAATATGGATAAATAAAGGTTGACGTATGGGTTAAAGACAGCGTATAATAAATAAAAGATGAGAAAGAGGGTAAATAGCAAGCCGAGATGAGAAAGAGTCGAGTCGGAAGAGAAGGAGGCGTCGTATTATGACTATATCTGAAATGCAGAGTCTTAAACAGGAATATGGTTTTTCGTGCAGATTCATAGCTGATGAATCCGGCGTACCATTTGGTACAGTTCAGAAGATATTCGGTGGAAGTACAGCGTCTCCAAGACAGGTGACTCTGAAGAGTCTTACAGAATTCTTTGAAAAGAATACTTCTATCGGCAAAACCTATAAAAACTATTCGGATGCCTATCAGATGAATGAACCGGAAGCGCATTATACAGGAACATCAGCATACAAGATAACTGATGATGACCGAAAACTTGCGACTGATGATCAAAAGCATCAGAATGACGGCGGAAAGACAATTAAAGATTATCTGTCACTTCCGGAAGGTACCAGAGTGGAGCTGATAGATGGAAAGTTTTATGACATGGCTGCGCCGACAACAATTCATCAGCATGTTAGCGGTCTGATCTATTATCAGTTATTAGGTTTTATAGATTCGAATGGAGGAGATTGTGTTCCATTTGATGCTCCTACGGATGTTCAACTGGACTGTGATGATAAAACTATAGTTCAGCCGGATGTACTTGTTGTTTGTGACAGAGATAAGATTACAGAAGCCAGAATTGTAGGAGCACCTGATCTGGTGGTAGAGGTGGTTTCTCCAAGTAACTGGAATATAGATACTTTTATAAAGTTTAAAAAGTATAAAAAAGCCGGTGTGCGTGAATACTGGATAATACTTCCTCGACAGCAGAAAATAGTGGTCTTTTGCTTTGAAAAATCCGATGATTTCGTAGAGTATACATTTAATGACAAAGTGCCGGTAGGCATCTGGGAAGGAAAATGCGAGGTGGATTTCAAACGTATATATGAAAATATAAAGTTCTTATATGAGAAAAGTGGAAATGCCTCGAATTAGGGAAGGGTATAAAGATAAAATGACATATTTTAAAGATATAGTTTATGGAATTCTCACCGCTATTCTCGCATGGGTGACATTGATGGTGGCTGATATTATCGATGAATTTGTGATAGATACTGATAGTTTATTGGGAGGAATCGTATTCTTCACAATTCCGATAGCTATGCTGGTCATATACATAATCCATAACAGAAAAAAGAATCCTTCGTGGAAAAAACTTTTACTGTGGTTCGCTGGATACCTTATCGCATTCCTTCCCATATGGGGATATATGTATGAAAGCAATAACCGCCGAGAATTCTTCATCGAGCAGCATGCCAGAAGCGGTTTCTTGGACCTGAACGGCCTGGAATACATGTTCTACGGATTCAGTGCACTTATTGCATTTTTGGTATTATGCCTGGGGTTCCATATAATCAGAATTATTATCAGACTGATCAGGAAAAAATGATTAAGTATGGATAAAGAGGTATGGCAAAAAGCTTAATAAATATTGAATATACACAGTTTTTTGTGTATAATATTCCGTACGAAAAGTTATGGAAAGGACTTGATAGTTATGTATGGAAGAAATACGCTTTTCATAGCACAGCATGGCACAGTACAACAAGGTACAGTACAACATAGCACATTTGAGTGTTTGTTTTTTGTGTGTGAAATGAATAATAATTGATAATTTGCGTCAGATATTTATGAGGTCATCATAATATCTGGCGTTTTTGTTTATAGAAAAACAAAAGAAGGAGTTAGTACAAGTAATCAGAATAAAGTAGTTGCTGCATCGGGTACTGCAAAGCGTGACTTGATAAAGATAGCAAACTACAACAGCTCTGATGCTAAACAGCGCTGGAATTTAATTTCTGTTCAATAATAGTGTTATATTACAGTTCAGCCTCCATTGTATAAAGGTTTATTCTTGATAATGGGGGCTGAACATAGCATAGAACAAATATTTAAAACAAATTGGTTCTCTTAATGATGAAAGGTGATGGGTATGGAGTTTGTTACAACTTTTTTGGCATATTCTGATTATTATTACGATGATGGCGGTGGAGGTTTATTCTGGTTGATATGGGGACCTACGTTATTCTGGTGTCTTGTTTCTCTTGGTGTATCGCTTGGATTTGGATTTGGATGTAAAGCGATGGCAAGACGTAAGGACTTTAGTGAAACCGGAGCTTTTTGGCTTGGCTTCTTTATCACATGGGTAGGACTTATCATTGTTGCAACAAGACCTGACATCAAGCCATATATTGAATCACCAACAGAGCAAAGGGAAAGAAAAGAACGAGAAGATGCGGCAACACTCAGAAGTGGTGGTTGGAAATGTGCCAATTGCGGAAAGGTGAATGAAAGGTACGTTGCTACATGTGGATGCGGTACATTTAAGGCAGATTCTGTCAAACTTGAAGTTTCCAGACGAAAGCAAGCTATTGAATATATGGAGCTTAAGAATCGTGAGAAAGCTGAAAAAGCTGCTCAAAAAGCAAATTCCTCACAGTCCTCAACAGACGATAACTTAAAAGTGGCTGAAGCAATCACTAAGTTTAAAGAGCTTAAGGATATGGGAGTTCTCAGCGATGAAGAATTTGAAGAGAGGAAGAAGAGTCTCCTGCTTAGTGTGAATGATAAAAAAATTCCGGAACCGGAAGCTACATCTAATACTGATGGGGATAAGGCAGAAAAAGAAGAAGAGAAAGAGTGGGAGTGCGGTGATTGTGGAACAAGCAACCCTAGTACTTCTAAATGCTGTTCATATTGCGGAAAAATAAAACTTGACTATTATTCATATCCTAAGAAAAAGATTGAACCGCCTAAGAGTGATAGTATTCAGAATGGTTATACAGAAAATGCAAACAATAAAGCGCAGCAGTATGACCAATACAATCAAGAATATAACCAGCAATACAATCAGCAGTATGATCAACAATACTACGATACATATAATGGTCAGTATGACCAGCAGTATTATCGGCAATATAACGGACAGTATGACCAACAATATGACCAGCAGTACAGCCAGCAGTATGCGGGACAGTATGATCAGTCATACGCAGGACAATACGACCAGCAATACTATCAAGGTTATAATCAGTACGATCAACAATACTATCAACCGACTCAGACCCATCAGTACAAATACTGTACAGGATGCGGTAATCCTGTACAACCGGGTGATTCTGTGTGCCAGTATTGTGGAAAGAGTATCATTAGGAAATCTTAGAATATCATAGTAGGGGGATAAAGTGAATATGTGTACATCAGTAGATAATGTCATTTTTGGATGGAAATAACGGGGGATTGAAAATAAAAAACCATTTCACAAATTCGTCACAGATTAAACGTAAGTTGGTCATAATTTAAGAGTATATTTTAATCATTCCATAGAAGGAATCTATACCTTCCCCCACATTTTTTCATACCAAAAGAGCTATCGCGAAAGCGGTAGCTTTTTTGCGTAATAGGAAACTGCGTTTTCTATTTAAAATAATCCGATTGACACATTGTTTTAATGCCACTAGAATATGAAAATGTGTATGTAGGCACATTTGCTCGCTATGCTGGATATCAGTCATATGTGAGATTTCGATATTATTATGAAAAGAGGATTCATTATGAAAACACCTAAAATCCCATTTGTAACTAAAGAAATGATTGAGGAGATCACAAAGTCTCATCCAACACCATTCCACATTTATGATGAGAAGGGCATTCGTGAAAATGCAAGGCGCCTTAAGGAGGCATTCTCTTGGAATAAAGGTTACAAGGAGTACTTTGCTGTGAAGGCTACTCCAAACCCGAGCATCCTTAAGATTCTTCACGAGGAAGGCTGCGGTACTGACTGCTCATCAATGGCTGAACTGGTAATGTCTGACAAGGTCGGCCTAAGTGGAAATGATATTATGTTTTCATCAAATGATACGCCGGACGAAGAATTTGCATATGCAGCTAAGATCGGCGCAACCATAAATCTTGATGATATAACTCATATTCCATTTGTCGAGAAGGCCTGTGGCGGAATACCTAAGAGAATATCCTGCAGATTCAATCCGGGCGGAGTGTTCACTCTCGGTGAGAGCAAGGAGGGCTTTCAGGTTATGGACAATCCGGGGGATGCAAAGTATGGCATGACCAAGGATCAGCTTATGGAGGCATACTCAACCCTCAAGGCTAAGGGTGCAGAGGAATTCGGAATTCATGCATTCCTTGCAAGCAATACCATTTCAAATGATTATTATCCGGCTCTTGCGAAGATTCTTTTCGAACTGGCTCTCGAGATAAGGGAAAAGACGGGTGTTTCTCTTAAGTTCATCAATCTTTCAGGTGGTGTGGGAATTGCATATGATCCTGAAAAGGAGCAGAATGATATCTATGCTATTGGTGATGGCGTAAGAAAGGCTTACGAGGAAGTTCTTGTTCCTGCGGGAATGGATGATGTTGAAATCTATACGGAACTCGGAAGATTCATGCTCGCACCATACGGACACCTTGTTACAAAGGCAATCCACGAGAAACATATTTATAAAGAATACATCGGAGTTGATGCCTGTGCCGCAAATCTTATGAGACCGGCCATGTATGGTTCATACCATCACATAACCGTACTTGGAAAAGAGGATGCACCGCTTGATCATGTTTATGACGTTACAGGCTCTCTCTGTGAAAATAATGATAAGTTTGCCATAGACAGAAAGCTGCCAAAGATAGATATGGGTGATTATATCGTTATCCATGACACGGGAGCTCACGGTTTTGCAATGGGATATAACTACAATGGAAGACTCTGGTCTGCGGAGCTTCTCTTAAGAGAAGACGGAAGCGTTACCGAGATAAGACGTGCCGAAACGATAGATGATTATTTTGCTACACTGGACGGATTCTGGGATGTAGTTTAGGTTTGTGAACGCATCAAACGTTCATAAACCGTACAGGACCCACAAACACCATCGGTGTTTGTGTCCGACCGAAGGGAGGATTCGTGAACGGCTATCCGTTGCCGTTCACGAAGGTAAAAGGAATAAAAAAGTCGGATGCCATTTTTGCTGATACAAAAATGACATCCGACATTCTTATTATATTTTCTCAGGCTCCGGATAATCAACTCCGAAGGTATCTACAGTAACTGTTTTCATTTTCTGCTCTTCGATAGGCTTGTCGCCCCATCCGGTTCTTGTGGCAGCAATCTTATCGACGATATCAAGACCTTCGATGATCTTGCCGAATGCAGCATAGTCGCCGTCAAGATGTGCAGCGTCTGCATGCATGATAAAGAACTGTGAACCTGCTGAATTTGGGTTCATGGCACGAGCCATGGAAAGTACACCCTTGCTGTGTTTAAGGTCATTCTTAAATCCATTTGATGCAAATTCGCCTTTTATAGAGTAACCCGGGCCACCGGTTCCTCTTCCGTCAGGGTCGCCTCCCTGAATCATAAATCCACTGATGACTCTGTGGAATATGGTTCCGTCATAGAAGCCTTTTCTGACAAGTGAAATGAAGTTGTTTACTGTGTTGGGAGCTATTTCAGGATATAACTCAAGTTTCATGGTGTCACCGTTTTCCATGGTGATGGTAACTATAGGTAAAGCCATTTTTCTGCCGTCCTTTCTGCGTGAAAACCGATATCTGACTCCCGCTCTCGAGGCCGGTGAGTTTGTATATGAGTTTTCCATGTATTTCCTTGTTTTTTTTTCAAAAAGATGATAGTATAATAACATTAAAGTTTTTTCAGTTCAAGGACGAATAAGATGGAAAATGTCGCCAAGTTTATAAAACTGCTTATAGCACTTGTAGCGTGCATGTTTCTTTACATGTATATAGATCAGTATATCACGGATTATAAACGTGCTTATCAGGTAGAGTATACGAATACAGCTACCACAGCAGGAACCGACGTAGAAGTAACAATACCAAAAGGCGCATCAGCCAGAAAGATAGCTAAAATTCTCAAGAATAAAGGGCTCATCAAGTATGAAGGAGCCTTTGTTAAGCGACTCGGAAATTCTGATTACAGAGGGAAATTGGGTGACGGTACATTTACCCTCAATACGGGCATGAACACTCTCGATATGATGAAGGTCATGGCTACGAAGATTTCTGAGGATACCAAGACCGTTCAGCTTGTTGTGCCTGAAGGATTTACGGTTGATCAGATAGGCGCACGCTGTGAGAAGCTGGGTATATGCACCAAATCAGATTTTATAAGTGAAGTAAAATCCGTTCCAAAGTCGGATTATGCTTTCCTTGAGGATGCAGAAATAGCATCTGATGCGAGATATAAGCTGGAGGGATTTCTCTTTCCGGCTACTTATGATATTCCGGAGGGAATGACCGCAAAGGAAGTTGCGGATTATATGACCAAGACTTTCTCCAACTATTATAAGGACAGTTACAAGGAGAAAGGAGCTGCAAAAGAGCTTACTATATTCCAGGTAGTTACACTGGCGTCACTTGTTGAAAGAGAGTGCAACATACCTGAAGAAAGAAATGTTATAGCAAGTGTATATTATAACAGATTGGCAAATGGCATGCCTCTTGAGGTTGATGCCTCTGTTCTTTATGTCAAGACGAATGGAATGTATGATACTTCTGTTCTCAAGGAAAATGATAAGAGCAGGCAGTCAGGTTATAATACATACCTGAATACGGGACTTCCTACAGGGCCTATCTGTAACCCGGGCGTAGCCTGCATAGAGGCTGTGCTTGATCCTGCAGAAACTAATTATCTGTACTTCAGAATCAGCGATCCTGTGAAGGGTACCCATGAGTTCAGTGAGACTCCGTTTGAAGGCAATACACCGGAAGGTGAAGGCGACGGAGACGGTCAGGAATAATTAAGAGGATTTAATATACTAACATATAGGAGGACATTAACTGTGAGGTGTTTTGATTTTAAAGCGAAGAGTATAGGAGATTCCGAGAGGTATCTCACATATGTAATGGGAGACGGAGTTGAACTTGATGAAGATACACTTGATATCTTAGAAGATAACAATATAGATGAGCTGGTTAAGGTAATCTTTGAAGAAGATGACGATTTTGACTATCTCACCTATGACGTAAGCGGTAAAACGAATCTTCACGCGTTTACGGAAAACGGGGTTTCCAAAGAGGTCGTATTAAAACTCCTCAGAAATATAAGTCTCAGTATTATCGGACTTAAAGAAAGAGCTATCAAGCTTTCATATCTGGTACTTAACAAAGGCTTTATGTTCGTAGATGAAAATAACTACGACGTGAGCTTTATCTGTGTGCCTGTAGAATCTGAAGCCTTTGTTATGAAGGAATTCAAAAGCTTTGTAAAGTATTTCATGGCTGGTCTTAAGTATAACGTCGAAGAAGAAATCTCCTACGTAGGACAGATCCTTACATATGTTAACGGCGATGCATTTAACTTAAGAGGTCTTATCGGACTTACAGAAGCTCTTATGGATGATGCGGGTATAGATTATACTCAGACTTCGGATGCTATTGCAACTGATGAAGGAACCGAAGTTCTTGATTCATTTGCTGCCGAGGCTGTCGGAGTTAAAGACTTCATGAAGGATTTAGGCGGCGATACAGAGCTTCCTGAAATCAAAGCAGAAGAAGATGACGATGAGATGGATGCTATCGAGGCGGCAGCAGATATGGCTGAAGCAGCTCCTGCACCTAAGATTGAGGAAGCAGAGGAAGCTCCTGCAGCTGAGAAGGAAACTCCTGCACCTGAAGTTAAGGCAGTACCTGAAACTAAGGCAGATGACGTTCTCAATATCGAGATAGATGAAGAAGGTCAGACAGATACAGATATGACTGATTTCTCACTTGACGATGCATCAAAGGTTGATGATGTTCCGGGAGCAGAGATAGAGGAAATGTCTGATGAAGAGCTTGCAGCCCGTGTTAAGCAGCTTGTAAATGGTATTGTTGATGAGTCAGTTCGTTATGATGAGCCGGAACCGGAAGCTGAAGCACCTAAAGCGCCTAATGCAGTTACAAAGCCTACCACAATGAAGAAGAACGGAAGTGTTAAGGTCAGCAGAGCGGCAATAATCCAGCAGGCAGCACATGAGGCTGAAGAAGCAGAGGAAAACATGCCTACTCCTTCAGAATCTGTTACCGAGATTTCTTCAGAGTCAAAGGCTGAAAAGAAGAAGAATATATTTGAAACAGCAACAGCAGCACTTTCCGGCGTTACAGGCGTTGGTGCGGCTGATAAGAATCAGGATAAGGCTAAGCAGGACAAAGCAGCAACTGAAAATCTTAAACCTGAACCACCTAAGAATGATAAGACAGGTACTCTCATGAAGAGTAATCCTTACATTGTAAGAGTTGATAATGGAGAGAAAGTTATCATTCAGAAGCAGGTATTTAAGATTGGAAAAGCCAGCCGTGGTGTTGATTATCATGTAAGCGACAATGGCGCTATCTCAAGACAGCATGCAATAATCACCAAGAAGGAAGACGGCTACTATATAAAGGACAACAAGTCAACTAATCATACATATGTTGACGGCAGGGAACTTGGAGAGGGAGAAGAAGTTCTTCTTAAAAACAATTCAAAGTTTAAGCTTGCCGACGAGGAATTCCAGTTTAAATGGTAAGACGGTGGCAGGTAAATCTTCGAATTGCTATCGGACTTCAACTTCTGCTTGGAGTACGGTAGAAGCTGCCATGGACAAAAAGTAAAAAGTAACAAAAATGTACGGAGGGGTGCAGAAAATGGTCAGATTTGATGTGACAAAACAGGGTATCAGAAACGTTTACAGCTATACGCTCGGAACTACTGAGGCACTTGATGAGAAGGCTTTGGAAGGCCTTCGTCAGGGTAAGCCTTCAGGAGTTGCACAGATTCAGTATACTGAACGTGATGGACAGAGAATTATCGAGAATATTCTTGTGGAACTTCCTAACTATACTACATTTATAAAGAAGACCATGAGAAAAGGCGAAGTTCTCACTCTTCTCAGAAATATGATCGAATCATTCAATATCGGACCTAAAGGAATTTCTGTCAGCTCTCTTATCAGAGATTTTGATTATATCTTTGTTGAGCCAAGTACACTCAAGGTATATTTTCTGGCTCTTCCTGTAGAAGGCTCTGCTCTTCAGATGGGTGAGATTGCTTCATTCTTCAGAGATGCGGTTGCCAGACTTCAGTTTGATGAAAATGATGTTGATGATTATGTTGCAAAAATCCTCACACTCATTAATTCCTACAATTTCTCAATTAATGATCTTAATATTCTTGTAAATAAACTGCTCATAGATGTTGAACCTGATGGTGCAGCTCAGATGGGTAATCCAAATGTAAATGTCAGCCGTATGGATGTTCTTCGCGCCAGAGGTGGAATGCCTCAGGGAGCTCCTATGGGACAGCCAATGGGCATGGGACCGCAGGGAAGACCGATGGGACCAAATGGCCCAATGGGACCAAACGGAATGCCGCCACAGGGAAGACCGATGGGACCGAACGGCCCAATGGGACAGCCGGGAATGCCACCAATGGGAAGACCGATGGGACCGAATGGCCCAATGGGACAGCCTGGACAGCCAATGGGACCGCAGGGAAGACCGATGGGACCGAGTGGTCCGATGGGACCAAACGGAATGCCGCCTATGGGAAGACCGATGGGACCGAATGGTCCGATGGGACAGCCTGGACAGCCTATGGGAAGACCGATGGGACCGAATGGCCCAATGGGACAGCCTGGACAGCCTATGGGAAGACCGATGGGACCAAATGGCCCAATGGGACAGCCGGGAATGCCGCCTATGGGAAGACCGATGGGACCGAATGGTCCAATGGGACCAAACGGAATGCCACCTGTGGGAAGACCGATGGGACCAAATGGCCCAATGGGACAGCCTGGTCCACAGAATGGACCTAAGGGTCCGGAAGCAAAGCCCGCTGAGGAACCACATGTTCCAAAGGCAGCTGATGTACTTGATCTTAAATTAATGCATGATGAAACTGGTGAACTTACCAGTGCAGATATAATGAAGAAGCCTGAGGCAGCTGAAGCACCGAAGATGCCGGAAGGACCGAAGGCAGCTGAAGCACCGAAGGCACCTGAAGCACCGAAGGCACCTGAAGCACCAAAGGCAGCTGAAGCACCAAAGGCACCTGAAGCACCAAAGGCACCTGAAGCACCAAAGGCACCTGAAGCACCAAAGGCACCTGAAGCACCGAAGATGCCTGAAGCACCGAAGATGCCTGAAGCACCGAAGCCACAGATGGCAGCACCGAATATGCCACAGGCACCGAATATGCCACAGGCACCAAACATGCCACAGGCACCAAACATGCCACAGGCACCGAATATGCCGCAGGCACCAAATATGCCGCAGGCACCAAATATGCCGCAGGCACCGAAGGCACCGGAAGCACCAAAGGCACCGGAAGCACCAAAGATGCCGGAGCCGCCGAAGCCACAGATGGCAGCACCGAATATGCCGCAGGCACCAAATATGCCGCAGGCACCGAAGGCACCGGAAGTACCAAAGATGCCGGAGCCGCCGAAGCCACAGATGGCAGCACCGAATATGCCGCAGGCACCAAATATGC
>JAFUVQ010000075.1 GCA_017477505.1 Eubacterium sp.
AATATTCAAATGAGATCAGAAGTGCAGTGCTTCTTATCCACGGAGAAAAGGCTCATTCGTGCTATTTCTCAAAGGATGCTTATGCTGATATGACAAAGGACAGCAAGTATTCGGATAACAAGGAACTCATGATCATTCCTGATGCTGTACATACAGATCTGTATGACGGCGGAGACAAGGATTATATTCCGTTCGATAAGATAGAGAGTTTTATGAGTGAGCATCTTAAATAAAGGTGGATGAATGAAAAGAGCAAAGAGCGCCATCTGCGTGATCATGATGATGTTTGTGATCTCGGCGTGTGCAGGTAGAACATCAAATGATAGCGCGGTTTCAATGAGGGAGCAGGAAGAGATTCCCGGAGAAGCAGAAGAAACGACTCTGACTGCTTCTCCGGAGAACGGCAGCAATGGGATGCCGGAACAAGAAGAATCAAGAGAAGAGGTAATAGTTATAGATGAGTTACTCCTTTCGGTCGGAGACAAAAACTTATCTGTTGAATGGGAAGATAATGAGAGCGTGGATGCGCTCAAAGATCTTGCAGGATCCGAAATGAAGATCAATATGGCTATGTATGGGGGATTTGAGCAGGTCGGTAGTATTGGTACTTCTCTTCCGAGGAATGACAGTCAGATGACTACAAGTCCGGGTGACATTGTACTTTATTCAGGATACCAGATAGTCATATTTTACGGTTCAAATTCCTGGGCATATACAAGGCTGGGAAAGATTACGGGACTTAATGAAAAGGAACTTGAAGATACGTTCGGAAACGGTGACGTTACGATCGGCTTAAGTGTCGGAGGACAAACAGATTCAGAAGCGGTGAGATCTTTTGATTTCGAGGACAGATCAGTCATGCTTAACAGCGGATATGAAATGCCCATCATGGGACTTGGAACTTATTCGCTTGATCATGACACCTGTGTAAACTCCGTGAAGGCTTTGCTGCAAAACGGAGGCAGACTGATCGACACAGCATATATGTATGGGAATGAAGAGGCAGTAAATATGTCTTTTAAGCGGTAGCTTTAAATCAAAAGATTTATAGCTACCGCTTATATTTGCCGAGGAATATCTGTTTCAATGTTTCAGGCATGGATTCGAGCATCATCTGAGCAGCAGTCCGTGCAGGGGTTATGTTGTCGGTAAGTACCCATTCCCTTGTCATTCCCAGAGTACCGTAGCAGTAAAGCCTGATGCTGTACAGGATCTGAGTGTCGAGGTTATCCGTATCGAGATTCTGCTTTGCCATCTGAGAATAACGTTCCACGAAATACTCAAGCATGTATTGCCACATAGGAGTCTGCGAATTGTCCTCGTAGGCTCTTTTGTAAAAAATGCAATCCTTTTTCATCAGGTCTAAGGCCTTAGCTGCTGAGTCGAGATCAAGAACATCCGTATCATAGGCGGATTGAAAGATCATCCATGCCATTAGGTCATATTTGTCCTTGAAATGATAGTAGAATGTAGGACGCTCAATCTCAGCTTCCTTACAGATCTCGGTTACCCTGACCTTGTCTATTGATTTACGGGAGAGAAGCTTCCTAAGAGAGTCTGCTATCCAGAGCTTGGTTCTTTCTGCCATATCGCACCTCGTTTCTTACAGAACAAGGAATATGTAAGAATATCTGACAGAATTATAATTCTGTAAGTGGAAAAAACAAGGGCCGGATGTATGTTATACACATAGAACAGGAGTTAAAAGCTCATATGTGGGTATGATCTGAGAAATGGAGGCGTTTGATATGGATTTTTTGGAACTTGCAAAGAACAGATATTCAGAAAGATTTTTTGACAGTCGTCCGGTGGAACAGGAAAAACTGGATAAGATCCTCGAAGTCGGAAGAGTTGTTCTCACTGCTTGTAATTATCAACTACAGAGATTCTATCTGATCCGCAGTAAGGAGGGACTTCAGAAGCTTAAAACCGTGACGCATTTTCATTACAACTTCCCCCTTATGATCCTTGTCTGTTATGACGCAAGAGAAGTGTGGACAAATCCGGGTGACAGATATTATCAGGAGTATAATTCCGGAGAGCAGGATGCGAGTATAGCCGCCACAACCATGATGGATGAGGCAGAGGAACTGGGCGTGCATACCATATGGATCAGGGGATTTGATTCTAAGACTGTAGTCGATACCTTCGGACTTCCTGACTATATGATACCGGTAATGATGCTGGGACTTGGTTATCCCAATGAGAAGGCACAGGCAAACGCCTGGCATTATAAGAGAAACCCCATCGAAGATTTTGTATTTGAACTGTAATGAAAGGAGCTGAGAGGAATGCATTTTTCGGGAACCGTATACAGGAATCCATATTGGTCTACATGGCCGCTTTTAGAGATAACGCAGGGCTGTACCCATAACAAATGTAAATTCTGCACCATGTACAAGGACGTTCCCTTTAGGATGTCCCCCATGGAGTGGATCGAGGAGGATTTAAAGGAATTGGCAGAAAGTGATCCGGATGCCAAGACGATACAGGTACTTTCCGCTAATCCCTTGGTTCTTACCTATGATAAGTTGGCTCCGATCTTTGAGATGATAAATAAATACCTTCGTAAGATGGAATACATCTATCTGGCAGGAAGAGTGACAGACCTAAAGAACAAAACAGTGGAAGAACTGAAGAAGCTTAAGGAACTGGGGATGAAAGAAATATCACTTGGTGTCGAGAGCGGAGATGACTGGACTTTGGACAGGATAAACAAAGGCTATCACGCGAAGGATATCTTAGAGCAGTGTCATAAGCTTGAAGAAGCGGGGATTGATTACTGGATGACGTTTTTAAACGGTGTTGCAGGAAAGTCTCATAGCCGTGAACATGCCATGAACTCAGCAAAGATATTCAGTCAGTGTAAGCCGATGCTGGTAGGAACCGGCGGCCTGACTTTATTCCCCGGTACTCCGCTTCTGGAGGAAGCGAAGAGAGGCGAATTTGATCCCCTGTCGGAAAAGGAGATGCTTGAGGAACTGAAACTTTTCATCGAGAACCTTGAATGTGACTGTTCTTTTATCACGCATCATACGGTATCGGGCAAGAACCTGACAGGTTCTGATTTCTTAAAGCGCAAGGATCAGATCGTAGCAGCTCTTGACCATGAGATAAAGCATGGGGACCTTAACAGAATGGCAGCGCTTAGGCATAACAAGAGAACATTGTAAGGAGTGATGAGATAACGCGTCATACCGTAAGATAAGATCGTTGACAACTTCTGGTATCTTAAGTATAGTTGATGCAATTAAACAAACAGACGCCCATTGCTACCGAGTAGTGGGATTAACGTCATTTCTTTACCGTCATAATCCCATCTATCATTACCGGCGCGGGATATATTGCCAGCGCTGTATTTTTGGCAATAGCCTTGAAACAGCTTCCTCTTGGTACGGCATATGCTATGTGGACCGGTATGGGAATAGTAGGAACGACATTACTTGGAATATTCCTTTTCAATGAAAAGTTATCAGTTCCACAGGTGGTTTGACAGAATAGGAAGGATAACCAAAAACGCAGTTAGAAAGAGTTGCTTCATACGAAGCAGCTCATGGCCGGTGGAGGTGTTGCACTCATCGGTATCACCCTCGTTCCCCTTCTTTCCGGTTTGTTTTAAGGAAAGAAGTCAACAAAAAAGAGGTTGAATAATAGCTATAATGTGTGGTATGCTGTGATCATAGAACGGAGGTGTTTCTAATGACCATAGATACCAACACAATGATCTCTATTACGGAAGCCAACCAGAATTTTTCAAAAGTCACAAGACTGGTGGATGAAAGAGGAACTGCGGTTATTCTTAAGAATAATGTTCCCAGATATCTTGTTATCGATTTTAGCAAGGCAGACGAAAGTGCAATCGCAACTGATGAAGATGTATTAGCCATTTCGAAAAGATTATTGGCACAGAATAAAGAGGCATATGAGGTGCTTGCTAAATGAGAAAACTGAGTAAAGAGCAGGTTTTGTTGCTTCATACTCAGCTGATCGAAGAATTCGGCGGAACTGATGGAGTAAGAGATTCTTGGTAACTGGAATGAGGAGGAGCCTGTCAGCATAGCCAAGAAGCCGTGTCCGTTGTGCGGATATCCAATGCAGTTTAAGTATAAGAGATCATATGGCCTTAGATTGTATATCTGTACGAATGAGCCGGAAATCTGCGGTTTTATGACTAACAATTACCAGGCTGGAAAGCTTTCTATACAGAAGTGTGATAAATGCAGGGATGGATACTTGATCGTTAAACAAGGTCGAGATAAGGATTTCTTCCTTGGATGTACAAATTATAAGCAAAATGGAACAGGGTGTAGCCGGATGATAAGCAAGCAGGCCTATTATTCGCAGATGGGATATAAGATGGAAGTTTCTGCACCTGAGCGTCTGATGGCATACACACCTAACATAACCAATGTTGTGAATAGTGCTAAGAATACTGCACCGAATAATAACAGCATTCAAGAAGCTGATGTCAAAGTGGATCAGGAATCTAAAGCAACACAGGAAGTTGTTAAGTGGAATGCCAAGGACGATGATTATGTTGAGATAATTCGAGCTGAAGTTAATCCTGTTCTCTATGGTGAACTGGATCTGAATGACGTTGTATTCAATATTGTTAAGGCGTTGCAAAATGTTAGCAGGATTAAATTCTATGGTATGACAGTATTTTGCGAAGTCCTTTGTGGTGAGGAGAACAAACGGATCCAGGACAATAAGCTGGATAAGATTCCGGAGTATGGAATCTATAAGATTCTTTCAGGAGATGCAGTAAGAACCGTAGTCGACTGGATGATTTCGGAACACTATATTCTAAAAACCAAGGGAAAGTATCCTGTTCTCCATTCAACTTATGAAGGATTGCATTATTCAGAGAGTATTACAGAGGGTAAGCTTAAAAAGCTGAAGAAACTACTGGAAGGAAATAAGATGCCGTTTGATATGTAACGGCATTTGGTATTAAGCATGGATGCAAAAGAAGCATTAAAAGTCTACTTTGGTTATGATTCCTATAAACCCGGGCAGGAAGAGATCATTGATTCAATTCTTGCAGGAAAAGATGTATTGGCAATCATGCCGACGGGATCAGGTAAGTCAATTTGTTACCAGGTACCTGCATTACTCTTGCCAGGTATTACGATTGTTATTTCACCGCTTATTTCACTTATGCAGGATCAGGTCAAGGCATTGAATGAGGCGGGGATTAAAGCAGGATATATTAACTCTTCATTGACGGAATCGCAGATATCTACAGTATATGCCAGAGCGCTTGATGGAGCATATAAGATCCTGTATGTTGCGCCGGAACGCCTTGAAAGTTATGAGTTTACTAATTTTGCCGGCAAAGTCGGTATCTCAATGGTTACGGTAGATGAGGCTCACTGTATTTCTCAATGGGGCCAGGACTTCAGACCAAGTTATCTTAAAATTGTGGGTTTTATAGATGGTCTGAGCAAAAGACCTATAGTAAGTGCCTTTACGGCTACAGCAACTGAAGAAGTAAAAAATGATATTTCATGTGTCCTTAAACTGAAGGATCCCAAGATCGTGGTGACCGGTTTTGATCGTGAGAATCTGTATTTTGATGTGGAAACAATCAAGAAGAAGGATGACTATGTTTTGGAATATATCAGAAATCATCCTGAGGACAGCGGCATCATATACTGCGCTACAAGAAAAAATGTAGATGCATTGTATGAACTTCTTTCAAATGCTGGAATTCAGGTAGCAAGATATCATGCCGGAATGAACAATGAAGACCGTAAAGAAAGTCAGAACGATTTCATATATGACAGATCGCCTGTGATCATAGCTACAAATGCATTTGGCATGGGTATTGATAAATCCAATGTCCGATTTGTTATTCATTACAACATGCCTCAGAGCATGGAGAACTACTATCAGGAAGCCGGCCGTGCGGGGAGAGACGGCGAACCGTCACAATGCATACTGCTGTTCTCGGCTCAGGATATTATGATAAACAAGTTCCTTTTGGATCATAAGGATTTTACGGATATTCCATATGAAGATATTGAACTGATCAGGCAAAGGGATGCAAAAAGACTTCAGATCATGGAAGGATATTGCAGAACATCCGGATGCCTTCGAAACTATATCCTTGAATACTTCGGAGAGAAGCGCAACGAGCCTTGTGACAGCTGCGGAAATTGCCATAGAGAGTTTACTGAGATTGATATGACAGAGGATGCCAAGCTGGTCATCAATTGTGTATGGGAAACAAAGGGCAGATATGGATTGAATATAATCCTTGGAACTCTCCTTGGCGCGAACAGAGCCAGATTAAAAGAACTTGGAACCACTGAATACAAGACATACGGTGCGTTAAAGAGTCGATCTGAATCAGAGCTGAGGCTCCTTATCAGCCAGCTGCTTTTGGATGGATATCTTTACCAGACTGCAGATAAATATAGCGTGATCCGCTTAGGAAATATAGAACCACTTAAGGAAGCGGGTGCACGTGTTCTGATCAGAACATACGAAGACAGAGAACCTGAAAGACAGACTAGAAGCCGTAGCAGGAGAAGTACTGATTCTCTTACTAAGGCCGGATACGAATTGTTTGAGACTCTCCGACAGCTGAGACTGACTATAGCCAGGGAAGAGGGGATGCCTCCATATATTGTCTTCAGTGATAAAACATTGATAGACATGAGTGTTAAGGCTCCGAGGGACAGATTATCTATGCTGGGAGTATCGGGAGTCGGTGAAGCAAAGTATGAGAAATATGGTGAAAGGTGTATAGAGGCTATAACGGCCTTTGTGGATGAGAATCCTGATTCGGTCACAAGTATCAGAGATGACGATGATGCTGCAGATGTAAGGGTTAAGTCGGCAAGGAAGCGGAGGAGTCGAAAAGGACCTTTTTATCTTAATCCTGAGGATGAGGAAAAGTTCGAATACTGCGACCTCTATCTTTTAGGTGAGATCAAGGATGAACTGAATAGGATTACTTCCGGAAATAATGTTAAACACATATTTGGAACAGATATCTATAGATTCCTTACAGAAAAAGGGTATGTGGAAGAGCGTAATGTCGATGGCAGAATTGTACAGGTTCCGACAGAGACCGGTCAGACGAAGGGCATTATTGCAGTTGAACAGACCAGTAAAATATGCACGGTATATACTGTGCTGAAGTATCCTCACGCGGTTCAGAAAGAAATAGTTGAGCATTATATAGAGATCCGTGATCAGGTTGCCACCACTGAGGACGAGGAAGAAGATGTAGCAGAAAATGCTTCTTTTGACCGTGCTGCATACAATCGGAAGATGAAAAGACCTGACGGAGCCGGGGCATCCTGGTCAGAAGAAGAGGATAAGCAGCTTGATGAAGAGTTTAATTCCGGTATGAAGATTTCGGAGATGGCGAAGATTCACGATCGGACGAACGGTGCAATTCGTGCAAGACTCAGGAAACGTGGGCTGATAGAGTGAGTAAGAGGGTGTCGACTTATGTTACTCTTAATGAAAGAAGGTGATATATATCGAAACATTTTATCTTATCGATTATGAAAATGTACATGGAGATGGTTTGTCCGGATGTCAGGATCTAGGGAATACAGATCATATCGTTATCTTCTTTACACAAAATGCTAAGAATTCGGAAGGGTTGTTTGTCTGGGAAGGATAAAATAACGAAGAAATGGAGAAACGCAGGATGACAGAATTTGAAAAAGCGCAGGCAGGATACCTGTATGATGCAAATTATGATGAAGAACTTGCCATAAAGAGGGCAGAGTGTGCAGAAAAATACCCGATATACAGAGGATGACAGAATGAAACAGTATATAGTTGATGCATTTACAAATAAGCCATTTTCAGGGAATCCGGCCGCAGTATGTGTGATGGATAAGTGGCCATCGGAAGAATTCATGAAGAACCTGGCAATGGAGAATAATCTGAGTGAAACGGCATTTATCGTGAAGGAAGAGCAGGGATATCATCTTAGGTG
>JAFUVQ010000020.1 GCA_017477505.1 Eubacterium sp.
AACAGAGTTTATAGAGACAGTATGGGGTATCGGATATAAGCTGAAGAGCATAGGGTGATATATGAAGATAATGACTGCCGGGCTGGTTATTCTGAGTCTTCTGGTTATATATCTTCTTGTAAAAGTAATTACAATGAAGAGCAGCATACGGAATATCAGAATAGAATTAGCTAAAACTAAAGAGGAAAACTATAATCGCCAGATAAGAACTACACTTAATGACAGGGATGTTGAAAAGCTTGCTGTCGAAATAAATGAAAACCTTGATTATCAGAAAAATCTTAAGTTAGAGTCAGCCGGATCCCGCCGACAGCTGGAGAAATCGATATCGGACATAGCTCATGATCTGAGAACTCCACTTACTGTTGTAAAGGGAAATCTTCAGATGATGAGAAATGAGAATCTAAGCGATAAGGGACGTGAATATCTTGATATCAGTTTTAAGAAGGTTGATACCCTGAAGGAAATGGTGGATGAGTTTTTTGAGATGTCCGTTCTGGAAAGTGATCAAAATGCACCTCCGCTGCGTAAGATAGATGTTCCTGTTTTTTTATCAGAATTTATCATCGAAAATGAGGCGCTGATAAGAGAAAAGAATCTAACCCCCAATATTAGTCTGCCGGAGAAATCAATCTATATAAAGGCAGATTCGAAGAGTCTGTCAAGAGTGTTCAGCAACATATTTGGAAATATATATAAATATGCGAAAGGCGGGTTTGACGCCGGGGTAGAGGTGGCAGACGGTAGTTGCGTTATAACGATAGCAAATGAGGTTTCAAATCCGGAGGAAATAGATATAAACCGTATATTTGACAGAACTTACCGGGCAGATAAGGCAAGAACAGCCGGTGGAGCGGGACTGGGACTCTATATAGCAAAGCTTTTAGTAGAAAAACAAAAGGGCAGCATCGAAGCTAAGTTAGAAGCTGATAAACTAAAGTTTGAGATTACATTTGCAATTGAATAATACGATATAAAACATATAAAAAAATTAATACTGAAAGTTGTACAAAGGAGCTTCAGTCCCGGTTGGACAGAAGCTCTTTTATCGTGTAATAAGAATTTAAGAATTTCTTTAAACTTTAATTTTATAGTGATATCAGTTGAATAGAAATTTATATCAGGAGAGTGAAATATGTCAGAAATAATCGTCGATGTAAATAATCTTACAAAGCAATACGGAAAGCAGCTGGCGCTGGATAATGTTTCCTTCAGGATCAGGAAGGGGAGCATAGTTGGACTTATTGGTCCAAATGGAGCCGGCAAGACTACAATAATGAAGATAATGGCTGGTCTTGCATTTCCCACAAGTGGAGAGCTGGAAATGTATGGGGCTACTGATGAGAAGGGGCTGAATCATGCCAGAACGAGAATGAGTTTCATGATTGAAACTCCGTACGAGAAGGAGAGGATGACTGCAAGGGAGAATCTGGAGAAACAGAGACTTCAGAAGGGAATCCCGGACAAGAAGAGAATCGATGAGGTGCTTGAAATAGTTAATCTCGCAGATACAGGTAAGAAGATAGTAAAGAACTTCTCCCTTGGTATGAGGCAGAGACTGGGCCTTGCAAATGCGCTTATGGGGAAACCTGAGTTTATGGTTCTGGATGAACCGATAAATGGTCTTGATCCGGAGGGTATAGTTGAGATAAGAGAGCTATTCCGTAAGCTTAATCGGGAAGAAGATATAACTATGGTTATATCCTCGCATATCTTAAGCGAACTCTCTCTTATCTGTACAGACTATATCTTCATCAATCATGGACAGATAAAGGGTATCTTTACAGCTGATGAGCTTCGTGCCGAGTGCAGTGAATATTACCAGATAGATACAGATAACAATGAGAAAGCCAGTGTTATTCTCACTAAAACAATGGGTATAGAGAAACTTGATGTTCAGGAGACGGGACAGATAAGAATATACGAAAAGCTGGATGATATTCATAATATTTCAAAAGCCCTCTATGAGGGTGGGGTAATACCTGTTGAGATATCAAAGAATGAAGTCAACCTGGAAGACTATTACATGCGGAAGGTACAAGAGGGATAAAAAATGTATAACCTGATAAAATCACATAACTTCACACTTCGCCATGACATGCTGACGGTAATAACGGTTATCAGTTTATTTGCACTTCCATATATTGGCATGTGGTTTAACGGGGTTCTTGAAGGAGTAAGCTTCGGAGATTTAACCTCATCTAGGTTTTTACTCTATATGGGCGCGGCATTACCGGAAATATTTGTTTTTGCCATTATGATACTGGTGGCTAAAGCAGTTGGTGGAGATAGTTCAGATAAAACAATTAATTATGAAATGGCCTCAGGCCATAGCCGTTCTCAGGTTTATTGGTCGAGAATTATTACCGGATTACTGTGGGGAGTAGGTATTGTATTTGTTGCATGCCTCGTTCCTTACGGTGTTTTAGCTCTTATAAATGGCTGGGGAGATAATATATCTCTAGAGGAAATATCAGTTAGATTTGCGATTATGATATTTCCAATGATCAGATTTGCAGGGCTTTTTATGCTGATCACAAGCCTTGTTGGAAATGCCGGAGGCGGTATGGCTTTTAGCTATGGGATAGTTTTTGTCGAGACAATTATTGATGCGGTATTCGAAGAATTAGATGCATTTGACAGAACTTATGTTTTCGCTTTATCTAACCTTGCTAAGATTCTAAATTACAATAATTCATGGGAGTTTGTCGAAAATGGTAAAGTGATAACCTGGTTTGACTATAGTACACCGAATGAGTTTATAGTTAAGACAATAGTTGTATCATTGTTTTTAGCAACGGTTTATGTTACTGCGGGATACTTGGTTTTTAAGAAAAAAGATAAGAATTAATCAGAGGACTGGTATGAAAAATATAATCAAATCAATAATATATGAACTGACCAAATCAAGGCTGATGATAATCCTGTTTTGTTTGATGGCTGCCGTGAATATCCTTGTGACTATTCTAAATATATCAGAAAACACATTTCACGAGGCAACGACCAGTGCAATGCTTTCGGAGGCAAAGAATACTACATTTCTGTTTGCAGAGTTCTTCGTCATAGCAGCTGTAGGGCTTATTGCGGGATCTGATTTTAAGGATAAAGTAGCGAACTATGAGCTTATGTCAGGACATTCAAGAATTCAGTTTTATCTGGCGAGAAGTATATTTAGCGTGTTTTTTGCAGCACTAACGGGAACTGTTTTGTCATTTATACCTCTTATAAGCGGCAATATTATCTTTGGTTTTGGAGGCAGGCTGGTTCTCGGGGATGTAATCCTTAGAACATTTCTTTTTTTCTTTCCCTTCCTCAGGCTTGCTGCTTTTATAGTGATCCTTACATTTATAGTAAAGAATCAGTATGCGGTTATGGGAATAGGATATGGAATAATAACAATTAATACATTGTTTAGTGGAATAGTTTCAGATCATGAGAATCTGCTGACGTCGAATTTTAACCTGAATCTTCTGGCGGACTATGATGGATGGAGTGTATATAACATCAGTAAAACAGACGGTATAGTGAACTATGCATGCTATGACAGTTCTCTATCTATAGAAAATGTAATTGGAACTATTCTGATATCTATTGCTGTAATGGCAATATATCTGGTTATAGGTTACGGACTTTTTAGACGAGATGATCTGAGTTAAGGAGACAAGATAGATATGGATTATTCATTGGCAATAATAGAAATAGTTCTGGCGCTTGGTTTTATAGCTATAAGCGGCCGTATAAAGAAATATCCTTCAAATAAGTGGAGACTGCTATATATAGTTCCCGTCTTACTTACTGTAATAATCATGAGTTTTATTCCATGGGATATAGGAATGACAGGACTTTATATCGCTCCTTTTATTATGGCACTCGGACTTTTCTCTGAAAAAGTGAAGGTGAAAAGATGTATAGCCGGGGGAGCCGTAGTTGTAGCTCTTGTAACACTGGTAAATATATCGGTAAATCCTGAGTATAACAGACTAAATCTGTACGGAGATTTTGAAGAGGTTTTTGCTTCTATGGAGAAGCATTATATACTGGCAGATGAAAAAGGAATCGACTGGGACGAATTATATAAAGAGTATAAGCCAAAGTTCGATGAGGCTGATAAAAAGCAGGATCTGACGCAGAATTATCAGCTCTGGCAACAGTATGCCCAGGAGTTTTATGATGGACATGTAGGTTATGTTCCAAATAAACTGGATGAAAAGCAGATGTTATCAGTTATTTGTGAGTCCTACGGTAATGATTATGGATTATCACTGATAAAACTATCTACAGGTGAATATGTGGCAGTTAATGTAGAGGGCTGTGGACAGTCTTACTCAATAAATGATAAGGATGACATTGGAAATATTGATTATTTCAAGGTAAAGGATGAATATAAAACTGCGAATGCTGATACAGACAGGCTGACACTTGTAAATGCAGGTATTAAAAATGGAACAATTATAACTAAATGGGATGGAAAAGCTATAGATGACTATTTTGATGATATTCCATTTTATTACTTCCAGGTTCCGGTTAAGGAAAATGAAGAGTTTTATCAGCCTGTGTATGTGGCAGGTATGGGCGGAGAATCAGTTGAGATAAGCTTTCTGGATGAAAGTGGTGAGGAAAAAACTGTAAGAGCACCAAAGCTTGGAGCTTATGCACCAAGGCTTGATAATACTATAACGAGTATCGATAAGGGTGTGAAGATGACTAACCTCACATGTAAAAGTCTGAGTGATGATACAGTGATGATAAGAATCTATTCCATGGCTTATGACATGAATACTTATGACGGTGTGGATTATTCAGAAATGACAGATAAGCTGAGAAAAGAAGTTCTTGCCTATAAGGAGGCTGGGATTAAGAATATTGTTTTTGACCTGAGAAGTAATTCCGGAGGAAGTCCTTTCATGGTACAGGGAGTTGCACAGCTCTTTGCACCGGAAGGAGAGCACACAACCTACTATGCAGCCAAAATAAATGAAAATACAGCAACATTTGAAAGAGGAGCTGACGGAAAATATATAAAAGAAGATGAAATGATCACATATCAGGGAGAGGATATCTGGCATGACGGACAGATTATACTGCTTGTCAATGCCGAAACTGTAAGTGCCGGTGATGATATGGTTTACATGATGGGAGATTATCCAAATGTAAAGATTATGGGTACAACCAGATCCAACAACTCCTGCCAGGCGGTTCAGGGGATGGGAATATCAACAGGCCATTTCACGTTCTCTGTTGTTCCAAATCTTACAGAGGAAGGTGATATAGCGATCGATACATTAACTGATCATAAGGCAAGAGTGCCTTTTGATGAATATATACCTATGACAAAAGAACTGATAACGTCTGTTTTTGATAATGGCGAAGATTACATTTTGGAATACGTAGTAGCACAGCTGACAGAAATCCATTAAAAAAATATGCAAAGAGGTCTTCTCAAAAACGGTCAATGGAATATAATTATTATTAACCAATATGGTCAACGGTCAACGAGTTTATGAGAGGACGTTAAAATGAAAGCAATAGAAACAGATAAATTAACAAAATCCTACGGAAAAAGCAGGGGCATAGATAAGCTTATGCTTTCTGTAGACGAAGGGGATTTCTTTGGATTTATAGGTCCGAACGGCGCCGGAAAGTCAACTACCATAAGAACTCTTCTTGGCCTTTTAAGCCCGACCGGCGGAAATGCCAGAGTTCTGGGATATGATATCCGTACAGAAAAAGACGAGATACTTAAGGAGGTAGGATATCTTCCTTCGGAGATCAATTTCTATAACGGTATGAAGGTAAAGGACGTGATCGCATATTCCGCAGCTCTGCGCAAGGCTAAATGTAAAGACAGATCACATGAACTTGCAGAAAGACTTGGGCTTGATCCTGGCAGGAAGGTCGACGAACTGTCTCTCGGAAACAGGAAGAAAGTAGGTATTGTATGTGCTGTGCAGCATAGCCCGAAGCTTCTGATCCTGGATGAACCGACATCCGGGCTTGATCCCCTTATGCAGCGTGAATTCTTTAATATTCTTAAAGAAGAAAATGAAAAGGGAGCCACAATATTCTTCTCGTCACATATCCTTTCTGAAGTTCAGAATTATTGCAGGACGGCTGCATTTATAAAAGACGGAAAGATCATAATGTCTGATTCTGTAGACAGGATAGAGGAGACAGGGGCAAAGAAAGTTTCAGTAAGGGAGGCCGAAACTGAACTCAGCACTCTGCTCGAAGCTGAAGATATAAAGAAATATATCTCGGATGTCAGGATTGATACGAATATGAATTCAGCTGAATTCCTTTATAACGGAAAGATGGCTATTCTCCTTGATATATTGAAGGAGGCAGGTCCAAAGGATCTGTCCGTTACGGAACCGAGTCTGGAAGAAATATTTATGAATTATTATGAGTGATGAGGTATGGAGATGACTATATTTAAACAGGAAATAAAATCTGAGAAGCTTGCTATAGCTATATGGAGTCTTTCGATAGGACTTCTGGTTGCAGCCTGTGTACTTATGTATCCGGATATGGAATCACAGATGGCGGGTGTAAATGAAATGTTTTCTTCAATGGGAAACTTCACTGCGGCATTCGGCATGGATCAGCTTAATTTCGGTACATTGATCGGCTTCTACGCAGTTGAGGGCGGTAATATGCTTGGTATAGGCGGGGCATTTTTCGCAGCAATCATAGGAATAACTGCACTTATGAAGGAAGAGAAGGAACGCACGGCAGAATTCCTTTTGACACATCCTGTGTCAAGGATAAGGGTTATAACCGAAAAGCTCTGCAGTACATTTGTCATAATTATAATACTAAATGTCATAGTATTTTTATGCTCTGTGGTTTCTATACTTATGATCAAAGAAGAGATATTTTGGGAGGAACTGCTGCTTTTTCACACAGCATATCTTCTTATGCAGTTTGAGATAGCAGGCATATGCTTCGGAATCTCGGCATTTGTCAAAAAGGCGGGAATGGGTATAGGCATAGGAATAGCCGGACTCATGTATCTTCTCAATATTGTGGCCAATATATCTGAGGATGCCAAAGCTCTCAAATATATTACACCATTCGGTTTTACAGAGGGATCTGATATAATAAATAACAAAGAGATTAATATTGATTATCTGATTCCCGGCATGGCGATCATGGTAATATGTATAATTATCGGATATATCAAATACAGCAGGAAAGATATTTCTGCATAAATTTTCTCTTGACATGTAAAATGTGTCGTAGTAGTTTTTGTATTATATCAAGCAATACAAAAGTCTATTGTATTATTATAATACAAAAGATAAGGGGACTGCAAAATGGTTATAAAGATAGATGAATACTCAGATGTGCCTATCTATATGCAGATACGAAATCAGATAGTGATCGGTATCTCAAACGGTGATCTGGCGCCTGGTGAGCAGCTGCCCACAGTGCGGGCATTGGCTCTTGAAATGGGAATCAATACCATGACAGTCAGCAAAGTATATCAGCTGCTTAAGGCGGAAGGATACATTTTGACTGACAGAAAAAACGGTGCCAGAGTCAGGGAGAGCATAAATCAGTCAGGTGTTCTCAGTGAGGAGAATAAGACTGAGCTTAAACGTATTGTATCAGAGGCAAGACTTTCGGGAGTTTCGAAGAAAGATATCATTAAACTTGTTGATGAATACTACTGATTTAGAAAGGCATAGGTTATGGGTATTATATTTAACATTATAATGCTGGTGCTCATTGTTCCGACCGTTTTACTCATATTTCTTTTAGAATACCCGGCAAACTGGAAAGAAAAGAAATATGTATATGGAGTACTTAACCGTACTGAGTTTAAGGAAGAGAAGGCGGCAGCAAGAGTAGATGAGATAGCTTCCGGCTGCAGAAAATCTGCAAAATGGATTTTGATCGCATCATTTATATTCATGGGTCTTTGTTGTTTTATTCCGGACTTTACTATCAGACTTATAGTCTGGACATCATTTATCTTTGCAGATCTGGTGCTGATGATTGTTCCTTTTACAAAAGGCAACAGCGAGATGAAGAGTCTTAAGCGTGAATTGGGAATTGCTTCAAAAAAAGGTGTGGTATACACAGATCTGAAAGGGGCGGGAGCCATTCACGCGCTGAAAAAAACTGCTATCATTATTCCGAATCTTATATCTACTGTATTCTTTTTAGTTGCACTTCTGAATGATATAGGTGTAGTGAAACTTGTGGGATTACTTCCGGGACAGTACCCATATCAGGCCCGGCTCATGACAGGTCTTACAGGAGTTCTGCTCTTTATCGGTTACATGATCATCCCCATCGCATTTATGATGGATGGAATCAGAAATGAAGTTATATCTGAAGATAGTGACATCAATGCCAATTACAACAGAGCCAGAAAGAAAAACATGGCTGATTTTATGGTTCTGTTTTCCTGGATCAATACTGCAGTTATATTTTTTATGATGGTATTGATGTGTTTATGGGATAATCAGATCATTTATCTTGCTTTATATGCTGTATATATGCTTGCAGTTATGGTAGGTTTGTTTTTCAACGCCAAAAGGCAGAAGCAAATAGAGAAGAGATATAAGAAGGAAACTTCCGTTGAGATAGACGATGATGATAACTGGTTACTGGGGCAGATCTACTATAATCCGGATGACAGGAGACTTAATATTACTAAGAGGGTAGGTATCGGAAGTACCATCAATCTGGCACATCCTGTGGGTAAGGTTATAGCGGCGATTTCTGTTATGCTGATCATATTTACATTTGTTGAGTTGATATATGTCGGTGTGCTCAGCCAGACCCCCATGGTTATACGGGTTGAAGACGGAAATGTGATATGTCATCATATGAAGGACGACTACAGTATCCCCATAAGTGATATAGATGATATTGTTCTTGAGTCCGACTCCGGCAAACTCAAGCTTCGTAAAGAGAACGGATTTGATATGAAGCCGATGTACAAGGGAAAGTTTAACGTGAATGATGAGGGCGGCTGCATAACATTTCTGAATCTGGACACAAAAAACTATATAACACTCGCCGTCGATGATAAAAAATATTATATAAACGGGGCCAGTGATGAAGAAACCGAGAAAACCTTTAATGAAGTAGTAGAAAAGTTAACAGATTAAAAATGAGGCTGTGTACCAGGTGATTGGTATACCCGAATAATATCCGTATAAAGCATGCAACAAAGATGTATCTTTGCTGCGTGCTTTATTTTTTTATGATTATTCGAATTTATAACCAGTTATAATTTTTAAGTCATAGCGGTGGATATTTTGATGTGATAAACTCACTTTGATTATCCTATGATATTCTGTATGATTATCAAAGAGTAGTTATCATAAGGGAGTATATATCTATGACCATTTTACAATTAAAGTATGTGATAGCGCTGGCGAATGCTTCGTCTATGCGGGAGGCGGCGAGCAAACTATTTGTGACACAACCGGCACTTTCTTCAATGATAAGGGAGCTGGAAGAAGAGCTGCAAATTCAAATCTTCAAGAGAAATAATAAGGGAATTGCTCTCACCAGTGAAGGAAGGGAATTCTTGACTTATGCTAAACAGGCTGTAAGTCAGTATCTTCTGATCGAGGATAGATATGCGAAAAACGAGCGGGATAAGGTACATTTTTCTGTCTCCATGCAGCATTATGTTTTTGCTGTGAAAGCATTTCTCAAAGCTATTTGTGAGTTTTCTTATGACCGATACACCTACAGTGTGCAGGAGACAAAAACAGACGAAGTCCTTACCAATGTTAGAGATTTGAAGAGTGAAATAGGCATAATATCATATTCCAAGGGAAATGAGAATTTATTCAAGAAACTGTTTCGGGAGTTTGGGCTGTCCTTCCATCCGCTCATGATTAGAGATGCCTATGCATATCTCTGGAAAGATCATCCGCTTGCAGACAGGGAAGAAATATCACTTGATGACCTTAGAGAATATCCTTGTATATCATTTGACCAGAGTACCTAAGCGGGAATCCTCGGTAATTCAAATGTTATCCATTTCGGAAGGGCAGGAAGTTACAATGAATGAGATTAAAACCCGATACGGAAGTTTTATCCCATACAGCGGTGAAGTTGATCTTAGAAAAAAGAATAAAGAACCGGTCACGTATCATGAGAACGGTGAGATAGAGAGTAGTAATTTCGGATTCGATCTTACGGAGGATGGAAAACTGAAGTCCGTCGAGCCTGCCTTCGGAGAGAAGCTTATGACGAAAAATGGAATGTTATATCCTTTTGATACGGAGAGCTATCGTCTAAGTGCTGAGAACAATTCACTTATGTTTGATGAAAAGGGAGATATCGTAAAAGTTAAGACTTTAAAGACAGGACTTAAGGTATCGATCGAAAATGGAATAAAGAATTTAAAGGCTTGTATGGCTCAGGATCCGCTTACAGGATTTCCCAGACTGTTCCCGCTGGAACTATATTTCAATGGGGATATCATAGAAGTAACCTGTCTGGATAAGATCAGAGAAAGCTTTCCTTTAGAAGCGGTTGAATTTGAGTCTTGAGATTTTGAAGTTAATATTGCTTATAAAGATATCATCTGTATGGCGTATATGCCCCTTTTAGATACAGATGATATTTTTTTTCACGATTTTTGTTGACAGGAATAAAAAAGTGGTGTATCGTCTGTATTACAATATATAATACAAACAATACATAGATTAGTATATGCTTGATTTTTTCTTGTAAACCAATAATACGAAATTTTGTTTCGGGGAGAAAAGAATGATTATGCTGGAAATAAAGAATTTAGACAAGATTTATAAAGGAACGGATAAGGGTGTAAAGGATATTTCCATATAAGAAAGGATACGAAAATGAACAAAGAAATGGATAAGAAAAAAATAATAATGTTTGTTGTCATTACATATATAATCGCATGGGCAATTGAGATACCCGTATCTATATATTATGTGAAGAATCCGGGGATGACCGGGAATAATGTTTTTAGAATTGGAATGGTTATAGCAATGTTTGTGCCTGTTTTGGTTGCTTTTATCCTGAATAAGACACCTAAAGGTATGGGATGGAAACCTGAATTAAAGGGAAATGTCAAATGGATTTTCTGGGCTATACTTGTTCCTGCAGTAGTTGTAATACTTGGAGCAGTGCTGTTCTATTGTTTCTATCCTGATCTTTTTGATTCTACTGCCTCATCATATTTAAGAAAACAGGGTGAGGATCTGGGAGTAGATATGATAGGGCAGCTTGAGTCTCAGGGTATTACTCCCGGATTATATGCCGGAATTTCATTGATTGCTTCTGTAACATATGGCGGATTTATAAATATGTTCGTTGCAGTTGGGGAGGAAGCCGGTTGGAGAGGCTTTCTTTATACGGAACTTAGAAAAGGATTTGGAAGAGTATCAACCTGGATTATAGGTGGAGTCATCTGGGCAGCATTTCATTTTCCTGTAATGATAATTGGCGGATATGAATATGGAACTGATTATCCTGGAGCTCCTGTACTTGGACTTATAGTTTTCTCGATTAATTGTATAGCAAACGGATTGCTGCATGAGATTATTTATGATAAAACAAAATGTATATGGTTCCCGGCACTTTTACATGGGGTAATTAATGCAGTGGCAAATGTACCGCTTCTATTTTGGAACATGAATGCTGAAGAAAAAGCGAGCAGGCTTATGATTCTCGGACCTGGTGTGAATGGAATCATAGGTATGATTCCTATGGTAGTCTTCGCTGTGATAATGGCTGTGATAGTGATGCGAGGAGAAAAAGGAAAACAATAACCATAGACAAGAGAACAGGACAGGGGTATTGAAATAATAAAAAATGCAGACAGATGTTTTGACAGAAAAAAGATTAAGAGAACTGGCGGAACGTGCTTACAGCACATCGAGGTACATTTATACTGATTTTATGGATCTTGCCGGCCAAAGCATCTTCCATTCGCTGGAACGTGAGCTCCGCTATTCGGGAACCGAAATATTCGGCGGAGCTGACGGCTGTGAAAGATGTGTCATACGTTTTGGAAATGAGGAAATGTGCGGCTATGTCGAGGACTTTCCCATAGTCATACTTAAAGTGGCGCCTGTTATGAAAAAGTTTGCTGAAGAACTTACACACAGGGATTTTCTCGGCTCGCTTATGGGTCTGGGAATCGAAAGGGAGAAAATCGGTGATATCATCGTAAATGAAAAAGAAGCCTTTGTATTTGCAAAGGAGGAGATCAGTGGGTATATCGCCGAAAATCTTGACTATGTTAAGCATACCCATGTTAAGACCGGAATATGTGAGACGCTTCCTGACGAGGTAAGGCCCCGATTAGAAGAAGTGAGACTGATAGTCAGCAGCAACCGCCTTGATGCAGTCATTTCCGGGCTTTATAAGCTTTCGAGAGACGCGTCATTAACCCTGATCCGTGCAGGGAAAGTATATATAAACGGAATTGAA
The DNA here is from genome assembly GCA_017477505.1 of Eubacterium sp. Classification (GTDB taxonomy): domain Bacteria; phylum Bacillota; class Clostridia; order Lachnospirales; family Lachnospiraceae; genus Eubacterium_Q. Next base: position 12,439 of record JAFUVQ010000020.1, read on the forward strand.
ACAACTTCAAATGCAAAAAGCCTGAACAGCAGAGATGTAATCTCTGTCCGTGGATACGGCAAGTTTATATTTGATGATGAGGGCGGAAAAACAAAAAAGGACAGATTGTATGTAGACTTACGCGTATATATATGATCGAATATCATTTTTGCAGTCCCCTGAATGATAAGTACCGGGAATACCGGACACATATCATTCAGGGGACTGCTTTTTGACGTTTTATGTATTATATGCTTTAAAGTATATAACAAGATTCGTTACATAATTGACTATATACGGGGAATTTAGATATAATTATAAAGAATCCCTATAGTGTTTTTTGGGGAGCCGGTAACGCTTACAATGCTGGAAAAGGCAGACGTTTTAAGTCATAAAAAGGAGGATTACATATGGGGTCTGTTTCTAAAGTTTATTTTACAAAAGATATTTCTCCCGAAAGCGTGGTCAGGTTATACGATATTCTGGGGAAAAAACTTGAAGGAAATGTGGCCATAAAGGTTCATTCCGGAGAAGCCGGAAATCAGAATTTTCTTCATCCTGAATTCTGGAAGCCTGTAGTGGAGCATGTGGGTGGCACAGTTGTGGAGTGTAACACAGCCTACGAGGGAGAGAGAAATTCCAGCAAAAAGCATATAAAGCTGATCGGTGCCCACGGCTGGAATAATTTTTTTACTGTCGATCTTATGGATGAAGAGGGACCGGATGTTGAAATTCCAATCAAGAGGGATCACAGGCATCTTAAGTCCGATATAGTCGGAAAGAATTTTATGAATTATGATTCCATGCTGGTGCTTTCACATTTCAAAGGGCATCCCATGGGTGGATACGGTGGAGCGCTTAAACAGCTGTCCATAGGCTGTGCGTCTGCGGCCGGAAAGGTGAATATACACTCCGCAGGAAAGTATACCACGGCTGAGGATCAGAATGTGGTATGGACCGATCTTCCGGAACAGAACGCATTCCTTGAATCTATGGCGGAGGCTGCATCGGCAGTTGTCGATCATTTTCAGGATAAGATAGTATATGTAAATGTTATGGCCAATATGTCTGTTGACTGTGACTGCTGTGCTGTTGCCGAGGATCCGTGCATGAAGGATATAGGAATACTTATCTCAACCGATCCGGTTGCGATAGATAAGGCATGTATAGATCTGGTTAAGCAGAGCGACGATCCCGGCAGGGAACATTTTCTTGAAAGAGTAACTACAAGAAATGGTGAGCATACGATCAGTGCTGCAGCAGAGCTCGGAATCGGTGTTACGGAATATGAACTTATTATCTGTGACTAAGGTCATGGAAAGACAACATTCATACTGCTTTTCGAAAATATTATGACTTGTGGGGTAATAAGGCAGAAAGGATTTGAAAATATGGATGAAGAAAGTAAAGATCTGGAAGCGAGAATCGCATATCTGGAGGAAAATGTAATTAAGGATGACATAGATAACCGCGGAATCTGTACCGGTATTCCGGTAATGTCTAAAAAAGATTATATAGCCACAGGAATCTTCGCGTTGATATGCTTTATATTCATAATCATCGGAGGGCTTGTCTAATGAATAAAGTTGAGAAGGATATACAGCAGGAGGTGTATTTTGGTACATATCCTGTCCTTCCTAAGGAGAGAAAGTACGGCTTTATTGACGCCCTTCTTGTATTGTCGGGATATTGCATAGCAACATGGAGCTATACTCAGGGCTCTTATCTGGCTACGCTGGTTAATTTCAAACAGCTTATCATAGGAGCGTTTTTTGCAGCCCTTTTTATGCTTCTTATCTATCAGCTTCCTGTAATTCTGTCCGTAAGATACGGAATAGATATATGGATATGGCTGAGAAGCGTTTTCGGATTTAGGGGCGTAAATCTGGTTACAATTCTTATTATACTTGTTAACTTCCCATGGTATGCGGTATGCTGTGAGCTTTTTGCTGATTCGATGGAGAATCTGCTGGGGATTTTCGGTGTGACGCTTTTTCCGGGCGGGCATCTTGTACTCAGCATTTCATGTGTTCTTCTTGGAACCATCATCGCCTACAGAGGTATAGGCAGTATTACCTGGACCACAAGAATCCTTGTACCGCTTCTTCTCCTGGTCGGAGTGGTAGTTGTTATAGTCGGCGTGACAAGCGTACCGCTGGATGTTATATGGAACTATAAACCGGAGCTCACCGGTGATGCAGATATGACTACAAATTATATCCTCTCCATAGAGGCTAATTTTGCCTTCGTTATAACTCTCGTCGGTGGAATGGCAGAGGTTCCGAGACTTTGCAAGTCCGAACGTTCGGGTTTCTATGCGGGAGTTCTGGGGCAGGGACTTGCCGGCTCATTTTTCGTAGTAGTCGGCGCTGTTATGGCTATCGCCATGCATCATGTGACAGGTCAGATGATAGATGATCCTACATTGATGCTTGCTACATTGTCGGCACCTATACTGGGGCTTTCATCCCTCCTTCTCGTTGCATTTGCAAATATAGGTACACAGGCCGTCGGTTCATATATCTACGGAGTAATGCTCAAAACTACATTTCCGAAGATATCATACAGGACACTGATACTGATTCTGGGAGCGTATGTTTCGGCTCTTTGTGTGTGGGGAAAGATAACGGAGTATTTCGGAAGCTTCCTTACCGTCGGAGCCTGCGTTTACGCACCGCTGGCGGCGCTGCTGGTCGTTGATTTCTTCCTCGTAAGAAAGCAGAAGCTGGATTTAAGAAGTGCTTTCGGACTTGAAGGTCATCATTCATATGATTATACCCACGGCTTTAATATAGTGGGAATGATCTGTCTTGTTTTCGGCTTTTTACTGTCACTTGTTATATATAATCCTATCAAGGGAATAGTTCATGTTCCTGCACTTTTCGTGCTGACACCTACCGGCTGTTCATTTCTTGCCACGGGAATTCTTTACTACCTTCTCTGCAGGCTTGCGCCCATCAGGCGTTATGTGAGGAAGGATGCTTACGTGATTCCGGACAAAAAGCCTTTTGACCGTGACAGGGTTCCGCCAAAGCAGAATCTGATACTCTTTCCCTTGATGCTTCTTATATGCAAGGTCATTACTGCGAGAAATAAACTTAAGATTGACCGGCATAATATGGAGGGTATCAAGCCGCCTTTCCTTGTGCTTGGTACACATCATTCCTTCACGGATTTTTATGTGACGCCACTATGCCTTGCACCATACAGGGCAAATTATATATCGGAGCTTGAGGGCTTCGAGAATTTCGGCGAATGGATTTACCGCCAGGTGGGATGCCTCGGCACACGGAAGTTTATCAATGATCAGGCTTTGATAAAGAATATAAGAAATGTGATAAAACGTAAGGGTATCATGGTTATCTATCCTGAAGCCAGATATGCAAATGTAGGGACGCCATCCGAGCTCCCTATGTCTGTTGCAAAGCTGGTCAGGCTTCTGAAGGTTCCCGTTGTGGTGGTTAATATGCAGGGCAATTACCTCCTGTCGCCTATATGGAATCTGAAGGAGAGAAAGTCGGTACGCCTTCATGCGGATGTAAGCTGTGTGCTCAGTGCAGAGCAGGCAAAGAGCATGAGTGTTGAAGAGATACACAGTATACTCGAAAAGAATCTGGATTATGATGAATACAGATATCAGCGCGAAAACAATATGGTGATAGCTGATGATTTCCGGGCGGAAGGCCTGCATATGCCGCTATATAAATGTCGTGACTGTGGTACTGAATTCAAAATGATAACACATGGAAGTGTGATAAGCTGCGAGGCCTGCGGAGCTTCTTATGAAATGGATGAGCTTGGGACACTGCACAGGATTAATTCTGATACTGATTCATTATATATCCCTGATTGGTATAACTGGGAAAGACAGTGTGTAAATGAAGAGATAGATGCAGGCAGATACCTGCTGGATACTAAAGTTAAGATAGAGGCACTCCCGAATTCATTTAATTTTGTTGACTGCGGCGAGGGCAGGCTGGTACACAGCCGTAACGGTTTTGACCTCACATTATATAATTACAGGACTTATAAAACAGAGACCTTGCATTTCTCGCCGAAATCAACTATCTCAATTCATACGGAATATGACTACAGGGGTAAAGGACAATGTGTCACACTTTCAACATTGGATGACACATTCTTCATATATCCTCTGGAAGAAGGCTTTAATGCCACTAAGATACAGTTTGCAACTGAATATATTGCGAAATTATAAAAGTGTCTTTGCCCATTCGATGGCATCATCTATATGAGGCCTGAAGTTTTCTTTTCCGACCTTTTCCACGAAACCGTCTTTCTGCATTGTATTCAGCGGCTGTTCATTTACATGTGAGAACACAAGCTGAATGCCTTTAGTCCTGCATCTGTCATAAAAGCTTTCAAGTGAATGCATGGCAGTTGCGTCCAGAGCCGGAACACCTCTCATTCTTATGATGATGACCTTTGTCTCATCACGGAAGTTCATGGTATCAATCTGGCTTGAGCTTCCGAAGAACATTGGTCCGAATATCTCATAAACACGTACCTGCGCGGGAAGGGGCTTTAAGTCCATTCCATCCGGGTCATCGTCCGGGTCGTAATATTTCCAGCCGACTACTCCTGACTCCTCACTCATTCTCTTGAGGAAGAGTATCATTGCAAGAAGCATGCCTATCTCGATGGCAAGCACCAGGTCAAAGATGACTGTAAGTGCAAATGTGATGGTCAGGACTATGATATCGCTCTTCGGTGCTGTTTTGCAGAGGTGTACGAAGGTACGCCACTGACACATATTGTAGGCAACTATGAAGAGTATGGCTGCTATGGTTGGCATAGGAATCAGAGCGGCATACGGCATGAGGATTACGAGTACAAGTATGAGTACTATTGAATGTACCATACCTGCTACAGGAGTACGACCGCCGTTTTTGATATTTGCTGCAGTTCTTGCTATGGCTCCGGTTGCAGGGATTCCTCCGAACAGAGCTGAACCGATATTGCCGCAGCCCTGAGCTATAAGCTCCATATTTGAACGATGATGTGAGTTGATCATACTGTCTGCAACAACACATGACAGGAGAGATTCTATAGCTGCCAGAATGGCTATGGTGAAGCCGTCCGGAAGTGCTGCATATATTGCCTCGAAACTGAGTCTCGGCACATGAAGTGTCGGAAGAGAACTGCTTATGGTGTAAAGATCTCCGATGGTATTTACATTTATTCCCGTAAGCTTAACGATGAGAACGCCGGCTATGACTGCAACCAGTGAACCCGGAATCTTCTCTGTGATCTTCGGCATTATTATCAGTATGGCAAGACTTATGGCACCTACAAGAAGTGCGTACGGGTTGATGGTTTTAATATTCAAGCCGAAGGCTTTAAGCTTGTCAATGGTCTCTATGGTAACTGTTCCCTTCGGATAGGTCAGTCCGAGAAAATCCTTCAGCTGGCCGATCACTATGGTAACTGCTATACCTGAGGTGAAGCCGGTTGTAATGGTATACGGAATGAATTTGATAAGACTGCCCATTCGGAGCAGACCCATTATGATGAGTATGAGTCCGGCTATAACTGTAGCGATGATCATTCCGTCCATCCCGTTTTTGGCTATGATGCCTGCCACTATGGTGGCAAAGGCCGCCGTAGGTCCCGCAATCTGTACACGGCTGCCGCCGAGGAAGGATATGATGAAGCCGGCAACTATGGCCGTAAATATACCTTCTGTGGGGCCGACGCCGGAAGCGAGGGCAAGGGCGATGGAAAGCGGAAGAGCAATAATGGCTACGATAATACCTGATACTACATCCGTTCCGAACTGTTTCGCACTGTAATGTTTGAGTGTGCTGAAGAGCATTGGTTTTAATTTGTCTTTGTTCATGAGGTTACTTCCTTCTATAGAAAATACAGGGCATGCTATGCATGCACAGCAACGTACGACATAATAGTATTATTTGGCGTATCTTTCAAGTACTATTTCCCTTTTTTGTTGAGAAATAAGCTGTATTCAAGTAAAATTATTATGTGAATGTAATGTTGACTGTATATCGAGAGGTAGTTATATGAAACAGGCGGATACATTCCCGACAAGAGAGATTAAGGGACTCCATTACGGAATCGGAAGGACGCTTCCTTTTGGGGCTACAATCATAGATGGTGGTGTTAATTTCAGTATTTTTTCGAAAGAGGCCACAAGCTGTACGCTTGTGCTCTTTTATGATGGGGAGGAGGAACCCTTTGTGGAGATCCCGTTCCCGGAGGAATTCAGGATAGGAAATGTATATTCCATGATGGTCTTCGGTATCAACATCGAGACCATGGAATACGGATACAGATTTGACGGGCCTTATGACCCGGTGAAGGGACTTCTTTTTGATAAGTCCAGGATTCTTATCGACCCTTATGCAAAGTCCATTTCAGGACGGACCAAATGGGGCGAGAGACCTGATGTGAAGCTTGGACTCCGAAGCCAGTTCATAAGAGAGGATTATTATTGGGACGGAGACAAGCCGCTGGAAGTACCACTGTCAGATCTGATCATATACGAAATGCATATTCGTTCATTTACCAGGCACCCAAGCAGCGGGGTGAAATATGGCGGTACATTTGCAGGCCTTATTGATAAGATTCCGTATCTTAAGGAACTGGGTGTGAACTGTATAGAGCTTATGCCCATCTTTGAGTTTGACGAGCTGGAGAACGAGAGAGTTGTGGACGGAAGACAGCTTGTTAATTACTGGGGCTATTCTACGGTAGGCTTCTTCGCACCGAAGGCGGGTTATGCCAAAAGCTCTCATTTTGCCATGGAAGCCGATGAACTGAAGAATCTGATCAAGAAGCTTCATAAAAACGGTATATCGGTAATCCTTGATGTTGTATTTAATCATACTGCGGAGGGAAATGAAAACGGGCCGTATATATCTTATCGCGGTATAGATAACAGAACCTATTATCTCCTGACGCCGGAGGGGAAATATGTCAATTTCAGCGGCTGCGGCAATACTATGAACTGCAATGATCCTATCGTTAGAAATGTAGTTCTGGACTGCCTCAGATACTGGGTTTATTCATACCATATAGACGGCTTCAGGTTCGATCTTGCATCCATACTTTCAAGAGATAAGGACGGCAATCCTATGATGTCGCCGCCTCTCCTCGATTCAATTGCAAATGATGCGATTCTCGGTAAGACTATTCTTATAGCCGAGGCGTGGGATGCCGGAGGACTTTATCAGGTAGGATGTTTCCCTGACTTCGGACGCTGGTCCGAATGGAACGGAAAGTACAGAGACTGCATCAGAAGATTCATCAAGGGCGACGAGGGATGTGCACCTGAAATGTTTGTGAGGATCATGGGCTCGGAAGATCTGTACGAGCGTAGAACATCCGTTGCTTCGATTAACTTTATCACCTGTCATGACGGCTTCACTATGTATGATCTGGTTTCCTACAATGAGAAGCATAACGAAAAAAACGGTGAAGGCAACCGTGACGGTTATGATGACAATAACAGCTGGAACTGCGGAGTGGAAGGTGAGACTGATAATCCTGAGGTTCTGAAACTAAGATATCAGCAGATGAGGAATATGTTCACTATACTGCTTACCAGCAGAGGCGTACCGATGATTCTGGCCGGTGATGAATTTGCCAATACACAGTGGGGCAATAACAACGCCTACTGTCAGGATAATGAGATATCCTGGCTTGACTGGACATATCTGGAGAAGAACAGAGAACTGTATGATTATGTCAGAAGACTTATCAGCTTCAGAAAGGCTCATCCTGTTATCAAAGCTCCGCTATATGATGACGATGAATATAACGGAACAGGTTATCCGGAAATGTCACTTCATGGCACGAGACCATGGGATCTGGATAAAACCAGGCCGGGCTTCTGCCTTTCATATTTGTATGCAGAGGACCATAAAAAATACGGAACAAAAAGAGATGAATTTATATATGTTGCGGTAAATACACATTGGGAAAATCACTACTTTGAAATACCACGGCTTCCTGAAGGATTTACCTGGAGACTGGCATTCGATTCGAAAGGATATTCTTCGGAATCAGGAAAAGAAAAGAAGATATCAGACCAGAACGGTATAATGCTCGGTGCCAGAACAACTATGATTCTGGTGGGAAGGTAATCCTGCGGGAGATGGATAGGTGGTAATTCCGGCGGGTAGATAAAAAGGCAGTAATGTAAACGGGGTAGAAATGGCAGATAAATTAACGGGTAAAAAGACCATAGGCATTGTCGGATACTGTATGCTGATTCTCTCTCTTCAGGCGATCAATGTAAGGACTGTTGAGTTTATACTGGGGGAACGGGCGGTTTTCGGAAACGGTTTTATTTCAACTAAATCTCTGATAGTCATAGTAGTTATAGTTACTCTGATCTTCTGGAAGGCGGGGCTTATAGATATTGATATCTCGCCTCTGAAGAAGCTTCCAAAGAAGAGGGAAATCCTTATATCGCTGGGACTGGCAGCGGCTTTTATGGTAATCCTGATCCTCTTCAGGCAGGTTATACAGGTATTCCATCCCGAGATAGCTTCAAGACCTTTCTTCAGATGGTATTTCATGTATCACACCAGGTGGTTTTATCCTGTGAATGTTGTGATGCAGGAGGCCTTCATAAGATTTGTTGTCCAGGATAATCTGAAAAAGCTGGAGGATGAAAGTACGAAGTATGCATCACTGCTTCTCAGCGGATGTTTCTTCGCAGCCCTCCACATGGCATATCCATGGTACATGATGATTGGTACAGCATTTTACTGTATAGCATCCGGAAACTTCTATGGCAGATATAAATGTTTCTGGGGGCTTTGTATCCTTCACTTTGTAGGAGGCTTCTTCCCGAGATGTTTCGGAATAATATGACAGAATGCAGGAGACTAAATAATACCGGCAGGGGACAAAGCTTATGACTAAAACTCAGTTACTGGATTCTTATAGAAATATAAAAAAGAACTTTGTTTCTTATATATCGATTCTTTTGATAACCATGCTCAGTGCATCAACGTTCATGGGTGTAACTTCTGCGGCTGTAAATCTTGAAAATGGAGCAAATGATTTCTATAAGGAATCGGATTTCTATGACCTTGAGGTCGTATCCACACTTCTTCTCAGTGAGGATGATGTGGATGAACTGCGAAATCTGGATTCTGTGGAATCAGTGGCTCCTTTTTATTATGTAACTGCAGGGATTGAAAAGGATGGCGCAAAGGAAAATGTAAATGTGATCACTTCGACCGGTGATATATGCATTCCTGAACTTTTATCCGGAGAGGAACCTCATAATGCTTCTGAATGTATGATAGAGGACAGGCTGGCAGAAAGCCTTTCATTTGACATCGGAGATACTATTAATCTCTATGGAAATGATGGTGGGGCTGTTACATATCTTCCGGGAGAAGAGTATGTAGTAACAGGAATCTTCCGCTCACCTCAGCATATCAAGCCTTCGGTTAAGGAGAATTCTTATATCATAGTAAGCGAAGACGCATTTGACCGGGATGCTCTTAAAAACTGCTGGATGCGGGCTTATGTCAGGCTGAAGGATACTGAGAATGAAAATGTTTTTAAAAACACTTATACCGAAAAGGTAAGCAGGGCCAGAAAGAATTTTGAAACTCTGGCTTTGACCAGGACAAAAGTCCGGAGCTCCGAAGTAAGGGATATTTATCAGACAGATATAAATGAAAATGCAGAGCTTCTTGAGTCGGGAAAGAAGAAGCTTGAAGATGCCAAAGCATCTCTTACGGATGCAGAGGAAGAGATAGCAAAGGGGAAGCAGGAACTGGAGGATACATCCCGGGAACTGGATGAACTGAAGGATAAACTTGATTCCGGAATGAAAACTCTTGAAGTGTCGAAGGGTAAGCTCGATTCAGGCAAGGCTGAACTTGATGAGGCAAAGAAAACACTGGACAGCTCCAAAGCGGTTCTCAATCAAAAGAGTGCCGAGCTTCAGAACGCGAATGCAAGCCTTGCTTATTACGATAGTGAGATATCTTCCAAAGAAAAGCTTATAGCTTCGGCGGGAGAAGAACTCAAGGCTTCAGGGGATAAGCTTGACGCGGCAAAAGCAGGACTGGCATCCGCCCGTACCGGATTAGAGGATGCCTTCCGTAAGGCAGAAGATATCAAAGGGAACTTCAGATATACCATAGAGCAGATAGTTGAATCATTTATTACTTATGCCGGTATTGAACAGGATATCAACTGGAGCAGTAACATAACAGATGTAGATGTAGAGAATGCCCGGATTGAAATCTTTAGTATAACAGATGAATACAGTGTCAATCTTCATGAGGCAAATATAAAAACTCTTGCAGATGATTATATAACCGGTGTACTGATCCCTAAGTACAAAGATACTGATAAGTATGAATATGTAAATCAGAAATATACAGAGTTCCGGCAAGCTTATGGCACAGATATCCCATGGGATGATACTAATACTCAGGATACGAGGGCAAAACTGAACAGCTGGAGCGATGAAAGAAAAAAGTACCTGGATAACCTTGCTGCTTATGAGGGAGGGCTTGCGGAATATAATAAAAAGAGTGCCGAATATACTTCAGGTAAAAATGAGACTGAAGCAGCAAGAGCCAGGTGGAATGAATCAAAGAGTTCATATGAAAAAAACTATAGGGCATATCAGGATGCCGTTTCCAAATATAATTCAAGTCTCGCGGATTATAATACATATCTTGCCGAATGGAACAGGAAGAACAGCGAGTATCAGAAAGGACTTTCGGAATATAACGCGGCGGCAGTCATTTATAACAACGGCTGTGACAGATATGAGGACGGCCTTAAGAAACTTGCGGAATATGAGAAGGAGTTTGAACGTAACAAAGAAGAGTATGAGAGCGGACTTGCCGATTATGAGGAGGGAGAGAATACCCTCAAAGAGATGCAGGAAAAGCTGGATTCCCTGGAAGACTGCAAGTGGTTTATAAATGATATTGAGGCAAATGTAGGTTATAAACATATGGGTATGACGGTTGTCGGACTCAGGAATATGGGTAATAACTTTACTATACTTTTTGTAATCCTTGCGTCGCTTATAATCTATGCCACCATAGCAAGGCTGATAAATGAACAGCATAAACTGGTGGGTACCTCAAAGGCTTTTGGTTTATATAAGAGAGAGATTCTCTCGAAATATCTTGTATTCGGACTTTCAGCTCTGGTGATGGGAATTGTTCTCGGCATTCCGGTACACTTCGGATTCCAGAAGTTTGCTCTCGTTACATTTGTCAAAAAATATGCTATAGAAGTGCCTGCGGCAAGGCCGGTTCTCTATGTTATGCTGATAGTCATCATCGCGGCATTTGCCATAACTTCAACTGCAGTGCTTATGGCTACGGCAGCACTTCTGAAACAGCCGGCGGTGGAACTTTTGAGAGAGTCCAGTCCGAATGGCGTTAAAGGGGAGAGCAGGAGCAGGCTGGGGCTTACACTTTTCCAAAGACTTATATTGAGAAATGTAGTCTCGGATAAGATGCGTGTCCTGGTCACCATGATGAGTATCGCAAGCTGCTGCGCTCTGGTGAATATAGGATTCTCCATGAAGAATAACCTGGAAATGACCAACGATCTGGAATTTGAAAGGAATATTCAGTATGATTATGATGTGAGCTATGATGTAGACAGCACGGATTCATCTCTTGAAGAAGCAGATAAGATTCTTGAGAAACACGGGGCTGAGTATTCCGACTGTATGGATTATTATTCTACATTTAAGACAGACGGCGGAAGCGAGATCGTGGAGGTAGTGGTATCCGATCTTTCCCGGGTTCAGAATTTCTACAGATTCAGATATTCAGCTAAGGACAGGGAGCTTAAGCTCGGTAAAGAAGGCGTATATCTTAAGGAAAGCTATGCAAAAACCTATGATATAGAAGTCGGTGATACCATAACCATCATGAATTCAAAAGGTACAGAGGTATCCGCAGCAGTAGCCGGAACTTACGAGAATTACTTTGGGCAGAAGCTGTATATGGATTCAGAGTATTACGAAACTCTTTTCAAAGAAGAACCGGTGATGAATAAATGTATGGTGAAGATATCCGGAGGTGAAGCATCCGGTGACAGCCGTGCTCTTATCGAAGAACTTGAGGGATGTCCTTATGTTCGCGAAGTGGTGGACAGTACAGCTGACAGGACGGAAGTCGGTACTTATTTCAAAGCCATGAACGGGCTTCTTGTGCTGATAATATTTGTGGCAGTCCTTATGGCAGGAATAATAATATCCAATCTTACGTTTATGTATATAGTACAGAAAAAGGTTGAGATAATCATAATGAGGATAAATGGTTTCAGTATCAAAGAGGTTACGGGTTATCTCCTGAATGAATCCATTTTTACTACTTTCCTTGGCATTTTCGGAGGACTTCTGGGTGGTTCGCTGCTTGCATCAAATATCCTGAGATCTTTCCAGAAACCGCATCTTGAACTCTATAAGGGCATCAGCTTTAAGGCGTGGCTTGAGGCAACGCTTGTAACACTTTTGTTCTCAATCGTGATCAATTTTATAGCGTTGAAAAAAGTCAGAAACTATAAGATGACTGATATAGCAAATGTAAAATAGGACGGGCTTATGAACAGAGAAGAAAAATACAAAAAAGCGCAATGGACCATTATGGAGAGTCTGTTGCTTATCGATAATATTGATGACGCCATTTCCTCGGCTCTTGAAGTAATACTTGATGTAATGGATAGTGAGGCCGGAGCTATATGGATGCTGGATGACAGGAAAGGACTTCTTCATCCTATGGTATTCATGGGTCCCATCGACCTTTCAAATATCTATATGGAGAACGGAGTTGGTATAGAGGGAGTAGTAACGGCTACCGGGGAGTCTCTGCTTATAAGTGATACTCTGAATGATTCGAGATTTGTCGGGAATATTTTTGACGATCAGGGTATGAAGACTGAGAGCCTTATCTGTGTTCCGCTGAAGGCTGTGAGTAAAACACTGGGATGTGTTCATATAATCAACAGAAAAGACGGGGAATACTACACAGAAGCCGACATGAGACTCTGCGAGCAGATGGCTGCACTCACTGCTATGACCATAGAGGAAAAGGGACTCAGGATTGATCTTCCGGAGGAGAAGGAGGTCATGGTTTCTTTGAGGAATGTGACTAAGGAATTTGAATCGGGAGATGAAACTCTGAGAGTTCTGAACGGCATCAATCTTGATATATATAAAAATGAATTTGTCGTGGTGCTTGGTGAGTCGGGCTGCGGTAAATCTACCATGATGAATATCATAGGCGGAATGGATGATATGACAGGAGGAGAACTCATCATAGACGGAGAGGATTTCTCGCACCCTACTGAATTGGAACTGACAGAATACAGAAGGCATTATGTGGGATTTATTTTCCAGGCTTATAACCTGATGCCGAACCTGACCGCTTTAGAAAATATAAGATTTATAGCGGATATCAGTGACAATCCCATGAAGCCTGAGGATGCGCTGGAGCTTGTGGGACTCAGTGACAGGGCAAATAATTTCCCTGCCAAGCTTTCCGGAGGTCAGCAGCAGAGAGTCTCCATAGCGCGTGCACTTGTAAAAAATCCAAAGATAATACTGGCAGATGAGCCGACTGCCGCTCTTGATTTTAAGACCGGTCAGGAGGTTCTGATAGTTCTTGAGGATGTTATCAAAAAGTGCGGAACCACCATAGTCATGGTAACGCACAACGTTGAGATAGCCAAGATGGCGAATAGGGTCATCAAACTCCGCGGCGGTAAGATTTCAAGCATCAAAACAAACCTGAATCCCTTACCTGCGCGCGAGATAGTATGGTAGATTATAACATTTCTTTGAGAGCATCTCTTTTCTCGAGAATCTGAGTAAGTAATTCACTATAATCCATTTCCTTCTTCGCTCTCAGCAGTTCGGTAATCTTAACCAGAGGATCATAAAGCGGAGTGAGGGAAAGGTTGCCGGTAACGCCCTTCAGGGCATGGGCACTTTCAAAGGCAGTATTCAGGTCGCCGGCCTCTATACTGTCTTTTAGTTTGTTGAATTTATCTTCTGCGGGAATTGTAGATACCAGTCTTATATACATGGCCTCATTACCCATGCAGCGGGTCAGACCTTCGTCAACATTGGCTCCGTACTCCCTTAATGCGTCTATTGTGATCATTATATACCTCCGTGATTTTTGCGATTATGTTGTGATATTTTAAATACCGGCTTAACTATGGATCAGCTGTCATTTGCTATGCTGACATATCGGAGAAGAATTTTGTGAATTCATCGGCAGGAACCGGTCTCGAGAAGTAGTAACCCTGCACTATGTCACAGTCTCTTTCTTTGAGGAGCATCATCTGTTCCTCGGTTTCCACGCCCTCTGCTATGACAGGGATATGGAGGAACTTTGCTATATCCAGGACAAGCTCCACCAGTTTCATGCTCTTTTCATCCTTCTGCATATTGCGGATGAATTTCATATCCATCTTAAGTGCGTCTATAGGAATAGTTGTCAGCATATTGAGGGATGAGTAGCCTGAACCGAAGTCATCCATCTCAATTATAAAGCCGTCGTTACGAAGATTTTCTATTACATTTACAAGCTGTTCCGCGTTGTCCGCATAAGCGGATTCGGTTATTTCCAGCATGAGTTCTTTTGCTGAAAGGTTATTTGCTTCAAGAAGTTCCAAAAACTCCTCCCTGAGTCTTGGAGAGTAGATATCCATGCGCGATACATTTACGGAAACAGGAATTGATACTCCGTAGTCCTTCTTCCATCTGTCAATCTGCTGAGCAACCTCATTCCATACATAACGGTCCAGCTTCTGGATAAGACCATTGCTTTCAAAAAGCGGGATGAAGTCGCCGGGGCTGATCATTCCGAGTTCAGGGTGCTTCCAGCGTATAAGTGCTTCGGCACTCTTCAGGGTAGGCTTTTCGCCCTGTATATAGTATTTAGGCTGGTAGAAGACCAGAAGATCCTTAGATGCGATGGCATCATCGATATCATTTATCAGCCTTTCCTGATATTTGGATTTTTCATAGAATTCGTTGTCATAAATGGCAATGTGTCTGCTGTAATCGCCCCTGATGCGGTCACAGGCAGTCTTGGCACGGTCAATCCAGTTTTCGGCAAGAAGAGTTTTATCAACATCAGGATATACGCCTATACGAAGACGTACATGGTAGGAAGGACATGTCGCGGAAAGACCTGCGAGAATCTGCTTAAGTATTCCTTCATAGTCAAGGCCATTCTCGGCATACATATAAAAATAATCAGCTTCGGTACGACATCCGATGGCATCTATACTTTTGAATATTCCTGAAAGAATATCAGCGATGCAGATGAGAACATTGTCTCCTTCGGATCGGCCGTAAAGCTCATTTATAAGATGGAAATGTTCAATATTGAGTACCATAAGATCACGGCTGTGATCCGGATTATATTTTTCAATCTGTCTTATATATTCCGTAAAGAAATCCTTGATGTAAAGACCTGTAAGGTGATCTCTCTCGGCAGCATGAATAAGACTTTTATCTTCCTGAAGTTCGATGATCCTTTCACATCTGGCGAGAATGACTTCGGGCATATCATAAGGTTTTGTAATGAAGTCGGCAGCGCCAAGCTTGATGCTCTTTACCTCTGCATCTGTTTCGGAGGTCATAACGATAACCGGGATAGCGCGGAGCTTCTCATCATTTTTAATGATGTCTATCAGCGTAAAACCATCCATAACAGGCATCAGGAGATCAAGAAGAATGAGAGAATAAATATGTTCTCTGCCTCGAAGTATTTTGAGGGCTTCCTCGCCGTTTTCTGCGAAATGAACTTCGTATTCAGCCGAAAGAAGATTGCCCAGTATTTCACGGTTTATCATTTCATCATCAACTATCAGGATATGTCTTCTGAGACCGATGTTTTCTCTGTAATTATGCATGTGATACACCCCTTCTCTCTTTAATGGATTCCATGTTTAAAAGCAGTTCTGTATTACATAAAAATACTACCATAAGAGTTGGTTGATGACAAATTATTTGTTGTGGTTTTATTGGTTTTTCTCTGTTAAAATCATCAATATATCAGTTAGGGTTTTTAAAATGATTTCGGAGGTCAGACATGAATAAAGAGGAAACACTGGTAAGCATTCTCATGGAAAAGGGATATCATATAGTATTTGCTGAGTCATGTACGGCAGGACTTGCTGCGGCAAGACTTGTAAATGTACCGAATGCATCCTCAGTCCTTGATGTAAGCTTTATAACTTATGCAAATGAGGCTAAGATAAAACTCCTTGGTGTCAATCCTGAAACCATAGACAGTTTTGGGGTAGTAAGTGAGGAGGTTGCGGGAGAAATGGCTGAAGGAGCAGCAGTATATATGGTGGAGCAGGACAATACGAATGAATGTGCCTTGAAAAATGCGGACGGAACGATGATCGCAGCGGATGGTGTGGAGCAGGAAAAGATGTGTCAGATAAAACAGATAGGAGTTGGCATCAGCGGTATAGCCGGACCAGGCGGAGGAACACCGGAGAAACCTGTAGGCACAGTTTCTTTCGGCATCAGTACAGGAGGAAAAAAAGCCCGTACCTGGCTTATGCATTTCGGCAATCCGGGCAGGGCTGAAGTTCGTAATATGAGCGTTGAATTTATATATGACAGACTTATAGAGGAACTGAAGGGGTTATAGAGACTGCCCCTTTAGTTTTTCTTTTTCTTTGTAAAGTTCCTCATCGGCTTTTGCCACAAGATCCTTGAGTGATATAGAACTGGTTGCCTTGGCGACACCGACGCTTAAAGTAAGATCGTAGGGCACTGCGGCTTCCCTGTTCAGTCTTTCCAGCTCTGTAGCTATCGAAGTTTTCAGTAAATTGATGGCACTGATATCATTTGCCCATACAAGAATCATAAATTCATCTCCGCCGTAACGTATGATATTTGTACGTTTTTTGTGTGCCCGGCATCCTATGGTCAGAGCTTCCGCAATCCTGATAAGAGCTGCGTCACCTTCGAGGTGGCCATAGGTATCATTTATGGATTTGAACTTATTTGCATCCAGGATCATAAGATAGAGATCGGCAGGCTCACTTTCATTTGTCAGCCAGTGATTAAAGAAAAATGACAGCATCTTTCTGTTGGAAAGCTTTGTCAGAGGATCAACGGAGATCATGGTATCTACCCAGTTCAAGTAAAGCACAAGAGTTGAAAGGGACAGGGCAACGCACGCCAGAGGAAGTCCCGGATATATGAACTGAAGTATTCCAGCAGCTGCGGGAGCAATCGGGAAGTGCGCAAGTGAGATAAGGACTCTGCGCTTCGAAATCTTCTTTTTGTCAAAGATTCCGACTAAAGCCCTGGTGCAGGAGAAAACCACATAAACATATGAAAGAAAATACTGAACCAGGAAGAGAGGGCCTCTCGTATAAACACCCGAGCCGTCCACATAGAAAAGTATTCCGGTGAAAATATTAATGACAAGAAGAATTCCCATGATCCAGACAAGAGAAGATGACCACAGGACTCTTTTTCTGTTTTGTACAAATGGAGATTCCTGCATATATTCAAAGTATACGAACCAGAAAAAGCACATGATGGTAGTAGAGAAGAAATATATGCTCTTCTCAATCATTACAATGGTTCTGCTGTATGGGATGATTCCCCGCACCGACAAGACAAATGCGGTATCCGACAGGAAAAAGACTATCTCAGCAAGGATAGCCATAACAAAATTACGCTGAGCGACCATTTTTGAGATTCCCGTTGTTTTGTGGTAAACTATTCCCACGATGATAACGGAAGCAAGGTTTAACTCCAGATATAGAATTGCATATGTCATGGACATGCTCATAAACGTGCTCTCCGGATAAGAATTATCAACAAAAATGTTACGTTTCAGTATAAAACATAAGGTTACTCATGTCAACGAAAGTACTCGGTGAAGAGTATGATACGCAAGTATTCTATGAAGAGGATGAAGATGGAAAGATATACCGAACTGCATTTGCATCTTGATGGGTCACTCCCCATACAGACTGTGCGAAAGCTTATGAAGATGAATAACATTTATCCGGAGGGTTATTCTTCGGAAGAAGAGATCGGTGATGATCTGCTGAAGGAACTGCTCATGGTATCCCCGGACTGCAGAGACCTGAATGAATATCTGAAGAAATTTGATTTTCCACTCTTGCTTCTGCAGAACAGAGAATCGCTTAAAGCAGCCGTCTTTGAACTTGGGATATGGCTTCAGGAGCAGAATGTGGGTTATGCTGAGATAAGATTCGCACCGCAGCTTCATACCCGCAGGTGCCTTACTCAGAGAGAAGTGGCGGATGCGGCCATTGAAGGTATACGTGAATACAGGGCGGCAGGCGGAGCAGCAGAGCTCAGGCTCATTTTCTGCCTTATGCGCGGGGATATGGGGGATGCTGAAAAATATGAAATGAATATGGAGACAGTCCGTATTGCTTCTGAAATTTTTGAAACATACAGCTCCGGAAAACATATATCCGGGGATTCTGCATCTCCGGATCCTTTTCCCAGCGCAGCAGATACACGAGGAGTTCTGGCGGGTCTGGATCTAGCAGGAGCGGAAGCGCTCTTCCCTACAAAGGACTACCGGCCATTCTTCTCTGTGGCGCATGAGAAAGGCATTCCATTTACGATTCATGCCGGCGAAGCCGCCGGACCTGAAAGTGTATGGGAAGCCATAGATATGGGGGCAAAACGTATAGGTCATGGAATCGCGGCGGCAAGGGATGAGAAGCTGATGAGATACATGGCCGGTCATGGTATCGTTGTTGAAATGTGTCCTACCAGCAACCTTCAGACCGGGGCAGTACGCGATATCAGGGATTACCCTCTCAGAACCTTTTTGGAGTACGGGATTCCGGTTACTGTAAATTCAGATAACTGTACAGTTTCGGGGACAACCATTAAAGAAGAATTTGAGCTGCTGAGAAAAGAAATCGGACTTACCCGTGACGAGGAAGAGAGAATCAGGAATTATGCAACAATATGTATTGCATAGTTGCTTCATTAGTTATAAAATATTTGTTTAGTTATTTAAGAGGAGGTTCATCTGATGAGAACTTTTGAAAAATCTGTAAAGCTGAATAATGTTTGTTATGATATACGTGGTCCGGTTATGGATGAAGCAAACCGTATGATAAGGGCGGGGGAAGAGGTTCTGAAGCTTAATATCGGAAATCCTGCGCCATTCGGATTCAGGGCACCGGATGAATTGATCCGGAATATGTCCGACAATCTTGTTGATACCGAAGGATATTCGGATTCAAAGGGACTTTTTGCGGCGAGAGAGGCAATAGTCGAATATGACAAACTGAAGAATATCGACGGAGTTACCATAGATGATGTATATACCGGAAACGGTGTCAGTGAGCTCATCACATTGTCCATGCAGGGACTTCTTGATTATGGTGACGAAATACTTGTTCCGGCTCCTGATTATCCGCTTTGGACCGCATCTGTTACCCTTGCAGGCGGAACCGCGGTACATTATATCTGTGACGAATCATCAGACTGGCTTCCTGATATAGAGGATATCCGTTCCAAGATCACTCCAAGGACCAAGGGTATTGTTGTAATAAACCCGAATAACCCTACAGGAGCTCTTTATCCAAAGGATGTCCTTATCGATATCGTTAATCTGGCAGAGGCACACGACCTTATTATCTTTGCTGATGAGATTTATGACAGATTGGTAATGGACGGCCTTAAGCATGTTTCTATCGCAAGTCTCACCAATAATATGTGCATTACATTTAACGGACTTTCAAAGTCTCACCTTGTGGCAGGCTACAGAGTGGGCTGGATGTCCATTTCGGGAAATAAGAAAAATGCAAAGGGGTACATCGAGGGTATCAACCTTCTTTCATCCATGCGTCTTTGCTCAAATGTTCCCGCACAGTCACTGATCGCACCTGCACTTAAGATCACTGCTGATACAGACAGTATGATACAGCCGGGCGGCAGAGTATATGAGCAGAGAGAATTCATTTATAATGCCATAAATGATATTCCGGGACTTTCCGCAGTAAAGCCGAAGGCTGCATTTTATATATTCCCTAAGATAGATATTGAGAAGTTCGAGGTCGTAAATGATGAGAAATTTGCACTTGATCTCCTCAGGAATAAGAAAATACTCTTTACTCACGGCGGAGGTTTCCATTGGGAGCAACCGGATCATTTCCGTATAGTTTATCTTCCGGAGATAGCGGTACTGAAGGAAGCAACTGACAGAATCAGAGATTTTCTTGCAGATTATAGACAGGAAGGCGTATTTGTCTAAAAAACTGCTATAGATTTTTCTTGCGATAAGCGCCGGGATAATCTATAATATTACGGATTTTGAGTATGATTTGGAAAATGATATGAAGAAAGACCACGAAGTACTTGAAACTATATTTCTTATCCTTCAGGTAGGCATCACTATGATGGTTACCTTAGGAATATGTTTTGGTATAGGTTACCTGATAGACAGGAAATTTGGTACACACTGGATTTTCTTCTTCATAGTCCTTGGAATACTCAGCGGTTACAGAGCCGTTTATCTTCTTATAAAGAAGCATATCAAAGGAAGTAAAGAGGATGAGCCCGAAGAGTGGGTTAAAAAAGCTTTTGATAAGGTTGATGAGGATAAGACGTGATGATGAGGCCGGAAGGACTCTCGCGGGGCTTATCTTCGGATGCATGCTCTTTGGTATTCTGGTTATAATAATCGGACTTATATTTGTCCCCAAAAGACTTCTTTTTACAGCGGGCGTTATACTGGGTGAGATAGCGGCAACACTCTTTCTTATCAATATGTATGACACCATAGAGACATCGCTTCTGATGAATGAGAAGCGGGCCAAAGGCTTTACATTTGGCAGAAAAACAGTAAGACTCATAATAGCTATAGCCGTACTTGTTGCAACCATCATACTTGATGTGTGGATGTTTGCCGGAGCGGCCATAGGGCTTTATACCATAAAGCTTTCAGCTCTTACCAATCCGCTTATTGATAAGCTGATAGGTAGGATTATCGAGGAGGAAATGAAATGATTCCGAACATCGGAATTACACCGGAAATGCCGCTGGTTGCATCGAAGGAAGCGGATTTCTATATTCACGAACTATACCCGGTTAATTTCTTCGGAAATACGGTGTATATCACAACTACACATGTATGTACGCTGATAGTAATGGCCGCGATCATCGTGTTTGCCATCTGTGCCAGAAGAAGCTTCATGAAAGCTGAAGCGACTGGGAAGATGACGACTCTTTCCACCATTACGGAGATAGGGATTGATACCCTGACACACTTCGTAACCGACACCATGGGTAAGAAGACAGCGAAGAAGTATATAACCTATATAGGTACGATATTCATCTTCATCTTCGTCTCTAACACCTCAGGTGTATTTGGACTGAGACCGCCTACAGCAGATTACGGCACAACGCTGGCTCTCGCGCTCATCACATTTTTCATGATCGAGTACGCGGATATCCGTTATAACAAATGGGGTTCGGTCAAGGCGCTTTTCGAGCCTTTCCCGTTATTCTTCCCTATGAACGTTATCAGCGTTTTTTCAACGCCGCTTTCAATGTCGCTCCGTCTCTTCGGTAACATACTCGGCGGAACAGTACTTATGGCACTGTTCTATGGTATGGTTCCGATTTTTGCGAAGATCGGTATTCCGGCGTTTCTTCATGCATATTTCGACCTTTTCTCGGGTGCGATACAGACCTACGTTTTCTGTATGCTCACGATTACATTTATCACTGATAAACGTGGTGCCGAATAAGGTTCGGAAAAAGACAGTTTCAGTTAATACGGCTGTCACATTCCAGATAACATATTGATTTTTAATTTCGGAGGAAAATGAAATGAATAACTTAAGTGGTCTTGATCTTGTTCACGCTTTCTCAGCACTTGGTGCAGGAATCGCGGTTTGTTCAGGTATTGGTACCGGTATCGGTCAGGGTAATGCAGCCGGTATGGGTGCACAGGCAGTAGGTAAGAATCCGGGTGCTAAGAGCACTATCATGTCTACCATGCTTCTCGGACAGGCTGTAGCTGAGACAACAGGTCTTTACGGTCTCGTTGTTGCTCTGCTTCTTATGTTCGTTAAGCCTTTTGACGGTCAGTAGGATGCGTTCATAAAGAATATTGTACGCTACTCACAGTAAATGATTAGAGGTAAATGAAAATGTTTTACAGCATGGAACCAGCTGTCCTGACGGGCAGGATATTCGGTCTTGATGCCCAGCTTCTGTTTGATCTCGGTATCCAGGCTATAGCTGTATTCATTCTTTTCTTCGCAGTGGGATATATTCTTATCAATCCTGTCAGAAAGGCTCTTGAAGCAAGACAGGAGAAAGTCAAGTCCGATCTGGCAAACGCAGCAAAGGACAGGGAAGACGCAGCGAAGACTAAGGCTGAGTATGACGAAAAACTGGCCAGGGTTGACGAGGAAGCAAAGGAAATCCTCAGCGAGGCAAGACGCAAGGCTGTTAAGAATGAGGCAGACATCGTTGCCGAAGCCAAGGAAGAAGCCGGACGTATCATCTCAAATGCAGGAAGAGAAGCTGAGCTTGAAAAGGCTAAGGTTAAGGATGAGGTACGCCTTGAGATTATAAATGTGGCTACTCTTGTTGCAGGTAAATTCGTAGAGGAAGAGATGGACTCCGCAAAACAGGAGCAGCTTCTTAAGGAAACCCTTGAAGAGATAGGTGAGGATACATGGCAAAATTAGTTGAATCCGTTTACGGAGATGCACTTTTTGCTGCAGCAAAAGAGCAGGGCTGCCTTGCCCTCGTTCGTTCTGAAGCAGAAGAGCTTCTTCAGATTCTGGATAAAAATCCTGATTATATCCGTATTCTGACACATCCTGCTATAGAGAAGGATGAGAAACTGGGACTTATAGATGAGGCTTTTTCTGAAAGACTCCACCCGCTTCTCACCGGTACGATATATACCCTTATCGACAGAGATCATTCGGCAAAACTGGAGAAGACTCTTGATGCATTTATTGCATTATCTCTTGAGGCAGAGGGTATTGGTGTGGCATATGTTACTTCAAGCTTTGAGCTTTCCGAGGCTCAGAAGAAAGCTATAGAAGATAAACTGATCGCCACTACCAGATATGACAGAATGCGAATGAATTATATAGTGGACAAATCCATCATCGGCGGGCTTAAGATACAGCTTGGCGACAAATTGGTGGACAGTTCGATATCCACAAAACTTGAGACTCTGAGAAAGAGTCTGGAAAGGAATATTTAAGCATGGAACTTAAACCGGAAGAATTAAGCTCTGTTATTAAAAAACAGATACAGAATTATAAGGTTAAGCTTGAAACGGCTGAGACCGGAACGGTTATCCAGGTTGCGGACGGTATCTCCAGAATACATGGTCTTGAAAATGCCATGCAGGGTGAGCTTCTGCTTTTCCCGAATGATATTTACGGCATGGTCATGAACCTTGAGGAGGATAACGTAGGTGCGGTTCTTCTCGGAGAAACCTCCAAGGTTAAGGAGGGTGATCTGGTTAAGACTACGGGTATGGTTGCAACTGTTCCTGTCGGAGATGCAATGCTCGGAAGAGTAGTAAATGCACTTGGACAGCCTATAGATGACAAAGGACCTATCGAGACATCCAAGACCAGGCCTATTGAGAGAGTAGCGCCGGGTGTTATCACACGTAAGTCTGTAGATACACCGCTTCAGACAGGTATAAAGGCTATCGACGCCATGGTTCCTATCGGAAGAGGTCAGCGTGAGCTCATAATCGGTGACCGTCAGACAGGAAAGACAGCCATCGCTCTCGATACGATAATCAATCAGAAAGGTCTCGGAGTTTACTGTATCTATGTTGCTATAGGTCAGAAGGCTTCAACCGTTGCAAATATTGTTAAGACATTAAATGAATATGATGCCATGAGTTACACTACAGTTGTTGCATCAACTGCCAGTGAAACGGCACCGCTTCAGTATATAGCTCCTTACGCAGGATGTGCCATAGGTGAGGAATGGATGGAAAACGGAAGAGACGTGCTTATCATTTATGATGATCTTTCAAAGCATGCTCAGGCATATCGTACACTGTCACTTCTTCTTCGTAGACCACCTGGACGTGAGGCATATCCGGGTGACGTTTTCTACCTGCATTCAAGACTTCTTGAGAGAGCTGCAAAGCTTTCTGATGAATTGGGCGGCGGCAGCCTTACTGCACTTCCTATCATCGAGACTCAGGCAGGTGACGTTTCGGCTTATATTCCTACAAATGTAATCTCCATCACTGATGGTCAGATATATCTTGAAACTGAAATGTTTAATTCGGGCTTCAGACCTGCGGTTAATCCCGGTCTTTCGGTATCCCGTGTCGGTGGTGCCGCACAGGTTAAGGCTATGAAGAAGATAGCAGGACCTATCCGTGTGGAGCTGGCTCAGTACAGAGAACTTGCTGCTTTCGCTCAGTTCGGTTCGGAACTGGATGATGACACAAAGGAGAAGCTTGTACAGGGTGAGAAGATTCGTCAGATTCTTGTTCAGCCGCAGTATCAGCCTCTTGCTGTTGAGAAGCAGATAGTTATCATATATGCAGCAGTTAAACATTATCTTCTCGATATTGAGACTTCAAGAATAGCTGAATTTGAAAATGCACTTTTCGACA
Organism: Eubacterium sp.; assembly: GCA_017477505.1. Classification (GTDB taxonomy): domain Bacteria; phylum Bacillota; class Clostridia; order Lachnospirales; family Lachnospiraceae; genus Eubacterium_Q. The sequence goes on from JAFUVQ010000020.1 coordinate 37,071, forward strand.
GAATAGGTGCACAGGCTCCTGAAATTTTCGAGTCTATCAGAAATGAAAAAGTTATAAATGATGATATAGAAAAGCTTCTTATCAAGCAGATTGAAGATACTAAGGCGAAGTTCTAGGCGGAGGTGAAGCACCATGGCTTCCATGAGAAGCATTAAAAGACGTAAAGAAAGCGTGCAGAGCACGCAGCAGATCACCAAGGCCATGAAGCTTGTTGCTACCGTTAAGCTGCAGAAGGCGAGAGCCAGGGTTGAGGCGAATACACCTTATTTTGAAATGCTTTATAAGGTTATGTGTTCCATACTTACGAAGACCTTGATCAGCACAAATCCATTTCTTAATGAAAATGAAGGAGGCAAGACGGTCGTTATCGTTATGTCTTCAAACAGAGGACTGGCCGGAGGCTTTAATTCCAATATCGTCAAGCTTGTGGATTCGGCCGGATTTGACAAAGATAAGACTGAGATATACGGTCTCGGAAGAAAGGGCATCGAAGGCCTCAGGAGAAAGGGCTTCAACATCGGCAAAGATGATTCTGATGTTATAAATGATCCGATTTATGATGACTGTATCGCCATTACGAAGGAACTTGTAGAAGCCTATCTTGCCGGTGAGATAAAAGATATATACGTTGCATATACGGATTTTCAGAATACGGTCACACATGTGCCGACACTCCGAAAGATAATTCCTATCTCAATGGAGGACTTCCCTGAAGATATGCTGGATGAATCTGATGTAGATAAGTCACTTACCATGAATTATGGTTCCACGGGACTTAACTGGAGTACTGAGCTCGCGGCTTTTGGAACGAGAATCAACTTTGACAGTCCTGAAGAGGATATACTCAGTCAGCTCATTCCGAAGTATATGACGAATATTATATACGGTGCATTTCTCGAATCGATTGCAAGCGAGAATGCAGCAAGGATGCAGGCAATGGATTCCGCTACAGAGAATGCCGATGATATGATCAGCCGTCTCTCATTGCAGTACAACAGAGCAAGACAGGGAAATATCACTCAGGAACTTACGGAGATCGTTGCAGGCGCAGAGGCTTTGACCTAGGCATGATTGCGCAGCAATCATGTCCGAGCGTAGCGAGGATGCTCACGCGAAGCGTGACATAGCCCTGCGAAGCAGGGATATCATATGTGCGAAGCACATATGTGGCACCATAGTCCCGATTTCGAAGAAATCGAGGATCCGAGCGTAGCGAGGACACTCGTGCGTAGCACGAATATTCGGCGTAGCCGAATCAACACCGCGAAGCGGGGTTGGTGCATAAGGCATGATTTCGAAGCAGATAATAAATAGGAGAACAACAAAATGGGTTGTATTAGTACAGGAAAGATCACCGAGATCATCGGTGCTGTTCTGGATATCAAGTTTCCGGAGGGACAGCTTCCGGATATAAATGATGCGATAAGAATCACGAAGAAGGACGGAGACATTCTTACAGTTGAGGTTGCTCAGCATCTGGGCGATGATATCGTAAGATGTATCTCTCTCGGACCTACAGACGGTCTTGTAAGAGGTATGGAGGCATATGCAACAGGAGCTCCTATATCTGTTCCTGTTGGTGAGGAGACTCTCGGACGTATATTCAATGTTCTGGGTGACCCGATAGATAATCTGCCGGCACCTGCTACAGCTGAGAGACATCCTATTCACAGGGCTGCTCCGGATTTCTCAAGACAGTCAACAGAGACTGAGATACTTGAGACAGGTATAAAGGTCGTCGATCTTCTCTGCCCGTATCAGAAGGGTGGTAAAGTTGGACTCTTCGGTGGTGCAGGAGTTGGTAAGACAGTCCTTATTCAGGAGCTTATCAGAAATATAGCGACTGAGCATGGTGGATATTCCGTTTTTACCGGTGTTGGTGAGAGAACCCGTGAGGGAAATGACCTTTATTATGAAATGAAGGGTTCAGGGGTTATCAATAAGACAACCATGGTATTCGGTCAGATGAATGAACCACCCGGAGCAAGAATGAGAGTAGGTCTTACAGGACTTACCATGGCAGAATACTTCAGAGATGTATCTCATAAGGATGTACTTCTCTTTATTGACAATATATTCAGATTTACACAGGCAGGTTCAGAGGTTTCGGCACTTCTCGGACGTGTGCCTTCAGCCGTTGGTTATCAGCCGACACTTCAGACTGAGATGGGTACTCTTCAGGAGAGAATTACATCCACAAAGGATGGTTCCATCACATCTGTTCAGGCTGTTTATGTTCCTGCAGACGACCTTACTGACCCGGCACCTGCAACTACATTTGCACATCTTGATGCAAAGACAGTTCTTTCACGTTCAATCGTTGAGCTGGGTATCTATCCTGCGGTTGATCCTCTTGAAAGTACTTCACGTATCCTTGATCCACGAATCGTAGGAGAGGAACATTACAGGGTGGCAAGAGGAGTTCAGGAGACACTTCAGAAGTATAAAGAACTCCAGGATATCATCGTTATCCTTGGTATGGATGAGCTTTCAGAAGCTGATAAACTTACTGTTGCCCGTGCGAGAAGAATTCAGAGATTCCTGTCTCAGCCATTCTTCGTTGCTACACAGTTTACAGGTTTCGAAGGGAAGTATGTTTCCGTTGCAGATACAATTCAGGGCTTCAGTGAGATACTTGAAGGACGTTATGACGATATTCCTGAAAGCTATTTCCTGAATGCAGGTACTATACAGGAAGTTGTGGAACGCTATAAGAATAGGGGAGAGAATTAAAGATGGCAAATGTCATGCAGATAAAGATCATCACTCCTGAAAAGGTTTTCTTTGAAGGAGAGGCTGATTTTATGGAATTTAATACAGCCGATGGTGAGGTAGGTATCTACCCTATGCATGTACCTATGACGGTCATCCTTGATCCCGGTGTTCTCAGAATCTATAACGGTGATGATAAGAAGGAAGCAGCGCTTCATTCGGGCTTTGCCGAGATTCTTCCCGATAAGATAACTATACTTGCCGAGGCTGTTGAATGGCCTTGGGAAATTGATAAGAACAGAGCAGAGAAGGAGAAAATCAGAGCGGAGAGAGCTATGTCTGCGGATGGAGATGTCGACGGCAAGGCCGAGCTTTCGCTCAAGAGTGCTATCCTGCGAATCAGGATGGCTGATAAGAAATAAATGGAGTGAAAATGAAAAGAAAGAAAATCATTTCAGGAATACTCATTTTATCAATAATAGCCTCACTGGCCGCTTGCGGCAGGGAGGCTGTTTCTGATGGTAGGGGTGGATATGAGTCAAAGAATATAAAGGAGAATCTTTCTGAAAGCCTTGGTGATGAGTATACTACAGAGGCGGATACGGAAGATGATACAGAGACTCCCGATACTTACGATCCCGAACTCGTGGCTGCCCAAAAAGAAGAATTTCATTCGTATTGTGATGCGTGGTTCAAGGAATATGTAACTTCTAATTCATACAACTATAATGTGTATATAAAAGATGGCAGTAATTTCGGAGTGGAGAAACCTACAGCTACATGGGGCGACTCCGATGAGGACGATTATACAGAAGAAGGAGTTAAAGAGATTCTTGAATCCTATGATGAGAAAATCGAGAAGCTCGGTGAGTTTAACAAGGATATGATGGATAATGAGGATAAGATCACATATGATTATCTCCTTAATTATCTTAAACATAACAAAGGACTTTATGAGAATAACTACTGCAGCGACCCTCTGAGCAGGGGAAATGGCTGGGTGGCAAATGTCAGCCTGATATTTACTGATTTCAGAATTGATGACAAGGATGATGTTGAGATATATCTCGGACTGCTTGAAGATCTTGATGTACTTTTTGATGAAATAATAGAATTTGAGAAGAAAAAGTCTGAGAAAGGGACATTTATGTCCGATAATAACTGTGATGCGGTCATCAAACAGTGTGACGACTTTTTAAAAGAAAAACCAGAGAATCATTTTCTTGTAGAAGTCTTTGATAACAGGCTTAAGGAAATGGACTTCCTTACGGATGCCGAAAGAACGGCATATTCAAAAAGGAATAAAGAAGCTATAAAGAATGCTCTTTATCCATCGATTGAAAAAGTAAAAAAGACACTCACGGACCTGAAGGGGAAGGGAGCACATCAGGGCGGACTCTGCGAGGTTGATGGTGGAACAGATTACTATGAGCATCTCCTGGCTATGCGATGCGGCTCTGATATGGGACCGGATGCTGTAAGAGATCTGCTCACTGCCAAGATGCAGGAGCATATCACAGAGATGATGACGATAGCTTATTCCAACCCGGAAGCCTATGAGTACTATCATGATAACAGGGATACTCTTTGGGAAGAAGTTGATAAGAAAATGGAGCCCTCTGAGATAATTGATGAACTTGCTTCCTGTGTAAAGAATGATTATCCGGATCTCGGAACAATTCCTTATGATGTGGCTTATGTGGATGAAGCATTATGGGATATCATGGAAGGAAGTGTCGCGTATTATCATTTCCATGCGGTTGATGATCCTGATACCAATATTATCCGTGTTAACGGGAATTATGCAAAGGACCTCTGGAGTACTCTTGCCCATGAAGGTATACCCGGGCATATGTATCAGAATGCCTATTTTGACAGCAAAAAGCCGCATCCGGTAAGAAGGATATATAATCAGCTCGGATATATGGAAGGATGGGCAGTATATTCACAGTATAGATCAATTGACTATTATGATTTTGACAGCATATACAACGAGACAATAAAAAAACTCTACAAACTTGATAACCAGATTAATTACTGCCTTCTCGGAATCTGTGACCTGGAGGTAAATTATTACGGCTGGTCGGTTGAAGATATTGATAATTATATGACGACACTCGGATTTTCCGGTGGAGACGGCAATCAGGATCTCTTTGATACACTCGCAGCCGATCCGGGTATATACCAGTCATATTCAACGGGATATTATCTTATGCAGGGTCTTCGCGACAAGGCAGAGACAGAACTCGGGGATAAGTTTAATGCTCGTGAATTCCATAAGACTATACTTGACGCAGGCCCATGTCCGTATGAGACACTGACACCACTGGTAGAGCAGTATATAAAAGAACATAAATAAAACCTGCTCTTAAGTAACTGTCCGGAAGGATTTATGAAATGAAATTAGAAGTTTTGTATGAAGATGAATATATGATTGCTGTTACCAAACCTCCGGGGGTGCCGTCCCAGGGAGACAGATCCAATGATGTGGACATGGTTACCCGGGTCAGGGATTATCTGTTTGATAAGGGCGACATTGATACTGAGCCTTATGTTGCAGTGATCAATCGACTCGACAGACCGGTCGGGGGTATTATGCTCTTTGCCAAAAGTGAAGATATGGCCGCAAAGCTGACGGATATGATTCAGATGAAGGATGAAACGGATGAGTCCGGTGACAAACACGAGATCAAGGGCATCAGAAAATATTATCAGGCTATCCTCTCAGGCTATCTGGAAGAGGAAGAAGGGACTTATACAGACTGGATTCTCTTTGATAAGAAAAACAATATTTCCAAAGTGGTTAAAGAGGGAACTCCCGGTGCAAAGAAGGCTGTTCTTAAATATGAACTGATCGACGAGTTTGAAACGGATAAGGGTTATCTCACTTATGTACTGATTAGGCTTATTACCGGAAGGCATCATCAAATCCGCTGTCAGATGGCAGCACACGGAACGCCTATAGTAGGAGATGTACGTTATGCAGCTCCGGGGGCGGCCAGAAAAGCTTCACCACGGGAGATAGCGCTTTTCTCTTCAAGAATGGAGTTTGTTCATCCTGTGACCGGAGAGAGGATAGTGCTCCACCGCGAACCCGATACCAAAGCGTTTGAGGCTATTGAACTGGATGAATTCTGATTGAACGGTATAGAGAAGCCGTTTGTTGAACAATTTGAATTTTAATGAAGTGTTGCTGAGGAATATATGAAGACAGAAAATAAAGTGTTAAAAAGAATAAGCAGGATCGCAGGCATTAAGTCGGAACAGCTTATTCCTATAAGCTTTTTTGGAGCCATCCTTCTGGGGGCACTTCTGCTTATGCTTCCTTTTTCAACGGCAAAAGGGGAGAGTACTTCATTTGTAACAGCTCTTTTTACGTCCACAACTTCTATCTGCGTGACCGGACTGGTTGTGGTGGATACATTCTCTCATTGGTCTCTCTTCGGTAAGATTATCATTCTGATTCTGATACAGCTTGGTGGTTTTGGAATCATAGCGGTGTCATCTTTTATCATGCTTCTTTTCAAGAAGAATATTTCCTATAAAAATCGAGCACTTATACATGACACATATAACATGGATACCTTCAAAGGCGTTGTCCGTTTTCTGGTGAAGGTTTTTAAAGGCACATTTATAGTGGAAATGCTGGGAGCCTTTCTTTATATGCCGGCCTTTATTCCGAAATTCGGGTTGGCAAAAGGTATATGGGTTTCTGTATTTAATTCCATTTCCGCATTCTGTAATGCAGGTATAGATATTATGGGACCTGACAGCCTTATCTCGTTTGCGGAAAAACCTTATGTGCTTTTTGTGACGATGTTTCTTATCGTTATGGGTGGTATGGGATATGTTGTATGGTTTGATATTTTGACGGAAACCAGGAAGGGAATCAAAAAGAAGTTTAAACCGGTAACTATCTTTAAACATTACAGTGAGCATACGAGGCTTGTTATTCATCTGACTTTAGCCCTTATTCTGGGCGGTGCTGTTATAACTTTTATTTCTGAATATAATAATCCTGATACCATTGGCAATATGTCGCTAGTAAATAAAATCATCAATTCACTGTTCCAGTCTGTTACTTACAGGACAGCAGGCTTTGCAAGCGTTCCGCAGGAATGTCTCAGGGACGGGTCCTGTCTGCTGGGACTTTTGCTTATGTTTATAGGCGGATCGCCAGTCGGAACAGCCGGTGGTGTCAAGACTGTGACTCTTTTCATAGTCCTAATAAATGCTGTTTCTTATATCAGAAGCAGAAGAGAAACGACTATCAAAGGAAAAAGAGTTACCGGAGAAATGATTCAGAAGGCGAGTGCCATAGTTTTTGTGAGTTTCACGGTTACATTTATAATGATGCTCCTTCTGATGCTTATAGATAATATAGGACTTATGAATGCGTCATTCGAAGTGGTCAGTGCCACTGCTACCGTCGGGCTGTCGCGGGCATTGACATCGTCCCTTAGCACGGCAGGACGTATTATTATAATAATATCAATGTATCTCGGAAGAATAGGACCTATCTCTATGGCACTGTTCTTTGCAAATAAGCCATCCGGCGAGAATCTTGTAAACTATGCAGACGGTCGTTTTTATGTAGGTTAATAGGAGGAAAAAATGAGCAAAACTATAGCAGTTTTCGGACTGGGAAGATTTGGCAGGAGTCTTGCCACAAGCCTTTATGATTCGGGAGTGGATGTACTTGCAGTTGATAAGGATCACGATATTGTAGAAACTATGTCGGGAAAAGTGACATATGCGGCATCTGCGGATCTTACGAATCCCAATGCGATTAAGGAACTCGGCCTCGGTGAGATGGATGTTGTTGTGGTTGCCATTGGTTCTGACCTTAAGGCAAGTATTATCTCAGTAATGGTAGCAAAGGAAGAGGGCGTGCCGTATGTAATTGCAAAAGCTGCCGATGAAAGAATGGGAGAAATCCTTAAGAAGATAGGTGCTGATAAAATTATTTTCCCTGAAGAGGAGACCGGTGTCAGAACCGCAAAGATACTGACCTCAAGCTCATTCCTGGAATTCTTCAGCATAGATGAGAACCTGTGTCTTATAGAGATGAAGCCAAAGGCTGAATGGGTAGGGATGACTCTTCGTGAGCTCGAGCTCAGGAATAAGTATAAGATAAATGTAGTTGCGGTGAAGGACGCTAGTGAGATGCGTTCGTTCATAGATCCCGACCGTCCGCTCGAGGAAGATACAGAGCTCCTGGTCATTCTCGATAAGAAGGATCTTGGCGGAATAAACTAGAAAGATGATTAGAAAAGATAATAAGAATAAATAATAATGGACAATCAGAACAGATAGAACACAGCGTTCATGGACATATGAAGGAGGATGCACAATATAAGTGAATCCTTCTTTTCTTTTATGAAGCCCAGGAGTATTCCGATTATGGCAGCCATGAGTCCCTGGATGAGGTTCATCTGGAAGACACCATACAGCAGTGCCTGGATAATAATGGCTGAAACCGGGGTGTAGAACTTTTTGGCAATTGAAAATGTAAGGCCGCGGAAGAGTATCTCTTCTCCGAGAGCACCTAAGGTGATCATTACAATGGCGGTGAAGAGAGTGGTTTCATCTGCACCTTTGTATAACTCCAGATTGATAAAACCAAGGAGCGCACCTATGGCGATGACAGCCAGAGCGGGGAGAAGAACTTTACTGCCGGCTTTGTTATCGGCAGGAAGCTTACTGTCGGATTTGTCGTCATCAGGAAGTATCAGCAGGTATATCCATCCGAATATTATCAAAAACAGCAGATATTTGACCAAAAACATAGGGCCTGCATCCACCAGTTCGGTGGATGTAGCCCCTTTATAAATTGCTGTTATTGAAAGATATGCAAAGAATGCAACTGCTTCTAGAAGAAAAGCAGCTACAGTAGGGAGAATCGGAAGTGTAAGTCCGACTATAAAACTCTTAAACTGTGATTTTCTTGGCTCTTTCTTCATTTTTCTTCTTCTTTTCTTTTTCAGCCTTGATCTGTTCTTTGGACTTTCTGTTTGCAGCCTCAGCTGAGAGTTCCTTCTGATATTCTGCCTGCTTACGCATGAGTCTCTGACGGAATCCGCCCTTCTTCTTTTTACCGGCTTCTTCCTCTACAGGAGCGTTCTTCTTACCTCTTACCTGCTTTACGCCTACGATATAGATTCCGCTTACCATAGCCTTGACTTCGCCTCTTGAAGGAACGTCTTCATAGATGGCATCATCACAGAGAAGATTCATTATCTGCGGTCCAATCTTTACTTTGACAATCGGAACCTTGGCTTTGGTATATCTTTTACCTTTTTTCTCAAATTCTTCATATACGGCTTTAGGAAGCTTGGCATCCTTCAGCGGCATTATCTTTTTATCAATAATGAGCATTGATTGAGGCTGTGCAGCCATCATCATCTGCTCTTTCTGAGCAACCTGTTTCTCCTGCATCTTGTTGCCGAAATATGTAAGTGCAGCTATAGCTGCCACGACAACTGCGAGAACTATTAACAACCAACCCCAAACAGGCATATTTAATTACCGTCCTTTCTATGTGTTTCCAGCATTTTTGTGATTCTTGCCGGAATACTGTTGTAGAATTCTTTTCTCTCAGCCTTTTCCAGTTTTGATGGATAAACAGGCGGAGCAAATTCCACTATTACTTTTCGGCTCTTCAGGAGGTGATGATTATTCTCAAAAATATCATCTATTCCGGTCATAGCCATCAGAACTATGGCGCGTCCGGATTTTTCAGCCATCCTGTAGCCGCCTTCCTTGAATGGAAGAAGTTCTTTTCCGTGATTTCTTGTTCCCTCCGGGAAAAGACCCATTGAAAGGCCTTCTTCAAGTCTTCTTGTTCCTTCATTTATGGTTTTCATCGCCTGCCTTGGATTCTCTCTGTCAAGATAGAGGCATCCGATATCTGTCATATAGTAATGAAGAAGAGGGTACTTGAGAAACTCCTTCTTGGCAACAAATGCCATAGGATTTTTCGCAAGTGTCTGTGTGATTATAATATCAAAATAACTTCTGTGGTTACCTACGTATAGAACTGCTTCATCTTTCGGGATATTGTCAACTCCACGGACCTCTATCTTCGTACCTGCAAAGAAGAGGAGACCTTTGAAGAAACCTCGAACGTACTTCCAGGCTTTTGTCCAGGATTCCATTTCTTTTCCCTTATTGAAAAGGGATTTCCAGTACGCATGTACAGGGAGTGAGAATACCATTGAAAGTATTGTGTAAAGCAGTGCAAAAATAAGTCTTATCATATTTTAGCTCCTGTTTAACGACCAAACATTTTTGTAGTTTCGAAAAGCCTCTTTTTGAGGTGTTCCGTCAGTACTTCTTCCTTGTAACGCCATGACCAGTTGCCTTCGCCGACGCCGGGCTTGTTGAATCTTGCCCAGGAATCAAGCTCCAGGATATCCTGCATAGGAACTATAGCCATATTTGCTACTGAACCGAAGCATGCGCGGATGAATACCCAGCATACATCGCTGGCATCTGTGCTGTAATAACGTCTCAGCTTGTCACGTGATGCTTCATAAGCATTTCTGTACCAGCCGAGAGTAGTGTCGTTGTCGTGAGTACCTGTGTAGCATACGCAGTTTCTGATGTGATTGTGAGGAAGGAAATTGTTTTCATTTGGATTTTCAAATGCAAACTGAAGAATCTTCATTCCAGGGAAACCGAACTTATCTCTGAGTTCGATAACACTGTGATCAATCTCACCAAGGTCCTCTGCTATGATAGGCATATGGTATCCGAGAGTTGCCTCAAGGTTGGTGAAGAAATTCTCGCCGGGAGCTTCCTTCCATTCTCCGTTTATGGCTGTTTTCTCACCTGCAGGAACAGACCAGTATTTATCGAATCCTCTGAAGTGGTCAATTCTGAGGAAGTCGGTAAGTGAAAGCTGGTGACGTATACGTGAGAACCACCACTCATAGCCGGTTTTCGTATGTTCAGGCCAGTTGTAGAGCGGATTGCCCCAAAGCTGTCCTGTGGCTGAAAAATAATCCGGTGGAACTCCGGCAACTTCTGTCGGATAGCCCTTGGAATCCAGCATGAAGAGATTCTGGTTACTCCATACATCCGAGCTGTCCCATGCAACAAATATCGGTATATCGCCGATTATGGAAATGCCTTTATCATTTGCATATTTTTTAAGCTTTGTCCATTCGATATGGAAGAGGAACTGAACGAATTCGTAGAATCCGATAGAGTCGGCAAGCTTCTCAATCCATTCCTTGCGAGCCTTTTTGGTAGGATTTTTGAGGTCATCCTCCCACATGTACCATGGGGCACCCTGATGATAATCCTTGCCGGCCATGAAGAGGGCATAATCCTCAAGCCAGTCGGCAGTTTCCATGAATTCTTTGAACTGCTCCATGAGCTTATGGTTGTTTGAAAGTCCGTCAACAATATCCGGATCCAGGTATCTTTCATAAGCTTTATGAAGAAGTCCCATTTTAAATGGAATCACATCTCCATAGCTTATATCCTCGGGATTCCACTGAGGCATATCATTAAAATCTTCGTCTCTGAGAAGACCGAGTTCTCTCAAGTGATCAATGCTTACTATAAGCGGCTGTCCCGCAAATGCGGAGAAAGGCTGATATGGTGAATCGCCGAAGCCTGTGTGTCCGAGCGGAAGCACCTGCCATGCAGTCATACCTGATGCCTTTAAAAAGTCTATAAAATTATACGCTCCTTTTCCCAGGTCACCTATACCATAAGGTCCGGGAAATGAAGTAGGATGCAGAAGAATGCCGGCATATCTCTTCGGCCTTACTTCAGCTTCTGCTGTTAAATCCATGTAAATAATCCTCCGGTCTGTTAAGTGTTTTATGCATAACCCTGATGGTTAAACATATACCACAGAATTATACATAAGAAATAGGTAAAAAACAAGTCAAAAACAAGACTTGAAGCCCGATGCTTTATACAATTTCCAGCGCTTTCCTGAACAGAGGGATGGCTTTCTCTATAGTTTCTGTCTGAACACAGTAGGATATTCTGAAATGTCCTGGGCATTCGAATGAGTCTCCCGGTACTATAATGAGACCGAGCTCTCTGGCTGCCTTCCAGCAGAATTCATTGGCATCAGGAATTGGTGACTGAGGGAACATATAGAAGGTTCCGCCCGGCTTAACGCAGCTGTAGCCCATTTCCGTGAGTGCATCATAGAGGAGCTTTGCATTTGTCTCATAAACCGAAAGATCACTGGTTTCGTCGATAACGGCAGCAACTGCCTGCATGATTATCGAAGGCGGGCAGTTATGTCCTGTGAAACGGGATATCTGACCGCACATCGGAACGATGAGTTCGGCGTCCTTTGCCTTGGGATTTACAGCTACATATCCGAGTCTCTCTCCGGGGATGGAGAGGGATTTGCTGTAGGAGTAGCAGCTGATGGAATTATCATAATATTTGGTTATATACGGTGAATCTGTTCCCTCGAATACAATCTCTCTGTATGGTTCATCGGAAATGAGGAAGATTTCATGACCGTACTCTTTTTCCTTTTCGGTAAGTATGGCAGCCAGTTTTTTGATAGTTTCCGTAGTGTAAACAATTCCCGAAGGGTTGTTCGGAGAATTGAGGAGTACTGCCATTACCTTTTCATTCATCATTTCCTCAAATTTCTCAAAATTAATCTGAAATGAAGTGATATCTGCAGGAACAACCTTAAGTGCCGGACCGCAGCCTGTAACATACGGTATATATTCAGGGAAATATGGAGCAAATGTAATTATCTCATCTCCTTCGGCGGCAACGCATCTTATGGCATGTGCGAGAGCGCCTGCAGCACCTGTTGTAGGGAATATATGAGCTGCGGTATAGTTCATGCCGAATCTTCTGTTCAGAGAATCGGCAACAGTTTCACGGAAACTCATAAGCCCGAGAGTAGGGCTGTAACCGTGAAGCTTCACCGGGTCGCCTTCGGAAAGAAGTTTCTCCATTGCATCAGTAAAATTCTGCGGTGCAGGAACGGAAGGGTTTCCTATTGAAAAATTAAGAACACTGTCAGGACCCATCTCGGCTGCTCTTTTCATACTGTAGTCAAAAAAATCTCTTATAACAGACGTCCTGCCTGTCATTTCTTTATAGAATTCCGATATCATTTATGTACTCCTTTGCTATATGAAATAATTTTTTTGTAAACATCGTCATTAATATGTGAAAACACTGCTATTTGCTGGGTTTACCACAACGATAGTTATACCATATTTGACACATTAGTCCAATAGTAATCTTTTGCGGACATGTACCGGCAATCTTTTGCAGGCATACACCGGGCGTATATAAGACAGTATTCGATAGTTAGTGCAATTATATCTGAAATATGGTAAAGTATTACCAAGTATGCGTAGGATGGATTAAGCTGTGAAGAGAGAAGATATGCTGAGTAACCCCAGGGTTACCATTGATGCAATTAAAAAATACAATTTTACATTTCAGAAGAAATTCGGACAGAATTTTCTGATAGATGATCATGTGATCGGCAAGATAATTGCTGCTGCGGAGATCACGAAAGAGGATACTGTTCTGGAGATAGGACCCGGTATGGGCAATCTTACCCAGCATCTCGCTGAAAATGCGGGAAAGGTTTATGCAGTGGAGATTGATAAGAAGCTTATTCCTATACTTCATGAGACACTTTCCTCATATGAAAATGTAGAGATTATAGAAGGCGATATCCTGAAGACTGATATCGGTGCGCTGACTGAAGGAAGGAAACTCAAGATAGTTGCGAACCTTCCATACTACATTACCACGCCGATCATAATGAGTCTTTTGGAGGGGCATGTTCCTGCCGAATCCATTACAGTAATGGTTCAGAAGGAAGTGGCAGAAAGGATGGCAGCAGGACCGGGAACTAAAGATTACGGGGCTATTTCCCTGGCGGTTCAGTATTATTCGGAACCGTACCTGGCTGCAAATGTACCGCCGAACTGTTTCATACCGAGACCTGTGGTAGGGTCTGCTGTGATCAGAATGAAGATACACGAAAAACCGCCGGTTCAGGTGAAGGACGAAAAGTTCATGTTCAAACTGATAAAAGCTTCCTTCGGTGAACGCCGCAAAACTCTTCAGAACGGGATTTACAATTTCCCTGAGCTGGATATATCCAAGGAGGCAGTTGCTGATGCCCTTAACAAAGTGGGGCTTGACGAAAGAATACGTGGGGAGAAGCTTACTCTTGAGGAGTTTGCCCGCCTTTCGGACATATTGGGGAGATAGAAAATGAACGCTTCTGCGTTCGGTAATATCGGGAAATCAACATGACACAGGACGAGAAATATATGCGTGAGGCTCTGCGCCTTGCAAAAAAAGCATACGCTTACGGTGATGTTCCCATAGGGTGCGTCATAGTTTATGAAGGGCGAATCATCGCCCGGGGCTACAATCGAAGAAATAAAGATAAGACCACTCTCGCTCATGCGGAGATACTTGCTATCAGAAAGGCGTCAAAGGTTATCGGTGATTGGCGGCTGGAGGAATGTACGATGTACGTGACACTGGAACCCTGCCAGATGTGTGCCGGAGCTATAATTCAGGCCCGTATCCCCAAAGTTGTGATAGGGTGCATGAATCCTAAGGCGGGCTGTGCGGGATCGGTCATCAATATTCTGGAAATGGATGGATTTAATCATAAGGCTGAGGTGGAAAGAGGAGTTTTAGAAGAAGAGTGCAGTGTTCTGCTCAAATCATTTTTCACCGAACTCAGAGAGAAGAACGCAATTAAGAAAAGCAAAGGGGAGGACTGAAAATGACTGAAAGGATTTACCTGAATGATGGATGGGGATTTACAAAGGAATATACGGAGGAGCTTCTCGGCGATAAATACAGCGGAAAGCTTGAAGAGGTCAGACTTCCGCATACAGTAGTGGAAACTCCGTACAATTATTTTGATGAGAGCATTTATCAGATGGTGAGCGGCTACAGGAGAGTACTCCGGGCACCAAAGGAGTGGAAGGATAAGTCAGTACTTCTTACTGTTGAGGCTGCCGGACATTATGCAGAGGTTTATCTGAATGGTGAAATGGTCAAAAGTCATGCCAATGGTTACACAGCTTTTACCGTTGATCTTGCCGATAAGCTTATTATAGGTAAAGACAATGTGATAGTCATTAAGGTCGACAGCCGTGAAAGTCTCAATATCCCTCCATTTGGATATGTTATTGACTATATGACCTACGGAGGTATCTACAGAGAGGTTTATCTTGATATCAAAGAGAAGACATACATCAGTGATTTATTCATTAAGCCTTTGATTCCGGATGAGGAGCTGCTTCCGGGTGAAGGGGCTGACGGCGGTAAGATGAAGGAAAGACTGAAGAACTTTACATTTACCGGCAAAATTGATTTTGATATTACATTCTCGGAGATAACCGAGGAGGATGTAAATAATTATATTTATAAATTGAACCAGGCAGTTTATACCGTAAATCAGGATGGAAGCTTAGGTGAGGAGATACACAAATATTCTGCCGATGTAAAACCGGTTCCGGGTACGGGCGCAGTTATGAACGGCAGCTTTGAAGTTAAGGGGGTCAGTCTTTGGGATGTTACTTCTCCTAAACTTTACTGCCTTGTCACCCGCCTTATGTCTGGTGACAGACTGATCGATGAAAGACGTGATAAGTTCGGATGGAGAAAGGCTGATTTCAGAAGGGATGGCTTCTTCCTGAACGGGCGTAAGCTTAAGATAAGAGGACTCAATCGCCATCAGAGCTTCCCATATGTGGGTTATGCCGCTCCCGAAAGCCTTCAGAGAAATGATGCTGATATAATGAAGTTTGAGCTGGGACTCAATGCGGCCAGGACTTCACATTATCCGCAGTCACATTATTTTGTTGATGAATGTGACCGTATAGGTCTTATGGTATTTACCGAACTTCCGGGCTGGCAGCATATAGGTGATGATGCCTGGAAGGAACAGGCCGTTGTCAATCTGGAGGAGATGATCAAAGAGTACAGGAATCACACTTCGATAATTCTCTGGGGAGTTCGTATAAATGAATCCCAGGATGATGATGAATTATATACCAGAACAAATGCGGTTGCCAGGAGGCTTGATCCTACAAGACCTACAGGAGGCGTAAGATTCCTTAAGAAGAGTCATCTTCTGGAAGATGTTTATACATATAATGATTTTGTTCATACAGGAAAGAATCAGGGCGTTGATAAGAAGAGTGCGGTTACTCCGAATATGGAGAAGCCTTATCTGGTAAGTGAGTATAACGGTCATATGTATCCAACAAAGGCATTTGATGATGAGGAACATAGACAGGAGCATGCACTCCGTCACGCAAATGTTCTTGATTCTGTAAATGAGAACAGGGACATCGCAGGCTCTTTCGGATGGTGTATGTTTGACTATAATACTCACAGGGATTTCGGCAGCGGCGACAGAATCTGCTATCATGGTGTTATGGATATGTTCAGAAATCCAAAACTTGCAGCAGTGGTTTATGCGGTACATCAGACCAAAACACCTGTCCTTGAGGTGAGCTCCACATTTGATATAGGTGAGCATCCGGCAGGAAATAAAGGAAATCTGTACATTTTCACAAATGCCGACAGCGTTAAGATGTATAAAAATGATAAGTTCATCAAGGAATATACTCATAAGGATTCACCTTACAAGAATCTCAGATACGCGCCTATACTTATCGATGACTATATAGGAACAGCTATAGAGGACAATGAGGATTTCTCTCCGAATCAGGCAAAGACGATCAAAGAGCTTCTTAACTATACAGCAAGGTATGGTCAGGATTATCCTCTCAACATGAAGGCCAAGATGGTGAAGGCTCTCACGGTTTACCGTATGACATTTGACGATGCGGTTAAGCTTTACGGCAAATATGTCGGTGACTGGGGCGGAGCAGCAACTACATTTAAATTCGAAGCCATCAAGGACGGACAGGTTGTAAAGACTGTGACGAAGTCTGCGGTTACTAAGCTTCACATCGATGCAAAAGTTTCAAAGACGGTTCTTTCGGAAACAAGTACTTATGATGCGGCTCTGGTCCGTGTTACGGTAAAGGATGAGTTTGGAAATGTGGTTCCTTTCTATAATGAGCCTGTTGAGATAAGGACAGAGGGACCGGTTGAGGTCATCGGACCTTCATTTGCCATGATGCGCGGTGGAATGGGCGGAACCATGCTTCGTACAAGGGGAGAAAGGGGCACGGCAAGGCTGATACTCAAGTCTGCCCAGACAGAAGAACTAATCATAGATTTAGAGGTAAAATAAATGCAGATACTTTTAGGGCTTTCGATACTGCCCTCAATACTGATCATTTTCTACATAAGGAAAAAGGAATATCACGATAAAGAGCCTATGAAGCTGCTCCTTCTTCTCTTCGGACTGGGAGGCATACCCTGCGTTATAGGCGCAATGGTGATGGAGTTTCTGGGTGAAGCGATTCTCAACCTGGTGGTTCATCCGGGCGGTACATTTGTCACCTTGCTTTATCATATTCTTGATGCGTTTCTGGTAGTTGCACTTGCCGAGGAAGGCTGTAAATTCCTGGCAATGTATATTGCAACCTGGCACAATAAGGCATTTGATTACAAATATGATGCCATTATATATGCTGTTTTTACATCACTCGGATTTGCTACTATCGAGAATATAATGTATGTTTTTTCAGGCGGCGGAAGCTTAAGTACGGCTATAATGAGAGGAATTCTTTCAGTTCCGGGACATGCAGAGTTCGGTATCTTTATGGGATATTTCTACGGACTTGCAAAGATGTACCATGTAAAAGGACAGTACAAGCTGAGTACCAGGTATAAGTTCCTTTCGCTTCTGGTACCGATAGGACTTCATGGTTTCTATGATTGCTGTCTCTTCGTGGAGAATTGGTTTGCAACTATCATTTTCGTTATCTTTGTTATCGCTTTGGATATTATGGCGGTTATCAGAGTCAATCGTTCCGCGAAAGAGGATGAATATCTTTTCACTCAGTTTGTTATGCAGAAGAATGGACGGCCGCTCAAACTTCAGGAAGGTTATCAGGTGGCTTACCTTGGCGGAGATTATACACAGGTCAAAAATCCGAATATGAATCTTTCCTCTATGGAAGGTATATCTGTTCTGAACCAGTCCGGTTTCAGTGTCAGCGGAAACAGACCACATCCACAGAATATGGGAATGGGAAGTCAGATGCATCAGGCTTATATGCAGCAGCAGTATATGCAGCAGCTTTCCCAGAACGGATATGCGGTATACAGAACACAGAATTACGGTGGTTACAGAATCGGAGGTTATCCGGGACAGCCGGCTTATCCGCAGATGGCGGGAAGACAGCCGGGTTATCCGCAGCAGGGATATCCACAGCAGGGCTACTATGGAAATGGTAATCAGGCCGGCTTTGGTCAGCAGGGTTATGGAAATGCTGTGAATAGAAATAATCAGGCAGGTTATGCAGGGGCCGGTTACGGCCAACAGGCTTATGGAAACCCTGCTGTGAACCGCAATGCTCAGCCGGGCTATGGAAACGCTGCTGTGAACCGTAACGTTCAGCCGGGTTACGGACAGCAGGGCTACGGTAATCCTGCCGGAAATCAGGCTGGTCAGCAGGGCGCATACAGACCGAATGCCCAGGGTGCATATTCTTCTCAGAACAACGCTCAGCAGGGTTATGCCAATGCGGCCTATGGAAATATGCAGGGAGGCGCAGGTTACGGTCAGCAGAATGCCGCAAGATCACGTTCTGGAACAGGAAGGACATTTGCACAGTTCGCACAGGATTCAATTCCGAGAACCATGGCGGCAATCGCACCTGCTCCACCGAGATTTGTATATTGTCCGAAATGCGGAGGTATCACGCCTGTCAGCTCATTTAACTGCAGAAACTGCGGAAAGCCGCTTAATCTCGGCGGTAATCAGGGCCGATAATAAAGTAAGAAATCTTTGGATATTTAAGCAGGAGATTCGTCAGGATTTCCTGCTATATAAAAAAACTTGAAAAATACAGAGTGTTATCATATAATGTCACTTGCGCAGCCGGGGAGATAGCGGTGCCCTGTACCTGCAATCCGCTACAGCAGGGGTGATGGTCAGCCTAGAATCGTTCTTTGTGGTGCTGGCTCTGGTAAGTGATGTTGACGTTTTGGTCTTACGCGACGGGAACCTGTGAACCGTGTCAGGTTGGGAACAAAGCAGCACTAAGCAGGACCTTCCGTGTGCCGTGAGGGTGCCGGAACAGAGTTAACTGCCAGAGTAACGGCCATGAAGGCTTTGCGAAGCTGACCGCGCTTTTTTTGTACAGTAAATGAGTTCGGTGACAGCGGCGGGGGGCGCGGTGCTCTGAACAGTTTATTCCTTGCATTTTTCATACATAAGTGTTATCATGACATGGTATGAACATGTCATGTGTTTATGAAGGTAAGGTATATAGTTACATATAGATTTTTTATAAGGGGCAGGGGGACATGAATTACTCAGAGGTTATAGACTTCGTAAAAAAGAAGACTGCCGAGAATAACAGACCGGCAAATTATCCCTTCAGAAGCCGTTTTGAACATACCATGAGGGTGTACAGATGGGCCATCAGGCTTCAGGCGAAGCTGGGTGGAAATCTGGATGTCATAGTACTTGCGGCTCTGCTGCATGATGTAGGCTGGGATGAAGAAAGAGATCATGCTGAACTTAGCGCCGAGATAGCAGTTGAGTATCTCGACAGTATAGGCATGGATCCTGATACTATCACTAAGGTCGGTGAGATCATTATGTTCCATGAGGATAAGGATTCCGAGAGGGACTTTTCACTTGAGGCCAAGATAGTTATGGATGCGGACCTTCTAGATGAGGTCGGAGCTATTGAAGTTCTCTGGGATGCCATGGCAGCAGCCGGCATGGAAGAGCCGAGCTACAAGAAGGCATATTACAGGATTAAGGAGTATTACAGGACTAACAAGCCTAAGATCAAGAGATGTAAGACCGATCCTGCAAGAACTGAGTATGCAAAGCGCATGCAGCTTTTAGAAAGTTATATATATCAGCTCGAGAGAGAGCTGTTTTAAGGAGGTTTTAAAAAAATGGGCGGAAAAAATGCAGGTAATAAGGTATTAAAAGTACTTTTAGGTATAGTTATTGTTGCCGGAATATGTGTCGGAATATTCTTTGCATTACCGGCAAGTATTAAGTACAACCTTGTTCAGTTCTATCAGGAGACCTTTAAGAAGGATGAGGCAAAGGTTATGCATGAAACCCAGAAACTTATGGTTCCGGGAACTCAGGTTACTTTCAAGAGAATGCTTGAAGCTAATTTTAAGAGTACAAACTGGCATGTTGAAACTTTGGCAGAAGGCTCTTCATATGTAGTAAAGGGTGGCGGATATAAGGGTGATATCTCATATCCTAAGGAAGACGGAACAAACAATTATCATCATACCAACTGCAGTGTAATGTATATCTTCACAGTTGATATTAATGCAGATGGTTCTCAGAAGGTAAGAAACTGGAGCCTTGAGATAGATGGAATTTTAGTATCTGAATATGAGAAAACAACATCAGCAAAGACACTTGCTGCAAAGACAAACTAGTTTTTGACTATAGTGGGAGGGCGGAAGCGTCCTCCCTTTTCTTTTGTCGCAGAGCCGCCATATGGAATTTGGTCGGCTTATGCCGACCGGTGGCCCGCGGACGAGTAGAGCTTATACCCTACTCGATGTGTAAAAGGAGTACTTTATATGGCAAGAGTAGTAGTAGGAATGTCAGGCGGTGTGGACAGCGCCGTTACTGCTTTCATTTTAAAAAAGATGGGATATGATGTGATCGGAGTTACCCTGAAGATATGGGACGGGAACAGCCGCTGCTGTGAGATTGATGATGCAGCCGCTGCAGCCGAAGCTATTGGAATCCCTTATTATGCCGTGAATGCTATGGGCGAGTTCAGACGTCACGTCACGGAACCTTTTGTACAGGATTATGTGGACGGAATAACTCCGAATCCCTGTGTTGAATGTAACAGATATGTGAAATGGGACCGTATGCTGAGTGCCGCTGATACCTATGGCGCGGAATATATAGCAACCGGTCATTATGCCAGCATAGTTGAACTTCCCAATGGAAGATTTACCGTGACTCAGGCAGATTCAATCGCAAAGGATCAGACCTATATGGTATATAAGCTTACTCAGGAACAGCTGAGACGGACCCTTATGCCACTTGGAAAGCTCACCAAGGATGAAGTCAGGAATATAGCCAGAGCGGCAGGAATAGCTGTTTCGGAGAAACCTGATTCCCAGGAAATATGCTTCGTTACCGAAGGCCATTATTCGGAATATATAGAGGATAATTACGAGGGTGAACTTCCGGGTGAAGGAAACTTCGTGGATGAGGATGGAAATATCCTGGGACGCCACAAAGGCATAACACATTATACAGTCGGTCAGAGAAAAGGCCTGGGGATAGCGATGGGTTATCCTGTCTTTGTAAAAACCATAGATCCTGTTAATAATGTAGTAGTGCTCGGGGATAAAAATTCGGTATTATCCGATGTGATATATACTCGCGAAAACAATTTCATGAGTATTGAGGGAATAAATGACGGTGAACAGATAAAAGCGAGAGTTAAAATAAGATATCACCATCCCGGAGAAGAAGCAGTTCTTACCATGGATGGTGATGACAGGATACGTATTGAATTTGTTAAACCTGTAAGAGCCGCCACACCGGGTCAGTCGGCAGTATTCTATGATGAAAACGGATGCGTTATCGGCGGCGGAAGAATAATATAGTTCAGATTGAGAATCACGAAGGATCAGTTACTTTACGGGATCCGTAAGTTTATCGATAATTCTGGTCTTCAGCCTTATGAAGAACAGAACAGAAATAGTCAGCGACATAAGCTCGGCAATCGGAAAAGCCCACCATACATTTGTTACAACACCTGTCAAAGCGAGAAGCTTGGCTGTAGGTACAAGGGCTACCAGCTGTCTTCCGACAGAAACCACAAGTGAATAGGTGGATTTTCCGAAGGCCTGGAAGGTGGAACCTATAACTATGCAGAGTGCCGCAACAGGAAATGAAAGGCTTATGATCCTGAGAGCCGGGATTCCTATGCGGAGCATCTCTTCATTTGCTTTAAAAAAACCCAGAAGCTGTGCAGGTATGAGATTGAATATCATCGTGCCGAACAGCATTATGCAAAGGGCAAGTATCATGGCAAAACGAATGGCCTCATTGATACGGTCCTTATTTTTTGCTCCGTAGTTATATGCGATGACCGGGATGAGTCCGTTGTTCAGTCCGAATACCGGCATGAAGATGAAACTCTGGAGTTTGAAATAAGCACCGAAAACAGCGACTGCAATCGATGAAAATACGCCGAGTATCATGTTCATGGAGTATGACATGACTGAACCTATTGCCATCATGAGTATGCTCGGAACACCTATGGCATATATCCTTCCTATGATCTGTCCTGAAGGATGAAGGATAGTCTTTAATGAGAAATGTATCTCTTTATTGAACTTTACATTTAATATAAGTCCCAGTATTCCTGCGATAGACTGTCCGAGAACGGTTGCATAAGCTGCGCCGGCAACACCGAGTTCAGGAAAGCCGGCAAGACCGAAGATGAGTATAGGGTCGAAGATGATATTGATCACGGCACCTGTTATCTGGGATATCATACTGAGAAGGGTGCGGCCAGTGGACTGGAGTAGTCTCTCTGCCATCATTTGTATGAATACTCCGAGGGAAAGTACACAGCATATGGAAAGGTAGGTGGTACCATAGTCTGTTATTATCTTTGAGTCCGACTGTGATCTTATGAAGGGACCTGCCACAAAGAAACCTATCAGTATAAATGCAAGGAAACTCATAAATGAAAGCAGCAGTCCGTTTGCAGCTGCGGCATCGGCTCTTTCCTGCTTTCTTTCGCCCAGCGCTCTGGAGAGTATGGCGTTTACTCCTACGCCGGTTCCGCTTCCTACTGAGATTATCAGCGTCTGAAGCGGGAATGCCAGGGTTACTGCTGTAAGCGCGTCAGGGCTTATCCTCGAAACGAACATACTGTCCACAATATTATATAGAGCCTGAACCAGCATGGAGACCATCATAGGAAGCGACATTCCTACAATCAGTCTTTTTACGGGCAGAGTGCCCATCTTGTTTTCTCTTACTTCACTCATTTTAAATCCTCTGTAACTTTTTAAGCGAATATATAATTCAATCAGAATCTTATTCGTTTTTCATAATTAAAACTACAAATGTAAAACCAATTGTGTTATTATAGGTGCGTATTGGTTTTGTGTCAAGAAGATGTACCGCTGCAGGTACATTTTCTATGAAATGCTCAATTTATGAAGTTTGTGAGGGGAAGAAATGTATTTTTGTCCGAATTGTGGTGGAGAATTAGTTTTTGATCCTGCCAGCGGAATGCTTGTCTGTGGAAGCTGCATGTCTTCATTTGATCCGGCTACGGCAACCGGTATGACGGGTGCCCAGGAAAGCCACGAGACTATGTCTCAGGATATGGCAAATGATGTGACGGCTGCCATGGGAACGGGTACTGCATTTGATATGCAGACCGAGCAGCAGTATCAACAGCAGCAATTTGCACAGCAACAGCAGCAGGGCTATGGCATGAATGACATGCCGGGCAATGTGCCTCAGGGGGCTGTTGGCGGAATGCAGCCGGGCTATGGTGCAGGCGGAATGCAGCAGGGCTATGGTGCAGGCGGAATGCAGCAGGGTATGGCTCAGGGTACTGACGGTTCAGAAACCTATGCTGCAGGTGACAGTGAGCAGATGATGCGCGTCACTATTTATAAGTGTTCCCAGTGTGGTGGGGAGATTTACAGTACTGATGTTTCGGCAACCGGATTCTGCAGTTTCTGCGGAACAGCTCAGATTCTGGAAAGCAGGCTGGACAGTGTAAAAAAACCGGAACTTGTTATTCCGTTTTCAATAACGAAGGAAGGGTGCAAACAGAGCTATCTCGGTAAACTGAAAAGGTCCTTCCTCACACCTAAAGAATTCAAGGACCCTGAGAAGCTTGACCGCTTCCGCGGTATTTATATTCCATATTGGTTCTATGATTATGAGATAAACGGACCTGTCAATCTCCGCGGCTCAAAGTCCCGCAGGAGGGGTGACTATATATATACGGATCATTTCAATCTTACTGCTCATGTACAGGGGCAGTACAATGGAAATTCATTTGATGCATCTTCTGAATTTGATGACAGGATAAGTCAGTCCATAGCTCCGTTCAAACCGGAAGGCGCCAAGTTCTTCAGCCCTGCATTTCTCTCGGGTTATTATGCCGATCTGGCGGATGTACCTGTTGAAACATATGCGGCTGAGGCTCAGAATTTTGTTGCTGAAGATATCGTATCCAAGGTTTCAGGTGCATTCCCGGGGTACGAGATATCTGAAACTCAGAAGAAGGCTGCGGGAAATACGCTCATCAACCACTGTGCGCAGAAAAAGCAGAGAAGTGCGATGTGCCCTGTATGGTTCCTTTCTTACAGAAATAAGGACCGTATAGCCTATGCTGTAGTAAACGGACAGACGGGCAAGATTGCGGCTGATATGCCTGTAGATAAATTCAAATTTATACTTACCGCGCTTATTGCGGCTGTGCCGATATTCTTCCTTCTGGAACTTCTGGTTACGATGATTCCAAAGTCGATACTCGGTATTTCTGCGATATTTGCATTTATAACCATGTGCATTTATAACTCCAATCTCACTACCATTAAGAAACAGGATGAGAGGGAAGAAGATAAAGGGCTTGCGGCAAGGAAGAGAGCTGACGGAATAAAAGACCCTGATGAATATGATAAAAAGGGTAGAAAGCTTCTTCCTAACCAGAGGAAGAGTAAGAAGGAAAAAATCGGTCCGTTTATGACCGTATTCATAATAATGGCTGTAATAATCGTCGGGATACAGGTGCTGGGAATGTTCGGCAGTGAAAGTATCTCATTACTGGGAATCGGTGTTGTGGCAGCCGGTATTAACGTTGGAACCGCAGGTTATACACTCTTAAGAAAGAGTAAATACAAAAATCCGCTTTGTGCAATAATGGTTCTGGGCGGTGCACTTGTAACCATAGGACTGGCAATCTTTAAGCCGGTATCGGATATATATTATTATATAGGTGTTATCATTAATTATGCATCCATGCTGGTTGTGCTTATCGGAATACTGAATCAGTACAATATACTTGCTACAAGACCGCTTCCACAGCTTGCAAGAAAGGGAGGTGATGACCGTGCGCCTGGCAGATAAGAAGATATTTTTGATCACGGGCATGGTACTTTCCCTTGCTCTTATATTCATTTTCAAGATAAATGTAAATGCAGCGGATTACGATAATGCGGAGAAAAAAAGGGATTATAATGAAGAGACAGGATATGAAGCCGTGATCATGGATGGTGCGGACCTCCTGTCCGATGCAGAAGAAAACCAGCTCATGGAGCGGATGATGCAGGTGACGGAATATGGAAATGCATATTTCGTAACTACAAATAATCCGAATCCGTCAACATCAAAAACTGCAGAAAGTATATACAGACCTTTACACGGTGGTACACCGGGCGGCCTCTATATCATAGATATGGCTAACAGAGAGCTTTATCTCTATATAGACGATTCGGGCTATATGGGTAAGACTCTTACTGTGGCATATTGTAATACCATTGCTGATAACACTTATACATTTGCAAGCAATAAGCAGTACTTCAGGTGTGCTGACGAAACCTTCAATCAGATGTACATCATACTTGATGGAGGAAGGATAGCTCAGCCTATGAAGCATATCAGTAATGTGCTTGCTTCACTTGTTCTGGCGCTTCTCATTGTTTATATAATTGCGAGAAATGCAACTAAGATGAGAAAAGCTTCAGATAATGAAATATTGAATGCTATCGGCACGGGCATCAATGTCAGTGGTGTCAATGCCGTATTCACAAATCAGACTAAGACCTATAGTCCGCAGAGCAGCGGCTCCTCCGGTGGCGGAGGCGGCGGCGGAG
>JAFUVQ010000021.1 GCA_017477505.1 Eubacterium sp.
ACCGAACATGCCACAGGCACCGAATATGCCGCAGGCACCGAACATGCCACAGGCACCGAATATGCCACAGGCACCGAATATGCCGGAAGCACCAAAGGCACCGGAAGCACCAAAGATGCCGGAGCCACCGAAGCCACAGATGGCAGCACCGAACATGCCGCAGGCACCAAGTATGCCGCAGGCACCGAAGGCACCTGAAGCACCAAAGATGCCGGAGCCGCCGAAGCCACAGATGGCAGCACCGAACATGCCGCAGGCACCAAGTATGCCACAGGCACCGAACATGCCACAGGCACCAGGCATGCCGCAGGCACCAAAGATGCCTGAAGCACCGAAGGTACCGGAAGCACCAAAGATGCCGGAGCCACCGAAGCCACAGATGGCAGCACCGAACATGCCACAGGCACCAAGCATGCCGCAGGCACCAAATGATAAGAAGGAAGATACTTCCGAACTTAAAATTGCGGCAGCACCGGGAATGGGCAAGTCATCAGTAGCTCCGATTCCACCACAGGATCTGATGAAGAAACCGGAACCTCATTTCATCAGAACAAAAACAAAAGAAAGAATCTTCATTACTCATCCTGACTTTACAATAGGTAAGTCAAATGAGCATGCAGACTTTACGATAAATGGAAATACAGCAGTCAGCAGAGTACATTGTAAGATTGTTCAGAGAAATGGAGTTAACTACATAGTTGACAACAATTCAACCAATGGAACATTCCTCGATGGTGACAGACTTACACCGGGTAAGGAAGTACTTCTTAAAAATGGAGCTGTTGTATGGATGGGCGGAGAAGAATTTATATTCAAGCTCAGAAGAGAAGACTGATCTTACGAGGATTAATAAATGGATTTTAGTGCATCATATCATACTGATATAGGAATCAGAAAAAAGACCAACCAGGATTCGCTGGCTGTGAGAATTATAGATTCTCCTATAGGAAAGATTACATTTGCTATAGTGTGTGACGGAATGGGTGGTCTTGAAAAAGGCGAGCTTGCAAGCAAGGAAGTAATCTTCGCCTTCTGTGACTGGTTCGATAATACATTTACAAAACAGGTCATGGAGGATTCCTTTACACCGGCAAGCCTCCGCAGTGACTGGAATAATATTATACAGTTCCAAAACAGACGCCTCGGCAGTTATGGAGCTGTTCACAACATCATGCTGGGAACTACGGTATCGGCAATTCTTATGCTACAGGACGTTTATTATGTATGTCATGTAGGTGATAGCCGTATTTACGAGCTTTCTGATGTAACAAAGCAGATTACGGAAGATCAGACCTTTGTTCATAGAGAAGTTTCTCTTGGCAGAATGACTGAAGAAGAGGCAAAGGTTGATCCAAGAAGAAGTGTTCTTCTTCAGTGCGTTGGTGCATCTCAGGTAGTTGAACCGGATTTCCTTCGCGGACAGATGAAGAAAAATGCAGTTTATCTCCTCTGCTCCGACGGATTCAGACATCAGGTCAGCGACGAAGAGGTTATGAATTACCTTGGACCTAAGGTTGCCACGGATGATGCAAAGATGAAATACGGATGTGAATATCTTACAGATCTGGTTAAGTCCAGACGTGAGACAGATAACATCACGGTTGCAGTTATAAGAACATTCTAGTAAAAGGATATATAAATGACTAAAGAAGGAACCGTATTAGACGGAAAATATGAAATACTGAAAGAGATCGGCCGCGGCGGTATGTCCATAGTTTATCTCGCCAGAGATAATCGTCTGAACAAGCAGTGGGCGGTTAAGGAGATGAAGAACGATGGAACCAAGTCCACCAGAACTCTTCTTAAGGGTCTTGAGCGAGAGGCAAATATCCTTAAGGACGTTGACCATCCCGTTCTTCCGCGAATAGTAGATATCATAAATAATAAAGGTACAATCTACGTTGTAATGGACTTCATAGAAGGAACCAACCTTGCTGATGTGCTTAAGCAGGAAGGTGCACAGCCTCAGGAAGATGTTATCGAGTGGGGACGCCAGCTGGCATCCGCTCTGGATTATCTTCATTCTATGACTCCTCCTATCATTTACAGAGATATGAAGCCTTCAAATGTAATGTTGAAGCCGGAGGGCGGTGTTAAGCTTATCGACTTCGGTACAGCTAAGGAGTTTAAGGCGGAGAATATCGCTGATACAACGGCTCTGGGAACCAGAGGTTATGCTGCTCCTGAGCAGTTTGGTGATGACAAAGGACGTGGACTTTACAAGACAGATGCCCGTACAGATATTTATAACCTTGGTGCAACACTCTATCATATGGTTACAGGTAAGAATCCTAACGATCCGCCATATGAGATGAAGCCTATAAGAGAGTGGGACCCATCGCTTTCAACAGGTCTTGAGAAGATCATCCTTAAGTGTACACAACCGAGCCCGGCGGACAGATATCAGTCATGTTCAGAACTTCTCTACGCACTGGATCACTACACAGAGCTGGATGAATCATACAAGAAAGAAAATAAAAAGAAGCTTTACCTGTTTGCAACTTCCGCAGCACTTACCGTAGTATTTGGCCTTGTATCGGTTATCGGATTTGCCGGAAGAAACAGACTTACAGCTGAGAATTATACCGCATATATTGAAGAAGGTAACAATTTTAAGGCGGCTGCCGAGTATTCGCAGGCTGCTGAAAAGTACAAGGAAGCCATCGAACTTGACGGTAAAGAGGCCGAGGCATATGTACAGTATATAGACCTTTATATTGATGCCTCAAACAATATAAATGATCAGGGTGAGACACCATTAAAGCTTGAAGACGGACTTACAGTCGTAGCCAACAGAGTTAAAAATGGTTACGGAAATGTGAACAAGAATAACGAAGTACTTTACAGATTGGGACTTGCGTATTATACTGAACTTTCGGATTATTCTACGGCAACCAAGTATTTTAAGATGGTTGACCCTAAGGATGAGACTTACGGGACCCTCGCCGATTACTATGGCGATATCTCTATGATCCGTTCAAGTGCAAATGTAAATGTTGCCAATCTTCTTGCAAATGTAAACGGATTTGCTGATTACAATAAGAACAAATTCGCTAATACAGATGAAGAAAAGTATGTAAATTATGAGACACTGGGTAATATTTATACTACTTATATAAATGAAAACGGTGTTCCGGAGCAGGCTGAGGCAGTCATGAATGACGCTATGGATCAGCTTGGCGATTATGAAGGAAGTAATGCTCAGGATTTCTATTACAGCTTCAGCGACAGCATTTCGGTTATTTATGAGAAGCTTGGAAATGAAGGCGACGCCGATATCAATTACGAGCTTGCAATTAATGCATGTAATGATGTAGTTAATCAGATAACCGGTAAGGTTGATGTAAGTTCTAACAGTGATAATGAAAATATAAAGGCTTACTGCCAGTCATACACAAATAAGATGTGCAAGATAGCAGAACTCTATGGTAAGCTTGGCGAGTATGATAATGCCATATCTACTTATCAGGAAGCAGAAGCAACTCTTGGTAAAGACAGTAACTTTGTTGCAAAGGTATATGCAGAGCATCTTAATTATGTATATGAGACCTTTGAAACTACAAGCCGTGATCCGGAAAAATGGTCAAAGGTAAATAAGGATACAATCATTTCCTTATATGAAGAAGGACTCGGTGCAAAGGATATCGAGGAGAATACAACATGGATCAAGCGTTCGGCAGTTATGAACAAGCTTAAGGAATCTATGGATGCGCCTCCAAAGCAGGAAGAAAAGCCTGAGACTACAGAAACTGAAGATACCTCTCCTGAGGGCAATAATGAGCAGGAAGGAGAGTGATAAACGATGGGAATATATAATATACTTTTTATAGGCGGTCTTATCGTCTGCATAATCTTCCTTATAGCAACAGTAGTTCTGTTCTTCGTTCTGAATATACCTAAAGTATTCGGTGTAGTTTCAGGAAGAACCGAGAAGAAGGCTATACAGGAGATCAGGGAATCCGGATACGAAGCAAAATC
Source organism: Eubacterium sp. (assembly GCA_017477505.1). Taxonomy (GTDB): domain Bacteria; phylum Bacillota; class Clostridia; order Lachnospirales; family Lachnospiraceae; genus Eubacterium_Q. Next base: position 3,979 of record JAFUVQ010000021.1, read on the forward strand.
CAAAAAGGATTCCATACATAAGAACTCCAGAAAGATTCATGTTAGAGATGCTTCCATAACAGAAGGAGGTCGTCAGACTGAAAACTTTGCTCAGGGAAGCACCGACAACATGACAAAAACGGACAATATGGCTCAGAATGCTATGGCTGATACAGCAGCTACAGCAGCTGCAGCAGGTGTTGCAGCAGCAATGGCCGCAGCAAATGAACCGCGAATCACGAAGCCGAGATCAAAGAGAACCTATGATGACTCGGACGAAACAGAGCTTCTCGGAGCCGAACCTGTACCGCTTGACGGACATAATGAAGACGGCACAGAAGTTCTCCAGGACCACAGTGAAGAGGAAACAGCACTTCTCTTCGATACCGACGTCGCAGGTGACATCATGGGCAATCTTGATGATGAAGCCACAGATGTACTTGCAGCTGACGGAAGGCATGTTGCTTCACAGGCATCTTATGAGGATGCAACGGATGTTCTTAAGATAGTTGAGGAAGCCGAAGCGGCCGAAGCAGCTGAAGCAGCAGAAATTGAAACAGAAGTACTTTCAGGAACTGAAACAGAATCAGTGAGTCTCACAAGTGATGATATCATCGGAAGATACAGTCCTGAAGAAACAGCAGTTCTGCGTTCCGCAGATGCAAAGATCGGAAGAACAGAAACTATTGGAGCTGCGGACCTGCAGCCTGCAGAGCAGCAGCAGATAAGATTCATTTACAAAGAAACTGTAGTTCATACCGAGGAAACTTTAGTTTAGAAAGGTGAAACTATGATGAAAAGGTTAAAAAGGAGTAAAAAGACCAGATTCATCGCATTAGTCATGGCAGTCTGCATGGTCATAAGTGCATTGTACCTTTCCGACCGCAGAAAGATGGCTCTTGCTGATGACGTCACCCTCACTCTTGCAGCTATTGATGATCCCTCAACTCTGACGGGTACAGGGAATGTTAATGTTGCGTCAGGTGATCTGAAGATTAAACTTCCGGCATTGGGAAAAACGGATTATTCCTGGTCAAGTGAGACAGATGAAGCTACAGCTATTACGGATGATACCGTGTCAGCTGGTACTACTGAAAGTGAGGTCTATCTTGTTAAGAAGACAGTTATTCCTGATCCTGACGGAGATGGCCCTGAGGTAGAAAAAACAGAGTACAATACTGTTTATACACTCAAGATAAAGAATCTTCTTGATGACACCAAAGCTTATGTTGAGAGTTCACTTGGTAATAATGCTGACCTTAAGCTTAGTAGTGATCTTCAGAATTTTGGAGACATTCCTGCGGAGGGATATTACGGAACACTCAAATTCTATCTTGGAAAAGAAGAGACAGCACCTGCGGATGCAACATATGTTGACTATAATGGACTTAAGTCTGCCATAGATGGTCTTAATGGCAAGCAGGAAAGTGAATCTGTTGACGGGACCTACTATATCCATACCAAGTATACTGTTGACAGTAAGGAAATCACAACCAAGAAGTCATTTGAACTGAATAAGTATCCTGTTATGATTTATTGGGGTTCTATTCAAAACAGAGACTGGAATTATTCAACAGCCAGTGCTGATCTTCAGAATGTATATTCAGGAGAATTGACACTTAATACATACACAAGTGATGATTTTGATATTGTATTCAAGGTAAGTAAAGATGTTGATGTTACTGTAAATGGTACAGCTGCAGGCTCTTCTGAAAACAAAGAGTTTTCTTACCATGTTGGAGCTGCAGTTGCTACAGCTACGTCAAGTACTTATGATTTTGTATTAAAAGATAAAGCGCATGAAGGTACAAAATCGGCAACAGTAAAGGTAACCGTATCCTATAAGAGCGGAACACCTACAATCAGCGGTGTAAATCTTACTTCGTCAGAGGGTAAAGGTTTATACGGTGATACATTGTATGTTAAGTCCAAAGTCGGGTCTGTTAAGCTTGATGCTACGGCAGAGATTATAAAGCCGCTTGAGGTAAACAGTATTAAGATTTCTGCGGCTACAGGTTCTAAATTTGTGGTTAACAGTCAGCTTACAAGATCAGAAAATGGTGATAAGTATTCGTATAAGGCAAATGCCATAACAGTTGATCTTCCTGATGAGATGGAAGCTCAGACAACTACTAATATTTCTATATCAGCTATAGGAAGCACAGGTCTTGCCAGCACTGCTGTTGTTAAGAAGGTTGCACTTGATACTGTAGCTCCGAATATTTCATCTATTAAAGTTATTCAGGACGGTTCAGCTGAGCAGACTGTACTTAATACAGGAATCGCTGAGAAGAGCCTTACAAAGATGAAGCCGATTACATTGAAGTTCAAGCCAACCGATGATTTTGGAGTTCTTGATCCTAATTCAGTAAAAGTTTCATCTCAGGACCGTGCAACTGTTACATTTAAGGAAGTTGATGCGGATGGTTACTACATCTTTGAAGTCAGCGCACTTGGACAGAATGACACATCTGAAATTGATAAGTATGTTATTACAGCAAGAGACTATGCATATAACCTCTTCAGAGGTGAATACAGAGTTAAGCTTGATAATGAGAACATAAAGATCACATCAAAAGTTAAAATAGCTGACGAAGATCTTGCCAAGATAGGCGATGATGCATATGAGCCGGTTGATTCAAACAAGCTCATAGCAGAATCAAATAAGCTCATAGCAGAATTTACAGTTACATCTGTTCAGCCACTTGATGAAACAGATCCATTTGTTGTAGATTCAGCATCTGCGGCAGCTAAGGGGATCACTCTTACTAAGCTTTCTGAAACATCAAGAGAAGTAAAGGATGATGATGGTAATATTAAAGAGTATGTATCTGTTTATACATACGAAATGTCATTCTCCAAGTCAGCTGAGATATCAGATGTTACAGCAGTTGCGAAGAATAAGAATGGAGCAACTGATACTCACAAACTTGCTATTATAAGAGTTGACCTTAGTCATCCATCTGTTGCAGTAAATGTAAGTCAGTATGGAAATACAACCGGTGTACTTGATCCAAATTCACATCAGTGGTATACAAATGTAGTTCTTCTCATAACAGCTACTGATGATGACGGTGACTGGGATTCAGGTATCAGTTCAATTACCGTAAAGGATAACGGAAAAGTTTACGATTTTAACAGTCCAACAAATAACCAGGTTATTTATCCGGTTACTCCATCTACTACAGATGCAGGTACTCCTGTAGAGATATTCTGTACAGATAAGACCGGTAACAAGACAAAGGATTCCGGAATATTCAAAGAGATCTATTATGTAGATAATACCAGACCTACTGCTACACTTCAGATTAACGGTCAGGAGCCTGGAACAGTTAATAATAAAGTATTACCAAAGGATCCTCAGATTTCATTCTCAGGACAGGATAATGGCTTATACCTTTATCATTATGATCTGACAGTTGCCGGACCTGATGAGACTAAGGTTGAGAGAGAAGAAGGTATCAAGAGCTTTGGTAAGATTAAGAAGCTTTCTGAAATCTTCGGTGGCAACCTTAAGGATGGTACATATAAGTTCTCTCTTGAAGCTGTGGATTATGCATCCAATACTATAAACGGGGATAAGATCAGCACATCTGTTATCGTAGATAATACAGATCCTATAGTTGATGTTATCATTCCTGAAAACCTTAGAAAGACAAAGAAGTTTGATAAGTACAACAGACATTACTATAACTCGCAGACCGGAACAAGTTATGATTATGGTATTTACTATGACAGGGCTATGAATCTTCAGCTCAGAGTTATAGAGGAAAATATCGATAAGGACAGTATTGTTGTAACAGCAAATGGTCAGAGGCTGAATATCAGCTGGTATGATACCACTGTAAATGGCAAGAAGGCTCTTGAAGCTCAGCTTCAGATAAATGAAGAAGGTGAATATGCAATCGCAATCAATGCGACAGATAAGGCCGGTAACAAGGCAATTCAGAGAGATGTTTCATTTGCGGTTGACTTAAATGACCCTTCAATCTCGGTATCACTTAACGGATCAGGCATTGGCGCAGGTTCCGGCGAGAGATTCCTTAATACAACAGGAAATGTAACTGCAACAGCTACAGATAAGTTCTTCGACGATGACGACTTTACAGTTACCGTTAAGAGAACTACTCCGGACAGAGCAGTTAATACTTCTACAGAAAAGATAACAAACGGAACTACACCATATTCAACAGATGCTGATTATGAGATTTCATATAAGGTAGTTGATAAGGCCGGTCGTGAATCCAATTACGGACCGATACAGTTCAGAGTAGACAAGGTTGCTCCTAAACTTGAAGTTTCAGGTGCAGCACAGAATGGTACATCAACAAATCCTGTAAATGCAGTTATGTCCATAATAGAAGACTTCTATTGGGATATGGAAAGCGTAAGCGCTAAGATTTACAAGAAGGTTGACGGACAGGGCGAAAGACTTCTTGAAGATGTTAAGGTTAATCCTACATCGGCACGTACTTCAATAAGCAAGAATCTCTCAGATGACGGTGAGTACCGCTTTGAGATGGAAGCTACTGATAAGTGCGGTAACCATTCAACTCTTACATATTCATTCCTTGTAGATGCCAATGCACCATTGGTTGAACTTGGCGGAGTTAAGAATTATGATTCTACTGATAAGGCAGTAGACCTTACAGTAAAGGTTACAGAAGATTTCTATACAACAAATAAGCTTGTGATCAACGGAACACGTAAGGGTGATGACGGTAAGGAAGAGAAGCTTAACTTCAGCGGATATAATGTAAATTCAGCAAGAATCACAACTATTCCTCAGCAGTTCAAGGAGGATGGTGTTTACGATATCGAGGTTAAGTCAACAGATAAGGCCGGCAACTCAGATTCCAAGAAGGTTCATTTCACAATCGATTCAAAGGCACCGGTTATCAAGGCGCTTCCTGAATATGACGGAACACTGCTTAAGGCATTTAACTGGAATTATAAGCTTGATGAGCTTGTATCAGACCTTACGGTTTGTGATGTAAACATCTATATGGATGGTGTTGAGTATGACGGTAAGTCAGAGCTTACGGACGGAAGTCATATCCTTCGTATCGAAGCTGTAGATGAACTCGGACATGAAAGCAGCGTTGAGTATTCATTTGTAGTTGATACAAAGGGACCTACAATTCTTGTAGCAGGTGTTGAAGACGGAGACAGATTCACAGAAGACAGAGTGATAGATATATCACTTCAGCTTGATGAAGATATGCTTCGAAGCGTAACCATTAACGGTGAGCAGGTAACAATATCAAATAATACATGTACCATCAACATCAACAAGAAGGGTGGCTACGAGCTTAAGGTTTCAGCAGTTGATAAGGCTGGTAACGAGTCTGACCTTATATACAACTTCACATACGGAACAAAGCTCAACTGGTGGATGCTTGCTATTCCTGTAGCAGCAGCACTGTTACTGATAATCATACTTCTCATTCTTGTAAAGAGAAGAAAGGATAAAGAAGCTGCATAAAGCAGAAGATTAGGAGGAACCATAAAAGTGGAAAGAATTAAGACAATTACAGAGACAACTTACCAGAATACTGCAGCTGCAGGCGGATGCGGCGAGTGCCAGACATCATGCCAGTCAGCATGCAAGACTTCCTGCACAGTAGGAAATCAGTCTTGCGAAAACAAGTAATCTATAGTATTATTTCAAGGCTAAGGAGGACCATCCGTGGGATAGTCCTCTTTAGTTGTGAATGCTAACGAAGAAAAAAACGGTCATGGCCGGGGCTTAAAAGCATATGGCCTGTCCGATAATAAAGGAAAACACTAAATGGTACATCAGTATAAGAATAATGGTTTTAACATCGTTCTCGATGTATGCAGTGGTTCCGTACATGTAGTAGATGAATTAGTATATGATATCATAGACCTTTATGAAGATAAGCCTTATGAGACCATAGAGGCCATGCTCCTTCTCAGGCAGGAAGAGATGCCCGGAAAATATGGTGAAGAGGTCGGTGCTTCCGATATAAAGGAGGCATATGATGCCATAACAGCTCTTAAGGATGATGGAAAGCTCTTTACTGAGGACAGCTACAAGGATTTAGTCATTGACTTTAAGAAGAGAAAGACAGTTGTCAAGGCTCTATGCCTCAATGTTTCTCATGACTGTAATCTTGCCTGTAAATATTGCTTTGCAGGGCAGGGTGAGTATCATGGCGACAGAGCTCTTATGAGCTATGAAGTGGGAAAGGCGGCTCTTGATTTCCTGATTGAGAATTCCGGTTCAAGACGAAATCTTGAAGTTGACTTCTTCGGCGGTGAGCCGCTGATGAATCTTGAAGTGGTGAAGAAGCTTGTTGAATATGGCAGAAGTATAGAAAAGGAGAAGGGTAAGAATTTCCGTTTCACCCTTACAACCAATGGTGTGCTTCTTACGGATGATATCATAGAATATGCGAACAGAGAGCTTAAGAATGTAGTACTGAGCATTGACGGAAGACGAGAGGTCAATGACCGTATGCGTCCTACCGTTAATGGAAAAGGCAGCTACGACGTGATTCTTCCAAAGTTTCAGCATTTTGCTGAAGGAAGAAAAGGCGAATATTATGTCCGCGGAACATTTACCCATCATAACCTGGACTTTACCCATGATGTGGAAAACCTCATGGAGGAAGGTTTTGATGAAATATCTATGGAACCTGTCGTAGCATCTCCGGATATGGATTATGCCATTAAAGAGGAGGATGTTCCTGTCATAAAGGAGCAGTACGACAAGCTTGCAAAACTTATCATTGAAAGGGCGAAAAGCGGTAAACCCGTTAATTTCTTCCATTTCAATATTGATCTTACAGGTGGTCCCTGTGTATATAAAAGACTTGCCGGATGCGGTGCGGGAACGGAATACCTTGCCGTAACACCTTGGGGTGATCTCTATCCATGTCATCAATTCGTCGGAATTGACGATTATAAGATCGGTGATGTGTTTAATGGCATCGAGAGAAATGACATAGTTGATGAGTTTAAGCTCTGCAATGTTTATGCCAAGGACAAATGTAAGGACTGCTTCGCAAGATTCTTCTGCAGCGGAGGCTGTGCGGCCAATTCATATCAGTTCCATGGACATATCCTGGATGCATATGATATCGGATGTGAACTGGAGAGGAAGAGAGTTGAATGCGCTATAATGATCAAGGCTGCGCTTTCAGATCTCGGAGAAGCTGATACCGGAGCTGCAACACCTGAAGAATGCGAAGATTCACAGGATTGCGATTATAATTGTGATAACTAGTATCTTGTGGAAACGCTGATAAACCGCAGGATACATAAATAAAAAAAGAAAGGCTAAGAAAGGCAATGAAGAAGACAAAGAGAAATGCAGTAATCTTCCTCCTTCTGTTCTGCCTCGTTGTAGCAGGAGCCGTATATATGGCACTCTATGGTGTAGGAGAGAATAGTACCGGCCGTGCGAAGGATATATCCCTCGGACTTGACCTTCAGGGTGGTGTAAGTATTACTTACCAGATCATGGATGATGATGCTACATCAGACCAGATTGACACTACTATTGAGAAACTTCAGCGAAGAGTTGAAAACTACAGCACTGAAGGTGAGGTTTATAAGGAAGGACAGGACCGTATTACTGTCGAGATTCCTCTCGATACAGCAAAATACGACCCGAATAAGGTTCTTGAAGAACTCGGTAAGCCGGGTGACCTTATGTTCATGGATCAGGATAACTATACCAAGTTTTCTGCAGGTGAAGATTATACTCCGGCACTTACAGGTGCTGATGTAGAGAATGCAGATGCAGGTATTGAAAAAGCAAACGGAACAGGTGCCAATGAATACATCGTTCAGCTTCAGTTCAATGAAGCAGGTACACAGAAGTTTGCAGATGCAACTACCGCAAATGTAGGTAAGCCACTCTATATTATTTATGATGGAGAGGTTGTAAGCGCACCTAACGTAAGAGAGGCTATTACAGGCGGATCTGCTCAGATCGATGGACAGGAAAGCCTTGAAGAGGCAAGAACACTTGCAAGCACTATCAAGATCGGTGCACTTCCTCTTACACTTTCAGAACTCCGTTCACAGGTAGTTGGAGCTAAGCTTGGTAATGATGCTATACGTACCGCACTCCTTGCAGGAGCTATAGGTATATGCATTATCTTCCTTATCATGCTTGTTGTTTACAGATTCCCTGGATTTGTTTCATGTCTTGCACTTGCATGCTATGTTATACTTGAACTCCTCGGAATCAATATATGTAAGATAACACTTACCCTTCCGGGTATTGCAGGTATTCTTCTTTCCATCGGTATGGCGGTGGATGCGAATGTCATCATATTTACGCGTATTAAAGAAGAGATAGGAAACGGACTTTCGGTTAAATCTGCCATCGATGCAGGTTTCAAGAAAGCGTTCTCAGCTATCTTTGATGGAAATATCACAACTATCATAGCAGGTCTCGTGCTTCTCTGGATGGGTTCCGGACAGGTTAAGGGCTTCGCAAGAACACTTATCCTCGGTATCATTCTTTCCATGTTTACAGCACTTGTTGTCACAAGATTCCTGCTTAAGATGTTTGCGGAACTCGGTATTACCAACGAGAAGCTTTATGGAAAGGCAAAGCCTGCAAAGGTAAGAGATTTCGCAAAGTATTTCAAGCTTACAGGCTCTATATCACTTATAGCTGTACTTCTCGGTATCGCATTCCTCTTTGTTAACAAGGGAATCGATGGACGTAATAATACAATGAATTATTCACTTGAGTTCTCAGGCGGTACTTCAACCACAGTTACATTTGATCATGCTATGTCACTTGTAGAGGCTGAGACAGAAGTAGTACCTGTTATCGAGCAGGCTACGGGAATCAATCCGGGTACAACTCAGATACAGGTTGTAGATGCTAACAATCAGGTAGTATTTAAGACTGCAGAATTATCTCAGGATAAGAGAGAGGCGCTTGATGATGCACTTATCGAGAAGTTCGGTCTTGATAAGGCTGATATCGAATCTGAGAACATAAGCAGTACTATAAGTAGTGAAATGAGACGTGATGCGATCCTTGCAGTTGCAATAGCAGCAGTACTTATGCTTATCTACATCGCATTCAGATTTAATGATGTAAGATTCGGTGCATCTGCCGTTATCGCACTTATTCACGATGTCATGGTAGTATTTATGGTATACTCAGTAGCATGGCTTTCAGTCGGAAGTACATTCATCGCCTGTATGCTTACACTCGTCGGTTACTCCATCAACTCCACTATCATCATATTTGACCGTATTCGTGAAAATATGCAGACGATGCAGTATACAAAGGATGCAGCCGGTTATACCAAGGTGGTTAATGCATCCATTTCACAGACAATTACAAGAAATATCTATACAAACTTAACATCATTTGTAACAATACTTATGCTGTTCATACTTGGTGTTTCATCACTTAAAGAATTCACACTTACACTTATGATTGGTATTATATGTGGTGCTTATTCTTCAATATTCATTACCGGTCCGCTCTGGCTTACACTTCGTAAGTATATCGGTAAGAAACAGTCAGCATAATACCTATAGAACTTCAATAACAAGAAGAGCCGGTTCCTGACGGAATCGGCTCTTCTTGTTATTGAAGTTCGTAATTGAAATTCGATATTGGTTATCTGTCTTTTTTAGGCATCCGGATTTTTCTCAATCGCGGTTCTTGTTGTATTTGGTTCGATCATATCTTCTCTAACGAAGGTTACAAGGTCGTCTTCGTTGATAAGCTTATCCTTAACGATTCTGTTTGCCTGTCTGTCGATACATCTTTCGAAGTAGTTACGTACGAGACGGGCATTTGCGAAGTTATCCTTCTTACCTTCTGCAAGACCTGTAAGATACGTATCCGCCATGGTTGCGGCACTCTCTGTAAGTGAGTAGTCTGTCTCATCACACATATGCTTAAAGATGGTCATGAGTTCCTGACTTGTGTAATCAGGGAATTCGATATACTTATTGAAACGTGACTGAAGACCCGGATTGGAATTGATGAACTCTTTCATTTCATTTGTATATCCGGCAACGATGACGATAAGATCGTCTCTGTCATCCTCCATACGCTTCAGGAGTGTATCAACAGCTTCCTGTCCGTAGTCACCCATCTCTTTGTTATGGGTAAGAGAATATGCCTCATCGATGAAAAGTATTCCGCCGACTGCACGGTCTATAACCTCAGTAGTCTTGATAGCAGTACCACCTGAATAGTGGGCAACGAGTCCGGAACGGTCAACTTCTATGAACTGACCTTTACTAACAACACCGAGCTGCTTATATATCTTTGCAAGAAGTCTGGCAATGGTTGTCTTACCGGTACCTGGGTTCCCCGTAAATACCAGATGGAAGGACATATCGATACGCTTAAGACCTTTCATCTCACGGAGCTTTCTTACCTTGATGATGTTAATGAGATGCATAACATCTTCCTTAACAGAACCAAGTCCCGTAAGTCCCTGGAGCTCTTTGATAAGTTCATCAAGAGAAGCTTCTATCTCTTCGGATTCATCACTGCCACGTCTGTTGCCTCCGACCCTGGTTTTACCTCTGTGGAAGGCGTCCTTAACCTCTTCCTCTTCAGCCTTTACGAAGTTCTGGAACTCGGTGATATCATCGGCACGTTTCTTAACGATATTATGACCTGAGATGCTGATCTTGTTCTTTACAACAAATTCTCCGGTATCAACATCAAATGTGGTTATCTTACTTTCCTTGATAGGAGCCTGAGGCATTCTTTCCGGCATAGATGACGGACTGTGCGGATTCATGGCTGCAGTAAGAACTGAAGTATGAGTTGTAGTAACGATGCCGGCACTGTTAAGTGTGGCATAAAGAACCTCGATATAATCGGTAAGCTTCTTTTTGGTCTCATCTTTAACCCTGTCATATGAGATAAAGCCTTCGCCGAGCTTTCTGAAGCAGTCAACAACGAACTTTGACTTTGCTACATTACCCCTGACACCCTGCTGCATTGAAGCACGGTCAGCCTTAATGAAATATGAAAGTGACTTTGGAGCTTCAGTGAGGAATCTTGGGTCGAAGCATCTCTGCTCAACAAATTCCAGGAATTTGTCATCTGAAAGGTTCATTCTTAAATTGAGTCTGATGAATTCAACCTGGTCTTTGAGATTGCCGTTATCCGGCTCGTACAGAAAGCCTAAGAATATGATGATATCATATCTGAGGAGATCCCTTAACTGCATCTTGGCGTCATCGGGATAAAGATTGACATCGCTGTTGATAGCATCAGCATAGTTGATGCACTCAGCGATCATGTTTTGTAGATTTCTGATGTTCATAGTAACCCCACGTAATAAAGATTTTTTGGATGTGTTTAAACTAAGTCTGTAATCCGACATGCTCAAACAGTTACTAGCATTATATCACATTTTTAAACAAAGTGACTACAAAAAATACGTTTTCAAAACGGAATTTTGAAATGTTTTTTTGTGCATTCTGCATAAGAGTATTTCAAGGTTTACATATTAACGGGTTTGTGATAAATTATAGGGTAGCGGAAGTGGCTGTATCAGTCACACGATAAGCCTTATCCGCCAGACTGTATGAGTAGATTTTTTTCTAAACATACGACGTTTACATTATTGAAAAGGCAGATTTTTAGATAGATGATAAAGTATCTTACGGTTTTTCTTATTTCGATGGTGCCTCTTATAGAACTGAGAGGTGCTGTGCCGTTTGCAGTTGTTAACCATTTGAATGTTCCGCTTTCTTATGTGATTGCGATTATAGGGAATATGCTTCCTGTACCGATTATTTTCTTCTTTGCGAGAAGAGTCCTCGAGTGGGGAGCGGCAAAGGAATGGCCTAAGGGATTTAAATGGCTGGGCGGATTCTTTAACTTCTTCCTTGAGAAGGGCAGAAAAGGCGGAGAAAAACTCACGAAGAAGGTCGGAAGAAGTACATATGTAGCGCTTTTCCTTTTTGTCGGCATTCCGATTCCCGGGACAGGCGCATGGACGGGTACTCTGGCAGCCAGTCTGCTGGATCTGGATTTTAAGAAAAGCTCTATAGCAGTTATGGCAGGAGTAGTGCTTGCAGGCATTATTATGGGAATTGCCTCTGCACTGGGACTTACTGCATTTACAGCTGCATTTAAATAAGACTTGAATGAAAAGACAATATATACTAAGGGGGAAATGACTGATGATTAAACCTTTCAAGAATGCCTATGAGGCTATTAAAAAGCTTCTCGCAAGCTTTAAGAAGAATAAGAAGGAAGTAGGACCTACTCCTGAAGAGCTGCAGAAGATTGAAGCGGAGAAACGTGCCGCTGAAGAAGCTGCCCGTGCTGCGGAGCTGGCTAAGCATGAGGAGGAGGAAAAGCAGAGAATACTGGAAGCCAAGGCTAAGGCTGCCGAAGAAAAGGCAAAGAAGAATGCCGGCGGAAAGAAAGGATCAAAAGGTCAGAATCAGAAGAAGAACGCTGCAGCAACGATTGCTGCGGGCGAAGCAGCTGAACAGAAGAAGTACGAAGAAGAAGTCAAGAAGCGTGCTGAGAGAGCTGCAAAAAGAGAGCAGGAAGATCAGAAAGAGGAATCAGGAAAGAAGATTGTCGATCCTGTTAACGGAGAAGATATGGAGCTTCTTCCACTTCCTGACGAAGCTGTATTCCTTCAGAAGTATCTTAAGATCGCTACAACTTCAGAAGATATACTTGTTGCATTTAATTCTATACAGAAGCATCCTGATATGCCTAAGAATATAGTTGTTCTCGGACGTAACGGTTTTGGTACCACAAAGGTTGGAGAGGATTTTGCAAGAAGCTTCTTTGCAACAGGACTTATTAAATCTGACAAGATTGCCAAGATTAAGGCAAAACAGCTTAACAAGATAGGTCTTGAAAAACTTGAAGGCCTTAAGGGCGGATGTCTTATTATAGAGAATGCGGGACTTGTTGCTCCTGCCAAGCTTGTCGAAGTTATCAAGAACTCAGCACCTGATGAGAATGATTATGTTGTTATGCTTACAGGTGAGATTGATTCTCTTGCAGGTTTCTTTGAGGATAACCAGGAAATAGTTGATTCATTTATCTATCTCATTGATATCCATAAGATCAGAGAGAGAGGTATGATCTCTATAGCAAGAGGTTACTTCAAGGAGAAAGAAGTAAAGGCTGACAAGGCTATATTTGAAAGACTTAAGAATTCTCTTAAGACTATGGAGACAGGTAACATTGACAGATTTATAGAGCTTCTTGACGGCATTATAGACAAATGCAAGGCAAGAGGCGGAGATGAAGTATTAGCAGAGGATTTCCAGTAGGCACATGAAGAATAAAGCATACCCTTTATATGATTCATTAAAACAGATTTCTGATCTCAAAGAGATGATCAGGATAAAGGCTGAACAGCAGCCTGAAAAAACTGCATTTGTCTATCCCTGTAATTCGGGAGAGATGAAGAAAAGCTATGGCGATCTTGAAAGTGATGTGAATGCTCTTGGTGCCTGGATGTACGATAAGAAGCTTAAGGATAAGCACATTGCCATAATAGGTGAGAATTCGTATGAATGGCTGATCGTTTTCCTTGCTGCAGTATGCGGCGGAAGTATAGCCGTAGCTATTGATAAGGCGCTTCCTGAGGAAGAACAGAAGGAACTGCTCAGAATTTCCGATGCGGAGGCAGTATTTGTTTCACCGACATATGCAGCCAAGATTCCTGAGGAACCGGGAAGACCTGTATACAGCTTCTTTGATATAGATGATTTTCTTGAAGAGGGAAGACATCTTGAGGCAGGAGGAGCTATAGAATTTGAAAATTACGGCATGGAGCCTGACAGGACAGCTGCCATACTTTTCACATCAGGTACGTCAGGAACCAGTAAGGGAGTTGAGCTTACAAACAGAAATATCGCGGAAGAGATAAATCAGACCTGCAAGCTTTTCGCTCCGGAGGGAAATGTACTCGCAGTACTTCCTTTCCACCATGCATTTGGTCTTGTTGTCGGTGTACTCATGGTTATTAACTATGGATATGCCATATATATCAACAAGAGCCTTAGGTATGTTAAGAAGAATATGGCTGAGTTTGGACCGCAGACTATGTTCCTGGTTCCGATGTTTGTTGAATTCTTCCATAAGCAGATTTGGGCAGAGATAGAGAAGAAAGGCAAGGTTGCCGCTTTTAAAGGTCTTATGAAGTCAACGGATCTTTTGCTTAAGACAGGAGTTGATGTAAGACGCAAGACATATGCATCGATACATAATGTATTCGGTGGTAATCTTGAGTATATCATCTGCGGCGGTGCCGCACTTGATCCCATGTATGTTCAGGAATTCCGTACCTGGGGTATTGAGATTCTGAACGGTTATGGAACGACAGAATGTTCACCTTGTACAGCTGTTAACCGTCCGCATCATCATAGAGATGGTTCTGTAGGACAGATGGTTCCGGGACTTCAGGTTAAGGTTACGGACGAAGGCGAGATAGCTTTTAAGGGTGATATAGTTATGAAGGGTTATTACAAGAATCCCGAGGCAACCGCCGAAGTTCTTGTGGATGGCTGGTATCATACAGGCGACCTCGGATTCGTTGATGATGAAGGATTCATTATTCTTACAGGCAGAAAGAAGAATCTGATCATTCTCAGCAACGGTGAGAATATCTCTCCGGAGGAACTTGAACAGGATATCGCAAGAGATGCAGCTGTTGAAGAGGTTCTTGTTTATGATGAGGGCGGCAAGATAGTTGCGGAGATATTCCCGACAGAAGAACATTTTGACGATATTATATACTTCAATAAGCTTAAGGATAAGGTCAACAAAGGCAGACCGCTCTATAAGCAGATTGCTAGAGTTAAGCTCCGCAAGGAAGAATTTATCAAAAATGCAAGTATGAAGATCGTCAGATACAAGAACATACCAACACAGTAACTGTTCAGATATAAACATACAAATACCCGATTGCTGCTTGCAGCGATGAGGGTATTTTGTATGTTTATATTCTGATACAGATACCCCTCCAGTATCGCTGGACATAAGCCGCATAGCGGCGACAGATGCCGAAGGCAGATGGTTCAGCGACTACCGGGAGGGGTAACTGAACAGTTACGTAACATAAGGGGGAGGTTAGAAAAATGGCAGAATTAAACAGGTATAAATGCCCTGCCTGCGGAGGAATCTTAAAGTTCAGCAGCTCCAAGCAGATGCTTTCATGTGACAGCTGCGGTTCGGATTATCCGGTTGAGCAGTTCGATGCTTCTATCGAGGCTCAGGGGGATGAGTATGTAGCAAGACAGGATGACTGGAATCCTGCAAATGACGGGCTTATCGTCTATGAGTGTAAGTCCTGTGGCGGTGAGATTGTCGGTGATGAAACTATAGGTTCTACAAAGTGTCCATACTGTGATAATCCTATAGTTATTTCAAGTATGTTCAAGGGAAGCCTTAAGCCGGATCTCATTATTCCATTTAAATTAAATAAATATGCGGCTACCGACAAGCTGAAGAAGCACGTTAACAGCATTAAGCTGGCTCCGGCTGCATTTAAATCAGATAATCATATTCAGGAATTAAAGGGTGTTTATGTTCCTTTCTGGCTCTTTGATGCGGATGTACATGCGAGAGCAGATTTCGATACTACCAAAGTACACAGGCATTCTGACAATCAGTACGATTATGAAGAGACAGAGTATTATGATGTACTTCGTGAAGGTAATATGAGTTTCCGTAATATTCCGGCTGACGGATCCAAGAAGATGGATGATAATCTTATGGATTCCATTGAGCCTTATAATATTGAAGAAGCGGTTCCTTTCAGCGCTGCTTATCTTGCCGGATATATGGCTGATAAGTATGATGTGACTGCAGAGGAATGTAAGCCAAGGGCGGATCTTCGTATCAAGAATTCTTCTGAACAGATGCTTAATGACCAGGTTAAGGGCTATGATACCAAGAACATGAGAAGATGCGATGTTCAGCAGAGTAATAATAAAGTTAAGTATGCGCTTTTCCCTGTATGGCTTCTGAATACGACATGGAACGGCAAGAAATATACATTTGCCATGAATGGACAGACAGGAACCTTCGTCGGTGACGTTCCATACAGTAAGGGCAAGTTCTGGGGCATATTGCTGGGAGTTTTCGCTGTTCTTGCCGGTATTATGCTGGGGGTTTCAATCTCCAAAGGCGGACCTACGGCAGGAGTTGCCATCGTTGAACTACTGATATCTCTTGGTATAGGCGCACTTGTTGCATTTATCTTTAAGAGCGGCACCAAATCGGTTCATAAAGCCACTCAGGCCGCAAGCTATCTGCTGAAGGGCAGTTTCAAGATTACCAGACAGTATGATAACTTCTTAAGGAAGGAAGAAAAGAAGACACCAAGAAATCAAAATAACTGAGAAAATGCTTGATTTTTCAGTGAATAACCTATAAAATAACGAATCGTAAAGAGACTCACAATGGTGTGAATGCATTAGCTGTGAGTCTTTTTCTGTGTAAGGCTACTGATAAAGCTACTGATATCGTAAGGCACCAACGGTTAACAATAAAAGAAAGAGGTATAAAACGCAATGAACGGATTTTTAGGTACGTTAGCGAATTTCAATGACGTGATCAATACTTTCGTATGGACGAAGGTGGGCGTGTGGCTCCTGCTAATAGTCGGAATCATCATGACATGTCTTACTAAATTTTTCCAGGTGTCACATATAGGTCACTGGATGAAGAAGACTGTAGGAAGTCTTTTTGATAAGAAAGTAAAAGGAGACACAGGAGAGAAAGCTTCCATATCACAGTTCCAGGCGCTTTGTACCGCGCTTGCGGCTACAGTAGGTGTAGGTAATATTGCCGGTGTTGCAGCTGCTATCATGAGCGGTGGTCCGGGTGCGGTATTCTGGATGTGGGTTGCAGCATTCTTCGGAATGATGACAAACTACTCAGAGAATATTCTCGGAATTTATTTCAGAAGAAAGAATGCATCAGGAGAATGGTCCGGTGGTGCCATGTATTACCTTGAAGACGGACTTGGTGGATATCGTGGTATGAAGGTTGTTGGTAAGATTCTTGCCATATGCTTCGCAATCTGCGCGGTTCTTGCTTCCTTCGGTATAGGAAATATGGGACAGGTTAACAAAATCGTTGTTAATTTTACCTCAGCATTTGATATTAAGGCTCTTTCAAGCCATGTGCTTTATACTTCAGCCGACGGTTCTGCATCTGTTACACTTTATATGCTTATAGTTGGAATCATTCTTATGATTCTTGTTGGATTCATAATTCTCGGTGGACTCAAGCGTATAGCAAATGTAGCTGAAACAATAGTTCCGTTCATGGTTGTAGCCTTCATAGCAGGCTCACTTATCATTATATTTAAAAATGTACTGCATATAGGTCCTGCTTTCGGAGCAATCTTTGGAAGTGCATTTACAGGAAAAGCCGCATGGGGCGGTGCTACCGGCGTAGCTCTTAAGCAGGTTATCACCATGGGATGCAAGAGAGGCGTTTTCTCAAATGAGGCCGGTCTTGGTTCTTCTGTTATGGTTCATTCTAATTCAAATGTACTTGAGCCTGTTAAGCAGGGACTCTGGGGTATCTTTGAAGTATTTGCCGATACAATAATTGTCTGTACCATGACAGCTCTTACGATACTTACTTCAGGCGTTATCGACCTTGAAACGGGTGTAGCTGTTACAGAAAATGATTCGACTCTTGTTGCTGAAGCATTTAATACAGTATTTAAGATAGGCAGATTTGAATTCGGTCGTTACTTCATAGCACTTGCAATATTACTTTTTGCATTTACAACCATACTCGGATGGTCACATTACGGTTCAAAGGCAGTTGAGTATCTTTCGGGAAATGCGGCTCCTATAGCAACCATAGTTTATAAAGTTATCTTTGTCCTTGTTATAGTGTGCGGCGCGATTTTAACATCAAGCCTTGCATGGGATATTTCCGATACATTTAACGGAATGATGATGATTCCTAACCTTATAGGTGTTTTATCTCTGTCGCCACTGGTTATGAAACTTACCGGAAACTATGTCGACAGACGTATAAAAGGTAAGACTGATGTAAAACCTATGCTTTCATTCTTCAAGAACATTGAAGAGGAAAATGCAAAGAAGATCGCAGAAACCGGTGAGGACTAAAAGTAGATTGTATAAAAGAGTCTGACCTCAGATTAATGGGGTCCGGCTCTTTTCGTATGTGATTCTTTTACAGCAGGTTAATGATATATCTTGAAATGTTTATGGGGAAATGATATGAATGAAGTGAATGTCTGCAGTGTGGCGGAGGCAGCAAAGGCACTGCAGGATTATAATATAATTTTTAATACAGACGGCGAAGTCCCGATTATAGAGCTGCCGGGGATGAAGAGAAACGATCTGATTCACGGATTTACCACAAGGCTTGGAGGAGTGAGCAAGGGTATTTATGAATCTCTGAATCTGGGAACAAGGCTGGACGATGACCATGCGGACGTAATGGAAAATTACAGAAGACTGGGCAGGAGTCTTGGGATTGATGAGACTGGGATTTCATTTCCGAATCAGGTGCATGACACGAGAATTCTTGTGGTGAGAAATGAAACGCACGATGGGAAAACTGATGCGACAACCGGTGGGATAAACGGTGGGGTGACCGCTGAATCGTTTGGCGGGATAACCGATGCAACCAGGGATGGGATTGACGCCCAGATAACGGATGTACCGGGCATACCTCTTATAGTCTTCGGAGCGGACTGTGTTCCGATATTATTCTATGATCCGGTCAATAAAGCCATAGGCTCGGCGCATGCCGGCTGGCGGGGAGCGGTAAACGGGATAGCTTCTAAGGTGGTCAGGACTATGGGAGATGAATTCGGAACCAATCCATCAGATCTTATTGTGGGCATTGGGCCGTCCATAGGACAGGAAAACTACGAGGTGGACAGAGTAGTTATAGATGAGGTGGATAAGTGTCTCGGCACTGTGGCGGAAGCGTCGGGAATATATATACGTCGGGACCGTCCGGACGGTGAGGAACGTTATATGCTGAATCTGTGGGAGCTGAACAAAGCAGTGCTTACATCTGCAGGGGTTCCGGCAGATAATATAAATTTAGCGGGAATATGTACCATGAAGCATCATGATATATTCTTCTCACACAGATACACTTCGGGACGCCGTGGGCTTAATGCAGGAATCATCTGTCTGCCGATGTCATTATGATAGAATCTATCTGTCTGCCGACATCATTATGATAGAATCATCTGTCTGCCGCCGGCTTAATGAAGTAATCATAAGTCTTGACAGATAAGAATATAATGTAATAAACAGGCATTTAAAATCAGGAGAAAAGAGATAAGCAAATGAAAACTGCGATTTTTGACATGGACGGAACTCTTCTCGATACGGAGAAGATTTATCAGAAATACTGGAAGATAGCAGCGGACGAGCTGGGTTATAATCTGTCGAAGGAACAGCTGCTTCTCTTCAGATCGGCTGCATTTGAATATGGCATGAAACTCGGAGAGGAAATGACAGGGGATCCTGTTGCTTATGACAGGATCAGAAAGCACAGAAAAAAACTGATGGAGCCTCTGATGCAGAAGATAGAGATTCCTGTGAAGCCATATGTGAAGGAAGCTATGACCTTTCTTAAGGAGCATGGCGTAAAGCTTGCTGTCGCCACGGCAACGAAGATGGATAAAACATTGGAATACCTTGGCAGAGCGGGACTTACAGATTTTTTTGATGAGATAATAAGTGCGAAGGATGTGGCACACGGAAAGCCTGCTCCGGACGTTTATCTTTATGCCTGTGAGAGAGTCGGCGTGAAGCCGGCCGATGCATTTGCAATAGAGGATGCTCCGAACGGTGTTAAAGCAGGACACGCAGCGGGCTGCAGAGTAATAATGATCCCGGATCTGACTGAGCCGGATGAAGAGCTGATGCAGCTTATAGATTACAGGGCGGACGACCTTATGAAAGCAGCTGAATACATTGTAGGTGATCAGTAGGCTTTATTATATTTTTCAGATAGTAAATGGAGAGTCAGATGGCAAAGAATAAGATAGACCGATATACGTATATGACAGAGACACCGATTCAGAAGCTGATTCTGTCTTTGGCGGTTCCAACTATTATCAGTATGCTGGTTACGGGTATCTATAATTCGGCAGATACCTTTTTTGTGGGAAGAATTCCGGTAAATGCAACAGGAGCCACGGCAGCGGTGGGTATAGTATTCCCGGTGATGGCCGTAATCCAGGCTATGGGTTTTATGTGCGGCCACGGCAGCGGCAATTATCTCTCCAGGATGCTTGGTGCGGGCAAGCAGAAGGAAGCATCGGAAATGGCATCCACGGGCTTTATGCTGGCAATCATTCTGGGAATCATTTTCCTTATACTTGGAAATGTATTCATACATCCAATAACTACTTTTCTCGCTTCGGGAAAGGTTTCTCCCGAGACGGAAGTTATGACTGTACAGTATGCGAGAATCATACTTATAGGCGCACCGTTTATGATGTGTCAGTTTGTTGTGAATAACCAGCTCCGCTTTCAGGGAAGCGCTGTATACGCCATGATAGGGCTTCTTTCGGGAGCCATCATGAATATGTTCCTTGATCCGCTGCTTATACTTGTTCTCGGACTGGGCATAAGAGGCGCCGCCATCGCAACCGTAATTGGCCAGATTACCAGTTTTTTCATACTTCTCATCGGAAGTACCAGAGGTGAGAATATTCATCTGAATATTAAAAATGTAAGGCTGAACAGCTACTATATCGGACAGATCATCAATGGTGGGATTCCATCTCTGTTCAGACAGGGGCTTGCAGCAATCTCGACGATACTGCTGAACCGTGCTTCCGGAGTTTTCGGCGGTGAGGCTGCCATAGCCGGAATGTCCATAGTTTCCAGAGTGACGATGCTGGTCATCTCTGCGCTTATCGGTTTTGGCCAGGGATATCAGCCGGCCTGCTCATTTAATTACGGAGCAGGGCTTAGGAAGAGAGTCCGTGAGGGCTACTGGTTCTCGGTGATCTGGGGAACTGTCTTTCTTACAGTGATGGCGGTGGTCTGCTTTATCAAGGCGCCTGAAATCATAGGCTTTTTCAGAAAAGACGTTGATGTTATAGCTGTCGGAAAAACAGCACTCAGATTCCAGTGTATTGTTCTCCCCATCAATTCATTTATCATAATGACAAATATGATGCTGCAGTCTATGGGGAAAGGCGTAAAAGCCAGCATAACATCATCTTCCAAAAACGGGATATGTTTTATTCCGGCAATAAAAATACTCCCGCTCATACTGGGACTTACGGGAGTACAGGCTGCGCAGCCGCTGGCTGATGTTCTGACCTTGGGAATCACGATTCCATTCGCGGCATCGGAACTGTTGAAAATGAAGAATGAGGACGATGTTCCGGTCAGACAGGAGACTTGAGCAGAATAGGATCCAGTTTTTTCTTCACGGCAGTTTTATCTGTATACATATTTTTATCAGACAGCCTGATGCTGTCTTCAATATCATCTTTTTCGGGATTATATTCGGATATTCCTATAGCAATGCTGAGTGGGATATCCGGATTTTTATCGTCATTATAATCTTCAACCTGCCTGTTAAGTGTATTGATGCTTCTGTTAAATATCTGACTTCCGACGGATTCTTTGGACATGATGAAGAATTCATCACCGCCTATACGGAAGCACTTTTCTCCATGATTAAATGAATTCTTTATACATTCGGCCAGGCTCTTAAGATATTCGTCACCATAGGCATGTCCCAGCCTGTCATTTACAAGCTTAAGATAGTTCATGTCGAGCATTACAAATGTGTAAGGGGTTTTCTTTCTGGCAGCGGCCTCGGTCTCCCTGTTGAATGCAGCTCTGTTGAGCAGTCCCGTAAGACTGTCGCTGTAGGCTATCTGCTCCATGATCTCAGCATACTGGCTCCGGCGGCTCATATCGGAAATGCTCTTGAATTCATAAATTCCGCAATCCAGAATAAAGATAAAAAGAGCAATCTTAAGGTACGGGAATCCCAGCTTAATATGATATATGTTGTAGCTTATGATTCCCCATATGGCGAGGATGATGGATAGAATAAAAGGACTGAACAGAAACAGAACCGTCGTCATGCGGACTTTTTTCTGTATGAGTCCTGAAACAATGAAGTAAATAACTGCAATTATGGAAAGGATTATAAGTACCTGGCTGCAGATTATGAGCTGGTGATAATCCTTGAAATCCAGCATGGTTGAGACTATGGAGAAACCCACCAGAAGAACAGTCAGTATGCCGGAGATGACAACTATGACGGAGTTCTTATTGGATGAAAGGTATGCAATAAACATAAGGGCAGGAAATGAGATGAAGTCCATAGCCATATAATCCAGGAAATGGACTGCAAAAGGATCGCCTGTCAATACTGAAAGAATCTGAGTCTCAGTGGCAATCCATACTGAGCAGACTATGGCGAATGCACCGGCACTTATGATCTCATAACGTTTCTCACCATAGTATCTTCCTGTAAGGCCGATGAAGAAGACTATTATTCCGAAAACAAAGCTTACAAGACAGAATAAGAATTCCGGAATATTTCTCTGAAGAGTCGAGATTACAAAACTATTATCGTCCGTGAGAACCATATTCGTTATAAAACCGGCTTTTCCGCTGTAACAGTTTTCAATATTTATTACAATTTCACCGTCAAATCTGGACACAGGAAGTGGGACTGTATGGGGATAGTATCCATATGCACGACCGAATAATCTGGGCGGAGTCGGATTAAAACTATAGAGAGGATCACCGTCGAGATAGACAGTGAAGAAGATGTTTTTACTGTAGAAACACAGAGCAGTTCCGTCAACTTCATTGACAGTAATCCTTTTATGAATCCTGAAGACATCGTCAGTTTTGAGATTATTCATATCTACAACGCTGCCGTTTTCGTAAGACCAAAGTTTAGAATAATCCATGGAAGCACTGTTCGCAATTGCGCCTTTTGAATGAGAAAAAACAGCAAAAATAAGTATAACGTAAATTGCAATAACAAGTTGGACATTTCTATCTAGGCTGCATCTTGTTGGTAGATGATATCCAGCTCTTCCTCAAATATCTCATCAGGAGTTCGATATCCTAGGATCTTACGAGGAAGACTGTTGCACCATGTTTCAAT
>JAFUVQ010000076.1 GCA_017477505.1 Eubacterium sp.
TGTTGCCACGATGCCACCCACAAATGTGCATAAAGAAAGAGCTGTCGGAGAACCCTTAATCCCCGAAAGCCCTTGATTTCAAGCCATTTTACCGTTCTGACAACAGCATTTCTTTGTATCAATTCTTGGGTTTACATTTCAATGTAATCCTTGACTTCTTCGTAGAATGTATATTTAATGCTTTTAGCCGACCTTTTCCCGATAGATTTCACTTTCAGACCATTATCCGGATCCATAAAGACAAGGTCAGCCTCAGCCAACTTATCCATACCTTTCTGATGCCACTCAGACCGACCTTCAACAGAAAGGGGCACATCAAAATAAATAGCACCTGGAATCAGATCTGCCTTTTGTATTGACCTGATAGATCTTCTCTTGCTATGAGCTATCTTCATCAAATGGTCGGCCAACGTTGGATCACATTCCCGCAGTTTTTCTGATATAAGATATTTTCCATCATTCTGCTTGTACGACCCATCTGCATTCTTTTCACTATCCATCTCAGCGACCCTATACCAATTAACCCCAATGGAGAATCCTTGAGCTTGCAGAAATCTCAATAATGCAATTTTTCCATAATCGCCGACATCTCCAGCATATCTGTCTTGCATATTATCGTCCTCTGAAATACTATCCTAATACCTTTTTGAATACATCAAAGTTCCTGCTTCCACCTGGCGGGCAATATACAGCGAACTCTATCTGCTTAAATACCTTCGGGAACTCCTGTAACACTGTTTTGTAAGCTCTTGCCACAACCTCCGGGTCATTTTGAAATGCTCCACACCCAAAAGCTCCAGACACCAGGATATCTGCTCCCTTTGCGGCCGCACATGTCAGCATATGGATAGCACGCTTTACATGATATCCGAACAGCTCTGCGTTGTTCATATAAGTGCCGCCATTTATCAGCGGAACATGAACATTGGATTTATCACGAAGATCAGGTGCTGCGATTGTGATCACATCAACTGTGACCCAATCATCCTGCGGCATTCTTTTAGGAAGATCTTCATCTGTCTTACAAATAATAACTCCCTCTGTGTACACGAGTGAATCCGTCGCTTTCGGACTATTCAAATCATGGTGGTGCTTATAAAATGAATCTCTAAGCGTTCTCCTGTAAAGAAGAGGATACAGCGTAGAGGTACGGCACAAACATTCCTCCTGCGCCGATGCTCCGGTAGTTACCCCACCACCTGCATGAAATGCATTTGCAAAGTTCATAACTGCGATCTTTGCATCCGGGTTCTCCCTATGAAGCTTCATAGCCGCCTGATAACTCCTGTCTCCCGAGACCGTTATGACTGTATCTCTTGTTTTAGAAGAATTAAACGCAGGATAATCATCCTCATAGAACACAGTCGTATTCTTTTTTGCAACAGGTATAGACGCAGAAAGAGCTGGATCGTTTTTGATCCAGTCCTGCGTATCGTTAAAGACCTCTATTCTTTGTGCCCTATCAGACATATCTTAATTCCTCCTATGACATAATAGATGCAAAATCCTCACACAATTTGGTTATCCAGTCTTTCTTCACGATTACATCCAACCATTCCTTCGGTATATTCTCGTATCCGTATGCAAGCCCAGCAAGACCTCCTGCCACAGCTCCGACAGTATCTGTATCATCGCCAAGATTAACTGCTTTCAATACGCACTCCTCATAGGAACCGGAATTTAGCAAACACCAAACAGCAGCCTCCAAGGTATGAACCACATACCCACTGCTCCTTATCTCATTGTCCGGCAGGCTCATAAACACCTCAAGATCACGCATTCTTCCATAGGCATCAGTGGTTATTTCCCTCTTGAACTCTTCATTATACCAAGGCAGATACGAAGCCTTTCTCTCATAGAAATCAAAGGTTCCATGAATTCCCCTCCACAGAGCCATATATATTGATTCATCTTTACGATATATCAGTTCATGGCATATGGAGGTGTGTATCAAACACGCTATCAGACTTCTCGGATGACCATGAGTAAGGCTTGATGCTCCGTGAGAATTCTCTGCTGCTTCTTCTATAAAAGTCTCATTCCAGTATTCTTCCTCAAGAGCGTCATACAATGACACTGGCATAATCCTCATGAGAGAGCCATTTCCATTATCTCTTTCGCCCCTGCCACCACATTCTGTAGGCACCATACCCGGCCTGTATTGTGCTACTGCTCTTGAGCAGGTAATTCCGATATCGAATACTCGCCCGTGCGGTGTGTATTCCCCATTGATTTTCCAATTACGAAATCTGGTCATCATATCATCATAATTGATGCCACCGCTCTGAATAATGCTATCGAGAGAGGCAAGCATCATACTACTATCATCTGACCAAGTACCCTTCGGTTGGCTATGGGTACCGTACTCTCTCATATCGGTTACGGGATCTACCTTCCGCTCCGATCTGCTTGTAAACTCAACCGGAACACCGAGAGCATCTCCAACAACGACTCCAAATATACCTGCTTTTATTGCTTCAAGATTATTCATCTTCATCATCCTTATCTATGTTTCCGGTAATCTCATGCATCTCGTTTGTAGAATGCGCCACTTCTATGATATTTCCATTCTTATCAAGTATTTCATACACAGGGATATCACCATCATGATAATGATTCACATCATAGCCATCAACATGAAGTTTCTTAGGATAAACCCCTTCGGCTGAATCCTGTTCCTCTGCAATATAAATCTGATCATCATACTCCTTATTCAGCAAATCCTTTATACTACCCATAACCTTATTCCTCAGTATCTTTTGAGACTTCAATGCGGGATTTCATTCCTTCAACAATGTCAAAAATCTTAGACTCTAGGACAAAAGGATTACTGAATGCATCCAGTACAATACCTGTGACATTCTTCTCGTTGTTCCGTGCGAGAGGGATGACTTCAAGAATATGCTTTTGAATCTTTGAAAAATGATCGCCGTACTCTCCCATTTCCTCCTCACTTGAGAAAATCGGAAAGAAGAAGTCTTCACCATTCTGCAGAATGTCCGGCACAAGTCTTACCTGATCCCTTGTCGAGAATTCTTCACCTACTATGGACTCTCCATTATTATCCTTTTCTTCCATCATTTTTTGGAACCTGGCATTATCCTCATCACTCAGGATAGCGTTACAAGGAACCCAGACATAACTATCCCGCAGAATCTCAAGCACGTCCAAAAAATTCGGTTCATTACGCTCTTCATTAAACTTTTTGACAGCTTCCCTGAGCATACTTCCGTCTGCAAGGTCCTCCTCTGTTACCTTGGCTGAAGGATTCATATCTGTGTAACAAATAATTTTGTCATCATCTGTCTTATGGACGAAGAAAGCAACTGTCTCTCCTTCGTGCCATCCAAAGTTCTGATCTGGCTCATTGAGTAGTGTTCCGACAAAATAGTGTTCAGCAAGTCCTGTTATTCTGACCCAGCATCCTTCTGCCTGAAGACCATCCTTCATCAGTCGTACCATGATATCGTCGATATACCACTCGTGGCGACAAGGATCCAGAAACATCATCTCCCTGGTTTTTTCGATATCTTCTGAGGCATCATATGTCTTGAGCATATCAAGCTTATCAGCAAAGGTTTGTGAAAGCTTTCCATCTTCATCAGAGCACACAAAGATTTCTGTTTCTTCAACGGCTCCAATCCGAAGCTTCATGGAAATGTCATCACGACCCTTTGCATATTTATAACCATTATCGCTTACTATAGCTGCTGCAAGGATCTCTAATGTAAGTCCTGCTTCACGATCATAATATCCATACGTAAGAACGGCATTGGCATCCTCCGCTCCGGGGAAGTCATCTATTACCTTCTCAACATTTTCATTGTTCTTAACAACGACAAAATTATGGTATACGGCTCTAAAACCAGTTTCCTTAAATGTCATTCCTGTTCGCCTCCTTATATCTTAGCTTTTGCATCCTCATACATCTTCTGCGCCTTTTCATCCTGTATGAAGCTTACGAAGATCTCAAGGAAATACTCAGCAGAGGCCATATCTCCCTGCTCATAGAAGTGCTGACCGTATGCATATGCAATCTTCAGCATCTCGATCTCGGGACCATAGGGAATATCATGCTCCTCAAAATGCTTGTCTAGCTCTTCTTCGGTAGGCTGATACATCTTGCCGGATACCTGGCTGATATAATACAGCTCAGAGCTAACCATTTCAGACTTGGCAAAGTGCATACTGAAAAGCAAGCAGCATACCGCCGTATCATAATCCTTAACTTCTACGAAGTAGTAGCCCATATTGCGGTAGCATCTGGCAAGATCCTCGGGGCGGTAAGCATACTTAAAGATGCCCTTCGTGATATCCTTAAATTCCTCGATCTTCCCCCTCATCTTGAAGGTTTCGGCATATTCAAATGCAATACCGGCATAAGCAGGATTCCATTTCATTGCCGTTAATAAAGCATCTGCGGCATCATCCAGCCGCTTTAGTTCCACTAAAAGGCTACCATAGGTTAGATACATATCCGCATAATCATAATTCGCTCTACGAATATCCTTCTCCGGTTTTGTATACTCGCAATAAAGGATCTCTTCCATTGGCTCACGGAAGCAA